>JAISPG010000076.1 GCA_031275085.1 Bacteroidales bacterium | reverse complement strand
TTATCAAGGCTTTAATTTCTTCGGCTGTATAACCTTTGACTTCTAATACTTTGCTCATAGAATGTTTTTTTTGCAAAGATAATAAATTAGTGTAATTATTTATCGGAAGTTATATAAATATTTAATAGCATGAAGATTATTTAGAAATTTATAAAGTCATAATAAATTTGTATTTTTACAAGGTAATTATTAGTTCATATTGATTTTTGATGATTTCTTAATAATCTATAGTGTGGGTTATTAAGAATGTTTTAGAATGTATTTGTATATGATTTTTATAAAATTCAGATTTATTATTATTTTCATATTGTTTTTTCTTTCTATTAACATAAGTTTTTCACAAAATAAAGATAAAACAGACTATGCTGATGTAGATTATTTTTATTTGCAACTGGAAAGGAATATATCTAGTAGCTTTGAAAAACAAAAAAAACTGGAATTGAAGAACGCTTCATTAGATTCTCTTATTCAAAATTATATTGAAAAAGGAGGCTATTTGGGTATAGTAAATGATAGAATTTCAATTCTGGATTATTTTGATTGGTATTATGGATATAATACTAATGAAGAAAAAGTTTTTTTGTTGAATAAAATGGAAAATGCGGCAAAAAAACATAAAAATAAAGAGCTTTTACTTGAGGTTGAGTTTCAACGTGCCCATTCGCTACAGAGAACAGATAATGATAGTCTATATATTTTATGTACTAATGCTTTGGAAACTGTAATAAAGAAAGCCAGGAAGCGTAATGATAAGTGCATGGAAATAAGGTCATTACATGAATTGTATCATAAAAGTTTTTACGAAAAATATGATGCTGTGAGCACATTTCTGTATCTGGACAGGCTTGCAGAAGTTCTTGACGAAATAGAACATATAGAAGATACTTACCCATACAGGGATTATGAATATTATTGTGTTGGGAGTATATTTTATCATTTCAGGGAGTATGAAAAATCAACTAAATATTTGCATAAATCAATAAAAATTTCGGATAAAAAATTTAGCATATTTAAAAAACGTGCTTTTGAGGATTCAATATTACAAAAACCTGCAACCTATTTTAATCCGAATATTCCGGATGTTAAAGTTTTTGATTATTTGGCTTCATATCATTTCAATATAACTAAAATGTTAGATTCGACAGAATATTATAATAAAAAAATAATATATTTTGATAAAAAACCGGAATATGTTTTTAAGGATCATTATTTAATTGCACTATCAAAATTGGGAGAAGTAGCATTAGAAAGGAAAGAATACGATAAGGCAATTGTAATGTTTAATACAGTATTAGATGTGATGGGGGAGGACGGAGATCAATCGTTTTTATCAAGCGTATATATTGGATTAGCTAAGTGTTATATTGCTATGAATGATTTGGATATGGTAAGGAAAAATATTGAGAAACTCCATAAAAGTATACTCAGCTCCTGGCATATGACACAAAACCAGGATTATTATTCCATATTAAGTTCTTACTATGCTTTTACAGGCGAAAGAGAATTGTCGAGAATTTATATGGATTCAGCATTGATGATGGCGGAGAAAATACAGCAGGCAAGCTGGACTACAGCTTCTACAAGAGCCAAACAAGTCATGCAGAAAATGGAAATCGATTTAAAAGCTTCTGAGATCAAAACTTATAAAATACAACTTTTATTTGTTATTATTTGTTTACTTATTACTACAATTGCTATTATCGTAATTTTACATTTTTACAGAAAGAAAAAGAAAGCTTATCATTCTCTTGCAGAAAGAATAAAGAATTGGGCGATTGAAATAAATGAAAATTTTGTATATCACCAGAAAGAAGATCAAAATATTGAAAACACAAAAGAAAAACCTACAAAATTAGATATTGAAATTGCAAATAAAGTGAAAGAATTAATGGAATCACAGGAATTATTTAAAGATACAACTCTTACTCTGGATACTTTAGCTATAAGAATGGGATTACACAGAACATTACTTTCTCATGCAATTAACTCTACTGCAAATAAAAATTTTAAGCAATTTATAAATGAATACAGAATAAAAGAAGCAATAAAAATTATTTCCAACAGTGCTAAATTATATAACAAATTATATATTGATGAAATATATGAGCAGGTTGGCTTTAATAGCAGAGTTTCTTTTTACAGAGCATTTAAACAGATAACAGGGCTTTCTCCTACAGAGTTTAAAAATAATATTTAGTATATTTATTGTAGAAGTTTTCCGGGGATTTTGCATAGCAAAATCCCCGGAAAACCCAATGATCTTAGTGTAAGTTAACAACTTGGCTAAACTATTAAAAGAGCCCTAGTCTACACAAAATAAATCCACCTTTACATAAACTTTTAGTATAAAAGCATCACCAATTAATTTACAATTACTATAAGATGAAAATTTGTAAATTTTGATCATTTATTATTGCTGGTTTTATATTTTTTACCATATATTCCAATATAATTAACTTATTTTTTTATTGAAAACACTAAATATATACTATTTTATATATATAATTTTACTTTTTATAGTTTTCATATTGTTTACAATCAGTAAGCTACAAACTTTTTTGTTACAAAATATACAATGAAACATTTCTTTCTTCATACTGATATAAATTTATAACAAAATTATTTCTGTAACGACAAAACAATAAAAATATATTACTAATTAAATTTTATGACAATGGAAAACAAAAAAAGTGAAGACGTTCAGGATTATATTATTGAACAACCCGTTAAGGATGGTTTAAAGGTAAAAACATCTTTACCAGTAGCTATGATTGGTTCTAAACCGGATTTGGGCTATTTATCTTATCTCGAATCACGTTTGATAAATCAAAGTACAGTAATTACAAATGATACACGGATTGTGTTAATCCACAATGAACATTTGAATTCTATCCCTGAAGATGCAATTCAACAGATTAAAAACGTGTACGATAAAGGAGCATGTATTGTAGTAGTAGAGCCATTATATGGCGAACTTCAGGAGTTTTTAAGTATTTTCGGACAATCATTAGGCAGTGTTCCTGCAGATAACAGTACGCATTTCTGTGATTTCTACATATTTAATAAATATGGAGATATATTTATACAGGGAGATATGCATCCGGCAGAACGAATAACTGTCATCCAAACATGGATTGATGAAAATGGGAATGCCCTGACAGAACCTGTTACCGGGTTTGAAAAGAAAAAAACAGCCGATGATGATATAACACCTTATGAATATGGCAATACAATGGATATTATTGTAAAATGGCTGAATGAACACGCTTTAGAAGATATAGCTGTTAACAACAAAAAAGAAGACCTGAAAAAGGATCACATTAAAAGTTCATTAAAGGGGATCAGTGATAATGATGTGCAAAAGTTATTTAAAGCACAAACGGTAACAAATAACTTTCCTGTCGAAATTTCTCACAGAACTCCATGGGGCGAAAATTTTACACGTAAAATAGATATTAGCATTACTTTTGATATTTATGCATTATATTCATTCGATCAGGATATGGATTATTATGCTGTTAATGAAGAAATTTTTATTCCTAATGCCAGTGTATACAGAGGAAAATGGAGACGCGGAAATGTGATGAAATTATGGCGTTATTGCGGATATTTTATGACAAATATAGAAATAGACCATTATCTTAAAAATGGTAGTAAAAATATAACCAATAAAGAATCATCTATTAATTTTGCATCTCCCCAGACAGAAAGTAAAGTAACTACAATAACCAGCGGTATGAGTTGGAAAATAGGAGGCAGTGTCGGCATAAAAAGTGGTTCGGAAAGCGCAGATGCATCAGGGGCAGTATCGGGTGGTGTATCATTTAACAGCAGTAAAAATTATCAGGTAAAAGATATTGAAATCGTTAATGAATCCGGTACAGATAAAGATGGAAAACAATCGACAACCAATGCCAGATGGAAATTTCGTGTTGCTAAGTTACCCACATACAAAGGAGATATTTCGATTTCCGACCCTATAGATCTATCTGTTCATACGGCTCAGTTTTACACATCATGGTTATGGAAAATTCCAAACCCTAAACAATACAAAGAGCCTTTTAAATTAGAATATTATCTTACTCCGGAATACGGTTATGCACGTTTCTGGACAACCGGTGCTGATTTTGAACTAAATCGCATAAAAAAACCACAATCGTTCTCCTTTACGCTAGTGCCGCCAAATCGCAAAAAGTAAAATTGAAACAATTGTAGATAAAACACCTTCGTTGTGGCGGATTTTTAATCCGCCACAACGAAGGTGTTTTATTCCTGTATGATATTAGTCACCTGACTTTATGTATTTCTCTGCTTTTAATTTTATCGTTTTTGAGATTAAGAATTAAAATAATTTTAATATTTAGTCTAAAAATTGAGAAGAAATAAAGCCTTTTTGATTTTAAAATCATATAATTTCATGATGTTTTTTAGAGACAATAAAAGCGAATTGTTATTTCAACTATTTTTTTACATCCTTAAAGTCAGGACAATAGAGAGTTTTTTATTTCAAATTATAATTTGAAACACTTATTTTTCTACATATAACTAAACTTGCGAAGTGGTTTTAATCAAATAAATAATCAAACTTATTTTTAAAGAATTAAAAAATGAAAAAAATTTTTCTGTTATTTTTTTATTTACGATATCCAAGGCGAGGTATTGTATTCTTATTTTTATCATTATTATTATTCCCGTTTTTTTTACAAGCCCAGTATTCAACAGGAGACGGCTCCGAATCTTCACCCTATGAAATATGGACAAGAAGCGACCTCGAGTATTTGTCAAATTATCTCGGAGATAACGGCGTAGAAAAACATTTTAAACTAATGGACGATATAGACTTATCGGAGTCTTCATGGATACCTGTTGGAAATTCCGTAAGTAATTCATTCCGTGGTAAATTGCACGGTAATAACAAAAAAATATTAAACATTAATATAGGACAAGAAAATACTCCTGTAACGTATGAACATACCGGATTATTCGGCTATTTATCCGATGGAGCATATATTGACAGTTTGCATATAGTTGGCGGCGCCATGCGCGGAGGATCAAACAATAATTATACCGGCGGAATAGCCGGATTTGCAGAATGTTCTAATTCCACAGAACAAGATAGTATTTTCATAATTGGTTGTACAAATTCAGCAGAAATTATTTTAGGAAATACGTTTAATATTAGCCAGAGTGCTTGTGGGGGAGGTATAACAGGAAGAGCAAATAGCAGTAACTTTGGAAAAATAATAATTAAGTTTTGTGAAAATCGGGGAATAATCAGAGAAACATCTCCAGGAACAGCCTATAGCGGAGGTATTTTAGGGCAAGCCTATTCCCAGAATAATATTGAAGTCCGGAACTGTGTAAACCATGCGGTAATTAATGGAGGAGGAACAAGCCATTCATTTACCGGTGGAATAATTGGGGCTGGCGACGTTAATAGCAATAGTTATATTAAATTGGAATTTTGTTATAATGCAGGTCATGTCATAGGCAAAAATGTTACAACTTCAGAATTTACCGGCGGAATAGTCGGTTCTGTATCTGGTGGCGGAATTGCACACATAAAAGATACATATAATTGTTCAAATGTTACATCCGAAGGAACAAACTCTTGTATTGGAGGTATAATTGGAAATATTTTTTCCGGTGCAGGACCTTATATAATTGAAAACTGTTATACTTCCGGGCTTGTGGAATCAAATGGAAGCGGAAGTATGGCAGGTGGTATTATTGGAAAAATTAATAATTCGTCGACTACAATAAAAAATACAATTTCTGCAAATGAAAATATTAATGGAGCCACTGCGCATCGTATTGTCGGCAATAATGGCAACTTTACATTAATAAATAATTATGCAAACTCGGAAATGTTAATAAATGACGGGATTGTAGCATCTGATGATTCCGGATCTATAAATGGTGCAGATAAAAGTCTTACGGAATTATACACGCAGTCAACATATACCGCCGATCTTTCCGAATGGGATTTTAACAATACCTGGGAATTACGTTCCGATAATGTAAATTTACCATATTTTAAATGGCAGTCGGCACCTGTATATGTAAACAAAATAACTAAAACCCAGATAAAACTGAATTTATACAGAAATTGTGACAGTGTGCAAATATATAGACACGATACCGGAGAATTGTTGTATACAATAAATATGGCTCCTTATGGAAATTATACTTATCCTGTGTCCATATTCGATGTAAATATTTCTAAACTTGATTTTGTATGCTATGAACCGGACAAAAGTTTTCCGTCTTATATTGTAACTGGAAAAATAGAATACGAAGATGGTACCGAATCCTTTCCTTATGAAATATGGGCAAGAGTCGATCTTGAAGATTTGTCAAACTATCTTGGGGATAACGGTGTGGGTAAGCATTTTAAATTAATGGATGACATCGACTTATCTGAAGCCCCATGGATACCTGTTGGAAATTCTACAGATACCCCATTCCGCGGTAAATTGCACGGTAATAATAAAAAAATAAAAAATATGAATATAGGCCAGGAATCTACGCCTGTAGTATATCAATATACCGGTTTATTCGGCTGTTTATCCGATGGAGCATATGTTGACAGCCTGCATATAGTTGGCGGTAATATCAGAGGTGGTTCCGATTGGAATAACTATACCGGTTCTGTTACCGGCTACATTAATTACACTAACATATCAGCTTTGGATAGTATTTGCATAATAGCCTGTACAAATTCTGCCGGGCTACAAAATGAAGTTCCTGTCAGCTGCTATATAGGTGGTTTTGTTGGTTATATTAAAGGTTCTGGTAATGCAAAAGTAATAATAAATTCCTGTTTAAATTATGCTGATATCAATATGTCCATAATGACAAACGGCAGTGTAGGAGGACTTGTAGGAATTTCAGATGTAGAATCTGCCGATGGTCTTCAAATAATAAATTCAGCAAATTATGGGAATATAGATATTCGTAGTATAAGTGAATTTAATGTTGGAATACGCCTTGGTGGTCTTATAGGATCTGTTAATCATCAGTTAAAAATAAAAGACAGCTATAATTTTAATTTTATAAAATCGGAAGGTCTATATACTTATGCAGGAGGTATAGCAGGTAATTTTTGGAGTAACAATACGAATTATACATTGAATATAGAGAACACATATTCCGGCGGAAGCATTAATTGTCCGGTAGCTGACAATGTATCATCCGGCGGCATTATTGGAAGGATTGAGTTTAGTGGAGTAACAATAAAAAATTCGGTAGCAGTACAGGAATTTATATCAGGATCAACAAACACTCATCGTATCTATGGATTATATACAGTCCCATCTCCCATAACTCTTGAAAATAACTATGCTAACTCTTCAATGCTTGTAAATGGCAGTACAGTAACATCCACAGATACAGACTCACAGGAAGGTGCTGATAAAAATCTTTCGGAATTATACACACAGTCGACATATACTACTGATCTTTCCGACTGGGATTTCAGCAATACCTGGGAACTACGTGATGATAATGTAAATTTACCGTATTTTAAATGGCAGTCGGCACCTGTACATGCAAATGAAATAAATAGAATTCAAATAGGACTGAATTTATACAGAAATTGTGACAGTGTGCAAATATATAGACACGATACCGAAGAATTGTTGTATACAATAAATTCAGTACCTCAGGGTGATTATACTTATCCCGTGGACATATCCGATATAAATATTTCCAGGCTTATTTTTGTCAGTTATGAACCAAACAAAAACTTTCCATCTTATATTGTGACCAGAAAAATAGAATACTTAACAGGAAATGGTACCGAATCTTTTCCTTATGGAATATGGACAAGAGTCGATCTTATGGATTTGTCAAATTATCTGGGAAATGACGGTGTGGGTAAACATTTTAAATTAATGGATGATATCGACCTGTCGGAAGCCCCATGGGTACCTGTTGGAAATTCTACAGATACCCCATTCCGCGGTAAATTGCACGGTAATAATAAAAAAATAAAAAATATGAATATAGGTCAGGAATCTACACCTGTAACCTATCAATATACCGGTTTATTCGGCTGTTTATCCGATGGAGCATATGTTGACAGCCTGCACATAGTTAGCGGCAATATAAAAGGAGGTTCTGGTCAGGATAACTATACTGGTTCTGTTACCGGCTACATTAATTACACTAACATATCAGCTTTGGATAGTATTTGCATAATAGCCTGTACAAACTCTGCCGGATTACAAAATGAAGCTTCTACCAGATATTATCTTGGCGGTTTAGTAGGTAATATCAAGGGGGTCGGTAGTGCAAAAATTATTATAAATTCCTGTATAAATTATGCAGATATAAATGTATCCAATATTGTAAACGGCGGTATCGGAGGATTAATAGGATCTGCCGATGTTGCATCTGTAGATGGAGCACAAATAATAAATTCGGCAAATTATGGAAATATAGATATACGTAGTTTAAATGCAGCTCTATCAGGAATACGTGTTGGTGGTCTTGTAGGATCTATGGCTTATCAGTTAAAAATAAAAGACAGCTATAACTTTAATAATATAATATCATCAAGTTCACATATTTATGCAGGAGGAATATTAGGTGATTTTTGGAATGATAATATTAATTATACATTAAATATAGAAAACACATATTCTTCAGGAAGCATTAATTGTTTTGGAAGTAACTCTATAGCATCCGGTGGGATTATCGGAAGAATTCAATCCAATGAATTGATAATAAAAAATTCGGTAGCAGCACAGGAATTTATATTAGGATCAACAAACGCTCATCGTATCTATGGATTAAAAACAGTTTCATCTCCCATAACTCTTGAAAATAACTATGCTAACTCTTCAATGCTTGTAAATGGCAGTACAGTAACATCCATAGATACAGACTCACAGGAAGGAGCAGATAAAAACCTTTCGGAATTATACACACAATCAACATATACTACTGATCTTTCCGACTGGGATTTCAGCAATACCTGGGAACTACGTGATGATAATGTAAATTTACCATATTTTAAATGGCAGGCTTCACCGGTACAGATCGAAGAGATTTATCGGGATAGTACAAAAATGGTAATATACAGAAATAATGATAGTTTACAGGTTTATACATTGTCTCCGGAATTATTGGAAACAAGCCTTGAAAATATGCAGGAAGGGGAAATACTGGAAAATATAGACCTTTCCCACAAAAATGCCGGAGACACAGTAATATTTATAAACTATGAACCTGGAAAACAAATGTCGTCATATCCGGTAAAAACCATAATATTACCACGCCCTATAAATGTAATTGCAGATTCAAAAACAGAATGTTACGGCAGCGAAGAACAAATACTTACTTATACTTTTGAACCTGCACTTATCCCGGGAGATAACTTTACCGGCAGCCTCGAACGCGAAACCGGCAATGAACCCGGAGAATACCGTATACTGCAAGGAACATTAGAAATAAATTCTAATTATGAAATTATACCATTCTCAGAAGGAATATATACAATAAATCCAATATACGAAACACCAGAGTCAGCAACGATCTGCGAAGGAGACACATATGACTTTTTCGGAACCGAATTAACAGAAGCAAACACCTATCGCCATACATTACAAAGTGTGGAAGGTTGCGACAGTGTTATTGTATTTACACTTGTTATCGACAGAATAGATACTTCAATCTCTTTCGATATATACGGAACAATTACGGCAAATACAGAAGGTGCACAATATCAATGGCTTGATTGTAATAACGAATATTTAGCGATCGAAGGCGAAACAAACCGGTCATTTTCCCCTGTTCAAAGCGGAGACTATGCTGTTGAAATCACTCAAAACGATTGTACTGATATTTCAGAATGCCAAAATGTCATTATAACTGAAATCATAAGCAACGAATTTGAAAATA
>JAISPG010000059.1 GCA_031275085.1 Bacteroidales bacterium | reverse complement strand
TTACAGAATCCGACGACAAAGTAGAACCGGACACTTCTGTTTTGGCTGACAGGATATTATATCTGCTGCAAAATCCGGAAAGGGCAAAAGAAATGGGACATAATGCCCGGAAAAGATATCTGGAAAATTATTCGGCGGAAGTATTCGGAAAAAATATGTTGAAGATATATAATATGCTAAAAAACTGAAAAATATGGATAGCTCAAAAATTATCTTTCATGAATTCAAATTTGAAATTATAGAAAACATGAAAGGATATATATATTATTATGCCGATATATTGTATATTATATATGACAAACCGTATTGTAAAATATACTGCACAGGAAATACAAATCATTACATATCTTATTCATTAAGAAAAATACTTGAAGTATTTCCCGCTGTGTTTTTTCAGTGTGAGAAATCAACAATAGTAAATCTGTCAAAAATTAAAAGCTATAATTATTTGAATATGCAGATAGTTATGGAAGACGACCGCATTCTGCCCCTGTCCAACAGAAGAAAAAAGAATTTTATAACTGTTAAGAATTCTATTATCCGTTTAACAGCCCCGTTTCAAATATGTTTTCCATGTCATTCTGCAAACAATTGTTGTGAATCGTATCGTGCCAAGCTGGATAAAAAAGATAACGGACAAAAATAATTTTACGCTTGGCATATAAAATGACTACGCTTGGCGAATATTATGTCGAAAGCATCAAATAATGCCGTACCTTTGTTCAAAATTAAAATTAAAATTAAAAGTTAAAAATGTTTTTTTATGAAAAAGTTAGAAAAGTTAAAATTGACTCAAATTAGTAAGACTGAGTTAGAGAAAAGACAGATGAATGTCTTGAGAGGCGGATATGATAATCAATGTGGCTGTATTTGCGTGGGTGATTATGTTGTTGATGCGGATGTCAACAAAAAATATAACTCGGCTAATGGTTACAATAAGCCATGCGGGTGTATTTGCATTGATGGTTACAATAATGTAGATGCTGATGCAAATACGACATTCAATAGTGTCAATGGTTATCCTTATTGAAGGATTTTGAATGTTATATACAATTCATCACCTAAAGACCTGTCAATAAATAAAAAATAGACTCTATGGTCTTGAATGATAAAGGTCTTATTATTTAAGATTTTTTTGTGTTGGGTTTCTCTAAATGGTGATGAATTGTATATTTTGATCAAGTACGGAGTTTTTATGAGACGGATTACAGTATTATTTTTTATTTTGTTCATCTATGGATGCGGCTCAAACAGTGCGAAAGAGTCTAATTCCGGCATTCCGGTTATAGACATCTCAAAGAAGTATCCTGAAAAAACGCTTTATATTCAGGATATTGCCGATGTGGAATATGTCCTGCCGGAAACAGCGGATGTAATGCTGGACGCTTCGGCAGAAGCGGTATATGTCTCGGACAAACGGATCGTTGCAATCAACCGACTTTTTGGAGACGTGTTTATATTCAGTCGCGACGGGAAAATGCTGTCCCGTTTTAATCCCGGAGATCAAGGCAGAGACGAATATATCATTCAGACAGTTTATGACGAAAAATACAAAGAATTATACATATATTCAATATCCGGATTTTCAGTTTTTTCGGAAAACGGAGAACGTCTGCGGACTTTTCAGACCGGTGACAGTATGAATCCTGATTTATATAATTTCGACGATGAAACATTACTTGCCTACGACAAGTTCGGTACCGAACAGAACGGCAGTAAAAAATACCGTACAAAACCGTATCTTTTCCTCTCAAAGAAAGACGGAAGTATTGTTTCCGTTCTGGACCGCACGCTGCCTGTCCGGTATTCAAACAGGATGGTTACCACTATAAAAGGATGGAACGGCGAAAAACAGGAGGCAACAATGGCGATATCGGTTGAAGGCAATAACTGGCATGACGGAAAAGATTTTGTTATTGCAGATTTTTCATCGGATACGGTTTTCAGAATGACGCGGGATAAAATATTATACCCTTTAATTATACGCAAACCGACCGTACACAACAGGAAATCTGCTAAAACATTTTTTACGCCTTTGCTTAAAACGGATAAGTTTATGCTGTTCTCGAAAAATGTCATTGATTTTGATAAAATGCAAAAAAGAAAAACCGATCCGGTTGTAAATTTGCTATATTACTTTACAACAGGGGAAATATATGACATTTCAATTGCAAACCGGGACTGTCCGTTGACGGTCAGATTCGGCAACAGTCATACAGGAGTGGATATCGACAAAAATATGGCTGCGTCTTTAATTGCATCTCAACAAATCATTGACTGTCTGGAACGGGGAGAAGTGAAGGGAAACCTGCTGCCGGCAGCCCAAAAATTGACAGACAGGAGTAATCCTGTTTTAATGATAATGAAATTCAAGTGAAATATATAAAACAGTTAAAATATGAGAGTTTACCCGCAATACAGTTTTTTATTATTCCTGTTTTTATTCGGATGCTCAAACAGTTCGAAAAAAACTTATTCCGATATTCCGGTAATAGACATTTCAGCGGAATATCCCCGCAGATCATTTTACATACAGGATATTGCCGATGTTGAATATGTGCCTCTGGAAACACGCGACGATGTACTGTTTGACAAGGCCGGGCAAATCGTTTATGTCTCGGATGAGCGAATAGTTGCATGCAATCCGAATTTGGGAGACGTGTTTGTGTACGGCCGTGACGGGAAAATATTATTCCGCTTCAATCGCAGGGGCCAGAGCGGAAAAGAATATGTTCATATCAGTCAGATAGTTTATGACGAAAAGAACAGGGAAATATATATCTATTCGTCACCGTCAAGGTTTTTAGTTTTTTCGGAAGGCGGAGAATACAAACGGTCTTTGCAAATCATTCCGGATACGGATTTTATTCTGTATAATTTCGATGACGAAACATTATTCGCTTATGACAGATTCGGCACAGACGGCGGTGAACAATACAGTACGCAGCCGTATCTGTTTCTGTCGAAAAAAGACGGCAGTACGGTTTCAAGTCTGGACAGAACACTGCCTGTCAGGTATTCAAACTATCTTAAAACTACAGTAATCAGGGATGGAAAGGAGCTGGATGCGGTTATGGTGATACAGTTAAACGGAGAGAACTGGCATGACGGAAAAGATTTTGTGATTGCAGATTTATCTTCGGATACGGTTTTCCAGTTCACTCGGGATAAAAAACTGTCACCACTGATTATACGGACGCCGTCCGTACACAACGAAAATCCCATGATATTTTTTGCACCCATAGTCAAAGGAGACAAATTTATATTTTTAGCAAAGTCTGTTGTCGATTTGGCTTCGATGAAAAAAGGCGGACAGCCAGTCGGCATTAACAGAAATCTGTTATATCATTTTTTGAACAAAGAGGTATATGAAGCTTCAATTGTAAACCGTGATTATCCGGCAAACATCAAATTCCCTCCCAGAGGCGTGGATATCGGCAAAAATATGGCTGCCGCTCTGATTCCCGCTCATGAAATAGTTTATTTTTTGGAACGTGGAGAAATAAAAGGAGCGTTGCTGCCGACAGCACAAAAATTGGAGGCGGAAGACAATCCTGTCCTGATGATAATGAAGTTTAAATGAAAAATAATGCGATAAATGAATCCGGATAATTTTACGCAAACAAGCGGGAAACTGATAGAAAATAATCTTAAATATCTGAAAAGTTTAGTATTTGAAGTAACTGATCAATGCAATCTGAATTGTAAATATTGTGGGTTAGCGGAATTATATACCGGATATGATGAAAGAAAAAACAAAATGTTTTCTTTTGAAAAAGCAAAATCAATCATCAATTATCTATTTAAATTATGGGGAAAAAATTATTCACACGGCTGTATATTTCCCGTATCAATAGGATTTTATGGAGGAGAACCATTGTTGAATACTTCTTTTATCAAGAAAGTTATTGAATATTTGGAACATTCTGAAAATGTTGGGAAACGATTTTCCTATTCAATGACTACCAATGCCGTACTATTGGACAAACATATAGACTACCTGGCTGACAAAAAAATTCGTTTACTGATAAGTCTGGATGGCGATAAAACTGCACAAAGTTATCGCGTTGATCATTCGGGAAACAATTCATTTGATAAGGTTTTCAAAAATGTGAAAGCGTTACAGCGAAAATATCCAAATTATTTTAAAGAACTGGTTAATTTTAACGCTGTATTGCACAATCGAAATAATGTTGAATCAATATACAAATTTTTTAAAATAAATTTTGATAAAATTCCTCAAATATCACCGTTAAATACTTTAGGTATTCGTAAAAACAAAATCGAGAAATTTAAACAAATGTATCAAAATACTTATGAAAGTTTCAATAAAGCAATCGATTGCGAATCTCTTGAATCTGAAATGTTTAGCGCATTTCCGAAGACGTATGCACTTATAGATTATATATATAATAGAAGCGGTAATGTTTTCATTAAGTATAATGATTTATTCGTGGACAGTTCAAATATGAATTATATTCCTACTGCAACGTGTACGCCTTTTATGAAAAAAATGTTCATCACAGTGAATGGAAAGGTATTGCAGTGCGAACGAATAGATCATGATTTTGAATTGGGATATGTATATGATGATCATGTAGAATTGGACTTCGAATATATAGCTGCGCAACATAACAAACATGTATTTAAATGTGTAAAACAATGTGCAAACTGTGCTATAAAATTTCATTGTACTCAATGTGTATATTATATTCCCGATATAAGAAATGATAATCCTCATTGTTTTAATATTTGTTCAAAAAAAGAATCGGAAAAACAAGATGTTGAAATTTTTCAACATTTAGCCAAGCACCCTTACTATTATGAAAAAATATTAGATGAGATTGAACTAAGATTTTAAGTACTATGAAAAACTGTTGGTTAACATTACGATCTGATGTCTTTTTGTGGTTAACACAAGATGAATGTCTGATATATAACTCAAATAACCATAAAAAATTATCTTTTACTGTGAATGATGAAATAAGGAAAATATGTCAGCAATTGTTGATACCAATAAATCTTTATACTGTTGAAATATCCGAAATTAGCTTAGAAGAGAAAAGCGTAAGACAATGGATTGACTGTATTATAGATAATGATGCCGGATATTTAAAGCCCTGTAGTAACACAATAAAACCCATATCATTGAAACCCATACTGAAAATACAGGATAGCATAAACTATTACACTAAAAAATATAATGAAGAACTTGCCGGAGAAATTATCCATAATTTATATGAACTTACTTTCTATATCAACGGAAGTGAGTATGGAAATAATTCCTGGTATAAACAGACTGTTTTTCCTTTGAAAAGTTGTCAACCATTAGATATTCAAAAATTATTTGGATTTATTCAAAATGCAAAAAGTAATTTTCTTTCCAATATCAATCTGTCGGGCAATATTTTTTTATATCCTGATTATGTTTCATTGGTAGAAGAAATATGTAATTCAAAAATTAGATTCACAATTAATATTACCATACAAGATTTTGAAGATAATATACAGCGAATAAAAGAAATTCAGTGGACTGACAATACTCAATTTAATATACTTATTGATTCCCAGTCCGATTTCACATTGATTTCTTTGGACGGCTTATGCATAAATATGTCAGTAACGGTATTGGTATTTACAGAGGAAAATTACAAATCCATTATTGATAAATTAGATACGTTGCCTGTATACAGAGATGCTCAAATCACACCGATATATAATGGTGAAAACTTTGATTTTTTTCATTCTAATGTTTTTATAAGCAAATCTGAAATCAATGAAATCGCTTTGTCAAAAAGAGAAGTTTTTATGAGGCAGGCAATTAATATATATGATTTCGGAAAATTAACCGTTCTGTCAGACGAACAAGTTTTTGCAAATGTAAACATGAATCCGTTAGGTTCAATTAATAACAGCATGGTTTCCTTGATATACAAAGAATTTACAAAAGGACAATCATGGCTGCGCATTCGTGACCAAAAGCCATGCGCGGATTGTATTTATCAATGGTTATGTCCGTCGCCATCCAATTACGAAATTGCAATCGGCAAACCGAATTTGTGTCATATAATAGAGTAAATTGCATCATGAGAAATTCAATTATTTGTATTTTTTTAATTGTACCC
>JAISPG010000016.1 GCA_031275085.1 Bacteroidales bacterium | reverse complement strand
GGAGAGTGGCAGGAGGAAGAGGTCAAAACTCAAACGTATTCTGAAAAGCATACTTGGCTGGTTTCTTTTTCTGATATTTGCAGTATTATTTGCGATAGCGCTGCGTGTATTTCTGTTAGCCTCGTTTGTTATTCCGACCTGGTCAATGTCGCCAACCCTTATACCGGGAGATTTTGTTTTTGTCAACAAAATGATACCGGGTCCGCGCATATTCAGGAGCTGGGATTTTCTGAAAAACGGGGATTTCAGCATGAAACGTCTGAAAGGCTACCGCAAAATAAGACGCAACGAGGTTATTGTATTCAACTATCCCTATTCCAATCCGCACAAACTGGAACTGGATTTCAACGTTTTCTATGCCAAGCGATGCGTTGCCGTTCCGGGTGATACTTTTTTTATAGACAATGGAATATACAGGATAAAAAATGTTGCCGACACTCTGGGACACTACGGTAACCAGAAACAGGTATCGGAAACACCGGACAAAAAATTCCGTTCGGGCATATTCAACTGTTTCCCGTATTCCGAACACTACAAATGGAATATCAAAAACTTTGGCCCGCTGTATATCCCCGGCGAAAATGACACCGTAACCGTCGACACCGTGAATATCTGTCTGTATCAAAAACTGATTGAATACGAAACGCAGCAGCCGGTATATATCAGAGACGGCCAGGTTTTTATAGGAAATAAACACATCACCGAATATGCATTTCAACAAAATTACTATTTCATGGCAGGCGATCTGGCACGCGACTCCAGAGATTCGCGTTACTGGGGACTGCTGCCCGAAGACCATATTGTCGGCAAGGCATTTATTATATGGAAATCAAAAAACCGCGAAACAGGAAAATGGCAATGGAACAGATTTTTTAACAGACTGTGAAATAATGGAAGATTAAATTAAAAATTACACAAATGAACCGGATAAAATCAGTTATAAGCTCTTACTTTGAAGGAGCAGTTTTACCGCCGGCGCCGGATGAGAAAAATCCTGCAGTTTCAATTGAGGATCTTTCATCAATGTGCATCGAAGCCATGTATATCATTGACTTTCAGAAACAGAATTTTCATCATATTTCCTGTCACAATTTGTTTCTTTGCGGTCATTCATGCGAAGAAGTCATGCAGTCGGGTTTTGATTTTTACGCCGAAACAGTTCACAAAAAAGATTTTGTGTTACTGACAGAAATATTCCGTGCCATTTTAACCTGTCTTAAAGAACACGGGAAGATACGGAAAGATGCGAGTTATTTTTCCTTTACCGTTAGACTGAAAGCCCCCTGTTCACCCGTAAATAAAACAAATTATTTGATGGTTTACCATAAATTGAAACCGGTATTTATTGATGAGATTCTGTATTTCGGAGTTTGTATGCTATCATGTTCAGTAATGCCTAAATCGGGAAATTTGAGAGTATACTTTAAAAACAGTCTTGATTACAGTGAATATTCCTTCGATAACGAACAGTGGGAAAATCGACAGGATGTGCGTTTGACAGAACAGGAAATCCAAATATTACAGTTTTCCAAACAGAGAATGTGTAATAAAAAAATAGCAGACATACTCGACATATCGTATAATGCATTGCGCCTTATAAAGATGCAGATTTATAGAAAATTGGGAGTAGAAACAATAGAACAGGCGATTATTTATGCTACAAATCACCGGATGCTGTTCAACACACTGGAAAAATCAGAAAAAGATTCTTTCAATTCTCAATTTTATGCCAAAAACAAAAAGAAAAGACAGCGTAATAGATTAACCGGTGAAAAATTGTACTGTATTCAGACTGCTCTGGATAACGGACAGAGTGTTAATTCCATAGCAAAAGAAACAGGAATTTCGGAAGGAGCCATACGAAAAGCTGTCAGTAACGGAAAATTGACAAAAAACCGGAGAATAAAATCATGAATAATTCGTACCAGGGTTGACAAAAATATAGTACGAATATATTTCCCTTATTATTAGAAACATACACGGGTATAAATTAAACAACTGTTTTATTGCATGATAAAAAAAGAAGTTCTACATTTGCACTCGTTTTAATGAAATTATGAATACGGTAAAAAAGATAGATGTTAGTTTCAACGTGTTCCCAGTTTTAATGGGATAACACCGGTAAACCGGATACGAAATATTGTATTTTTGAGTAAAAAGTTATATAAGAAAGTAATAAAATGTATATATTTAATTTATTAATTTAAAACCTCATGATGTACAGGTAATCGTTTTTAAGGTTATGAGAAAGTACTTTTATGGTATGGTTGCGTTAACAATAGTTGCTATAGCTATTAGTAATGTGTCTTTGAATAAGGCAAAAAATTCTGCTCACACCTCATTGTTAAATATTGAGGCGCTTTCTGGCTGCGAGGTATCTTCTGATCCCAGTAAAAATACAGGATATTGTGTAAAAAAGACGGGCAGCAATGAAGATGTTTGTGTAGATAGTTCAAGTAGTGGTGCAGTAAGGTGTTCAGGTAACTATTAATTAATGGGAAAAATACAAGGCTGTTGAAAGAAATGAGAAATTGATCGAATTCGCATTACAATCAACGGTCTTGTTTTTTATTGACATTGTTATATTATTATATTATGAGTAGTATAAAAATAAATCTATTATTATTCAGTATTGTATCCATCTGTTCCTGTTCAGGTAACAGTAAACAGTCCACAGTAGAAAACAGAGACGGGCAAAAACTTTATACAATGCAAGTGATGCCCTACAAAACATTTGCCATGGATGATAATACATCGCAAACCTCAGCATATTTTCAACTGTTTACAATAGACGATACATTACGTTTTACTATGTACAGTAATACTGCAGTAAGAAAAAACATTCTTATTTTTGATCTTTCTACAGGAAAAGTTGTTGATAGTGTCCGGTTGCATAAAGAAGGACCTAATGCTATATACAACAATGTTGTGGCGTATTATATCCGGAATATGGATTCGATTTACATGTATGATTACTGGCAACATACCTTCATATTAGTGAACCGTAAAGGCGAAATAGTCAACAGAATCAACTTGTCGGAAAAATTTCTGGCGGAGAATAGTCCTGAAGTTACACCCTCGTCTCCCTATCCATGCATGGATATGCCAATTCACAGGATAAACAATACTTTCATATTACAGGGAATGACACAAAAAGTAACCGATATGAAAAAAGTTCCAACAGTTACGGCTCTATGTAATTTATCGGATACTGCTGTCAGTGTCAGGTTTGTTAATTCATATCCGGACATATATGGAAATATAAAGAATTTGTTTAAACACTGGGGAGTTTTTTCATATTTAATGGTTTCCTACGATTTGAACAATAAAGGAGAAATGGTGTTAAGTTATCACGCAGACGACCATATCTCGGTATATGATATTGATTCAAATACGACCCGCCGTTATTTTGCGGGATATTCGAAAAAAGATGTTATCAGTCAAATGAATGACGACCGTATAAGTGACTTATTACAGACTATGGAATGTACCCAGTATGCAAATATTCATTTTGATACTTATCTGAATTTATATTATCGCTTTGTCTATCATCCTTTTTATGACTATGATATAAATGATCGGGATACACAGGTACAAAATTTGAGTATTGTTATTTTGGATTCCGAATTTAATAAAGTCGGCGAATATGACCTGAAAGAAAAAACGATTCTGGGCAGAGGCGCTTTTGTCACAAAAGAAGGACTGCATATTCAAACTCTTTCTGATGATGATGATTTTATGAAATTTATTGTACTTAAACCAATAAAATTATGAAACTGAGACTTTCGATTGCAGCATTATTTCTTTTTACTTTCTTTTCGTGTACTGATAAAAAAGAAAAATATGTTGATTTTTTAAACGAAAAACTGGAAACTGATTATTCTCATTATACCGGTAAATATGAATATATTGCAATTATTCCCAGAAGAGGATGTAATGCCTGCATAAGAGAGGCGGAATCTTTTTTTAACAAAAAGAAATCAGATGAAAAATATTTATTCCTCTTCACTCAAATAAGTTCAAAAAAAGAATTAGAGCTGTCTATAGGCAAAGAAAATTTGAAGCTGGAAAATGTTTTGATTGACAGTTCAAATATATTTTATTTATTTGAACAGGAAGATAGCCAGTATCCTCTTTTATTAAAAAAAGAGCCAACAGGAAAATATTCATATACTAAATTGACTTCATCAAATTAGGCGTAGTTGAACAATGAAAAGAATATTACTTATTATATTTTGTATGATATTTGTAATATCATGTAAAAAATCAGAAAACATAAACAAAGTTGAAATACAGCTTCCGGAGGCGCAAAGCCTTAAACTGGAGCGTAAAATTGTAAATGTGAACCTGTATCGTCCTTGGGGAATTTTTATTCATCAGCACAAGATGATAGTCTATGACAAGATGAAAGACAGCCTTTTTAAAGTTTTTGACGCCCAAGATTTAACATATCGTTATACATTTGGCAGTATTGGGGCTGGGCCGGATGAATTTACTTTTGTATCAGGGACAGCAATGAACTCATCCGATTATTTTGAGGTACTGGATCAGCACGAACTGTGTTATTATGCCGTAAATGACAGTGCGGCAATTCAAGTTTCTTCGCCTAAAACTGTCGTTCACAAATCAGGGCCTGTTAATAATTTAACAAAAATATCGGATTCAATTTATTTGTTTGAAAACAACACTTATTCCGAAAAGCTGGAAAAAGAATTTATACTGTATAATATTAATGACAGAACAGACAGGGAATTTGGAAATGTGATACTCTTTAATGAAGATATGAAAAATCAGCCATACGAAGTCCAATCCCAATTATTATCAAAATCTATAACTGCTAATACTAAAAGCAGCAAGTTTGCGGTATTTTATAACTTATACCCTTATTTCAAGATATTTTCGTCCGAAACATTAACCGGTATATATCATGTTGACGAGGCAATACAGCACGAAGAAAATTGTGTGTATTTTGCCGGATTATGTTCTACGGATAAATATATTTATACGTTTTGGATAGCAATGTCGGAAGAAAAAATTGTGGAAAATATGGAAAATTTTAAACCTAATATATTAGTATTTGACTGGGGTGGTAATATAGTTAAAAATTACAAGTGTAATGTTCCAATTGTACGTTTTGCAGTTAATGACAGTAACGATAAACTGTATGCAGTTTCTGCTAACGAAGATGATATTAATGCAATATATGTTTGTAATTTGGATATATAAAACATGAAATATGATAAAACAGGAAAAAAGATTATTGTTACAACGATTTTATCGTTATTGATTGCCGGTTCGATTTATTTCGCATGGCGTCGGTATTTATGGAATAATCCTCCGTATTCGCCTGAAATCAACGCCGTTTTGTTTATGGCAGGCAACAACCGCAGTCAGCTGGAAAAAGTATTGAAGCATTACGGCAAAAACCCTGCCGACAGTCTTAAATTGAAAGCGGCGGAATTTTTGATAATCAACATGCCGGGGAAATATT
>JAISPG010000010.1 GCA_031275085.1 Bacteroidales bacterium | reverse complement strand
TATTCGCCACCATTAGTGTTGTAACGGCTGCTGTCTATAACCCCACCATCCAGATTCCAGCGGTAGTTTGTCAGTTCAGTTTCATTTGCAGTAATAACTGCCGGCCATTTACTGCATTTAGGATCGATCACACTAACTTCTGCAGAAGGTAATTTCTGGAAAGTAACTTTGATCGTATCACCATCTGTACATATATTGTTTCTTTCGAGCCATATAATATCATATGTTCCGAAATATACGTCACAATCTATAGTAGTAGTAGCATTAGTTTCGTTTCCAAAACCAATTACATTATCAACCCTGTCACTTTTCCAGAGTCCTGTTCCCACACTTGGAGTAGCACGAATTGTTCCCCTGCTCCCACAGAATAGGGTATCATTACCTGCATTTGCGTTTGGCATTTCATGGAAAGTAATAGTGAATCTTGCAGTGTCTGCACAGAAATTCTGAGGCATTGAATTAACATATTCTATCCACATGAATTCATAAGGCCTGAAAAAAGGAACACTAAGTATACATACATTGCTTGCGCTATGTTCATCAGAAAACGATACATTAGTGGCACCTTTCCAGTATCCGGTTATTCCACTTCCGGGAGGATCAGCTTTAAGTACATTACATATATCTGTCCGTCCGCACTGGTCGGCATCTTCTGCAGGAGTAGTTATTGCTGCAGATGGTTTTTCCCAGAATGTTATATATACCGTATCACTTGAAGGACATACAGCAGCAGGCTCTATTCCTGAAATACTGTTATTGTGTGCATACCAGACAAAACGGTAATTTATACCATAATCTCCGGTTACTCCGGTTATTCTTACATTACTATCATCAATGTTAGCAGAATGTGAAGAAGACCAGAATCCTCCGGAAGCGTTACCATCCTGGGCTCTTAAAGTATCCCTGTTACCACAGATATTCCTATCTTCTCCTACATATACGGAAGGATAGTTTACAAACTCTACTCTTACTGTATCTCTGGATAAACATTCACCAATGGCTGGATTTCCGTTTCTTTCGGTAAATACAAACTGCCATATTCTGCTGGAACTTACACTAACACTTACTGTATCATTTATACTGTGGTCAGTGGTTGATTGTTGTATATTAGCTGTTTCGCCAGGATTTTCCAATATTGCTGACCAGCTTCCCCAAGGAATATAATCATCATTTTCAGGAATATTGAAAACAGCTCCTAATGTATATTCGTTTCCACATATTGTCGCATCAAGTCCTGCATTTGCTACCGGTTTTTGATACATGTTTACTGTAACATTAGCTGAAGAAGAACAAGCATATGTCCCTCCTGTGGTGATTGTTTGTGTCCATGATAGTCCAATACCTACTGCACCGGTGTTTCCGAAAATACCTGCTTGAGTTGCACAGAAAGTTGCATTAGGACTAGTAATATCAGGCTCCCATGTTCCTTCCATCGGCTCTTTTAGTACCCATGTTCCTTCTGCACCAGGAGTAGCACCTTCCATATTAGCGTTTAGCGTTACACAATTTCCACAAACATTAATAAGATCATCGCCTAATATCTGTGCATTTGGTTTTCTTATAAATAATATCTGGGTTGTAACAGAGGAAGTACATACTTCTCCATGTGAGCTATTTCTTTCTTCCCATCTAAATTCCAGACTTCTGGTAAGAACACCACTGCTGAAACTACCTATATCGACACGAACATTAGGAATGTTTGCTCCGGCAGGAGAGAAACTTGGAAATACTTCTATATTATTTTCATAAGCTCTCCATCTTCCGGTAACATTAGGATTAGTTCCTACATCACTGTTTAGTACTGAAAGGTTATATTCTGTTCCACATACTGTATCTACAGGAGTTAAAATTGCAGGTTCCGGAATTTTGATAAAAGTAACAAGAACTCTGCTTTGTCCGGAACAGCCTAAATAGCTTTCAGCAAAAACAAGTTCATGTGTACCATAATTTGAGGTTGTTAACCGAGCACTTGTTGAAGCTTGATCATTAGGTGTAAATGAAACCTGACTTCCTTCCCAGGAATAACGGGATCCTTCTGCAGTAGTATATGTAGGTTGTGCATTCAATTCGATCTCGCCGCCACATATTACATCATTAGCTCCTGCATATGGTCTTGGAGGAACTTTAAATCCTATATTAACAGTATCACTGGACATACAGTCTCCGTTCACAACATGCCAAACAAAACTATAGTCTCCAGGTTGTTGAACAACAACGATAGGATTATTATCATTGTTTGATGTTCCACCTGTTGTATAATATGAATTATAAGGTGCAGGGGATACTACTGTCCAATATCCGAACATTCCGCTTGGAACTGGCGACCCTTGTAGTCTTATGGTAACACCACATGTATCTTTATCTCTGCCGGCATCAGCTACAGGACTTTGTTGCCACATTACAGGAGTTCCTGCTCCTATAGAACGGCATATATGATTTAAATCTGCTTGTCCGGCTGAGTTAGCACTCATAACCGGAGAAACATAATATATTGTGTTAAAACTAAAACCTGGAATATTTGACGGGCATATTTCTCCGACACTTGCATATCTTCTGAGTGGAACATTGTTTCCTGAGTGTATAATAAATTCAAAGTATCCCTGTGGAGGGTCTGTGGCATCATTCATGTCTCCATTATGGGTAAAAGTATCATCAATACACATTCCGGCACATAATACCTGTAATTGTAATGTTGACATAGTTCCAGAATAATAAGGGCATCCGCAGTTGCGATAGCCATTGACTATAATTTCAGAACATCCGTGAACATCTGTTACTATATAATTATATTCACTGGTACCAGGCATGTTTGAGTAAGGATTACTTGTTTGTGGCATACCGTTGACATTGTATGAAGCAGCTGGTCCTGCTGATCCGTTAACAGTAAATTGTACCTGTAATTCTATAGTATTTACACAAGATTCAGTTACACCGGTTACTTCCAGTTCATCATATACCTGAAATGATGCGGTTCCAATACCATTGTTTAAAACACATTCAGCAACAACCTCATTTGTGATTGTATAAGTTCCCGGAGCTGCCAGACTAGGATTAAATACCCTGTTGTTTACATCCAAAGCTCCGGTCTGCGGTGAGATTGAAAGTGTTCCGTAAGATTGTGCAACGATCTGGACTAAAGATCCTGATTTACACATATTAGATATTGCGTCAATAGAAGGATCAAAAGTCGGATTAAATGTTATACTTACAGTTGCACTGGAAGAACAGAACTCTTGTCCACGGTAATATTCTGTCCATGTAAATTCATAGGTTCCGAACATATTGTTTTGAAGTCTTGCAATTGTATTTGGGTCTGCAACATTATCAAATGAAATTGAACTTGCGGCTCCACCGGTTACTGTCCATATGCCGGTGTAATCAGCGGTTAATGCTGTAGCTCCTAGTTGATAAAACAATTCGCAGGTAGATGCATTTTGTCCGGCAGATATGTTACGACGGATACAACATAAAGCATCTTCTCTATCGCGAACAGTTACATCAACAATAGTGTCATAAGAACATCCGAAATTATCTGTCATTTGGAAAGTGTATGGAACATTCTGTCCAAAACTTGTCGGTACTCCGAGAGCATTTATGTTATTTCCGTTTACTACATTTTCACCTGACCATAGATAACTTGCAGGATTATTTTCTATGGTCCATAGATTTTCAGGATAAAGATCTTCGGCAAACCTTATTCCCCAGTAGAAAATATATCCATTATCAGATCCTAAATGGTCTTTTATTGTTACTGTCCAGTTTCCGTTCAACGGACAACCGATCAATACACTCATGTTTTCATAAGAACCATAAGGACCGGAATTTAGTTGTTGCCATGTTTCTGTGTTTCCGCACGGATCTGTATATGTTATAGATGTAGTAGGCCCTCCTGCTCCAAAATTATCAGTTCCTCCGGGTATGAACCAATAATCCAGTCCTTCACCCGGGGTTAGATAACATGGATTGCTACTGCTAATAGGGTCCGGCGCAAAACCTAAATGAATGCTTCCTCCTCCTGTAGACCCATTATTTCCATAATTTGTTACCGGACGAGGATTTCCGGTACTATAAGATTTTAAGAGGCAGTTGTTTCCGCTGGGACAAGTGATGGACAGGCTTAAATCGCCCAAATATGAATGTTCCATATTGAACAGTATCTGTTCAATATCTTCTGCCGTACGTATACGGTCATTAGCACCGAACATTGTAAATTCAAGGCTTGTGGTATAAGTAGCTCCACTACCGTCGGGAAGGAAAGTAGTCCCTGCAAAGATATCAGGAATCGGAGCTCTCCATGAAAATGGTTGTACTTCTCCGATAAGGTTTACGGTATCTCCCGGACACACAGGGTTGGGAGTTATTGTTGTACCTGCGAAGGTCGGATTTCCGGAAACTCTTATTTTATACTCACGATAGTTGGTATTACGACATCCGTTTTCATCTACTCCGTAAACCACAATATAGTGTCCTCCGGGTTCGGTGAAAGTTCTTGTATGCGATACCATATTTAGTCCGTTTGTTCTTGTTGTATCTCTTCCGCCTGTTATATATAACCAGTTGAAGTTAACTGTGGAATTTGACTGTTGATATCCCTGGCTTCCGTTATTAGGGTAGGTACCGGTAACAGTTATTGTAAGTTCTGTCCCCTGACACAAGTCAATAAAATTGGTACCATCAGTCATTGGAGTGGTTGAACTTTGATGGTTAACTGTAAAAGCCTGACAGTTCATTCCGCATGTTATATTTGCGGCAAATCCGGGTCTGGTATTTGTTGAGTTGGAAGTCCATACAAACGTCAGACAGTTGGATGATGAAGTAAATGAACGTCCGCGTAACGATGTTCCGCTTGCAGATGCGACCAGTACGGGAGCATCTTCGATAGGACCGTCAATTATAGTTAAAAAGTCATAATTTAATTCAGTATCAAATTCTGTAAATGTTATAGTAATTGTAGACCCGTTATCACTACAGATTGTACCGGTATAATTTTCATCGTTGTTGTAGTTGCTGCCTGCTCCTCCGGAATCATACAATGTTCCGGAACATGTCCAGGTTGAGCTTTCTGCTGTCCCTAAATCATCGCTTATCAGAAAGGTTTGGGACATGGCTGTTAATCCTATGAAAAACAGCATTAAAGTAATAATAATCTTATTCATGGTTACGTCCTTTTTCTTTGTTAAACATATCGGCTACTTCCACTAAGGAATAAAAACCTATTATCGTACCCGTATCTCCTATTTTATAGAAAGTTCTGTTATTTCCACCCTGATCGAAATAATACTCATAAATATTTATATTATTCCAGTCGATTTTTTCAACTCTTTTATCAGAACGTTCTCCTGTGGAAATGTCTTTATAATATAAATATTCAAATCCGTCGATTTTTTCTTTAAGTTCGTCGGCTTTGTACCATGCGTGGTCCAGGCTGAAATTTAATATTTCCAGTGTGATACTGGATGGACCATTCTGTAAATTTACCAGATAGTCAGCATCAAAACAAGCTTTTAGCCTATTGTCGACTTGTACTTTCTGAGAAACAGCAGAAAGCGCCATCAGGCTCAGGAAAGCAAAAAACAGACTTTTTAACAGTGTTTTTTTCATAAGAATTAATTTTTAAGTTTTTATTTTAATATTCTTCTTTAGTATGCAAAGTTAAAAAAAAAATATATTGTTCATAAGTATGGACAATTTTTTTCTTTATTTCGTTGCCTAAAATAAAGAAAAAAAATAAAAAACTTTATCAAAACCGATATAAGCCTTGATAAATCTAAATTATTATTTTACATTATTTTTTAAAGACCAGAAAAAAATAAAAATCGTTGCCTTGTTAAACAGGTTTTTTTATTAATATTATACAAAATATATGAAATATTATGTAAAAAACCGGATCTATCTTTTTATATATCTCTTTAGATCTTCTTTATTGTTGATTATACTGTCAAACAATATTTGTGAAACTTCATCATATTTTATTGAAGAAAAAAAGTATGACCATTTAATGCTATATTCGGCTAATACTCCATAATTGTCGTTGAAAAAGAAAATAGTTTCTTCATCTATATTTTTTTTATCATCATAATAATATTGGCGAATTATATGGTTTTTACCATTGACAGAAATATTTCTTGAAGATAGGAGAGGACATAAGTATTCATTACACACCTTTATCAGAGAATTATCGTATGTGCTTTTTGAAAACGAATATATTGAAGATGTATCTCTGAAACGGGAATATTCAAAAAATACAGAATCATTCCTGAATGTTTTGAAAAGAATTAAACTGTCTGTATTAACAATCTCATTATCATCATAAAAATTATAATAATTAATAAAGATAAGATTATCTTTTCCTACTTCAGGGTAATTGGTTTTGCATGAGATAATAAAAAAAATGGTAAAAATTATTAAAAAGATGTATTTCATGCTTGCAAAAAAATTATTTAAATTATTTTTTCTTTTTCTTTGCGTGATAATTTTGCAAAAACTAAATCATAAGAATGGTCAATAAGGTCTTGTATTAAGTTTTGTGGAATTGAACCATCAATATTCAGACTATTCCAGTATGTTTTATTCATATGAAATGCCCCTGTAATTGAAGTATATTTTTCACGTAATTCAATAGCTTTGTCAGGATCGCATTTTAAAGTTATGTTACACGACCTTTCCAGGGATGAAAAGGCAAACATCCTGGATCCTACTTTAAAGACGAGAGTATCTTCATCAAAAGGAAAACATTCCGTAACTCCTTTTTTACTTAAACAATATTCACGTAATATTTCTATATCCATAATTCAATGTAAAATTATAAAAGTTCAGAGAATTTTTCCATTTTTGCATAAAATATTTTTTATGCACAGATCAGGTTTTGTAAATATAATCGGAAATCCTAATGTTGGAAAGTCAACTTTGATGAATGAACTTGTAGGAGAAAGAATATCAATAATAACATCCAAGTCACAGACAACGCGTCATCGTATATTGGGAATAGTAAGCGGAAATGATTTTCAAATAGTTTATAGTGATACTCCGGGTATAATAAAACCTCATTATAAACTTCAGGAAAAGATGATGTCGTTTGTTGTTTCTTCTTTTGAAGATGCCGATATTTTTTTGTATGTTACTGATGTAGTGGAAACTCCTTCAAAAAATATTGAATATATTGAAAAATTGAAAAAAGTAAAAGTTCCTGTTTTATGCCTCATTAATAAAATAGATCTTGCATCAGGCGAACAAATCGAAGAATTAAGAAATTTCTGGAAAGAAAACCTGCCTGATGCGGAGATTTTTGAAATATCTGCATTAAATAAAGTTAATACTGATAAAGTTTTTGATAAAATTTTTGCTCTTTTACCCGAAGGAGAGGCCTGGTTTCCTAAAGACCAGTTAACCGATAAAACCGAAAGATTTATTGTATCTGAAATAATACGTGAAAAAATACTGCAAAATTACCAAAAAGAGATCCCGTATTCCAGTGAAGTTGTAGTGGAAGAATTTAAAGAAGAAGAACAAATAATCAGGATTAAGGCAGTAATAATAGTGGAACGTCAAACCCAAAAAGGAATAATAATTGGACACAAAGGAAGTTCATTAAAAAAAACTGCTACTGAAGCCCGTTTGGAAATGGAAAAATTTTTTGGTAAAAAAATCTTTCTGGAATGTTTTGTGAAAGTAAAAAAAGACTGGAGGAATAATGATTTTAATTTAAGGGATTTCGGATACTTATAAATAAAAAGGAGTAAGCCTCAGTGCCATAAAGTCTAACTTGACCTGTTATTTTTAATTTTTCAATTTTTAGCCGGGGTAAAAAAATTTCGTAATATTCTGTAAAAGTATTATTTTGCCGTCATGTCTGAAACGGGAAACAAAACCATTGACAATAATCTGAAACTTTCAAGGATTATACTTCCAACAGTTCTTGGGCTTGGTATAATTGCATGGTTTCTTATAAGGGATTTCGACAAACTGGATTTTTCTGTTTTACATTTTTCAGTAGCTTCAATAGGTTTTATTTTTATAGCCTTTTTGATGATGATCTTCCGTGATCTTGGTTATATGATAAGACTAAGGATTTTGTCTTCAAATCAGTTGTCATGGATCAAATGTTTCAGGATAATAATGTTATGGGAGTTTAGTTCTGCAATAACTCCTTCGGCTGTCGGAGGAACCGCACTGGCCACTATTTTTATCTGGAAAGAAGGGTTATCGGTAGGAAAAAGTACTTCTATTGTTATTGCAACATCCTTCCTTGATGAATTGTATTTCAGCATAATGTTTCCTTTAATGTTTTTGTTTTTTTCACGTATCGAACTATTTAACATTGGAAACAGTAATACATTTACCAATCAGTTCTTTTATTTTGCAATTACAGGATATTCATTAAAACTTGCATGGACAGTCCTAATGGGGTATTCGATATTTTTAAATCCCGGATTCTTTGCAAAACTTGTAAGAAAAATATTTAAAATACGTTTTCTGAAAAGATGGCTGCCTGCAGCAGAAAAAATGTCAAAAGATTTTGAAATTTCCAATGTCGAATTGAAAAACAAATCTTTCAAATTCTGGTTTAAATCAACAATAGCCACATTTTTATCATGGACTTCCAGGTATTGGGTACTGAATTTTTTATTGCTGGCTTTTATATTTGCGCTAGGTACTAATTCTTCAGAGTATCTGTTATCTGCATATGATCATTTGCTTATTTTTGCCCGTCAGCTGATAATGTGGATTATGATGCTTGTTATGCCTACACCTGGCGGCAGCGGCTTTGTGGAAACTATTTTTACAAGCTATATGGCTGATTTTGTACCTGTAGCAGGCTTTGTGATATTAATGGTTTTAGTATGGAGATTAATAACATATTATCCTTATTTAATTATAGGAGCTATTATTGCACCAAAATGGATAAATAAGAATTTTAAAAAGAAAAAGATGAAAACAATTGGATTTGCTTGCGATCATGCAGGATTTGAATTAAAACAGTTCTTAATGGATTATTTAAAGTCCAAAAATTATGAAGTAAAAGATTATGGCGCTTATTCTGCTGAGAGATCCGACTATCCGGATTATGCACATCCTTTAGCGGAAGCAGTGGAAAATAGGACATGTGATCTCGGTTTCTCATTATGTGGTAGCGGAAACGGAATTAATATGACGGTAAACAAGCATCAGCAAATAAGAGGAGCATTGTGTTGGAATGAAGAAATTTCAGAGCTAGCACGCCGGCATAATGATGCAAATATATGTGCCTTACCGGCAAGATTTATTACTGAAGAAGAAGCTGTAAAAATTGTTGATATATTTTTGAATACAGAATTTGAAGCTGGCAGGCATATAGAGAGGATTAATAAAATACCTTTGAATTTAAGCTGTAAAGACTAATTATAATTTTTATTTAAGCGATTGACCCGGTTTAAATAAGATTACTTATTTTTGTAAAAAAACTATAAATGGAAAAATATCAAAAGTTTATAGTAGGACTGGTATTTGCAATAATAACTGTTCTTTTTATTTCCTACTTTGGTAATATCTTTGTTTGGCTATTGTTGTCTCTATTTATAACCATGGTAGGCTCGCCTTTAATGAATTTGTTTGATAAAATCAGGATTAAAAAGTTTGGTTTTCCAAGATGGCTTGCTTCTTTATTGACATTGATTATTATCGGTTCTGTTTTTGCATTATTTATAAGCATTTTTGTACCGTTGATAGCCGATCAGGTATCAAAATTCCAGGCTATAGATATTGAAACAGTTTCCGAAGGTTTGGAAAAACCAATAAAAGAAATAGATGATTTTGTCAGAAATACCAAATTATTCAATGAACCTGATTTTTCTGTTGAAGATTTTGTCCTGTCAAAAATTTCATCTATTTTAAGTTTCCAATCGGTTGGTTCATTAATTAATAGTATAGGAGGTACAGCATGGACTTTTTTTCTTACTATCTTTTCCGTAGTGTTTATTAGTTTCTTTTTTCTTAAAGATAAAGAACGGATAAAAAAAAGCATTTTAGACATAACACCTGAGGTTATAAAGGGAGAATTAAAAATAATTGTAAATTCAATAAAAACACTTATAACAAGATATTTGTTCGGGGTCATTCTGGAAATGCTTTGCATGATGACCTTGTTCACTACAGGTTTTTATATAGTAGGTGTTGACTTTAATCTGGCTTTACTGGTTGGGATCATAGGAGGGCTGTTAAATATAATTCCGTATCTGGGACCGTGGATAGGAGCAGGACTTGGAGTTGTTCTGATAACTATCGGAAATATAAATCTTGATTTTTATTCTGAAATACTTCTGCTTGATTTTAAAGTTATAGTAGTTGTTGCAATCGCACAGATCATTGACAATGTATTGTTCCAGCCTTTGATCTATTCAAAGAGTATTAAAGCACATCCGATAGAAATATATCTGGTTATTATTATTGCCGGCAGCGTTTATGGAGTTGTCGGAATGATGCTGGCTATTCCGGCCTACACTATATTACGTGTAATTGCAAAGGAAATTTTATTCTTAAATAAAACTGCATCTGATGCGAGACAAATAAAGAAAAAAGAAGCGTTAATTGAAAATGAAAGTCTATAAATTTGGCGGAGCATCAATAAAAAATGCTTTAGCATTGCAAAATGTTGCTCAAATTATAAGTAAACATAATAATTTGATAGTAGTTGTGTCCGCTATCGACAAAACTACTAATGCTCTGGAAAGACTGGTTAATTCATATTTTTATAATCAGGATGATAAATTTTTACTTTTTGAAAAAATAAAGGATTTTCATTTTCAATATATCAATGAAGCATTTGGTGGTCATTCTGTAGAAGTCAGAAAACTGTTGGGAAAGTATTTTGACGAATTAAACGGAAGAATAAACATTGCTCCTTCCAAAAACTATGATTTGGAATACGACGGAATAGTTAGTTTTGGAGAATTGTTCAGTACTGTGATTTTTTCGGAGTATCTTAAAGAAGTTGGAAAGGACAGTGTTTTTATAGATATAAGAGATGTTATTACTACTGACTCTAACCATAGGGATGCTAAAATGCTTTGGGAAAGATCAACAGAAAAAGCCAGAAATGTTTTTTGTACCGGTAATAATATTTATATAACCCAGGGATTTATCGGACGTGATATAAATAGTAATTGTACTACACTTGGAAGGGAAGGTTCTGATTATACGGCATCTGCTCTTGCATATATGCTTGATGCCGAAAATGTTACGATATGGAAAGACGTTCCCGGAATTATGAATGCTGATCCTGCTAAATTTAAATTTGCAGAAAAGCTGAATGTGCTATCTTTCAGGGAAGCAGTCGAATTAGCATTTTACGGAGCTAAAGTTATTCATCCCAAAACAATAAAACCTATTGAAAATAAAAATATTCCGTTATATGTAAAATCCTTTTATGACCCGGATAGCGAAGGGACTGAAATAAAGGAACTCAGTTATAAATTGGATCTTATACCTATATATATTTTAAAATCAAATCAGACTTTATTGTCGATCTGGTCCAAGGATTTTTCTTTTATAGTGGAAGAAAATATGAGTAAGATATTCGGTCTTTTTGCTAAATATAAAATAAAAGTAAATATTACCCAAAATTCGGCTGTGAGTTTTTCCGCATCAATTGATGGAGATTCCAGGAACTTTGACTCTCTGATTTCGGAGTTACAGGAAGATTATTTTGTGAAATATAATTTGAAAACAGAATTAATTACCATAAGATATTATAACCCGGATTCTATTGAAAAAATGACAAAAGGGCGAAAGATATTGCTGGAACAAAGAAGCCGTAATACCGCCAGGTTTGTTATGGAATATGTTGGAGAGACTAATATTTGAATAACGCCCGACAGCTTGTCATAGCGCGGGGGGGGCAAAAATGTTCGTATGAGCGTCTTCCTAAATTCCCACACAAATTTATGCGAGTTTGCGCCATATATTATGATAAGCTAAGAGTTTGTTGTGCATTCGTGTTTTTTCACATGACAACTGTTTTTTGAATTCTTCTTTGACTTCGAAATATCAATAATTTCTTCTAACAAAGGATAGTCTAATTGTACACCTAACGAATAACCTTCTCTTAATAACACTTCAACCAATTTATTCCAAAATTCCTTTTCTGCGATGTCCTTAATTGTGTGAAGTACTGTTCCTGCTCCTGGTTTTTGTAAGTTGAAGTCTTCCCAATTTATTATGGGCCTTTCAAATCCTTTATTTCCACAATTCACTTTGCATGGAAAAAAACAAAATGTAGATGCAATATTTTTAGCATAAGAACTATTTAAATCATACATTTGACCTTTATATAATGTATGCCAATCTTGCAATTCTCTTTCTTTTAATTCAATTGTCACCTGTCTTAAAATATATGGATAATCATCAATGTGATTTTTGTAGTCTTTAACAGTTTCGTTATTGGATACGACAAAAACTGTATCAATTATAAACTCACTCTTATTGATTTCAGAGCCAAATAGAATAATTGAACCTCTTGATAAATTAAGCATCTCCTCCCCACGCCCTTTTCGTTTTTGCTTACAGTTTGTGTAATAAAATGATTCTCCAAAAACAAAAGGATCTGTATTATGAATACCTAAACTATTATTTGAAAACAGAGGATAATGAATTGCATGTGGTAAACCTCCTTTTGCTGAATATGGATTTCCAGTTAATTCAAATCGAGACTGCGGTTCCCACTCTCCCCAGAAAAATAATTCCGCTTGTTGTGGAATAATAGAAAATTTGTTACCAATATTTTCTAAATACCAACCTTTATGTTTCATGAATTTTCTTTTATGATTTGGTTCATTATTCCAAAATCGATAACCACTAGATAAAGATTCAAATCGGTATTTATCAGACTTTTTTGAAGTCATATTTAATTCTTTTCCATTGTGCGAAAACTGTATAATCATATCTAATTTTATTATGTTGTAAGATACTTGTGCATGACACACAACGGGCAGCAGCTTGACGCAGTGCGGGTTTCCAGAACTTTCCTGCGGGAGATAAACTTCCAATTTTGTACGCACTTTCTGCGGGACTACACCCGCATTGCGTTCAAACTGCTTGTTAATGCCGTTTTGCTACTCTTTACTATTTCCAAAGTTATAAAAATCTTTCAATTTTAGTTACTTCCTCCTCCCAACGCGCTATACAAATTAATAACACTTTGTATTTCATCAAAGCGATTAGAAATTTGCGAAAGCTCTGCATCTAATAAAGTTTGTTGCGCCGTGAGTACTTCGAGATAATTTATTGTTCCGTGTTGCATCAACAGTTGGGTTGATTTGACGGCAGATTCAAGCAGTTGAATTTGTTTTTCGTAAAGGGCGACTTTCTCTTTCGCAGTTTGATATTTGGCAAGATTGGTATTGACTTCCGCTCCCGCATCTAAAATGGTTTGTTGGAAAGTTAGTTTTGCTTCCTCTTGTTGGGATTTGGCAATTTCGAAGCGAGCTTTGTTGGTTCCTTGATTGAAAATAGGTTGAGTGAGCGAACCAACTGCTTGCCAAATCAATGCGCCGGGATTGGTAACGATGCCGCCGCCACTGTTTGTCCAACCTAACATTCCGCTCAAATTCAGCGAAGGATAAAAATAGGAACGCGCTTCGTTAGTATAGTAAAATGCTTTCTTCAACGAGGCTTCGGCATATTTTACATCAGGGCGGTTAGAAAGCAACTGAACAGGAATGCCTACGGATAATTCTTGCGGAAAGGTTTGATTTTTAAAACTTCCGCGTTCTATCGTTTGCGGAACATCGCCGAGCAAAGCACATAACGAATTTTGGATTTCCGTAATTTGCAATTTTAGATTTAACACCGAAGCGTCCACCGAACATTTGTTGGCTTCCGCTTGCGAAACAGCGGCTTCGTTGGTTTCGCCTGCTTTCTTTAATGCATGCAAGGTTTTAACATTGCCTTTCCAATTTTCGGCGGTCTGTTGTGATACCCGCAATTGTTCGTCAAGCATCAACAATGTGTAATAATAGTTGGCAATATTGGCAATCAATTGGGATTGAACGGCTTGTTTGTAGGCTTCGCTTTCTTCGAGAGTTGCCTCTGATTGTCGTTTTTGATTGGTCAACTTTCCAAAAATGTCTATTTCCCAACTTGCGCTTACTGGCAATTCGTAAGTCTTGCTTGACGATTGTCCGTCAAAACTGCTGATGGTTCCGGACGGATTAACAGATACAGAAGGCGTATATGCCAATTTCGCCGATTTCAACGACGCCTGCGCCTGATTGATTCGTAACCGTGCGATTTGCAAATCGGTGTTATTTTCCAAACCTTTCTGAATCAATTCTTGCAAGTAAGAATCGGAATATACTTCTGTCCATTGCAGATTTCCTATAGTTGTTGTATCGGTTGTTTCTACGTTTTCGCCGAAAATATTGTCTGTACGGATTTCTTCAGGACGGGAATATTTTGTATAGATTCCGCAACCGCTGACGAGAATTAAGAGTGAAGAGTTAAGAATTAAGAGTTTAATCTTCGATTTTGTATTTTGATACATAAACATATAATTTATATTATGAATTAGATATATTTTTATTTAACTGCAAAAAATAGAAAGTTTTTCGTAAAAGTTGCAAAGCAGGCAACTCGGTTATTTGATATATTTTCCTCATTTTCAACTCTTAGCTCTTAATTTTTAACTTGAAATAATAACATTATTCCAGTAACAGCAGCTGCAATAAAATCGGCAACTGGGGCGCTTGCCCAAACACCATTGATACCCCACAATGCCGGTAATATCAGAATAAAAGGAATAAGAAATAAAAATTGGCGCGTAAGCGAAAGGAATATTGATTTTTTAGCGTAGCCGATAGATAAAAAGAAATTGGAGGCGACAACCTGAAACCCGACCAAAGGCAACATGGTGCTCATAATACGTAATCCTTTTGAAGACAAGCCGATTAATTTCGAATCAAGGGTAAATAATTTGCTCAATAATTCCGGAAAAGATTGAAAAAGAATAAATGCAAAACCGGCAATCCCGATTCCGCATAATAACGTTAAGTTCAATGTTTTCTTTACTCGCGAATACAATTTTGCCCCGAAATTATATCCGAGTACCGGCTGTATTCCCTGCGCCAATCCTATCAGAATCATAAAGACAATGGTAAGCAATCTGTTGACTATTCCGTATGAGGCGATATACAAATCACCGCCATATTGTTTGAATTTATTGTTGAATATAATGACTACCAAGCTGCTACAAAGATTAACAATAAACGGCGAGAGACCAATTGTAATAATTCGCAAAGCAATATTCTTTTTAAAATGAAAGATATCGCGTTTAAAATGAATAACATGAGCTTTGTTTGTCAAATGTTTTATTTCAAACATTAAGGCAATAATTTGCGCCAAAACAGTCGCATACGCAGCTCCTTTGATACCCCAGCCAAATCCGAAAATAAAAAGAGCGTCCAAGAAGCAGTTGAGAATAACAGCCAGTAAAATCAATTTCATCGCTTTCTGCGGATAGCCCGATGAACGTATTACTTCATTTAATCCGATGAATAATTGGGTAAAAATATTCCCGATGATTATGATTTGCATATAATCCCATGCAAACGGAAGCGTGTCTTCGCTTGCTCCAAAAAATATCAGAATCGGGTCTAAAAATATTAAAACTAAAACCGTGTAACATACACCGATGATCAAATTCAACAAAACAACATTTCCGGCACAGAGACTTGCCGATTTTTTATCATTCTCTCCTAATTTAAGCGCTATGAGCGTTGATGCCCCAGTGCCGACCAATGAACCTAAAGCAGAACTCAAATTCATTAACGGCAACGCTATTGACAAAGCTGCAATCGCCAAAACACCAATTCCATGACCTATGAAAACGCTATCAACAAGGTTGTACAATGATTGCGCAACCATTGCGATAATCGACGGCAAAGCATATTGGTATAATAGCTTTCCCTCTTTTTGTGTGCCTAATATGTCGACGCTATTTTTCAATTTTCTTGTTTTAATTTCTTTATTAACTTGGGCTTTCAGCCCGTTTGTCTTTTGTTTTGTCCTTTTACCCAAGGCGTTGCCATTGGGCTGAATTAACTTGCCACTTCGTGGCAAGAATGGAATAATAATTTTTATTTTTTAATTTCCATCTTTAGTTTCGATGGAACTTTTTCCTGCAAATATTGCATCACAGCAAACAAAGTCGGCGTAATAAACAGCAACGCCAAAGTTCCTATCGTCATGCCGAAAACAGTTCCTACTCCGAGTGAAATATTTCCATTTGCTCCCGCTCCCGATGCAAATACCAATGGGAGCAATCCCACTATCATAGTTAAGGCAGTCATTAAAATAGGACGAAGACGCTCTTTGGCGGCTCGTAAAGCAGAATCGAAAATGCTTAATCCTTCTTTTCTGTAGCGTTGCGCCAATTCGGTGATTAGGATAGCGGTTTTGGAGAGCAATCCGATGAGCATTATCACGCCAGTTTGCAGATAAATATTGTTTTCCAATCCGAATATCCATGTGAACAAAAAGCTGCCCATCAATCCGATGGGAACGGACAGAATCACGGCAAACGGAATCAAAAAACTTTCGTACAATGCTGATAGAATCAAGAAGATGAACAACATACACAAAGCGATGACAATGATGGTATTGTTGGAACTTCCCGATTCTTCGCGGCTCATTCCTCCAAATTCATAGCCATATCCTGTCGGAAGATATTGTTGCGCTATTTCTTTTATAGCGGTAATGGCATCACCCGAACTATAACCATCTGCTAAAGAGCCATTTATCGCAATCGAATTAAACATATTGAAACGGCTGATATTTTCAGAGCCATATGTTTTTGTCAATGTAACAAACTGACCGACAGGCGCCATTCCTTCGTTCGTTTTTACAAAAATATTATTGAGCGATTCCTTGTCTAAACGATATTCGGGCGAAGCCTGCATCATCACGCGATAAACTTTTGAAAAACGGTTGATGTCGGAACTATAAACTCCGCCGTAATAACTTGAAATAGTAGATAAAACCTCATTTGGTGAAATTCCCTGCCGTTTGCATTTTGTAAAATCGACTTCCACAGAATACTGCGGATATTTAATGTCAAATGTGAAATATGCCATTCCGATTTCGGGACGTTCGTTGAGTTTTGCAACAAAATCCTGTGTTGCATAATATAAATCTTCAACCGAATTTCCTGCTCTATCCTGCGTATAGAGTTCAAATCCGTCTCCGGCGCCATATCCGATAATCATCGGCGGGGCCATCACAAAAATTTGTGCGTTTTTGATATTGGCAGTACGTGCATAAATTTCATTTATAACAGAATTAATATCGTCATTTTTGCCTTTGCGTTCGCTCCAATCTTTCAAACGCACCATAATCATTCCGGTAGTAGGCGTTTGTCCCGAAAGCATTCCGAAACCGGCATTGTTGGAATATTCGGCAACTTGCGGAATCGTTTTAATCACTTCTTCCACTTTCGTCATCACTTCTTGCGTTTGACTGAGCGTGGTTCCGGGAGCCGTATTTACATTGACAAAAAGCATTCCCTGGTCTTCATCAGGGACAAGTCCGGTTTTTGTATTCGTCATTGCTAAAACAAGCAATGCTATTGCTACCGCCAATATTCCGCCTGCCAACCATTTACGTTTCAGTAAAAATTTCACTCCTCCAGCATAACGATTTGTAATTGTATGAAATGCAGTATTGAATCCTTTGCGGAAACGTTGTTGAAATGATTTTCCGCCTTCGCCTGAATCTTTTTCGGGACGAATTAATAAAGCGCATAATGCAGGACTAAGCGTTAAGGCATTTACAGCGGAAATACCAACCGCAACTGCCATTGTTACTCCGAATTGCGTAAAAAATGTTCCCGATGTGCCGCCCATAAAAGTTACAGGAATAAAAACCGCCATAAAAATCATGGTACTGACAATAATCGGCGAAGTGATTCCCTTCATTCCATCCACAGTTGCCTGATAAGCGGATTTGTAACCTTGGTCGAGTTTCGCCTGTATCGCTTCCACAACAATAATAGCATCGTCGACCACCGTGCCGATAGCAAGCACAAGCGCAAACAATGTCAGCAAATTTATACTGAAACCTGCCAACCATAATGCCGCAAATGTACCAATCAATGAAATGATGATACCGACCATTGGAATCAGCGTTAATCTGGCGTTTTGAAGGAAAATATAAACTACGAGGATAACCACAATAACATCGCTTCAAACAATGTCATAAGCACATTTTTGATGGAAGCGTCGAGAAAATCCCGCACATTTTGTACAATCCCGATTTTTACTCCGGACGGTAAATTGCTTTCAAGGTCTTCCAACAATTTTTCAACTTGTATGGCAATATCGCGAGCATTGGAATTGGCGGTTTGAGAAACCATGCACACGCAACCCGGATGTCCGTTTGCCGTACCGGTCATGGTGTAACTTTGTGCGCCCAATTCAATATCGGCAACATCTTTCAGCTTTAACACTTCGCCATCGGGAAGCGAACGAATAACTAATTCGCCAAACTCCTCAGGCGTTTCAAAACGACCGCGATATTTCATCGAATATTGAAACATATTACCGGAGTTTTCGCCGAAATTTCCTGTTGGAGATTCTATATTTTGTTCGCTCAGAACGTTGGCAATATCCTGCGGAACAAGTTCGTACTGCGCCATCAATGCCGGATTCAACCAAATGCGAATGGCATAATCCGAGCCGAGTACATCGACACCGCCCACGCCATCTATACGAAGAATTTGCGGTACAATATTAATATTCATGTAATTGGAAAGGAACAACTCATCGAAACGGTCATCGCTGCTGTAAATATTGAAAATAATTACCTGACTGTTTTGCATCTTGCTGACAGTTACGCCGCCTTTGGTAACATCTGCCGGAAGTTGTCCGCTCGCCTGTGAAACGCGGTTTTGCACGTTGATTGCCGCCATGTCGGGGTCGGTTCCCTGTTCAAAATATACCGAAATCGAAGCCGAGCCGTTATTGCTGGAGCTTGAAGTCATGTAAATCATATTTTCAACGCCGTTAATCGCTTCTTCCAACGGAATGATAACGCTATTTTGCACCGTTTGGGCATCGGCTCCGGTATAAGCTGCCGAAACCATTACCGTTGGCGTTGCGATGGAAGGATATTGCTCGATGGGAAGAGAAGTTAAACCAATAATCCCGATTATTACAATTATGATGGAAATTACTGCGGAAAGGATCGGACGATCTATGAATGTTTTTATTGTCATACTGTTACCTCCTATTCATTTCCCGATGTTATTACTATTCCGTTTCTTAATAATCCTGCGCCTTCCGCAACAATAATATCGCCAATAGAAAGTCCTGATTCTACAATGTAAGTTGTGCCATCATTTATTTGAAATACTTGTATCTCCGTAGATTCTGCTATGCCATTTACAACTTTATAGACGAATATTTTATCTTGCAATTCATAAGTAGCGGCTTGCGGAATGACGATAACATTTTCCATTTCATAAGGAAAAACAACATTGCCTGCGCCACCACTTAACAAAATTCCATTTTCATTTGGAAATGCCGCTCGCACGCTGACTGCTCCTGTGGTCTTGTCGATAATACCGCTGATGGTTTCAATGCGACCTTTCTTTTCGTAAACATTTCCATCACTTAGTTTCAGTTCTACTTCCGGCATGGCGGCGATGGCTTTATTTAATGAACCGTATTGACGAGTAAGCGAAAGTATATGATTTTCAGTCATGGAGAAATAAACATACATATCCGAATTGTCGGAAATAACGGTTAATGGAGTTGTAATAGAGGAATTTACCAAAGTTCCTACACGATGAGTTAATGTGCCGACAACACCATCACTCGGACTTTTGATTACAGTATAAGACAAGTCATTATGTGCGTTGATCTCTTGTGCTTGCGCCTGCGCGAGTTGTGCCTCCGCAGTTTTGAGCGAATTTCGCGAAGTCTGCAAATCATATAATGAAATGACTTCTTCGGCGTAGAGTTCTGCTTTGGCGGCGACGGTCAGTTTCTCGGTTTCAACTTTCGCTTTTGCGGCTTCGACATTGGCTTTTGCCGTTTCCAATGCTGCCTTGTAAGCAACTTGCTCTAAGATAAATAAGGTCTGTCCTTTGCGAACCGTTTCGCCTTCCGTAACTAAGATTTCCGTAATCAAACCGGAAACTTGCGGACGAATTTCAATGTCCTGCCGCCCTTTGATAGATGCCGAATAGTGGGTGGAAAGCGTTTGATTACTTAAACTGACTTCCAGTAATTTGTAATCGTTCTCCATATTTTGCGGAGAAGTTTTCTCTTTGCATGAACTTGAAATTAAGCCTATTAATAAAATTATTATGGCATTGATGACTGTTTTTTTATTCATTCTTTTACTCTATTTATTTGAAAATATGATTGTTAATTTGCGACTACAAAAATCCTACAAAATCCTCAAATTGGGCATGTCTTAATTCAACCAAAATTTGTCCATTTTTTACTTTATCTATAGATATATTGATTTTATCAATGAAATACAAGAAAACATTTGTCTGTTTTTCTGTTTCACTAAACTGCTTTTGCTATCTTTGCAGTCGAAATAAATAAAACAAAAATGGAAACAAGTTCGCAATTAAGAGAATTAACCGATTTTATCGAAGAGATTCATACCCTCGATGTGCATAATTATCAGAATAAAATAATTGTTGTGGAACTCGGACATTTGGCAAATAATGACGAAAATCGTATGCTTATACCCATAAGACTGAATGCTTTCTCTATTTTTCTTGTTATGGAAGGCGAATTTCATATTACGATTGATTATAAAAACTATACTGTCAAGAAAAATAGTTTGTTTACCTTGATTGACAGGCATATTATCAATAACGTTTCGTCATCGGAAGATTTTAAAGGATTGCATATTATGGCGGAACATGATTTTTTCAGAAGCTCAACCAAAGATGAAAAACCGCCTTTGGAAATAGTTAATTCAGGGAAAGTCAATCCGATTATTGAATTACAGGAAAATGATGCCGACAGATTGATAGATACTATTCAAACTTTAAAATCCGATATGCTGCGGTCGGAACATTTCTATCAGGAAAGATTGATAACAAATAGTTTAGCTAATCTTGTTTTTGAAATATGGAATATTATGATGCAGCAATTCCAGACAAACACTTTGGCTGCACAACAAACTACTTATGAACAAATAGCAGTTCGATTCTTTGATTTGCTTTTAAAATACGGAATCAAGGAACATCAAGTTTCTTTTTATGCTGATAAATTGCATATTAGCCCGATTTATTTATCCAGAGTAATTAAAGAAATCACAGGAAAAACCTCTATCAAAGTAATCAGCGACAATATTTTAATGGAAGCGATTCTTTTACTTCGTAATCATCAACTTACAATTCAGCAGATAGCTGATAAATTAAATTTCTCCGACCAAGCTTCGTTTAGTAAGTTCTTCAAAAAGAATACAAGGAAATCGCCGGTGGAGTATAGGAAGTTGTTTTATGGGAGGTGATGTAAAATTTTTCAAGTTGCGATGGCGCTTCCCAAATGGCACTTAACTCATAGCTTAATTTATGCTGAAAAAGTATTACTATAAGATCATATAAATAATCTGTACACATAAAATTACTAATATCATAGCAATCGGATATATTGTAGTATAGGCAACTCCGGGAGAATTAGCCTTGGTCATTGATGTTGCTACTGCAAGTCCGGGAGTACTGGTCATTCCGCCGGCAATTCCACCTAATAACTGTAGAACATCTATTTTCAGGAAGAATTTTGACAGAAAAACTCCAATTATCATAGGTATTAATGTTATCAGCACTCCGGAAAAAAATAGTTTAAGGCCATTTTCTTTTAAAATTTCTACTAAATTAGAACCGGCTTCTGCTCCAACAGATGCTAAGAATAATAATAAACCTATTTGTCTTAATATGCTGTTTGCCGCACCTGTAACAGAAAACACAACAGGTCCGACCTTTCTTAACCTACCCATTATTATTGCTACTGTCATAACACCACCGGTTAATCCCAAGGAAAGTTCAAATTCTCCTATTTCCAGTTTTAGTTTTCCCAGCAAAATTCCAAGGACAATACCTAATGCTACCGGAATATAGTTTGCTTCGTAAACTTTATTTGCTTCATCGCCAATTAACTCCGAAAGTTTGTCTATATCTTCTTTAGTTCCTACAACTTTTAATTTATCTGCAAATTGTATTTTTATATCAGGAGAAGCGCAAAATTCCAATCCACTTCTTTTTATTCTGGTAATAACAACGTTATATTTATTCTGGAGGTCGAGTTTGGATAAAGTTTTATTAAGAACTTTTTTGTTTGTTACAACAATATATTTTACATTATAATCTGATCCTAATGATATGTGTAATTCAGTAGGAGGACCTAAAAGTTCCTGTACTTTGCTAAGGTCTTCGGCTGTCCCTACTGCCCTTATTATTGCCCCTTTTTCAAGTATTGTATGTGAATGTGGGGTAGAAGCACATCCGTTTTGTAATACCCTGGAAATATTAGCACCTGTTTTTTTTCTTAATTCCAGTTCTGCAATACTTTTTCCATATACATGTTCATTTTCGACAATAAAGTTCCGGCTTAGTACTTTAGGATATTTTATATTAAGGTTTTCGTTGTAATTTTCTTCAGCTTTTTTTATATCCATATTGAATAAACGGGGAAGAAATTTGATAAAAATAACTACCCCAATAACTCCGAAAGGATATGAAAGACCATATCCTATTGTTGCCTCATTGCTATGCGATAACTCAGTTATTGCTGCCAATCCCGGAGTGCTTGTTATAGCTCCGGCAAATAAACCTCCGGTAAGTTCACCGGAGAAACCGAAAGAATAACCGCAAATTACTGAAACAATAGCACTGCTTACAACAATTACAAATGCAAGTATCAGAAGTTTTTTACCGTCTTTCCTGAATGTTTCAAAAAATGAAGGACCAGCCTGAAATCCGATTGTAAAAATAAATAATACTAACCCGACCTGTTTAAAATCCTGAGGAATTACCAACCCATAGTAACCGAAAACCATAGCGACAAACAATACTGCAGATACCCCAAGTCCTATTCCGCGGATGTTGATTGCTCCGAGAGTATATCCTAATATTATTATCAGGAACAAAGAAAAATATGGGGAAAGTAATAATTCCATAAAATGAATCCTATTGAACGCTAAATTAGTTCATATAGAAAGACAATAAAATGTTCTTAAATATATTTTTTCATGTTAGAAAATATAATAATATAGAAACATTATATTTGGTAGTCCGGTTAAAAGTGGGAAAATAGGGTATTAATTAAGGGTTTATACCATATTATATTATATTAATATCATAATTCAGAGCTGATATTAAAATGTATGATTATGACATTTTGAAGTAAACAAGTGTAATACAAAACACAATATCAAAAAATCAAACTTTATTTAAATTGAATTTGTGTTTAGACTGATATTATTCGGTAGTTATATTTTCGGTTTGTTTTTTCTTAACATATAATACCCAATTCTGATTTCCTGATCTCCAGTGATATCCCAAAGAAAAATCAAGAGGTTTTACTTCTTCGGTTTTATATTTTTTGTCAAGATCTGTCTGGAATAAGTATTTTGACGGGAAATCATTTACAGGTTTGTCATATACTCCATATAAATAATAGTCCCAGTCTTTTTCAAAATATCTGAACGGAATACCAGTATCATCTTGCAATAAAGCATCAGCTTTATCCAGAACAATATTCCTGATGTTTGAGAAAGTTTCGTAATGACTTAAATATGATGCTGATTTTATAAATGTATTACAAGTGCGTATATTTTTCAGATATTGTAAGAATACTGGATTTTTTATGAATCCATCATCAGAAATATCTGCATAAAAATAGGTTATATCCTTTAGTTTGTTGTCTCCTTTTTGTAAAACTTTGAATCTGATACATTCAGGTACATTTAAAGAGTTTGTAGGTTTTTCGATCTTAGTAAAAGTCTTTGCATCATTTTCAAGCCTGTAATAACCGAATTCGTAAATCTCATGCCCGGTTTTTTGAATAAAAACATATAATAACGGCAATACTCCGTCAACTTTATGTTTTCTTAGATCCTGATCCATATTACCTGTAATAAAATAACTTCTTTTGTATATATCTCTCATTGCAAAGTTAACAGCATCAAGATATTTTTTTATATTTTCTTCATCCATGTTGAATAGATCGGGAATTACACCCAGCTTTTCCATTGCTACCAATATATATTCATTTGAACCTGGAAAAAGATGATATGCATTTAAAAAGTCGGGACCTGAAAATGGATAGAATAATAAAGCCGTATCATTAATTTTAGATAATACTTCTTTTTCACTCCAATTGTCCATTTTTGACAATCTTTCTTCTGTTATACGTGCCCAGGGGGTATCTATTGACATTTTATACTCATTCCAGAAGTTCATATTGTCAGTAAATACATTTTCGAAAACAGAAGCGCTATAACCGGCTAATAGTTCTGCAATTTCATCCTGAGTAGTATCTTTAGGGTAATTTATTTTTACAATTTTTTCCTGTACTACAGTGTCATTGACGTTTGTACTTTCCCCCTTTTTCCCGTTTCCTGAATTACAGGAAAAAATTAAACTTAGAAATATTCCGGAAAAAATTATTAAAGCTATGTTTGTTCTGACTTTCATAATCATTTTAGTTTTTTATTTTTCGATGTAAAAATACATTATAATATTAAACCTGCAAATATAGAAAAAGTAAATATTCATTTTTTCTTAATTGTATAATTTTTTGAAATTAATAAACAAATAAAAATACTTTTGAATTATTTCATATCGTTATTAATTATAGATTTATGAGTAGTTTTATATAATTACATATTATTTGATTTTAATTTCAATACTAAATTTTATCTTTGTGAAAAATAATAAGGACTATGAAAACCCAACATAATAATTCAGGTAAGAATCATAAAATGCAACCCGGTAAAGATAAACCATCTTATAAAAAAACAGATAAAACGAAAACTTACGGAAAGAAATTTGATAAGGCTTCAAAATATGCAGAAATTCCTGATTATAAAAAAGCAAAAGTAACAGATAAAAAGAAGTTTTCCGATAAACCTGTAAGAAAAAATAAAATAAAATCTTTTGAGAATGATCCTTATTCTACCGATGGGCGCCAGGAAAATTTAAAAATGAATCATAACCGTCAAAAGAATTCAGGGTATAAGGAAACAGAAGGCACAAGGTTAAATAAATATTTGGCAAATGCGGGGATTTGTTCACGTAGGGAAGCTGATACATTAATAACTACAGGATTGGTAAGTGTTAATGGCAAAATTATTACCGAACTTGGGGTAAAAGTTATGCCGGGAGATGAGGTGAAGTTTAACGGAGAAAGAGTTAATCCCGAAAAAAAAGTTTATATATTATTGAACAAACCTAAGGATTATGTAACGACCCTTGATGATCCCCAGGGACGAAAAACAGTAATGGACCTTCTTAAAAATGCATGTTCCGAAAGAATTTATCCGGTAGGGAGGTTAGACCGTAATACGACAGGATTATTACTTTTAACTAATGACGGTGAATTAACAAAAAAACTAACACATCCTAAATACAATAAAAAGAAAATTTACCATGTTGTTCTGGAAACTCCGCTAAAGGTTGAAGATATGGAGCAAATTGCTGCGGGAATTGAACTTGAAGACGGACTTATTGCAGCTGATCAGATTGATTATGTTGATGGTGCCATGAATGAGATCGGCATAGAATTACATTCCGGACGGAACAGAATAGTAAGGCGTATTTTCGAGCATTTCGGTTATAATATCAAAAAACTTGACAGAGTATATTTTGCCGGATTAACAAAATTAAACCTTCCCAGGGGAAAATGGAGATATCTCAGTGAAAAAGAAGTGATAAGACTGAAAACAGGGATGTATGAATAGTGTTTTTATGATAGAAGCATAAAATTTTAAAATTATTTATTATAATTTGAATAAAAATTTCCCATAAAATTTGTAAATAATTAGAATGGCATTATATTTGCGGTGTATTACAGTACTATTGCACTAGGCTAAGTTGAAGTACAATAATTAGTTAAATACAATTGTTTGTAATGAATATATTTCAAAAATACAAGGATCAGATAGTATAAAATACTTTAACCAAAAACTAATGGCAAAATTTAAATTAAATAAACCAATATTTGTTATTTTATTTGTCTTCCTCACCATTTCTTCTTTTTGTCAGACTAAATTCGGGGGAAAGGTAATTGATTCCAAAACCAAAGAACCGCTGGCATTCGTAAATATAATATATAGTTCTTCCAATTATGGAACAACAACAGACCTTGACGGATATTTTACAATTGAATCATATGATAAGATAGAATTTTTAAAAGTAAGTTATCTGGGATATATCACAAAAACTATAACAAAAGAAGAAATCGGGAATAAACGTTATTTTGAAATTCAGCTTGAAGAGAATGCTTTTTATTTATCTGAAGTAACAATTCTACCGGGAATAAATCCTGCCCACCGTATAATTGACGAAGTTATTAATAATGCAGACAGAAATAATCCGGAAAAAATGCGGTCATTTTCGTATATGTCGTATAGTCGCTTTCATATTACGGTCGGGTTTAATATAGCCGGTTCTATTACTGTATTACCTAAAAAAGAAGAACTGAAAACAGATAGTGTTTCTGTTTTAGATACTACGGGAAATAAGGAATTTGATCGTGTTATGGATGTACTTACTTCACAATATCTTTTTTTATCTGAGAATGTATCTGAACGAAAATTCAGTTATCCCGACAACAATAAGGAAACAGTACTGGCTCAACGTGTATCGGGTTTGAAAAATCCAAGTTTTGTATTGTTGGGAAGTCAGTTTCAATCATTGTCGTTTTACAAAGATTATATAACTATTTTAGACAAAAAGTATCTCAGTCCGGTAAGTAAAGGAAGTACAAAACGTTATTTTTTTCAGATTGAAGATACTATGTACAATGAAAAAGCGGATACTATTTTTATTATATCGTACAGACCATTACATGGTAAAAATTTCGAAGGCATGCAAGGAGTGATGCATATAAATACAAACGGATATGCAATACAGAATGTTAGTGCAAAACCTTATGAAAAATCAAAAACTTTTGATATCAATATTCAGCAGAAATATGAACTTATAGAAGATACACAGTGGTTTCCGGTACAGTTAAATACCGATATTATTATAAATATGATCGAAGTCATTGCCGACAGCATAAGTATACCATGTATAGGAATAGGAAAAACTTATATAAGTGATATAAGCCTTAATCCTGACCATAAAAGAAAAGATTTCAATCAGCTTAATGTTGTTGTAAATGACGATGCAAGCAAAAAAGATGAGACCTTCTGGAATACGTATCGTAAAGAAGCCCTTACGGAAAAAGATTTAAAAACCTACGAAGTTATTGACAGCCTTGGTGACGAATTTAATTTTGACAGATTTTTAAATGTCATGGAGATTGTTGCGTCAGGGTACATTCCTTTTAAATTCATTAATTTTGATCTTTTATCTATCTATAATTATAATAAATATGAGGGTTCTCGCTTGGGATTAGGGTTGAGTACAAACGACAGGATGTTGACATGGGCATCTGCAGGAGGATATTTTGCTTATGGATTTCGTGATAAAGCATGGAAATACGGGGGGCATTTAAGTTTTTTGTTTCACCGTCCTTCAGAGACAAAATTAATATTGGGATATAAAAAAGATCTTTCATTGAGTGATGATTACACTTTTCAGCAAGGGCAAGCTTTGTCGTTTTCAAATTATGTTATGGACATGTTCTTAAGTGAAATGGATTCTGTAACTCAATATTATGCTTCTTTTCAGTTTAGCACTTTAAAATATTTGAGAGCTAACGTTATGTTTTCATATACGGAAAAAAACATAATAAATCAGGATCGCTATAATTATAGAGAACCTCTGAATATGCATTATTTTAATTCGGAAATAGGTATTTATTTAAGATATGCCTATAAAGAAAAGTTTATGCAAACTCCGCGTGGTAACAGAATAAGCCTTGGAACAAAATATCCCATTCTACATTTTAACATCACAAAATCCATACCGTTATTTGATGCAGATAATGATTATTTTAAATATGAGGCTTCTGTTTATAAAAAATTTGTTATTCGTAATGCAGGGGAAACTCATTTACAACTTACCGGAGGCTTAATTGACGGAATTGCTCCTTATTCGGAATTATATTATATTGCAGGGATTAGTTCGTGGTTGAATTTTGATAATGTTTTTAATACCATGAGGATTAATGAATTTATCTCGGATCGTTTTGCCTGTGCTTTTGTCAGACATGATTTCGGCAGTCTTTTATGGAAAGGAAAGAAGTTTTCCCCGAAATTTGCCATTGTAACTGCTGCAGGTTGGGGAGATGCTAAATTGGTTCTGGCCCCGGAAGAAGATTATCAGGCAAAGTTGATGAATAAAGGTTATTATGAATCGGGGTTACAAATTAATGGAATAATTACAATGTCTAAATTATTTGGTTATGGTCTGGGGGTATATTATCGTTATGGCCCTTATTCCAGAACAAAGGAAATAGAGAACTGGGCTTTTAAGTTAACTCTTACATTAAATATGTAAATAATGACCAAACACGAAAAATATATAAAACGTTGTATTGAACTTGCCGGAAATGGTATTGGAAATGTTTCTCCTAATCCTATGGTAGGCTCTGTAATTGTTTTTAACGATAAAATTATAGGTGAAGGTTATCATTGTAAATTTGGTGAAGCACATGCGGAAGTCAATGCAATAAACTCTGTTAAGGATAAAGAACTTTTAAAGAAATCGACTATTTATGTTTCTCTTGAACCTTGTGCGCATGTTGGAAAAACTCCGGCATGTGCTGATCTGATAATAAAAATGCAGATCCCTGAAGTTGTTATTGGCAGTGTTGACCCTTATTTTGAAGTTGACGGAAAAGGAATAAAAAAACTTATGAATTCGTCTGTAAATGTAGTGAGCGGAATTTTAGAAAAAGAATGTAAATTTCTTAACCGTAGGTTTTACACATTTCATACCAAAAAACGTCCGTACATTATATTGAAGTGGGCACAGACTTTCGATGGTTTTATTGATTATTCACGTAAACCAGGAACAGATATAGGCCCGGCATGGATCACAAATGAGTATTGTAAAACACTGGTTCATAAGTGGAGGACTGAAGAGGATGCAATACTTGCAGGAAAAAATACTGTAATTCTTGATAATCCTCAATTAACTGCAAGAAACTGGTATGGTAAAGATCCGGTGAGAATTTGTATTGATAAAATGTGTGAGTTAAAATCAAATTATAATATTTTTAATAGTAATGCTTCAGTTATAGTTGTTAATTCTATAGAAAATTTGGTTAAAAACAATATAAAATATGTAAAAATAAACTTCTCTGAAAATATTCTTCCGCAATTAATGGAAATATTATATGATGAAAATATTCAGTCGGTAATTGTAGAAGGAGGAACGAAAACTTTAAATGAATTTATTGAAAATAATTTGTGGGATGAGGCCAGGGTTTTTTATGGTTCCAAAGAATTTAAAACGGGAGTAAAAGCTCCGATATTCGAAAGAAAGGAATCTTTATCGGAAAAATACGGAGATAGTGAATTGAAAATTTATTATAATTAAGAATTAAGAATTAAGAATTAAGAATTAAGAATTAAGAATTAAGAATTAAGGGAATATTATATATCTGTCTATATAAAAGTATAGTTAAATGAATGTGGCTCTTTATGGTAAAAATATGTAAATATGGGATATAATACATTACAAAAGATTTTAATAATTACAGGTTGTATTTTTGTCTGTTTTCTGGCAGGTAACATAATATCGAGCATAATAATGTTAATATTTAATGTTCAGTTGAGTGAAATATCAAACTGGACCCCGGACATGGCAATGGAAATTAATGTTTTAAAATTGACACAGGTTATTTCTTCTTTTTTCGTATTTATACTTCCGCCTCTTATTATTCCTAAAATCTTCGGATATGATATTCCCGGATTTTTGAAATTGAAAACTTCTCCTAATCTGGGATATTATCTTCTTGCTTTTATTTTTATGGTAGCATCAATGCCGCTACTTAATTTAATAATAGAATGGAATAATTCAATTAAATTTCCTTCCGGCATTGAAGAGTTAATGCGTGGGATGGAAGAATCCAATGCTCATATCACTCAATTGATGCTTGCAGGAAATTCTGTTCCTGATTTGGTTTTTAATCTTTTTGTAATTGCGTTGATCCCTGCTATTGGTGAAGAGTTTTTATTTCGGGGTTTGATCCAGAAATACTGTTTTCGTTTTTTTAAAAATCATCATCTGGCAATATTAATTACAGCGATTATATTTTCGGCTATACATTTTCAGTTTTATGGTTTTATTCCCAGATTATTGTTAGGAATGTTCTTCGGATATCTGGTTTATTTTTCAGGATCTTTATACCCGGCTATTTTTGCACATTTTGCTAATAATAGCATGGCGGTCATAGGTCACTTTTTTATTGGCAAATGGGGGATAGAAGAAGAGATAGAAACTATAGGTTCACAATCTTCTGATATATGGTATATAGTAGCCGGAACAATTATTGCTGTTATTATAGGACGATTTTTATTCAGGAAAAAAGAAACTGAATTGTAATTGATTGATATTTTTCTTTTTACGTCTTTTCTTTATTGTTTTTGATTCTTCATCTTCAACTTCAGTAATACAATTAACAGGTTCCTGAACAAATTCTTCAACTATTTGAATTTGTTCTACTTCTTCTTCGACGGGTTGAACGTTCAGACCATATTTTGCGATATTTTCTATTTGTTCGTTTATGCTAAGGTCTTCAAATTCTTTTGATAAAATATAGCAGATTTCATAAATCAAGTTATCGGTTTCCTGTCTCATTCCGCCTATATTTTCGATTTCTGCTTGTTTAACATTAAATTTGTTTGTTTTTTTATCATAAACCTCAACAAATTTTTCTACCCATACTTTTACTGAACCAATGCTTGGATTTGCAAAATATTTTCCTCCGTTTGCAACTCTTGCATCATCGTTGAAAAAAAGATTTTCAGATAATTGTATAAGTTCTTCTCCTGTTTGAGGATCCGGTATCGGAAAAGGGAAAGTTATATTATAATAATCCGTAATATTAGAAGGTACTTCTCCTCTTTCTATAGCCATGTAGAGAGCCTGAAAATAATGAACAAAATATAATTTGGCTTTTTTAAAAGCTTCATCATAGCTTTTTTCTAATTTTTCTTTTTCTTCTCTTAAAAGATCATTATGTAACTCAATCTTTTCAAAGGTTAAGAAACTTCTCTCCAACTTTTGTAAATTCTCCTCACCTATTAAAAATGATGTATTTTCAAGCCTTTCAAATTGTTCGAGACAGGTTTTCAAAATTTTTAACCTTTCCGTATCTGTATTTGAGAAAATTAATTTCAGCATATCGGATATATTTATTTACAAATTTAAACAGAAATATATGGGATTTGATATACTGTTTTTTTCAAGTATTTAACAGGTGATTGTTTATTTGTTGCCTGAAAAATCTTGTAATGAGGATATTTATTATAGCTGTTTTATTTGCTTAGATTAGTAATATCTTGATAATCAGAATAATGCCTAATGGGGCTCATTTTTGATTTCAAATAAATCTGTTATAATGCCTGCATTAAAAAAATTATTTCAAAGGATTCCATCCCTGAGCTTTTAACTCCAGTTCTATACCGTTTTTTGCAACAAAGAATTTTTCTTCGGAGGCAGAAGTCATATATCCGATAATTGAAATGTCAGGGATTTTTTCTATTTCTTCTTTTTTATCCAGAGGAACAGTAAAAAGTAATTCGTAATCTTCTCCGCCGTTAAGAGCTGCCAGCGAAGTGTCTAATCTGAACATTTCTGCAGCGGCAATGCTTTGCGGGGCAACAGGGATTTTTTCTTCAAATATTCTGCAACCTAAATCGGAATTTTTACATAAATGCAATAATTCGGAAGATAATCCGTCGGAGATATCAATCATTGATGTTGGTTTTATGTTATGGTTGCGTAGTGTTTCAATAATATCACGCCTTGGTTCGGGTTTTAACTGTCTTTCCACAATATATTCAAACCCATCAAGTTGCGGCTGCATGGATGTGTCACTCAGGAAAACCTCTTTTTCACGTTCTAATAACTGAAGCCCCAGATATGCAGCTCCCAAGTTGCCACTGACACATATTAAATCGTTTGGTTTTGCTCCACTGCGATATACAATATCATTCTTTTTGGCTTCTCCTATTGCTGTTATACTGATGAATAACCCTGATAAAGAACTGCTTGTGTCTCCTCCGATCAATTCAACATTATAATTTTTACAGGCTAAAAGGATTCCGCTATATAATTCCTCAATGGCATTTAAAGAAAATTTACTGCTTAATGCCAGAGATATGGTAATGTATTTTGGTGTTGCATTCATTGCATATATATCACTCAAATTTACTACTACAGCTTTATATCCAAGGTGTTTTAAAGGAGAATAGATCAAGTTAAAATGAATTCCTTCCACGAGTAGATCAGTTGTAACTAAAGTACAGGTATTTCCTGTTTTAAAAACAGCAGTATCATCACCTATTCCTTTTATTAAATTTTTGTCGTCGGATTTTATATTTTTTGTTAAATGATCAATTAATCCAAATTCTCCTAATTCGGAGATTTCTTTTATTTTTTTCCCTTTTTCTGCCATAAAGAAAGTATGTAAGATATTTACCTGCAAAAATATCAAAATTTGATAATTTTAGTTACCTTTGTTGAAATTAAGAAATCTTTTTATGAAAAAACTCTTACTAAAGTTAATTACATTAGTAACTATTTTTTTGATTTATTGGTCTGGAATTACTGCACAAAATATATCATTTTTTAATGACTACCTGGGTAATGTACTGGTATTTGATAATGGAAATATAAAACAGATAGAACATCAACCTTTGAAGTCTTATAAAATAGGAAATTCAACCTTTGCATATGAGGATAATGCCGAATTTTTTAAAATTTATCATAATCATTATGTGCATAGGGTTATGACCTCTGTAGGTGAATATAAAATGAGTAATAATCTTGTTGTATTTACGTTCAATAATATTTTAAGAGCTTTTGACAATGGTAACATTATAAACCTGAGCAACAATATTACAGATTATTATCTGGGAGAAGATGTAATTGTATGGTTTGATGACATACAAAAAAAATTAAAAGCATATTATAATAAGGAAATTATTGATCTTGACGATGCTTTGGCTACAGGAGCTGCTAATAAAGTATATATTGGTAAAAATATTGTTGCATATGTCGACAGCAGAAATTATTTAAACATATTTTATAGAGGAGAAATTATTCCTGCCGATTTTGCTGAGCGTATAAAATCACTTGAAATAGGGAAAGATATTGTTGCATTCGTTGAAGAGCCTGTAAATAATCTTCAGGTATTTTATAAAGGAGAAATTCTGGATATTGAAAATTTTGAGCCTGCGTCTTATAAAGCAGGCGACGGATTTCTTGCATATGTAGATGCTAATAATTATTTAAAAGTTTTTTCCGATTTCAATGTTGAAATAATTTCTTTTGACAGTCCTGATTTTTATGAAGTTGTTGATCAACTCATGATTTTTGGAGTTCAGGATTTTTTTAAAGTTTATTATAAAGGAAAAGTATTTACACTGGAAAACTATATTCCAGGCAGTTACTTATTGCAGAATAATGTTATTGCATACATTGACCAATTGGGAAATTTAAAATATTTTGACGGGACAAAAGTGGAAACAATTTCTTATGAAACAATTTCCGAATATGAACTTAACGGAAATATTTTAAAATATAAGTTCGGTGTTAGTTCTGAAAACATATATTTTAACGGCAGAACATATAAAAACGACTAATGTGCGTTTAGATTCTTCAATAATAAAGAAACTTTCGTTAGACTTAGGCTTTGATGACTGTGGAATAAGTTGTGCAAATGTATTTTCCGGATATTATGATTTTTTTGAAAAATGGCTGGCAGATAATAATTATGCTGGTATGTCTTACCTGAAAAGATATCAGGAATTGAGAAAAGATCCACAATTTTTGTTAGAAAATGCAAAATCTGTTATTTCAGTTATCTTAAATTATTATTCCGATGAACATTTGGTTAATAAGGATTTTTCAATTTCAAAATATGCTTACGGAACAGATTACCATAAAGTTTTGAAAGAGAAATTATCTCTTTTATTACAGAAAATAAAATCACTTGACCCTGAAATAAACGGAAGATTTTTTGTTGATACTGCACCTGTATTTGAGAGATACTTTGCAGAAAGATCAGGGTTAGGAGTTATCGGTAAAAATAACTGCCTTATCCATAAAAAGTTCGGTTCATGGATTTTTATAGGAGAAATTATTCTGGATGTTGAGCTTAAATATGATAATCCGGTAACAGATGATTTTATATGTGAAAACTGTAACATATGTATTGAATCTTGTCCGACAGGAGCTCTGTCGGACAAAAATCTTGATGCTAATAAGTGTATTTCTTATCATACCATAGAAAATAAAGGACAAATCCCTGATAATATTAAAAAATACATAACAACCCAGGTTTTTGGATGTGATATATGTCAAAGTGTATGTCCGTGTAACAGAAATCCTGTGACTCATAATCATGATAAGTTGAAAATATTACCGCAAATAAGAAATATTAGTTATAATCAACTTAAGCAAATGAATTCTTATGAATTTAAAATGAATTTTTATGAAACATCGTTATTTCGGTCGGGAAGAGAAAAACTGGTAAATAATTATGAAGCAGTAATACAAAACAAAAAATTGTGAAAATTGTTTTCTGATTTGTAATTGTTTGAATTATCACTTCAATTATAAGGATAATCGGTATTTTTTAATAGGAATTGCCCCATATTACTAAATGTTATGACAATATTTAAGTCCTATATTATGGTTATATATGTCATAAATAAAATGTTTATAAAAAAAGTTATTTCCACAAGTATCAGTATTTCAGGGTTATTTGGGGATTGGCTAAAAAAAAAGGCAAAAAAGATTAAAAAAGTTTTGGATGTAATAAAAAAGTCTTTATCTTTGCAGTCCCAAAATATGAG
>JAISPG010000006.1 GCA_031275085.1 Bacteroidales bacterium | reverse complement strand
TTATCAAGGCTTTAATTTCTTCGGCTGTATAACCTTTGACTTCTAATACTTTGCTCATAGAATGTTTTTTTTGCAAAGATAATAAATTAGTGTAATTATTTATCGGAAGTTATATAAATTGCATAAAAATTCTTTTATTACATAAAATATTACGCCCGGCAATTTCTCTGTCTCGCTAAAAAGTCATTTATGAATGGATCAGGTATTTCATATAATATTGTATATTCTGATATGAATAATTTTTACCTGCCAAGCAGAATTGCTAATTTAAAATAAAGAAGGAACGGCATCAGTCAATAAAAAAAGTGAATAAGGAAAAAATGCTTCTTCCCTTATTCACTTTTAACTATTCTCTTAATTATTTTCCCGGACAGCTTTTTATTATATTCGGGGAAATATTATTATTACCGTAAGATTTATCAAAATTATCAGAAAATTCTTTAGCAAGAGCTTTTGCTGTTTTATCAAATTCTGCCTTATCCGTCCATGTATTTTTTGGGAATAACATTTCGGAAGGAACGCCCGGACAACTTTTCGGGATATTCACATGAAAAAGTCCATCATATTCATATTCTACATTTTCCAGATCTCCGTTCAATGCTGCTTCAACCATAGCACGGGTATATGTAAGGTCTATTCTTTTTCCAACACCATATTTTCCACCCGACCATCCTGTATTTATTAAATATACCGAAGTATCAAATTCATCCATTTTATTTCCAAGCATCTTTGTATACATAGTTGGTAATCCCGGCATAAAAGGGGCACCAAAGAATCTTGAAAAAGTGGATTGAGGCTCAACAACTCCTGTTTCTGTTCCTGCAAGTTTAGATGTATATCCCATCATAAACCACAATTTAGCCTGATTTCTGTCAAGTTTTGAAACAGGAGGAATAACTCCCTGTGCATCTGCAGTTAAAAACAATATTATTTTCGGATGGCCACCAACACTTGATTCTTTAATATTTTTCAAAGAATTAAGCGGATATGATGCCCTCGAATTAGGAGTCAGGCGTTCATCGTCAAAGTCAAATTCACCGTTAGGATAAATCATTGCATTCTCAACTATTGCACCATGACTCAAATAATCATCTTTATGCATAACTGCTTCATAAATATCCGGTTCTTTTTTCGGATTTATATTTATCATTTTTGCATAACATCCATTTTCAAAATTGGCAACACCGTCATTACTCCATCCGTGCTCATCATCTCCCAGAAGTGCTCTGCGCGGATCTGCAGATAATGTTGTTTTTCCGGTTCCGGACAATCCGAGTATCAAAGCTGTACGACCATCTTTACCCTCATTTGCCGAACAATGTAATGGCAACACATCTTCAAAAAGAAGATAATAGTTCATTACCGTAAACATAAGTTTTTTTACACTTCCCAAATATGATGATCCGATAACAATTCCTATTCTCCTGTCAAAATCTATTGCAACAATTTTATCAGTAGTCTTTCCGTCAGGTAGTGTCCTTAATTTACCTTTATATTTTTCTGAATTAATTTTATCATAAGGTAATGCTATCAGATAAAAATCTTTTTCGTGAAAACAACTGTTACTAAGGTCGTTCGGGATTTTTCTGAACATATTGTCTACAAACACTGATGTCAGAGCCTGACTGGTTACAACTTTAACCGGCAATGCATATTTACTGTCGGCACCAATAACCCTGTCATTAACATATATCCTTTCATGTTCATTTATATACTCCAAAGCATCCTGAAAAACCATCTCAAAAATATCCTCACTCAAAGGTATATTATTAGGAGAATTCCAGTCTATATTATTTTCGCTTTGTTGTCTTTTCACAATAACAGTGTCTTTAGGACTTCTCCCTGTAGAATCGGCTGCACACCAGGTTGCCAGTGTTCCCGATTTTGCTACAATACACTCTTTATTTTCTACCGCATCGCCGATAAGTTTACGTCTTTCGGCATTTTTAACTACATTACCGTGATTCTCTAATGTCTTTAATACTTTACTATGTGTATCTTTAAAATTAATTTCACTCATAAGCTACCTTTCCTTTTTTGAATGAACAAACATAAGAAAAATTTTCAGTAACAAAAAGCTGTTTAATAATATATTATTTTAGTTAAAAAAACTTGGTTCCCGGCAGTACTATACTTCGCCGGAAATTATATTTCGCAGGATACCTGAAATCAGACACCAGGTATTTTTTACTAATTTCTAACTTCTAATTTTATTTTGTGTTTTTACATAAATATTTTTTTCTTTGTGAAAATTCTCAATTTCATAAAAATTATGTTCAAAAAAGTTCCGCATACATATGTTATAGTTTTTTCAATAATTGTCCTGGCAGCAATATTAACCTGGATTATCCCGGCCGGAGAATTTGACCGTACCGTAAAAGTTATGGAAGATGGCAGGGAAAGAACCGTTATTGTTGATAATTCTTTCCATAAAGTCGAATCCGAACCTCAAACATGGCAGATCTTCACATCTATTTTTAACGGTTTTGTTGCTCAATCTCATATTATTGTTTTTATCCTTTTAATTGGCGGAGCATTTTGGATATTAAACGCAAGTAAAGCCCTGGATGTAGGAATAGTTGCTTTCATAAATGCAACAAAACGCCTTGAACAAAATAAACTGCTGAAAAAAATAGGTGTAGATAATATTGTCATGATATTAATTATGACACTTTTCAGCTTGTTTGGTGCAATTTTCGGAATGAGTGAAGAAACCATAGCATTTGTTATAATATTAGTTCCACTTGCAATTTCCATGGGATATGACTCCATTACAGGTGTATGCCTGGTCTATGTTGCTGCTCATTTAGGTTTTGCCGGAGCTATATTAAATCCTTTCACAATAGGAATTGCACAGGGATTATCCGATTTGCCTGTCTTTAGCGGGTGGGAATACAGAATTATATGCTGGCTTATTATTAATTTTATAGGTTTTGGATTTATATTGTTATATGCAAGAAAGATCAAGCGTAACCCTAAAAAAAGCCTTACTTACAATATTGATGAATACTGGAGAAGAAATCAGGGTACTAATGAAGAAAAACTAAATTATTATACACCAAAAAGCGGATGGATAAGTTTTCTACTGGTTTCAATTGTTTTAATATTGTTTTCAATCACATACCCTGACTCTACACTAAAAATAGGAAATTCACAATTTCACTTTCCTGCATTACCTGTTGCCACTGCTTTATTTATAATAATATCGTTTTTTACATTACGAAAATCTGTTCATTTTTACATTTTAAACCTGCTTGCATTTACAATAGTTTTTTTAATAATAGGCGTAATGGGCTACGATTGGTATGTTATGGAAATAGGTGGTCTGTTTTTCGGCATGGGACTCGCATCCGGCATAGCTATAAATAAATCGGCCAATGATATTACAAAATTATTTATAGAAGGAGCAAAAGATATTTTTTCAGCAGCATTCATTGTCGGGATCGCCGGAGGAATCATAATTATTCTCACAGACGGTAAAATAGTTGATACAATAATGTACGGACTGTCAAAATCAATGCAAAATTTCAGTAAAGAAGGTTCTTTAGGAATAATGTACGGAATTCAAACATTTCTCAATATTATAATTCCTTCAGGGTCAGCAAAAGCAGCACTTACAATACCAATAATGGCTCCTTTCTCCGATCTTATAGAAATTTCAAGGCAATCGACCGTACTGGCTTTTCAGTTCGGCGACGGATTCACAAATATGATAACTCCTACTTCAGGTGTATTAATAGGCTGTCTTGGAATTGCAAAAATACCTTATAATATATGGTTTAAATTTATCTGGAAATTAATTCTGATTCTCATAATATTGGGATTTTTACTGCTTTTACCTACTTTATATTTAAATTTGAATGGGTTTTAGAAAGTTTAAAAAAAACCTTAGTTACTTAGTTAGCGGCAGGCAGTAAAAAAAGTACCCAACGAATGAAAAAAATAATTCTTGTATTTTTTGTTTCCCTTTTGACAATTATTAATAGTTGTCAAATAAATGAAACTTATTCTGCCGATAATGACAAAGAATTTGACAACGGATCAAATATCATATTACCCGAACTCAACGAAAGAACAATTAACGATTTGGAATTATTGGGCAGACTATGGGGATTTCCAGTAATAAAGTAAACGAAAAATGTCACAAACTTTTGGATAGTAATATTGGCTACGTAACATTAGCAAACATTAAAGAGGAAGATATTCCGGTAATCAAAGAATCTTATAAAAACACAAAAGGGATTATTATCGACATTCGTAACTATCCGTCAATATTTACCCCTTTTACTCTGGCACCTTACTTTATATCAAAGTCCTCCCCGTTTGTAAAATTCACTATAGGGAATGTCAATAATCCCGGAGAATTTATTTTTATATCCGGCCCTGAAATTCCCAAAAAAAGTGAAACCTACCAGGGTGAGTTAGTTATAATTGTTAATGAAAAAACTCAAAGTTCAGCAGAGTATCAGGCGATGGCATTCAGGGCAGGCGATAATACCACCGTTATAGGCAGTACAACTGCAGGTGCTGACGGCAATGTGTCAACCATAACTTTACCCGGAGGATTAGAAACATGGATTTCGGGCATCGGCGTCTACTATCCTGACAGGACAAAAACTCAACGTATAGGAATTGTTCCCGATATTTGGGTTGAACCTACCATAAACGGGATAAAACAAGGAAAAGACGAAGTGTTGGAGAAAACCATTGAAATAATAAAGAATAATAAATAAACGATGTCAATTGCGAATAAGAGTTTGTCACAAACGGGGTTTGTTTCGTTGGAAGTTCCAACATGAATATAAATCTTATATCTTCGCTGCAACATTTGTGTAACCCCACCTGCAATAATCGGCTTACTTCGACTACTCTCAGTAGCCGTCGCTCCGTTCATCGCATTATTAATTCTCAATTTTTAATTATTAATTTATTTTATTATTTTTACTTCTTGAACATATTAATTCCGCTATGAAAAAATTCATATTTTTAAATATTATTCTATTTATTTCCATTTTCACATTTTCCCAAAATGTATCTATTTCTGAAGCTGCCGTAATAGCCGAAAATACAATAACCGAAAGGATATTACCTTTAACCGGCAATAATATCACATTTAAGATAAATAACAGCTATACTGAATATATAACGGGATTGAAGTTTTTCATGTTTTTAATTTAACTCCTTCCGGATTTGTAATAATATCAGCAACAAGATCGGCAGAACCTGTTCTTGCATTCTCTTATGAATCAAACTGCGATAAAACAGACCGTCATCCTGCTGCTCAACAATGCTTAAATTCATATTCAAAACAACTTGAACATGTTATACTTCATAAAACCGAGACTTCTAAAGAAATAAAAGACAAATGGGATCATTTACTAAAAAAACCTTCCGATTTTAAATCTAAAGAAGAAATAACTTCAATGTCTCCTTTGTTAAATACAAAATGGGACCAGGGAATTTTTTATAACGGTCTTTGTCCTGAAGACCCTGCGGGTATCGGTGGCAGAGTTTATACGGGATGTGTTGCCACTGCGCTTGGACAATTAATGAATTATTTTCGTTATCCTGTAACAGGAACAGGGTCGTATGGATATGATCACCCTGATTACGGCTGGCTTGAAGTTGACTTTTCACAACAAACATATGATTATGATAAAATGCCTGTAAAACCAACCGACGAAAACAATGAAATAGCCAGATTATTGTATGACATAGGAGTTTCCGTTGATATGGAATACGGACCCGACGGCAGCGGAATGACAAATCATAAGGGAGCATATACTTTACGAACCTATTTCGGATATAATCCCGATACAAAATATTTATTCAAAGACAGCCTTCCCGAAGATTTTGACTGGAACGGGACATTAGTTGATCATTTAAATCAGAAAATTCCATTATACTATGCAGGATGGGCTGATTATGATTATGTATCGGGACACGCTTTTATTTTCGACGGATACAGCGATTCTACCCACTATCATATAAACTGGGGATGGGGCGGATCATTAGATGGATATTTTCTGATTGATAATTTAAAACCCGGCGGAAATAATTTCACTCTCGCACATGAAGTTATTGTCAATGCCGTTCCAAATGTACAATCTGATTATTGCAACGGACTAAAAATATTAAATTCTCTGGAGGGAATAATTGACGATGGCAGCGGACCATTACATAATTATGAAAATAATACAGAATGTTTGTGGTTAATTGCTCCTGAAGATACAGTAAAAGGAATGATATTAGAATTTCTTAAATTTGATCTGGATAGCGAAGATTACGTGATGATATTTGAAGGAGATTCAGAAACATCACCGGTTCTGGCAACTTTTTACGGAGATCAGGTTCCGGGCTCTTTACAAACAAATTCCGGCAAAATTTTAATAAAATTCGTTACAGATTCAGATTCTGTAAATGACGGATGGATTATATCATATAAATGGATGAAACCCGAATTATGTTCCGGAACAACGACTCTCACAAGTGACCAGGGAATAATTACTGATGGCAGTAATGAATATAAATATATGAATAATATGTTCTGTCAATGGTTAATCAGACCGGAAAATGCAAAAAATATCCGGCTAACATTTCTTGAATTCGACTTAAATCCTAGAGGACATATATTAATGGTTTATGATGCAAATAACAATCTTATAGCAGAGATATCAGGATCAGATATTCCAGATCCTATACTAATAGATGGAAATAAAGCAGCATTATCTTTTTCTGCCAATGGGGGTTTACGTGCCCAAGGGTTTAAAATTCTGTATGAAACTAATATAGATAATTACAACCCGCTTCATAGTTTGCAGAATAATTTTATTTATCCGAACCCTGCTTCTGATATTTTATATCTTAATACTGAAGATGTTCATGAAGATTTACACATTAAAATATTCACAAACGACGGGAAAATATATTACGAAAAGAATATATCTCAAAACTTAAACAATAAAATAGTGGAAATAAATATTTCAAATTTATCACCGGGAATTTATTTTATTTCACTATCCGGTAACCATGAAATAAAAAACTATAAATTTATAAAAAATTAGTTTTATAAGTTATAAATAAAGCACCCACATATTTGAATTATCCAGCTGATTACGTAATGATTCCAGTTCTTTAACAGCTGTTTTTCTATCGGCATATGATTTTAGAGTTACTCTATAAAGACCTTTATGGATTGGCAAGATCATTGAGTCAAATCCTTTACTTTTAAGATCTGATTGCATATTTTCAGCATTGGAATAATTGGCAAAACTACCGGCAATGGTATGTGCCAATATTTTCTCATTTGTTAAATGTTGATCAGCAGGAGATTCTGTAATAACTTCCAATTCAACTTTTTCAGTAATTATATTATCAGCTTTTTCGGGTTCTTCGGACACTAATATTGGTTCTTCAGAATTTATATTAAATTCTTCGGCGTTTTGGCTCAATTCTGTATCTGTTATATCCGTGTTTTTAGGTACAACAACTTCAACAGGAACTACTTTTGAATAATTTTTGTCAATACCGGCAGTATCAAAAAGATCAAAAAATACTGAAATCCCTACAATTCCTCCTAATACAGCAGCAACTGACACTGCTGTCCACAATGGCCTTGATGATTTCTTTGCCTTATTAAGTTTTGCAGATTTGGTTTTGGATAAAATCATCTGAGTATTGTGTTCCATATGAGTTTTATCCGACTTCAGTAATGGAAAATTAAACTCTGCCAATCCAAATGAATCTTCCAAAAGGTTTAACTTATCATTTGGAATAAATGTCAATATTTCTGATTTTTTGGTAAATTTTCCCAACTGTCCAAATTCTACAGTTTTTCCTTCGTTCAAATCTCCGGTAATCTCCAATACGAATTTTTTAACGTATTCTTCAGCAGACTCCCATGTTAAATTCTTTGTACTGCACAAATAATTATATAGTAATCCATCATTACTCTTTAAGCTTTCATTAAAAGCTATTTTGCGCGATGGAGGGAAAAACTCCTGATTTTTCAAATCGATTTTTGCTTCAAAATAATTTGCGATGAAACCTCCGAATTGTGGAACTATTACACAATCATTTTCCTTAAGCAGTTGATTTACATATGTATATAAATTCATTTTATAAACGAATATTTTTTACAAATATACAAAAATTAAAATAAGAATCTGAATTTATTTAAGACTAGCTTAAATATTTTTTCTTATTAAATATACTTTGCAGCTTCATTTTAATTACACCAAAAATAGCCTCACCGATTATACCTCCATTCATTTTAGAAGATCCTTTTTGTCTGTCGGTAAAAATAATATTTACTTCTTCTATATTAAACCCAAAAAGCCAGGCTTTAAATTTCATTTCGATCTGAAAAGCATATCCTATCATTTTTATAGAATCTAAATTAATTGTTTCCAATACTTTTCTTGTATAACAAACAAATCCGGCAGTGGTATCATTAACTTTCATACGGGTAATGAACCTTACATATTTAGAAGCCCCATAAGAAAGTAATATTCTACTCATGGGCCAATTTACCACATTCACTCCTGTTTTATAGCGGGATCCAACAGCAACATCAGCACCATTCTTACAGGCATCATAAAGCCTTACCAGATCATTAGGATTGTGGGAAAAATCCGCATCCATTTCATAAATATAAGAATAATTATTTTCCAAACCCCACTTAAATCCAGTAATATATGCAGTTCCTAATCCCTGCTTTCCTGCTCTTTCAATAAGAAATATCCTATCCGGAAATTCCGGCATTAGTTTCTTTACGACATTTGCAGTTCCATCGGGAGATCCGTCATCAACAATCAAAATATTAAAAGATACATTTAATCCCAAAACACATTTTATTATTGCTTCAATATTTTCGATTTCATTATAAGTAGGTACTATGACAAGATTTTCGTTCACAATTTTATAATATATTTACATTTGCGAATATACTTTTAATTTTTGTTATAACAATATTTCAGACAAAAAATAACGCATCTACATATTTGATCACATTAAAATAATTCCTCTTAATGGCAGTAGTAGTCCATGTCGCCAATATGCATGATAGCAAAGCAACTCTTCTTGTTCTGTCTAAATTGAGATTTCGTTTTTCAAGACCTATTAAAATCATTGCTAATGGTGAGTATAGAAGGGAAATTAATTAATAGAAGAGACGGTTGGATACTGAAAGTGATATTAAAAAAAGGTAGTTCATCTAAATTTAAAGTAATAGCAAAAAGGTGGGTTGTTAAAAGAACGTTTATCTGGTTTTAATCATATAGAAGGCTAAGTAAGGATTTTGGATATAATACTGAAACAAGTCAGGCTCTGATACGCCTAGCAATGATTAAACCAATGCTTAATAGAGCTTATTAATGAAATTTAAATAGTTTCTAAATTTAATTTTAATACATAATAGCATGTCGTTATAAAAAAATCACTAATAAAGGGAATGTTCATAAAAAACGGTAATTTTACGGGCTTCAATCCAAACTTGACTTTATAGTTCGGATTGATTATAAAAAGTGTACTTTTTACAACATCAAAATTTTGCCTGAATATAATTTTTTTAAAATTGTATAAATGTATATGTGTTTCTTTGGTTTCAAGCAAACTTTTTATTATTGAATCTTTTTCTCCGAAAAGTTTCATTATATATTTATAAATATTTTTGGGCAATATGTGAAAATACGGTACTTTATTCAATATACTGCTGCATATTTGCTGATGTCCTCCAAACGGCATTTTCCATGGAGGAAAAGCTAGAAATAGTTTTCCGTCCTTTTTTAAAAATTTTTTAATGTGATTTAAAAATAATTCTTGATTTGGAATATGCTCTAGAGTGTCTTTAAGAAAGATTAAGTCAAACGGTTTAAAATCTCTATAATCGATATCATAAATATCCGAATGTATTAGTGTAAGATTTTTTCTGTTAGGATGATCGTTAAAGTTTAGTTCAGCTTTTTTTATACTATTCTCATTTATATCAATTCCTACTATTTTTTTACATCCTAAGTCCAAAAATGGTTTTAAATTACCTCCCATACTACACCCAACTTCAGCAACATGCATATTCGGAGATATTTCCATTGTCTTTTTTAAAAATGGGATTATATATTTCTCCATTGTATAAGTTTGCTCTTTAAAATACAGAGAGGAATCCAAATATCGTTTTTGCATAATTATATCAATAAGTCTAACAACAAGAAAATTTATTATTCACAAATTGAATTTCGATTTTATTATGCTATAACACTTAAGTACTAATGGTTCCCTACCTTGGGTTCATCATTATTCATAGAATTACCGTGAGGGTAAGATCGAATTCTGAAGCAGCCTCTCTCCTTCCTGGTTTTAATGGTGACAACGCATACAATTTGAAAAAGGATTAGCTTTAATAATGTAAATCCGAAAAAATAAGGCAAAAACATTCTTCCGAACTTAAAAACGGCTGTTACAAATTAAATTTTACTATTATAATATATATTCACTTTGTGCGTTTTAATTATGGGACAATAAAAAAACTCATCTATTTTTCGATCCACAAGTATCAGTATTTCAGGGTTATTTGGGGATTGGCTAAAAAAAAAGGCAAAAAAGATTAAAAAAGTTTTGGATGTAATAAAAAAGTCTTTATCTTTGCAGTCCCAAAATATGAG
>JAISPG010000065.1 GCA_031275085.1 Bacteroidales bacterium | reverse complement strand
AGGCTCTTTGTATTGTTAAAGAAACTGATAAATATTTTTTCATATTTTATATATAAATCTTCTTTTGGTATTATTTTGCATGATAAAACATGCTTAATGAGATTAAGGATTCTTTCATTGGATGCTTCCAGTTTTTCAAGGACTTTATTATTATCGTAATTGCCCCATTTAAAGAAATCAGGCATATTTCCCTCAATTATTTGAAATATCGGTTTTCTATTTCGATTTCCGCTCTTGATAAAATTAATAAATAAATGGATTAGTATTCCTGTCATGAATAATGGGCTTATCAGTCGCCCTGTGCTGAAATTATCATCATGCATATTATGTAAACCGGTAAACAGCCTTTGAAGTCTTGTTTTTCTGTTTATATTCTGTATAGCAATACATAGGAAAGAAAAATTATTAGCATATATTTCTTGTAGCGTCCGCTCGTCTTTTCCATTTCCATTTTTCGTATAAGAGAAACCTGATTTTTCAGGCTCATTGCATGAGTTTAAAACTATATTTTTGACCAAAAATATATATGTGGATATATCCGTAAAACGCTGAATGTAATTTTTTCGGGGTTTTTCTCCTTCCTGTTTCAAAAGAATTTCATCAAGCTTGGCATTTATTTCCTGTAGAAGCTTTCCGGTTTCCTGGGTATCTTCGCCTTTATTGGGTAAAAGTTCTGTATTCTCGATTTCATCAACTTTACCGGGCAGATTTTTACTATCAAACAGGTCCTCAAATCGTATCCCCAGAAGGCATAGTATATTATTAAGCAGAAATTGATTTTTCGTAATACGAATCTGAAGTTTTTTGCCGTCTTTCTTTCTATTTAGCCAGCGGCGCAATCTCTCCGGATTGCCAGCGGTTTTTTCCAGGTCCGCAATATCACGCCTTACTGCCTTTCTCATACCATCATAGGTAAATATATCATCCTGTCCATCCGTCTTCATTGAGGAATCCAGGGCATCAAAAATCCCTTCCATGCCCTTGGGCCTATAGGATTGTATCGCCTTCAAGAGATACAAGTTTACCAGCCGCTGGTTCTCATCGGTTAGGAGTAGCGAAGGGTGTCTAGTTTCGTTTTGTCCATTCATGGGACAAATATATCATACTTAATGATATATTGTCAATATATTATCTAATTTTGTGGTAAGTATGTCCCTTGCTGGAGTTATATGTGCTTGCCCTTTTTAAACAATAATAGTCATATAAATACATATTTTATAATATTTATCTTATATTTTATATGAGTTTTTTTGTAATATAAAATCGACATTTCTCGCTTTTGCCATCAATATCGGGGCAAATTTCATCTTCACTGAGCAACGAATAAGAGGTGTCCAGTGATTGGCCCATTTCTTATGCCCATTGCATCAATTAAAATGCTAATAAAACCCATGAAATATATAAATATTCTTATTGACCATGGTAATCTTCTTATGTATTATATTAATATGAACGAGAAAAAATCTCCATTTGGGGACTTATGCCATCAACATCGAGGCAAATTCCACCTTTCAGAACAAGCAATGGGACAAAAAATAGAGGAATTAGGGTATAAATTGGGGAACAAGCCCGATAGCAATAAACAGCCAGTGGTCTCTCAATTTGAACGCGAGATAGACCCGGTAAATGTTGACCGCAAACAGCACAGGGACCCTCCGCTTGAATATGTGGAAACCTGTGCCGAGTTGTTTAAATTGTCATCTCCTGAAAAGTATTCCCTATTTGTGGCTGCTCTGGATTCTTCCGAAAAAATCGTGATTGATAAAGACGCCATTGAGGGGGGCATTAAAACCGAAATAATAAAAATTGTTACTTCATTGCTACTCGCATGTACTGAACTTGACAAAATAATAGCAAAAGACGAAGATAACAAGAAGAAAAATACCCATTATATATATTCAGACGATAAGCGCGAAAGGGAATTATTGGAAAAATGGAAACATTTCATAAATGCATTTCAATCCCTTATCGAAGAAATAGAACAACATCCTCTTGAATATAAAGTTCTCTCATCTTAGATAAATGATTAGTGCCAACATTCTTTCATCTCCCTAAAATAATTATAAAAATATCATTAAGTCAGATGTAATAGGAAACAGCAAAAATGTTCACCGGTCACCAACAGCCAAAGGTGGTGGCTTGAATGGCTCTCCAAAAAAGGCCTAAAACCTTCTTGCCTTTTGCGATACTCTCATTCTGTACTCTCATTCCAAGTAACAGGTTTCGATTCATTTCCATCGGCACATTTTACTTCAATCGATTCTTACTTTCCCCTGACCAACCCTTATACCTTTCTTACAGCATAATTATCAGTATATGACCACCGCCAAGGGCGGTGGGTTTCTAAGTTTCACTAAAACAATAGACCCTCTAATATAGAGGTAAATAATTAAGATAAAATATAATCTGTTATGTTTGCTAGTTTTTATTTTTTTAAAAAGTATTATGTAAATCAATGGGTGCATAATAATCATCAATAATAAATGTTGAATCATCAATATTATTAGTATGTATATCAAAAATACTATAAAAATATGCATTTTTCCAATCGTATTTAGTCTCTTTTTTCATAGCTTTTCCTAAATAATTTGCTTTGATAAGATATTCGTCTCTGATTCTCTTATATTCT
>JAISPG010000070.1 GCA_031275085.1 Bacteroidales bacterium | reverse complement strand
AGAATATGTTGCAGAACTAAGATTTTGAGCGTCCGGAATTATTCCTGTGAAATCGGTAATTTCTTCTGTTGAAATTTTAATATTCCAAGCTGTTTCTTCTCCTCCTGTCCATGAAATATTAGCAGATGAATTGGTAATATTTGTAGCTACAGGATTTGAAGGACTTGAACAACTAATATGCTTAACAGATATATTATCAATAGCAGCAGCAGGAGGATTAGAAGTTCCGGAGTCTGTACGCCAATAGAAAACTAATTTATACAAACCGCTGCTTGAAATCTCAACATCAGTTGAAAGTGTTGACCAGTTTGAATTTTGATATATTGGTCCGTTACTTAGGCTAATCCAGTTTGTAGGAGTTGATGATGAGCCTATACTATTTTCACTTCCGGCGGTTATTGTAATATTATCAGGAACTAAAAATGCTCGTAAATAATCGTAATTTGCTGATTCTCCATAACATCTCCAGTCAAATTTTATCCGGTATGTTCCGATATCTTCAAGATTTAATTTCCTGTATGCATAAATGTATGTATATGTACTGGAATATGTATTGGATGCTCCGTTATCACCAGACACATATAATCCGTTTGTTACAGCATAAGATCCGCTTGTCGTACTACCTATATGCCATTTGTCGGTTTTACCGGAATGGTCTATAAAATTCCATGAATTATTCTCAGTTACATTATCAAATCCACATTCATATGGTAATTCTGCAGGAGCGGCTAAAGTATTAAACGTTACATTTGCCCATTCACTAAGATTATCAACATCACAAACAGATTGTACATAAACATAGTATGTAGTTGCAGAATTAAGACTTTCCGCAGAATATTCTGCAGAACTAAGGTTTTGAGCAGTTGGTGTTACATCCGTAAAATCAGTTATAGCTTCATCAGAAACTATAATATTCCATATTGATGCATCTTCCCTTGCTGTCCACGAAATATTTGCCGAATTAGTTGTTATTCCAGATACGGCAAGATTTATAGGCTTCAGACAAGTTACAACAGACATTACAATATTATCCACATATGCCGGTGGTATTGTTCCACCTGAGGAATCATTTTTCCAGAAAAATACCAGATAATATATTCCGGTAGTACCTATCTCAATTTCTGAGGAAAGGTGCTGGATACCGGTTTGAAGGTTTAGCTTTCCATTTGTGAGGTCAATCCATCCGGTAGGAGGAGTATTTGAGTCGCTGTTCATCCCATTTGCAGAACCTGCAGTTAAACTGGAAACTAAACTTTCAGGTACTAAGAAAGCTCTTAACAGGTCATAATTGGATTCTCCATTTGCACGCCAGTCAAATTCAATTGATAAGTATCCGGCTTGATCTATGCTCATTCTTCTGTAAGCATATGTATATGACGCATAAGACGTTGAATACGTATTGCTTGCTCCGCTGTTGCTGGAGATATACAGCCCGTCGGCTACAGTATATGTACCGCTTGTAGTGCTGCCTATATACCATTTGTTATTTTGAGTTCCGTTGGCAAGTATCCAATTAGCATTTTCTTCGCTGCCCGCTGCAAAATCATGAGAATATGGCAAAAATGCAAAAGCTTGTGGAGTAGTAAATGTTAAAGCTTCAGACCATTCACTCAAATCATCAGCAGCACAAACAGCCTGCACATAAACATAGTAAGTTGTTTGCGGTGTTAAATCTGTTGCAGTATTATATGTTGTTCCGCTATAATATTGCTCGGTAAGAGTTGCTTCTTCAAAATCAGTAATTGCAACAGTAGAAACTATAATATTTGTTGAAGATGCAGCTCCTAATAATTGCCATGAAATACCAGCTGAATTATGATTAATATTATCTGCCGACAGATTTATAGGAACAAAACATTCTTCTATTTTTACTACAGAAATATTATCAATTGATGCGGGAGGTTGAGTTCCTGTAGTATTATCATTTTTCCAGAAAAATACAAGATTGTAGGATCCTGTAAGATTTTCTTCACCATCTATAGTAAATTCGTTTTCAAATGTTTGCCAGGAATTTTGTCCCGACAATGAGGAAGAAAGAGCTATCCATCCATTGGGAACAGTATTTGTTGTTCCTGTCATCCCATTTGCCTGCCCATATTGTAAATTTACAGATTCAGGTACTAAAAAGGCTCTTACAATATCGGAATTAGACTGTCCGTAGGATCTCCAGTCAAATTTAATTCTATAATTGGTAGCTTCATCAAAGTTTAAAGTACGATATGCATAAACATAAGATGTAGCCGAGATATCATATCCGTTTGCATATCCGTTATTATTTGAAATATATAAACCTTTTGTTCCATAGTCGGAACTTGCTCCTGCTATAGAAGCAATATACCATTTATTTGTTTGATTACCGTTTAATAATATCCAGTTGGAATTTTCGGAACTTGTTTCAAAATCCTGAGCATATGGAATACTTGCAGCATTTTGCTTAGTATAGAAATAAACAGGATTTGACCATGCAGAATATTCATCATTTTCACATACGGAACGTATCCAAACATAGTATAAAGAACCTGTATTTAGCCCACTTATATCCTGAGATAAAGTAGAAGTACTTACAGAGTAACTAGGAGTAACATCTTCCGCAGGTGTTACCGAAGATGTTGATAAATATATCTGATATCCGTTATCAGGTTCAGTTGAAGGAGCTTGCCAGTTTAGAGTGGCTGAATTAGTTAGAATATTAGAAATAGCTATATTTCTAGGTTTTTTACAATTAAAAGTTTCTTCTATTGTAATTTGAATGTTAGGTCTTGTTGTTTGGGCAGAAGAGGGAATGGAACCATAGTCAACAGAAGCAGCGTTGGAATCGTCATTAGGAGCGCTAGTATCTTTTCTTCCATACCAATATTTGTCTGAAACAGCAGAGGTGCCGGAAAAACGAATGTTACAACTTCCGGAAGGAGAACATCCTATTCCCTCAATTAACACTAATAAGTTCCCAGTACCATCGTAATCATATCCATTAGTCAAATCAAATTCTTTCCATTGACCGGTTACACAAGTATAGTCCGATTCTTCATACACTAATTCTGCATCAGCTTTTACAGAATTCCAACTTCCTGAAAGTATTCCACTTGCGAATAAAGCATCTTCCTGAATAGTTTTTAAATAGATCTTTATAGATCTATTTGCATTGCTGGAAGAGGTTGATTGACCAAGGATGTGAAATGCTAATTTTGAAATATAGCCATTATAGTCAATTTCATCACTAGTATAAAGTAAAGCTACTCTATCCCAACCCCAGTTGTGAAGTGTATACATATCCTCACTTCCGGTTCCAATAGTTACTGTTTCCTGACTTCGTACACTACTTAACAGACCGAAAAGGAAAATAGTCATAAACAACAATAAAAACTTTTTCATAATTTAAATTTTAGTAAAACATATAATTATTTATATTAAATTTAATGGGAGAAAAATATTTGTCTCATTAAATATATGAGTATTTTTGCAAAAAGATAATAAGGTTAATAAATTATTAGAACCTAATAACAAAAAATCATTTATTATTTGGTTCATTAAATTATATTTCATACAACCTATTGACATTTTATATTAATATAAAATATATAATTTTATCAAAAGTAGGTTAGGATTAATACACTTAATATTTTCTGGCTTTAAATAACAATCCTTACTATTCTTTTTATTTTGTGTTAGTTACATTACATTTATCATCAACTTCTTATTGTAAAGATAGTATTTTTTTGATATATTTATGCTAGTACAACACTAATTTTTTAAAAATAATAGTTATTTCTTAGAGAAATTAGATTTATCAACACCACACAGGGGACATACCCAATCATCAGGAATGTCTTCAAAAGCTGTTCCAGGAGCTATACCAGAATCAGGATCTCCTTTTGCTGGATCATATTCATAACCACATACTTCACATATCCAAATTTCTAAACTTTTCATTTTTCTTACAATTTAATCCTAATCGGATGTTATACACTCTTACAAAAATAATTATTTTTTGGAATTAATCAAATAATAAGAAAATATTCAATATAAAATTTAAATTATTATTTTTTTAATTATATCATACTATATATAAGACTAAAAAATAAATAAATAGTTGCGCCATAGTAAATACATTTAAAAAAGAAGTTATAAAAAAGACTATTTATGTTATTTGATTATTAATCAAATGTATATTTTTTTCAGATTAAATTTTGTTTAATAATCAAAGACTTAAACAAATATTTTTTTAGGATTTGTGCAAAATCTATCAGATTATCTTATCGTTAATCGGAAAAAATCTATCATTTTCAATTGATATGATTTTACAAATATAGGCTATATAAAAGTTTCAGAAGAACTATTAAAATCAGAAATACACTACCTGATGAACAGGTGACTTTATTCCTCATTATTCCGACTGTTAGAGCTCAGGACGAGGAGTGAAATTTTAGGAGAAAGGTGGTTCTCTTTTAGGGATTATAATACCATATTACAATACAATATTAAGCTTATTTGGCAGAAGAGCTACTTAATGCTTCTGCTGAAAATTATTAATCCCAAAATTAAATCTAGAATCAAAATATTTATGGCTATTCAAAGAGAAGTAAAATTTATTTTATTTGGCATATTAACCTATATAAATAAAAAAAGTCTCCATGGTTATGTAACCAGGAGACTTAAAA
>JAISPG010000069.1 GCA_031275085.1 Bacteroidales bacterium | reverse complement strand
CAAAATAAGATTGACGAGGAAAACGGCAAGGTGCTTTTTACACATAAAATACCCGAAAGCGAAGACGGCACATTCAGTATAAATCGTTGTATGGAAGCCTTTCAAATGCAGATGCCGTTGGACTTGCGAACCAAAAAGCCTGTCATTCATATTTCGTTGAATCCGCATCCTGACGATAAACTTTCCGACAATCAACTTTCGGAGATTGCACAGGAATATATGGAAAAATTGGGTTATGGGAATCAGCCGTATATGGTGTATAAACACGAGGATATTGACCGTCATCATATTCATATCGTATCTATTCGTGTGGACGAAAACGGCAAAAAGTTGAATGATAAATTTGAACATCTTCGGAGCAAAGATATTACACGAGAATTGGAGCAGAAATACAATCTGCATCCTGCCGAAAAGCAACAAAAGAAAGACGAATATCAGTTCCGCAAAGTCAATTACACGCAAGGCGATGTTAAACGTCAGATTTCCAATACAGTGAAAGGATTGATAAAGTCATATCAGTTTCAGAGTTTCAATGAATTTAAAACCTTGTTATCCTTATATAATATTCATGCAGAAGAATTGAAAGGAGAAGCCAACGGCAAACCATACAATGGCATTATCTATTCAGCAACCAATGATTTAGGAGAAAAGCAAGGCAATCCGTTTAAATCTTCCCGATTGGGAAAAACAACCGGATTTGAAGCCATTCAACGAAAAATTGAACAATCATCCAAAAGTTGGAAAGAGGGAAATAACCGGAATATCATAAAACAGAAGATTGCCGATGTTCTGCAATCCAATATCAGCCGTCAGGAATTTGAAAAACAATTGAAAGACAAACAAATTGATATTTTATTCCGTGAAAATTCAGACGGAAGAATTTACGGAGTCACGTTCATCAACCATGAAAGTAAAACGGTTATTAACGGTTCACGATTGGGCAAAGAGTTTTCTGCCAATGTATTTAATGACTTGTTTAGAATGTCCTCTGAAAACGACGGACATACAAAACAAGTCCACCCACCACACGACCCAAAAGAATCATTCACTCCTGTGGGTGAAACATTCGAGCCGTCAGAACGGCTTTCCAAAGATTCTGATGGTGGAATAGGTTCGTTGTTCAGCATTTTGCCGGATGGAAGCGATGCCCCATCCGACAACGATCAGGTTTATCCGCCAAAAAAGAAAAGAAGAAAAAGAAAGAAAATCAATTAAAATTAATACGTATGCAACAAGAAGACGATTTAAGAGGATTGGCGAAAGTCATGGACTTTATGCGGGCAATCAGCATTTTATTTGTAGTGATTCACATTTATTGGTATTGTTATCAGACCTTTGTGAATTATGGAATCAACATCGGAGTAGTGGATAAAATTCTGTTGAACTTCCAACGTACAGCCGGATTATTCAACAATCTGCTTATCACAAAAATCTTTGCCGTGATTTTCCTTGCCTTATCTTGTTTGGGGACGAGAGGTGTGAAAAATGAGAAAATCACTTGGACAAAGATAATTACCTGTTTAGCTATTGGGTTTGTCCTATTTTTTATGAATTGGTGGCTGTTATATTTGCCGTTGCCATTGATTGCCAACACCGCTTTTTATATTTTAACAATGGCTGTCGGTTATCTTTGCCTGTTAGTAGCCGGAGTGTGGATTTCCAGATTGTTGAAAAACAATTTGATGGACGATGTTTTCAATCTCGAAAATGAATCCTTTATGCAGGAAACACGCTTGATGGAAAATGAATATTCTGTCAATCTTCCGACTAAGTTTTGGTACAAAAAGAAACAGTACAACGGTTGGATTAATGTAGTAAATCCTTTTCGGGCAACGATTGTATTGGGAACTCCGGGTTCGGGAAAATCATACGCCGTTGTCAATAACTACATTAAACAACAAATTGAGAAAGGTTTCGCGATGTACATTTACGATTACAAGTTTCCCGACCTTTCGGAAATTGCTTATAATCATCTCTCTAACAATGCGGATTGTTATGCTGTGAAACCAAAATTCTACGTCATCAACTTTGACGACCCGCGAAAAAGCCACCGTTGCAACCCTATCAATCCGGCTTTTATGACTGATATTTCAGATGCCTATGAATCGGCTTATACGATTATGCTCAACCTGAACCGCTCGTGGATTACTAAGCAGGGCGACTTCTTTGTTGAATCTCCGATTATTCTTTTAGCTGCCATTATCTGGTTTTTGAAGATTTACAAAAATGGACAATATTGCACATTCCCTCATGCTATTGAGTTCTTGAATAAGAAGTATGCCGACACTTTTACTATTTTGACTTCTTATCCTGAATTGGAAAATTACTTGTCTCCATTTATGGATGCATGGGAAGGCGGTGCACAAGACCAATTACAAGGACAAATCGCATCGGCGAAGATTCCGCTATCCAGAATGATAAGTCCGGCTTTGTATTGGGTAATGACTGGCGATGATTTCACGTTGGACATCAACAATCCGCAAGAACCGAAAGTATTGGTTGTCGGCAATAATCCCGACCGTCAGAATATCTATTCGGCAGCTTTAGGGCTATACAACAGTCGTATTGTAAAGTTAATCAACAAGAAAGGACAACTGAAAAGTTCGGTCATTATAGACGAGTTACCCACAATCTACTTTCGCGGCCTCGATAATCTGATAGCCACAGCCCGTTCTAATAAAGTAGCTGTTTGTTTAGGATTTCAAGATTACAGCCAGCTTACACGAGATTATGGCGATAAGGAAAGTAAAGTTATCCAAAACACGGTAGGAAATATTTTTTCCGGTCAGGTTGTTGGTGAAACCGCCAAAACACTTTCCGAACGTTTTGGGAAAGTCCTTCAAAAACGACAATCCTTGACTATCAACCGTCAAGATAAATCCACATCCATCAGCACTCAAATGGACAGCCTGATACCTGCCAGTAAAATTTCCAATCTTACACAAGGTATGTTTGTTGGTTCTGTTTCCGACAACTTCGAGGAACGTATTGAACAGAAAATCTTTCACGCTGAAATAGTTGTGGATAATGAAAAGGTAAAACGAGAAACTTCCCGCTACCAAAAGATTCCCGAAATTATCAACTTTCGTGATGGTGACGGAAACGACCTCTTAAAAGAAGAAATTCAAACCAATTATGACCGCATAAAATCAGAGGTGAAACAAATTGTGATTGATGAAATGGAACGGATAAAAAATGACCCGGAATTGAGGCATTTGGTGAAGGAGTAGAAATACAGGTTAAAATAACATAAGTCAATATTTTTATTGTACTTTTGCGATAACTTAATACCTGTATTTATGGAGATAGCACGATTAAAGATTGAAAACTTTAGAGGAATAAAGGAAAGTGAACTCTTTTTTAATGCTCATACAGTTTTGGTTGGAGATAACAATGTTGGTAAATCTACTGTATTGGAAGCAATAGATCTAACTCTTGGGCCAGATAGATTATCAAAATACCCAGTAATTGACGAACATGATTTTTATGCAGGAGAATATTTAATAGCTGATAAATCTGTCGAAATAAATATTGAAACTGTAATAATAAATCTAAGCGAAGAACAGATACGACATTTTTATTCTAACATTGAATGGTGGAATCTTGAAAGAAAATCATTTGTAAATGAAGCAGATAAAACAGGTGATAAAAAAGTTATTGCAGCATTACGTGTAGCATTTAAAGGATATTATGATAAAGAAGAAGACGATTTTATTGGTAAAACCTATTTCTGTAACCCAGTAGAAGCCACAGAAGAACAATCTCGATTCGGAAAAAACGATAAAAGATTATGCGGTTTTTTGTATCTACGAACATTACGGACAGGTTCAAGAGCATTAAGTTTAGAGAGGGGCTCTTTACTAGATATTATTCTTAAATTAATGGAATTACGTCCTCAAATGTGGGAAGATATTTTAACCCAATTAAGAGATTTAAGCGTTGCTGAGAAACCCGAACTGGGCATTTCGGAGGTATTAGAGAATATACAGTCTGCTATCAGAGAAATTGTTCCTGTCGAATGGGCAGAGAACCCTAAGCTACGTGTATCCAACTTAACTAGAGAACATTTAAGACATCTTTTGACCATTTTTATTGGAACGGGGGCAACAACCAGCGATGGCTCTAAGTATTCAGCTCCATTTCAACATCAGGGAACAGGAACTATTAACGCTTTGGTTTTGGTATTACTATCTATGATAGCAGACTTAAAGCAAAACGTGATTTTTGCGATGGAGGAACCAGAAATAGCTATACCTCCATATACCCAAAAACGTATAATAAATAGTATTAGAGAAAAATCGGCACAAGCAATATTTACCTCACACTCTCCTTATGTTTTAGAAGAATTTGACCCAACGCAAGTATTAGTGCTTAATCGGGATAAAGACGGCAAGCTTAAAGGAATCTCTGCGACTTACCCACCTACCATTAAACCAAAAAGTTATAAGGACGCATTTAGAAGGCGATTTTGTGAGGGGTTATTATCAAGACGTGTATTAATAACGGAAGGGCGTACAGAGTACGACTCTTTTCCTGCTTGTGCAAAAAGACTTAATGAGATATCTCCCGATAAATTCAAAACATTAGATGCCCTAGGAATAACTATTATAGATGCAGGAACAGAAACTCAAGTTGCTGCAATAGGCGGATTCTACAAAAGACTTGGAAAAGAAGTATTTGCTGTTTTTGATAAACAATCAGATGAAAGTTTGCTTGAAATAATTGAAAATGTCCACTATCCTTTTGAGGCACAGGAGAAAGGATTTGAAAAAGTACTTCTGAATGGCATCTCTATTGATGTTCTGAAAAAATATGCAATTGCGCTTGAAGATAATGGAGAATGGCCAGCACATATAACACCTAAACCAAGTATGTGTTCCTCTGATGAGGAATATAAAGATACAACGTTCCAACTCCTGAAAAATAATAAAGGTTCGGGAATCGCTGCCGAATTATTGTCTTCATGTAACACAAAGGAGGAAATGCCGGAATATATAGTAAAGACAATTGAAAGTATTACAGGATTAATAGAATTAGTTTGAGAATATGTTCGAACTGTCTGATGCAAAAAAGGAGTTATTAAAGTCTGATGGCAATTTACTTGTTTTGGGAGGTCCTGGATCAGGCAAAACAACTATAGCTCTATTGAAGGCAAAACATGAAATTTCAAATAATGTTTTGCTTTCGGGACAGCGAATACTATTCCTTAGTTTTGCCCGTGTAACGGTTTCAAGGGTTGAAGAAAAATTAGTGGGCTTAGGATTCTCAAAAGAAATAAAAAGAAAAATAGAAATAAATACTTATCATGGATTTACATGGAACATACTGAAATCGCATGGTTACCTTCTATGTGATTTTAGACAAATCAAACTTCTTCCTCCACCAGAAGCTGCTGCGAAATTGGCGGAAATTGATTCAAGTCAAAGGCATTCTGAACAACAAAGATTATTTTATGAGGAAGGATATTTACACTTTGATCTTTTTGCTGAATTGTGTTCTAATTTATTGAATCAAAGTGATCCGTTGTGTAAAATTATTTGCGACAGGTATCCAATAATTATTTTTGATGAATTTCAAGATACTAATTTAAGCGAATGGGAGCTGGTAAAAAATTTAGGAAGATATAGTAGAATCATCGCACTTGCAGATGCCGAGCAGCGAATATACGATTTTAGGGGAGCAGACCCTAAAAGGATAGATGAGTATATGAGTCATTTTAAACCTACTTTCTTTGATTTTGAAACAGAAAATAATCGGAGTAATGGGACAGACATAACAAGCTTCGGAAATGATCTACTAAAAGGGGGAAATGCAAGCAATGAATATAATGATGTAAAATGTATTGCTTATCCTTTTTCAAATCCACCTCATATTAAGTTAAAAACGGAAGTTTTAGCCGCTCGAAGTAGATTAAATAAAGATGTTGTGGATTGGTCATTGGCAATATTGGTTCCTTCCAATAAGTTGATGTTACAAGTTTCTGATGTTTTGAGCAGAAAACAAAATTTTGCTGGTGGACAAATATTGCCTCCAATCGTACATGATGTTGCAATAGATCAAGCGGCACTTTCATTAGCAGCTGTTTTTATTGCAGGTTTAATGGAACAAGGAGAACCCGACTTGGAAATTATGGACAGGTTAATAAGTCATTTGAATGATTATGTCAGGGGGCGAGGGAATGGAAAAATTTCTAAAAAAGATATTGGGATATCTCGTTCTTTAGAACAATTTATTCAAACTCGTGCTTCTAAGACTAATAAACCAATGTTATTAGAATGTCGCCAATTAGCAATTGCTTGTTCAGAATTACAGTTGTGTGGCGATCCGATAGAAGATTGGATTAATATGAGAAGCATTATTAGCATATGTAAATCAGATACTTTAAATCAAATCTTTAAGGACGCTATGTTCATAAAATTACTACACAGAGGTTCTATCTTACAATCTGGACTTGCTGAATTATGGAGAGAGCAAAGTAATTATAAAGGTGCTGTTAATCTAGTAAGAAATGCTTTATTACAAGAACATTTTAGTATGACAGCAAAAGTACCTAAAGGTATTCTATTAATGACTATACACAAAGCAAAAGGTAAAGAATTCGATGAGGTGATAATTTATGAAGATATATACAATGGAAGATTTTTACATAATTCTGAAGACTCCAATGAAGTTCGTAAGGCTAAACTTTTATTAAGAGTTGCTGTAACCAGAGCTATTAAAAGAGCAACTATTCTAACTCCATCTAAGGAAAAGTGCCCACTATTATTTTAATCTATGAAATTATTCAAACTGTGCATATAATTCTTTCTGCATTTATAATGTAAAGTCTTTAAAAATAAGATTATCTACCCCTTACGCCATCCACCGCCACCCCACGCCATCTACTGCCAACTGTCTGGAAATTAGCCATCAGTATCTTTTTATATTCTAATTTTGATTTTTAATCATTTAAAAATCAAAATAATATGGACGTAAATTCAAATCAACAATCGGATGTTTTATTGGCATTCGATAAGGAAAAGAAAACAATTGGAGTAGTCAAAGGAATTGATGAAAAAGGTGAACTGCAAACTGTTCCGCCAAAACAGGAATATAACAACGATTTCCTGAAAGTGGATAAAAACGCTAATCTGTTTGAGAATTTCTTCAAGAACTTTACAAGTCAGTTGAAAGACCCAACCCGTTTCAATTTCTTTAAAGTGGAAACAGGACAAGCGGAACAGACCGCAAAAGTCATGGAGGAGAATGTGAAAAATCCTACTCCGGCAGGCGATGAAATCTTGGGCAAACTTTATGTGGAAGTGAAAGAACCGGAAAAGCAATCCCAACAGCAAAGCGAATCTACAAAGTATTTTATCGACCCAAACAAAATCAATTGGGATGAATTGAAAAATCTGAGTATTACCAAAGAAGACCTTGAAAAGTCAAAAGCATTGGAGCCGATGTTGCGAGGTTATAAATCGCCATCCACATTTCCTATTGAAGCCAATTTGGGAACAGTTGTGATGAAAACCGATGCACGGCTTTCATTCCGTCCGGACAAAGACGGAAATGTTGTATTGGCAATTCACGGAATTCGTAAACAACCGGAACTAAACCGACCATACTTTGGCCATCAGTTTAGCGATGAAGACAAAAAGAACTTGAAAGAGACAGGCAATATGGGGCGTGTGGTAGATGTGAAGAATTACATCACAGGCGAAAATGTTCCGTCTTTTATCAGCGTGGACAGGCAAACCAATGAATTGGTTTCCATGAAAGCATCATCAATCAAACTTCCTGATGAGATTAAAGGTGTGAAGTTGGACGATAAGCAAAAGGCTGAATTGCGAGAGGGGAAAGCTGTATATCTCGAAAATATGATTTCAGCAAAGGAACAGCCTTTCTCTGCAATGGTTCAGGTAAATGCGGAGAAACGAAGCCTTGAATTTATTTTTCTCAAAGAAGAACGGCAAATCCAACGGCAATCCCAGGAACAAACTGTTCGTATTCCGAAATCACTTGCAGGAGTGGAATTGTCCGAAAAGCAACAGACTGACCTGAAAGCCGATAAAACCATTTATGTAAAAGGCATGAAAGACGGAAAAGGGGAGGAATACAATGCCTATGTGAAAGTAAATCACGAGAAAGGTAAACTGGATTTTTATCAGTTCAATCCTGACAAGGCAAAGGAAAAAGCTAAAGAGGTTACTCCGGCAGAAGAACACAAAACCCAGGTAGCTGTCAATTCTGATGGCAAAACCAGCGAAGCTACTAAACAAACCAATGAACCGCTAAAATCGGAACAGGTAAAGCCTACCGAAAATCAGCAGAAAAAGCAGGAGGAAAAGAAAGAACAAAAACAGGAAGAACCGAAAAAATCGAGAGGAAGAAAGATGTAATATCTCCTTCCGTGTAAAATTTGAAATAGCACCTGATAGAAATATTGAGTGCTATTTTTTTGTTTAATAATGTTGTATTATTTATTTCATTATGTTTTAAATGTTTTCATATCACAAATACAAATGTTATTTAAAACAATTATTTTTGTTATAATGTTTGTATTTAAAAATAAATTGTATCTTTGCAACATTATTATAATTAAAACCTATCGCTGTGCAGGAAAGCGAACTTAATATCATGAAAAAGGTCAAAGAGCTTTGTTCCGCAAAAAAATGGACAATTGCTGATTTAGCAGAAGCAATAGATATTCACCCTCAATCTTTAAGCCGAATAATTTCTACAGGAAATACTCGTAGAACAACTTTGGAAAAAATAGCTAAAGCACTTGAAGTAACCATCCCCGAATTATATGGAGATGATGATGAACGAGTATTGAGATTCCTTGATGAAAGTGAATGGAGCATCTTAAAAATAATTACACTTAATATACCGACACAATATGGTAAACAAGATGTGTCATATTTTATGTATAAACGTCCATTCGCTTCAAATTATAAAATGACACCAAATTCAGAACCTATTAATTTTTTTGATGAATACCCAAGACAAAAGGACTATCCTCAAGATGAAATTGATAATCTAATTTTTTTCGCAGTTAAAGAAAAATATCCTGATTCGACATTATTCAATAAATTAATACTAACCAATACTGATAGAGACCATGTCAATCGTTTAATGGATCCACCTACAGAAGAAGGGAAAATCACATTAACTCCTTTCATAACTCCAGATGTCTTGAAAAGCAATCCCGGCACAGTTTATTATAGATATGAGATACCACTTAAATTATATACAAGTTTCTTACACAAAGATTATCAGAAATACTTTTTTACTTCTTTTATTGCCGAACATCAATACATAATTGATGCCCAACATAAAAGCATAATTGTTTTATAAAACAAGGGGCATTACAAATTGCCCTCTTGCTTTACCACTTCTCCCTTATCAACCGATGCACATCCGATTCTTTATAATAACAACGCCCGTCATTCAGTTTGATAAAAGGCAAAATTCCTTTTGTCCGGTAACGTTGCAAAGTACGGGAACTGACTTTCAGCAGGAACATCATATCCTGATTATCCAATAATTTTTCACCATCCAGACAGTTTTGCTGTGTGGTCAAACGTTCTACTTTTTTATCGAGCATATCAAACCTGTCTATCATACGCTCCATATAGGCAATAAATGTTTCTCTGTCAATATTCATAATGATAACGGTTTAGATATGTCCTTTGATGAAATAATTCTGATTGGAAGGATCTTTGACAATAATCTCCTTTTCCCGCATAAAGCGGATATAACTTTTGGCCGTGCGTTCCTTTACATCCATGATTTGCTGTATCTGTTCGCATAAGTCAATGTAAGTGATAAAGCTTTGTTGGTCAAAAACTTCACGGGCAACGCCAAGCAATTCTTTCTCTTTGCGTTTCTCCTTTTCTTCTCTGGGCTTTTCTCCACGATAGACGTGCATTCCGGTTTCCTTATCCCATGAAAATTGCATCAACGGAACATCCAACGGACTTCCTTCACGCACTTTCAAGGCTTTGACGACAGATGTAGATTGGTCATTATCCAATTCAATGGAAAGAATGGCAGAGGATTTTCGTTGCAGTTCCGAACCTAAATGACCACGTAGTTTCAAGCCATTGGGAACATAGTGTAGAACGCAAACCATACAAGTCTGGTAGATTCCTGCCAATCGGTAGAGTTCATCAACCACACGCAAACTTTCAGCTTCATCATTGGCAGAATGAACCAAGTCGGCGATACCATCAATAATGACCAATTGAATCCCGCCAAATTCATAATAGAACTTATCCATGCTTTGGACAATGGATTGCAAACGCTCTTTCCGGGACATTCCTGTCAAGCAAAATGCTTTCAGTTCATTGGGTTTGTCATTGAGTTTTGCCCGTTTCAACAGATTGGAAACGTTTTTGAAAAGTTGTACTTCTGATTGTTCGGTATCATAAAGTAAGACTGCTTTATGTTTCTTATTCTCATTTACAGTAATCCCTAATGTATCAATCGTATTGGAAATTCGGACAGAGCCGGCAACTAAAGAAGCTACATAATTGCTTTTGCCTGTACCCTCTCCTCCTGTAATACAAAGAATATTTCCTTGCGTTCCTAACGGAACATCTCCGGCAGAAATAATTTCCTGGGCTTTTACCGGAGGATTATCAAAATCTATTTCACATGATTTGAGCATAGTCATTGTGTCGTTATAGAGTTTATCCAGAAAATCAAGAAACAGTCTCATAAATTCATCACGACCGTTTCCTAATTTAAAATAATCTGATATATCTTTCTCTTCTTTCGTCCCTGAAAGTGGTAATATCAACCGTTTAACCTCATATTCAGCTAATTGTTTTTCCTGTTTGGCAGAAGCATTTAAGCCCGTTTTATCCACATCATATAACAAAATGATATGTTTGAAACGAAAAGTCAGATTATGGATAATATCCTGCGGAATATGTACGGTTTCGCTATTGAAACAAATGGCATGAAAACCATGCGAAGCCAACGCCATCACATCTTTTTCGCCACCTGTAATAAACAAGGTATCGCCCTTTGCCGGAAGCTGTTCCAATCCGAAACAATAATTATCGCCAATATCTCCACCGTACAAAAATCGGATTTGAGAAAACGGACGATACAACTTGACATACCGTTTCCCTTTGTAGCCAAACATTGTTTCTTCGAGACAGGAAGTTAATGTATAGGTTTTACCCTCTGCATTCTCGCTTTGGAACTCTTTGACAGAACAAACCTTATAATGATTGAGGATTTCCTGTTTGATGCCGAATTGTTCCCAATACAATAATTCTTTCATCGTAAAACATTGTTCCTTAAAGAAAAAAGGCTTTGATGGTTTCTCCTGAATAATATTACTTTCTGCCTTTTGAGGTTTCGCAACAACGTATTCCTGACTGTTTTCCGATAATCCCAAACACAAATCCTGATTGATAATGCTCAAAATCTCTTTAAAATTATCGGGTTGCCTGCAATCCAACCCTTTCAGTTTACCGACAAAAAAGAAACAATCTCCACTATAATCGTCATTGCCGAAATCTTTGAGTTTATAACATCCGCTTTTCCGGTCGAAATAAACATTGCAGGATGCTTTGCTATCTTCGTACAACGGATTCAGGAAATTCTTGCCTATCCGAAAGGGGATAGGAATATAATGTTTGAAAACGTCCAAACCATTATTTGTCCTTCTTAGCAATTCTTCTTTGTTGAGCATATGTTTTGTGGTTATCTATTAGGTTTTGAATTGCACCTTCATTCGTGCGAATCAGTCTTTCACTAAGTACCCGTTTTATTTCTGCAATAGTGTAATACGTTTTGCCGGATATAAGAGAGTAGGCTATCAATCTTTTGGTACGGAGCCGTTGTAATGTCCGTTGGCTGATATTAAGGAAAGTACAAACTTCATAGCTATCTACCCATTCTTCTTCTATATCTATCACGGGTTCATCGTTGCGTTCCGCAATAAACTCGGCAATTGAGTTGATTTTATCAACTAACTCCTGGTATGCTTTTGATTCCATTGTGATGACATCCATAGTTACTGAAATTAGATTTCTGCAAAAGTGGAAGCTTTATTTGAATAAAAATGACAAGGTTATACCAAGTTGGTTGAAATTTTTTTTCGCCCATTTTCTACCCGAAATCGACATAATAAGCCTGTTTTCTGTAACTTTTCATCCGTAATATGCCCTAAAAACAAAAACTACCAAGTTGATAGTAACTTGGTAGTTTTTATAGATTAATTCAGATAATATTTATCGTAAATCATCTTCATCCATTCGCTTGGTAAGGCTTTCAATGAGAGAATTAAGAAAGTTTGTTCGATCTTTCTTCCTGTTTCGAAGGGCGATATAAGTACGGTAATAATCATTCAATTCTATATCAAAACACGATTCCAGAAGATCCATGATTTCCCGTATATCTGCGTTGCCGTTGTTTAATGCTTTATAAGAATGAAGGGCATATCCCAATTCTATGACTGCCACTTTTGAAGCCGTCCATTTGATGCATTTAATAGATCGTTTGACATCGTTCGGTATAAAGTCACTATCTAAACGTTGAAGTTTTCTATTCAGATAAATCCGCAACATTTCATTGGCAAGAATTTTAGCTACTTTATAATCATAGCCGGTGGAAAATAATGGGTCGCTTATAAACTGGGAGCTATCCACACAGAGTCTTATGTCCATTTTACCCCGAACAAAATAATATTCGTCGAAAATCGTCAATTTAGAACGATAATACTGATAAAAATCCAGATTTCGATTAAAGAAATAAGTGAGGCTATCCAGTTCTTTTTCATAATATTTTTTCCGAATACTGTCTCTCCCATTGGGACGTTTTAATTCTATTGTATATATTTTATTGAAATAGATTAAATGACTTAATATTTCAGGCTTCATTTCTTTAAAGAATAAGATTTCTTCTTGAGTATCTTTAAATTCATATTGTAAAAGAAAATCCCTCAAACTATTTAACTTCTTCTGAAAAAACTCTATCATCATGAAAGATTCTTCTATAGAAATATTATAGGAATCCATCAAAACTGAACTCAATTCAATTTCTATTGATTCTGTCAGTTGTCTAAAATAATCTTTCATTATAGTACAGATTAGTTCATAGTTGTGTATTATTTAAATTGTTTTTCCAATTCTGTTTCTGAAATATAACCTGTATGGCGAAAAACTTCATTTCCTTTTCTATTAAGTATTACCTGTGCCGGAATAATTGAAATACCGAAATACGTAACCAATTCTTTATTGCTTTTATCTGTCACATTTATAAATACAACTTGAACTTTATCAGGAAAATGTGTTCTTATTTTCTCTAGAACTAATTCCATATTTTTACATGCGGCACATTTTGTAGAGCCAAATTCAATAAGGGTGTATGAAAACGATTTTCCATTATTTTCATAATCATACACTTGATTTAATCTTGTTTCCAAAGTCTCTATTTCATTTGCAGGAAGCAAATTTTGTTGATAACGTGAAATAATATCAATTAAGTCACTTCGAAAGATTAGAAGCAAAATGAAAAAAGAACATATCAAAACAACAGGAATAAACCATTTAAAATTTATCATAAAGATTTCTGTTTTAAAATACAAAGATATAAATTATTCGTACATCTGCGAATAACGAACATCGTTTTATTGATATGGATAAAACATAAGAACCCAAAATCTTATAACAGATTTCAGGTTCTCATAATTCAAATCCAATAACCTAAGTTTAAATAGAGAATTGAGATATCTTGACTTATATTTAACTTCTGTTTCTTCCTTTTTATCATTGATGGTTTAATGCTGAAATTAGAATATACAAATTAATAACAAATGTTATTGATTTGAACAACAACCGTCTCCTCTATCTGTCTGAACAGATTCTTCTTCCGAATGGCAACAACTACTATTCGTTTGATTCAGTGCTTCAGTTGAACAACATCCGTTTACATCAGGTGCGTTTGATGAATTTCCTTCTCTGAAACCGATAAGAAGTATTACAATTATTGCCACAGCACCAAGCCAAAGAAATATCTTTTGAAATAAAATTGAATTTGATTTCTTTTTGGGAGCGGAAGTTGAACAACAACTATCCTCTTCTGCATTTTCCGAACAACAGTTCTTCTTTTTTCTAAAATAGATTTGATAGAATCCAAATAATAAAGATACAATTGCCAAGCTAATAAATAACCATCTATATTGGGCAAAGAAACTTAATTGCGATGCTCCAATACCTAAAGAAGCAAGTATTCCCGCCAAAATCGGCAACCCGCAACAACTAACCACGCCAAGTAATGCCAATATTGATGAGAATACTCCAAGAATGGTTGAACCAATAGTTTTTGATTTTCCTGAATGATCTTCTTTTGCTTTAGTCATAAATAATAATGTTTTAGTTTACTTTGTAGGATTTGGGCAACAACGCTCACTTTCTTTCTGTTTTTCTTTGTCTTTTTTGCTTTTAAACTGAATGTTCTGAATAACACTTAACCGTAAAGCAAATGTATTTACTAATTGAATTTCTTCAACTTTATGAAAAATAGGGACTTCACCAGCCAATGCAATATATGTTTCTTTTATCCTGAAAGTGAGATGTGGAACCAGTGATATGGCATGATAACCTGTTCCGTACAATTCCTGATTATTCTCTCTTTGCGAACGTCCTTTATACTCATAACCGGCTTGCAAACCAACCGTAAGAAATTTAAAAGCGATATAGTTGGCATCTACCGACAGATATAACGTATTTCCAAATTTATAATCAAAGTTTTTAGATTTAATCCTTTGGGCATATTCATAGAAATTAAAAGAAGTCAGAAAGAAATCGTTTGGTAAATTGGCGTAAAAAAAGAGACCGCCCGTATACCGGAAACTTCCTGATGATGGTTGCATTGTAATTGGTAATTTTATGCCGTCAACTTCCTGGTCGAATCTGCCGATTGGAAATTTGACACTTACAAAAGGAGCCAATTCAATTCCTTTTTTCTTATTCAGATAAGCTTTATAACTTATATTCAAATCCAAATCACCTAACCCCCATGCTGTAAGGTCGTCAAAACTCTCATTCTTGAAATTTTCTGTTTTATTTATGTAAAATCCTAAATCTGCTTTTACCGATAAACGCTCCGTAATACCATAACCTGCATTTAAACTCATGTAGTTATAATTGGAATTATTTAGTACTCCCGGAAAATCGACATCGGTTTTCTTGGTATTCTCATAATATTTATTCGAGTAATTATACCGGTAATTCAATCCTATCTTCAGATTATTCTTATCTGTAGTATTATCCAATCCCGAAACCGAAATCGGATTTCCTGCACCACAACACTGCCCAAATGAATAATTCACAAAAGACAATGAAAACATTATGGTACATAAAAGCATTTTCAAAAAGATATTTTTCATCGGTAAACTTCTACTTCGACACTTTTACTTTTCTCTCCGGTACTGTTGAATGCTGTGCAGGTTATGGTATTTTTTCCTATACATGAATAACATCCCCAATAAATCACTTCATTAGGATTTTGAGTTTTTACCATAGAACCGCTATTTTTCTGCCATTTGTATTCAAGGCTATCTCCAATTACGGTTGCTTTTATCCAAATTGTATCCCATACCTTTGCCCTGTAAGTTGATGCTTCCAGTGAAACAAATTCAATAGATTCAGACGTGTCTTCTGGCTCTTCGATATATTCTTTTTTGCAAGAGGCAAAAGAGATTAGTAGAGAGAGGATAACGGAGAAGGTAATTATAAAAAAAATATTTCGCTTCATAATTTAATAGTTTATGGTGAATCAACTGTTTCAGGATTTTATTGGAAACAAAATCCTGAAACAGCAATCTATTGATTAATTAAGACTTTCTTTTATTTTTTCAATCATGCTTTTTTCAAAAGCTTTCTTATTTTCATTTCGTACATATTTCCGTACTATATCAGATACATCGATACTGGATTCTTTTCCATTTTTTGTTGTAACTAATACCACAGTTTGGGATTTAGCATTATACTTTGATACAAGTGCTTTGTTCGCATCATTTACCAAGGAAACCTGTTTGAAAGTAACATTTTCACTTGGAAAATTCTTTTCGACAATAGATTTGATTTCACTTTCCAAGTTATTACAAGCAGTAGCCTGGCAACACGCTAATTCTGCCTTGAAATAAAGAACTTCTACATTGTTTTTCTGTGCATACAGTCCAACCGATGCAAGAAATAGTGTTATTATTAAGATTCCTTTTTTCATTGATTATAAATTAAATGGGTTATTTAAACTATTTACACTGATTATTATTTCTTAAATTGTGCTTTTCGCAAGAATACGAATTATTTGTATTTCGCAAAACACCGAATATTTAAATTAAAAAAATATCAATTTGAATTCTCTTTGAGTATTTTATAAATTTCCATTTCGTAACCGCTTTGAAAACCTGGTTTTTGTGCTATTAACTCTCCCTTTGCGTTATAAATTAGAATGTATGGAGGATTAGCTACACTCAATGCTCTTTTAAAGTCAGAATTTACATCTTGTAAAAAATCCAATTCCCAACCTTTACCATTAACCAAAGGTCTTATTTTTGCAGATGAACGACTGTCATCAACAGATACGGCATATATTTTAACACCAAATTCATCTTTCCAGTCTTCATATACTTCCGACAGAGCATCTAACATTTTTTCATTCACCGTGCAACACGATTTCCAAAAACAAATAATTAAAGGCTTGCCGTTTGCTTTGATAGATGAACTATTGATACTTTTTCCGTCCAATGTTTTAAGACTTACTTCTGGGAATTGTTGTGCATTAAGCATTCCGATAGAAAAGATAATGCAGAATAAGGAAATTAGTTGTTTCATGATTCCGATATTTATTATTCAACAATTTCTTTCCAGGGAATTACAATGAAATTATTACCGGAAAGTTCTTTTACTTTCTCAATCCATTGAATTTCACTCTGTGCTTTTGCTTTCAAAAAAGGACTGGTTGTAGAAGTCAGTAACAAGCTCGAATTTACAGCCCACCAATGATTTTTAATCCCGGCACGTTGTAAGTCCATTTGCAGACGTTCCGCTTCAAATACAGGAGTAGCTTCAGGGAGGGTAACAATGACAACTTCTGTTTCCTTTTCATTTCTTAAACGAGGTAACAAATTTTGAACAGCAGGAGTTATATTCCCTTGTGTGCGTTCTACTTCATGATGATAACTTTGAGTTGCATCTAAAAGCAATAATGTATGTCCTGTGGGAGCTGTATCAATAACAACCACCTGGTCGTCGGCTTTGGCTACTACTTCGGCAAACGCATTAAAAACAGCAATTTCTTGTGTACAAGGAGAACGTAAATCTTCTTCAATATAGCTTAAATCCGCATCTCCCATCGCTTCACGGGCTTTATCCAAAATATTTTTTGAATATTCGGCTAAAACGGCTTTTTCGTCAATATGGCTTATTGAAATACCTTCAACTTTTGTATTTACATATGCCAAATGGTTGGCTGGGTCGGTTGTGGTCAATAAAACTTTTACGCCTTTCTGTGCCAATCCTCTTGCGATATTTCCGGCAATCGTAGTTTTTCCTACACCGCCTTTTCCCATAGTAAAAATTACCCGTTTCCCTGATGTATATAAATCTTCGATGAGATTATCCAACGTTTGGAAATGGTTATCTTTTAGTTCAACCGTACTTGCTTGAACAGAAGTATCGGTAGTAAGCATATTGCGAATATTTTCGATGCCTGTCATATTGTATGAACGCAAAGGAACCATGTAAGTAGTCAATCTCAATAAGGCTTCCGAACGGTTGTCTAATGCTTTTTGCTGACGTTCGTACAGTTGTTTTGAAATGGTATCATTTTCATCGTAGTTTTCCAAAACTCCATTGATGATAAGATGTTGTGCTTTTATTCCAATGTCTAACAACTCGTTGGAAGAACGCTCTACTTCTTTCAACGGCGTTTCGTCAGGACGACTTACCAGAAATAAAGTAGTTAAATTGTTATCGGTCAAAGTTTTTACGGCTAATTTGTAAATTTCTTTACGGTCTTCCAAACCCGATAATTGACCTAAACAGGATGCTCCGGTTGTGTTTTCAGCAATAAAGGTATTCCAAGCCGAAGGCAGTTGTAACATTCTCAATGTATGTCCTGTTGGAGCAGTATCGAAAATGATATGGTCGTAATCTTTTCGTTTATCTTCATTGGTAATTACATCAGAAAATTCGTTGAACGCAGCTACTTCTACAGTACAAGAACCTGATAATTGTTCTTCCATATTGGCAATCACACTTTCGGGTAATTTTCCTCTGTATGGCCCGATAACGGATTCTTTGTATTCGTAAGCCGCTTGTTCAGGGTCAAGATTAATTACAGTGAGGTTTGGAACTTCTTTTATAATTGTTCCTTTGTTATCCAAAGGCATATTGAAAACATCTTGCAGATTGGAGGCAGGGTCGGTACTTACCAAAAGAACCTTTTTCCCTTTGTCTGCCAATCCCACAGCAGTTGCACAGGCAACTGACGTTTTTCCTACACCTCCTTTTCCTGTAAAGAAAATGTATTGTGTCAGATTTTCTTCTGACGGATTAAATTTCTTCATGACTTTATTATTTAGTTTTTATTGTTAGTTCTTCTTCCGATACACCAAGCCATTCTGCAATTTGTTTGTTGGACGGATACGCTTTCTTTATTACTATTTCTCCGTCAACAGTAACTATCGGAAGAATATCGGCTGTCTCTTTCATCAAAGCTTCGTTAACCACTTTGGTATCTACATACACCATTGGATGGTCACGCAAATTGAAACGTTCGATTATAATTCCTTTTTTCTTTAATGTTTCGACCACTACGGCAATTCGCATCAATTCAGGGTCGATATTTACTCCACATAATCCGGTTGGACAACAAAGTGCCGGATCATAAATTTTTACTTCTTTCATATCTCTATTATTTTTTGATTACTTCTGCAATTTCTTCTTCCGAAGGAACATATCCTTTGATTTTTATTTCGCCATCTACTACAATGGCGGGCAATGACATTACATTATATTTTACAATTTCGAGAATATCCTGTTCCTTTTTTAAATCGGCTGAAATGTTTAAGTCCTTCAGTACTTTCTCAACTTTTTCGTAAGTTGTTTTACATTTGGCACAACCTGTACCCAATACGATGATTTCCATATCTACTATTTTTTAAGTTATATACTAATGACGATATAATAAATTCCGACAATGATAAAAATAGCGGCAACAATCCGTTTAAACCATTTTTGAAAGCTTTGCATCTTGTTGTAGAATTTCCCTACATTCGACATGCTATAAGCTAAGAGGTATGCAATAATAATAACGGGCAATCCTGTTGCAATAGCAAACACGACCGGTAGTATCAACCCTGATGGACTTGCAATGGTCATGGGAATCAACACCCCGAAATACAACACTCCACTATACGGACAAAATGCCAGAGCAAACAAGACTCCCAAAAGGAATGCATTCAAATAATTATTCTTTCTTTTTTTATCGCCTACTTTTGATGTCAGCTTATTTAATCCCGGAATTTTAAATTTGATAACATCCAACATTAAGATTCCTATTATGACCAAAGCGATTCCCAGCCACATTCCGCCAATATTTTGTAAAAAGCGGGCTACCTGAAACTGGCTTGCTCCGAAATAGAATATCATTCCTAAAGCCGTGTAACTGAAAGTTCTGCCTAATGTGTAGAAAATACCATTCAAAAATACCCGCTTTTTATTACCTATATCTTTGCTTAGATAGGCAGTTGCTGTTATATTGGTAGCTAACGGACAAGGACTAATCGCTGTCATTAATCCAAGTATTAAAGCTGTAAAAACAGGCCAATTGGAGTTATCAACTAATTGCTGTAAAAATTCCATATTATTTTAAAATTTCATTGATTTTGGCAACCAAATCAGTTTCAAATTTTGTTTTGTCATTTGACCTTGCATAACTTCTGATAATATCTGAAATATCGGTTGAAGTTGCCTTCTTTTTAGCGGTTTTAACAGCGACAACCGTTTGAGATTTTGCATTATATTTTGCTACCAGATCTTTATTGGCTTCATCTGCCAACGCAACTTGTTTGAATGTGACATTTCCTTTAGGAAAATTCTTTTCGATAATGTTTTTTACTTCGTTTTCCAGATTGTTGCAAGCGGCAGCTTTGCAACATGCTAATTGTGCTTTGAAATACAATACTTCTACATTACTCTTTTGAGCAAAAGCGCCGATTGTGATGAGTGCGAAAAATGCACCCAAAATGATTTTTTTCATTGTTATTAATTTTAAATAGGTTAGTTTATCCTTTTATTTACTTCATCTTTAATTAAATTGGTCAATGCATCAGGATTGCCCACTGCTGTAGCAAAAGCCTGGTCTGTAATATCAACATAATCATCTCCCTTTGCAATAATCAATGCATTCCAACTTACTTCATATTTCTCGAATAAATTCTCATATTCCTTTTCACTTGTAAGGATTTCTGAAAATTTTACATTGGAATTATTAGCATACGCTGTTTCAACAGTTTCTTTGGTAACATCTCCAACGGCGATACAGGTTTTACAACGTTGCTTTCCGTGAAAATAATAGACATTGACAAGATTAGCATCAATAGTTTCCGAACTTGCCTGACCGTTGTTCTTTTGAGTATTATTACCACAAGAAACAGCGAGTACAGCCAGCATCATGATAAAAATGATTTTCTTCATAATAAATCTGATTTTAAATTAATTATTTAATGAATTACTTTTATAATATTTCTTCCTTAGCCAAAAAGCGACATTTACCAAAGCGATTAATGCCGGAACTTCAACCAATGGCCCAATTACTCCGGCAAATGCCTGACCACTATGCAAACCAAACACTCCAATGGCTACAGCAATAGCCAATTCAAAGTTATTCCCTGTTGCCGTAAAGGAAACCGCCGCATTTTTATCATAACTGGCTCCCAATGCCTTGCTGGCAAAAAAGCTGATAAAGAACATCAAAGCAAAATATATAAGCAACGGAATTGCAATACGTACTACATCCAAAGGTATCTGTACGATTAAATCACCTTTCAAGCTGAACATAAGTACAATGGTGAAAAGCAATGCAATTAAGGTCAATTTTGAAATCTTTGGAATAAATGCTGTATTGTACCAGTTTTCACCTTTGGCTTTCACCAGAATAACCCTTGTAAGGAATCCGGCTAAAAATGGAATACCGAGATAAATTCCGACTGTTTTGGCAATTTCTCCTATGGTAATATTGACAACCGCTCCTTCAAAACCAAACAGAGGGAGGAGTTTAGTGATAAACAACCAGGCATAAAAGCTGTAAAAGAATACCTGAAAGATGCTGTTTAAGGCTACCAATCCGGCAGCATATTCGGAATTTCCCTCTGCCAAATCGTTCCAGACCAAAACCATTGCAATACAACGTGCCAGTCCTATAAGGATAAGACCTATCATATATTCCGGATAGTCGTGCAGGAAAATGATTGCTAACGCAAACATCAAAATAGGGCCGACAATCCAGTTTAAGACCAAGGATAATGTCAGAACTTTTGTATTCTTAAATACTTTTGGTAATAGTTTGTAGTTCACTTTTGCTAAAGGTGGATACATCATCAGTATCAATCCGATTGCCAATGGAATATTGGTTGTTCCACTTGACATTGAATTTATTGTTTCAGCAAAAGAGGGGACAAAATATCCCAAACCTACACCGATTGCCATTGCAACAAAAATCCAAAGGGTGAGATACCTGTCTAAAAATCCTAATTTCTTTCTACTCATTTCTTTTAAGCTTTGAAATATATAATTCGTAAAATGTTTTTTTTATCTCATCTCGTACGCGGATGTATTCCGAATGAATAAATTCAGAACTTCCTACTGCTTCTGAAGGATCATCAAAGCCGATATGCAAATAGTGTTTGACAATTCCATCAAAAACAGGGCATGTCTCTTTTGCTCCTCCACAAACCGTAATAACATAATCCCATTCTTCAAGAGTATATTGTTTCACATTCTTGGGAGTATGATTACTTATATCAATACCTTCTTCTTTCATTACCATAATAGCTGTGGGATTAACTTTTTCAGTAGGATTTGTTCCAGCTGAAAATACCTGCAATGATTTGTCAAATGATTGTAAAAAACCATGTGCCATTTGGCTACGACAACTATTTCCGGTACAAAGAATTAATATTTTCATCTTTATTGTTTTTTTAACAGCAACCAGAACCGCAATTACATTCAGTAGAAGGCTTATAACCTGTCACAGTAATTGAAAATATACCTGCCTGATTAATTTTAAATTCCTGAATAGCCTTTTCATCCAGATGTTTTTCCAATACATCATCAGGAATAATAATCGTTTTCTCTTTTTTGATTTCAACCTTTTCAAAACCTGCACTGTAAATCCCAATAATGTAGGCATCTTTTTGAATTGCTCCGGCAACACATCCGGCATAGAATTCGGCTACTTCTTTTAGCGAATCCGGCAACTCTCCAACCAATACGATATCAGATATACAGAAATGTCCCCCCGGTTTTAACACACGGAAAATTTCATGAAAGATTTTATCTTTTTCAGGAAGTAAGTTCAATACGCAATTGCTGATTACAACATCAATAGAATTTCCACCGACAGGTATATCTTCAATATCTCCTTGCCTGAAAGAAACATTATTATACCCCATCTTCTCCACATTCTTGCGGGCTTTTTCCAGCATTGCTTCTGAAAAATCAACACCTATTACTTTTCCTGTTTCTCCCACTTCTGCACGAGCGATGAAACAATCATTTCCCGCTCCTGAACCTAAATCCAAAACAGTGTCACCCTTTTTAATTCCTGCATATTGCGTAGGAAGTCCACATCCCAAACCTAAATCGGCATCGGCATTATAGCCGTTTTCTTTTGTATAATCTTCACTCATTATATTGTATACCTCGGTAGCATTGCCCGAACAGCAACATGATGAGTTATTCTCTTCTCCTTTTAAAGCAATTTCAGTATACTTTTGCTTTACCATTTCTTTTAAGTTTTCTCTTTCTGTCATAAGTTTTCTCTTTATAACTTCATTTCGGTTGTTTGCGAAATATTCGTATTTCGCAATAATACGAATATGTAGACTAAAATTTTTTATTTTTTCAAAATCTGAACTAACATTTTTGGTCTGTATTTTCTATCTCTGTGAAAAAATTTCCAAACATTTTTTTAGCTAAAGTCCAATTTTCTGCATTGATGCAATATTTTACTGTCGGAAGTGTAATTGTCCCTTGAATTAATCCTGCATCTTTCAATTCATTCAAATGTTGAGAAAGTGTACTCTTAGCAATTGGTAATACTTCTGACATATCACCATGATAGCAGCACTTTTCACCTGCTAACATTTCTAAGATAGCAATTCTTATCGGATGCCCCAAAGCTTTGGCAAAACGTGCCATTTGTTCCTGTTCTTTGGTAAGCGGTCTTTTTTCTAATTTCATATATTATAATTTATCGTTCGCAAAGATACGAATAATTTTTATTCATTCGCAAAAAAACGAACATTATTTTTTATTTTTATTTTATATCACTGATAGTAAGATAAATAAATTATCCTTTAATCATTGTAAGTAGCATTTTAAAACGGCTTACTGCATTAAGTGCATGTGAAATATTCGCCGGCATGATTACGCTTTCACCAGTTTTCAAGAGTAAGGGCTTCTTATCGATTATGATTTCGGCTTCTCCTTCCAATATTTGTACTACGGCATCAAAAGAAGCGGTATGTTCACTTAATCCCTGACCTTTATCGAAAGAAAAGAGAGTAATATTACCTACATCGTTTTTTAGTACTTGCTTACTAATTATCCCACCATCGGAGTAATCAATCATGTTTGACACATTAAGTATTGTCGCTTTAGGGAAAGTTTCGTTCATATCATTTCTAATTTACATTTTCACAAAAGTAAACAATATAGAATTATATTTAGTTCTTTTCCTATTTTTTAGTGCAAGGTGCAAGTCTATCTATATAGATGCTTGCACCTTGCACTAATCATAAAACATTTATTATCAAAGAGTTTTTTTATGTTCAAAAAAGTTGTAATTTTGAACCCGAAAAATATAAAGACGAAAGGTCGATATTGGCTCAAAGATGTCCTAAATTTTTTTGTTGCTAAATCGTTACCTCAAATGTTTAAAGTATTTTTCAAATCACTGTAAATCAGTAGAAATCTTATATGCGGTTCGAGTTCCTTCATCCGCACAACAAAAGAATCAAAAATGAAAAAACCTCGCAAAATCATTTTGCGAGGTTTTTTCATTTAGCTTTTACATTGGCCATTAACTTCCGATACTTATGAGAACATAAACAAGGTTCCATTTCTGGACCTTTCGGGCGAATGACTTGAAGATGCCGGATTGGAGTTCCTAACTTTGTCTGCACAAAAAGATAAGATGTTTAAACATTTTAACTTTGTAGTATAAATATGAAATCAAAACGGAAGTATGATCGTTCGTTCAAGGAACGAGCGGTAAGATTGAGTTATGAACGAGAAAATATCAAGGAACTTGCCTTAGAACTTGGAATTTCGTCAGAGCGTATTTACAAGTGGCGTAGTGAATACCGCATACATGGCGAATCAAGTTTTTCAGGCCATGGTGTAGAACGTTTAAGTGAATAAGACAAGCGCGTTAAAGAACTTGAGAAAAAACTTCGCACTACAGAAATGGAGTTAGAGATATTAAAAAAAGCAATAGCCATATTCTCCAAAACAGACAGGTAATGTATTCATTTATAGATATCAACCGGGGACGTTATCCTGTTGAGATTATGGCACGAGTATTAAAGATTAGCCCCCGTTCCTATTATGATTATAAGCGAGGAAATTACAGCATCAGGGAGCGCAAACGAGAAGAATTGGAGCAGCGTATTCAAATAGTTTATGCAGCGGCAAAGGGTTGTTATGGTTCGCCCCGTATTGCTGCCGAAATCAAAGCTAATGGTTACCCTGTATCTGCCAATACCGTTTCTAAATACATGAAACGTATGGGTTTACGTAGTAAATTATGTTGTCGTTATAAGGGGAGCCATTCTTATAAGCCTCACTCCTTGAGAATCTGTCCGAACCATCTTGATAGGAACTTTACAACTGATGCTCCCGGTAAGGTATGGGTGTCTGATATTACCTATATCCATACCAAAGAACATTTTTTATACCTGACCAGTATTATTGACTTGTACGATCGCAAAGTAATCGGATGAAGTCTGAGTGACACCTCTGAACAAATGGAACTGGAAATATTTGAATATATTGAGATTTGGTATAATAAAAAAAGAAGACATTCAACTTTAGAAAATTTAATAATAGATGAATTTTAGAAAATTAATAGAGATAGTGCTTAACTTTTTGTGCAGTTTTATTTGGAATTTCCAAACCAAAAGTTCATTTATCACTGCTTCGAAAGAATCATTTGTAAATATTGCAGAATAGATGTTTTAACAAATAGTTATAATCAACTCTTTCCTTTTGATAGTTTAAATAAAAATTCCAATCCTCCTCCCATTCTATTTTTAACGGTAATTGTACCTTTATGAAAAAGAATTGCATTTTTGACAATAGAAAGTCCTAAACCCGAACCGCCCGTATCTCTGGTACGTCCTTCGTTCACACGATAGAAACGTTCAAATAAACGGTTTAAATGATGTTCTTCCGAAATTCCGACTCCGGTATCTGCAAAAGAAAAATAATAGAAATCATCATCTTTTCCATAAATAGAAATAAGAATATCAATATTTTCTCCGGCATAACGAATGGCATTGTCAGTAAGATTCCGGAAAACAGCATACAGTAAATTTTTATTCCCTTGGATGATAATGTCTTTAAGTATATTATTTTTCACGTTGATATTTTTAACTTTCAATTCATTGTCCAAATCATTCACTAAAGATTCGAGCAATTCATGTATATTAACTGCTTCGAGATGAAAGAATTGAGGTGTTTCTTCAATTTTGGTGATTAAACTCATATCCTGAATAAGTTCTGAAAGTACTAATGTCTGATTATATGCCTTTTCCGTAAAGGATTTCACGGTTTCCGCATCCGGTGATTGGGAAAGAATCAATTCCAGATAACCACGAATACTGGTAATTGGTGTTCTAAGTTCATGAGCAACGTTTCCGGTCATTTCTTGCTTTAATCTACGTGTTTTCTCCTGACGAGTGATATCATTTATAATAATTTCAAAACTTTGATCTTCAAACAGATTTATTTGTACGCTGAAAAATTTTCCCTGATGATTAATCACTGTTTCGTAGTAATTCTCATCTGATGGTAAAGCTAAAAAAGAATTTATTTCATCGAATCTTGCTTCCGCAAAAATAGTGGTTGGGTTGGAGGTTGAATTATCGGAAAGGAAATTCAAATGCTGGATAAATAAGCCGTTATAAAATTCCACTTCTCTGTTTTTTGAGAAAAAACATACGCCTTCGCCCAAAGTCTGAACATGTTGAAGCAGTTTTTCCCGCTCTAATGAAATTTTCTTTTTAGTTTCGGACAATTGCTCGTAATTTTCTATAATTTTCGCCCCGATTTCACCTAATTCATCATCAGGAAAAGCAATTGGCATAGTTGTATTTTCTTCTCTATCTAACAAAGCGAACTCTTTCAACTGTTTAATCGATTTCCCAAATCGTTCGGCAACAAGATTTATTAATATCAGCATTATTAGAAATAATATGCCAATAAAATACAAAAACACTTTATTCGATTTTAAAAAATCCTGTATATGAATATCATACGGGAAAGCAGTGCGAATAAAATAATCTGTAAAACGTTTTGCATAATAAATATATTCCAGATTATTTGAACTTGAAAATCGTATATTCCTTCCTGTTCCTTTATTTTGGGCATCAACTATTTCCGGTCTTTTTGCATGATTTTCCAAATAGGAAACATCTTCAACTGCATTATCATAAATGACATTCCCTTTTCGGTCGATAATTGTAATGCGAAGATTCTCCGGGAGAGTGGAAAATTGAAAATTGAAAGTTGAGAATTGAGAGTTGAGAATAGGGGATGGGGAGTTGTTTTCGTTCTCCATTCTCCATTCTCCATTCTCAATTATTCTGTGAATAATTTCAGTGTAAGCATCTAATTTCTCCTGTAATGCTTCCGTTCGCAATTCCCTTTCACGTGATTGTTCAAACAGGATTATTCCGGCAGTAAATAGAAAGAAAATAACGAAGAAGTAAAAAAACAGTTTCTGTTTATATGTCGGCTTCATAATCATCGTTCATCAGAGTATCTTTTGTTTCATGACTCTTTTGTTTCCTCATTTTTCATATCTTCTGCTTTGCTCTCAATAGCATGTATATTTTTCGCATTGAGCGGACTAACCACTTTCTTTCCTGTTTTTGTTTCTAATTCCATTCTGGCATTTTTCGCAATTTCCCCGCCTTGTTGTGCAACTTGAATATGTTCGGGAAATGATTCGGGATTAGTTGTTTCTGATATTTCTTTGGTCGATAATTCGGCAAGCATATTCAAAACCAATTCTTTATTGGTCATGTTGTCGCGGAGATTTTCCTTTTTTAATCCTTTGAATTTCTTGTACTCTTTTGCTGTCTTATCTGCCCATGTTTGATAGATAATATCTGTCAGAACAGCAAATTCAATACCTTCTTGCAATCCAAGGCGTTTCCATTCATCGGTTAAATCTTTGCGTATTTCGATACTTTTCAGGCGTTGATTTATCCAATTATCAGAATAACCCAGACGTTTGTAGTCAGTCATAGCCTGCTCAATGGATAATTCAGGATCTTGTAATTGGTCAAGACGCTGTTTGGCAACTTCGGCTAACCAGAGTTTAAATGGTTCAGCTTTGGGCGAAGGAATAGATTGAATAATACGGAAAATTTGCTCAACATCAATGACATCAGTTAATCGTTTTTTTCCATCGGGAGCAACTAATTTCAACTGGTTAGTATTACTAACCACTTCACTTCCTTCTGCTTTAAGTTTGTTTTTCAACCATTTCCAATAGTTTCTTACTTTTTTATAATCGGGTTGATTGGTAAGTATTGCAATTATATCCAAAACAGAAAACCACCACTTTTCAGAATCCTCATCCCAAGCAGTGCGAACTTGTTGCTTTTCAAATAATTGTATTTTGTTTTCCATAAAGCCTGATTGTTTTTATTATAACTAAATTTATTCTTGAAAATGATATTCCTTTTCATTAGAGGATTGCCAATTCCCAACAAAGATAAGCAATTTCTGTGAGTTTGCAGTTGTGAAATATTGAATAATCCTACTCTTCATTCTCCACTCTTAAACCGGTAACCGTAACCGGATTTATTTGAAATTAAAAAAGCATATTCGCCTAATTTTTTCCGTAAACGAGTAATATGCACATCTACTGTACGCTCTGTGATAAAGGGTGTCTCATTCCAAACATGTTCTATCAATTCTTTACGGGAGAATATTTTATCCTGATTCATAGATAAAAATGCAACAACTTCGAATTCAGTTTTGGTCAATCCGGCACTTTTGCCTGCAATTGTTATTTCTTTTATATCAAAATCAATAATGAAATCTTTCCATTCAAACCGGTTCGTTTGCATGGATTTCGCTTTTTGTCGCTTCAATACGGCTTTTACTCGTGCCGAAACCTCTTTTAATGAAAAAGGTTTGGAAATATAGTCGTCTCCGCCCACAGAAAAGCCGGTTAACATATCATTTTCGGTGTTTTTAGCTGTCAAAAAAACAATAGGGGTTTCATCTCCTTTGCTCCGTAACGATTGGGCAAATTGGTATCCCGACATCCCGCCCATCATAATGTCCAATAATATCAAGGAAAAATCAGGCGTGAGTTTTTCAGCCGCCTCTTCCGCCGAATTGGCCAAAACAGTTTCATAACCATCGTTCATCAGGTTGTATGACAATATTTCCAGAATATTCGGGTCGTCATCCACGATAAGTATCTTTTGTTTTGTGTTAAGAGTTGAATTATCCATGTTTATTTAATTTACACAAAAGTAGAAAAAAGCGGAAAATGAGAAGTAAATATTTGAAAATTTTGTATTCGCCAATTTCAATTTTTATTGTGCTTCAGCACTTTTGCATCAACATAGAAAACAATTTCTTCCATTATATTGCTGCAATGGTCACCGATACGTTCCAACTTTCTGATAATCAATAATAATTTCAATCCACAATAAACTTTTTGAGTTGAGAATGGAGAATTGAGAATGGAGAATGTTTTTTCAGATGTATTATCTTCTTCCCCCAAATTTTCATTTTTAATCATATAGTTTGTTAAGATATGGAGAGAGTCACGATAAAGCGTATCTATCTTTTCTTCCCTTGTAAGGATTTTTCCGGTAATATGTGTATTTTCAGCCTCCAAGGCAGCAAAACAATCCGAAATCATGCTCAACAATATATCAAACATATTCTCGATTTGTAATTCTTCCATAATCTGGGAATCTATTTTATTACAATCATTATCAATTACGTGTCGTGCAATTCCTTCGGCAAAATCAGCAATGCGTTCCAATGTGATGCTAATCTTCATCAGGGAAAGAACCAAGCGAAGGTCTATGGCTACCGGACTGTAAAGGGCAATATAATTTTCACAATCGCTTTCTATTTTCAGTTCGAAAGCATCAACGCGTTTTTCACGGCTAATGATTTCTCTTGCTAATTCAATATCGCCATTAAGCAGCGATTGTTTTGATTTTTCGAGTTGCGAAATGACTATTTTCCACATTTCGTTTATTTCGTCTTTGAGTAATTGTAACTCTTTTTCGGTATGTTTCATGTTAATTGAGAATTGAGAGTGGAGAATTGAGAATTATACACCTTCCCATTTCCACAAATTTATATCTTTGTTTAGTATTTATTTTAAAATTATTTATTATGGATAATATTTTAGCACCCAAATCGTATAAGTTTGCATTGAGGTGTGTAAGCCTATATAAGTTCTTATCGGAAGAAAAGAGGGAATATATCTTATCAAAACAAATGCTTAGAAGCGGAACTGCGATTGGTGCATTGGCAAGAGAAGCTGAACATGCACAATCAAAAAAAGATTTTCTCAATAAGATGAATATCGCTCTGAAAGAAGCTAATGAAACTGAATATTGGCTGATGCTTTTAAAAGATAGTTTATTTATTTCAGGCAAAGAATTTTCATCTATCCATAAAGATTGCGATGAATTGATTCGCTTATTGGTAAGCATCGTAAAAACAACAAAATTAAAACTTAACCAGGGTTGAAAGTGGAGAATTGAGAATGGAGAATTGAGAATGGAAAGTAAGGACTGATACTTTACCCATGGGGAAGTATCTATAGTTTTCCGTAGATAAACGCTCCAAGAGCCAGCCTCTATATTTTGTCCTTGTTTTAAATCGACAATATTTTCTTTTTGTTTATTTTTCATTTTTATCCTCTTTCTTACTATTGCTACATATTTCTCTTCATTCTCAATTCTCCATTCTCCATTCTCAATTTAACCAAATCTTCCTGTAATATAATTTTGTGTTTGTTCTTTGTCGGGATTGAGAAACATCTTTTTCGTGTCATTGTATTCAATGAGTTCGCCGAGCATAAAGAATCCGGTTTTATCACTTACCCGAGCAGCTTGTTGCATATTATGGGTAACAATAACAATGGTGTATTCCTTTTTCAATGAATAGATCAGTTCCTCAATCTTTGACGTAGAAATAGGGTCTAGGGCAGAAGCCGGTTCATCCATCAGTAAGACCGAAGGAGAGATGGCTAATGCACGGGCAATGCAAAGGCGTTGTTGCTGTCCGCCGGAGAGTTCAAAAGCCGATTTCTTCAATTTATCTTTCACTTCATCCCAAAGCGCGGCTGCTTTGAGCGATTCCTCAACCCGCTGTGCAATAAAGGACTTATTCCGAATGTCATTTACTCGTAACCCATAAGCCACATTTTCGAAAATAGATTTCGGAAACGGATTAGGCTTTTGAAAAACCATTCCTACTTTTTTCCTTAACTCATCTACCTGAACCGATTTATGATAAATATTTTCTCCGTCAACAATGCATTCTCCGGTCAACCGGATATTATTTATCAAATCGTTCATTCGGTTGAATAATCGGAGGAAAGTCGATTTTCCGCATCCAGAAGGTCCGATAAATGCTGTTACGGAGTTTTTATCGATAGCCATTGTAATGTTTTTCAACGCTTGAAAATCGCCGTAATAAAAGTTTATGTCTTTTGCGATTAATTGAGAATTGAGAGTGGAGAATTGAGAGTGAAGATACTCTTGTTGTGTATTTAATACTAATATGTTTTCTTTTTGGTTTTCCATTTTATCTATTATTTTAATATTTGCTCTCTCTTTTTCATTCTCAATTCTCCATTCTCAACTCGTCCTCACTTTCCTTCCAAAATACCTTCTTAGGCTTGTAGCTAACATATTCATTAATAAAACGATTGCAATCAATACTAATGCTGTTCCGTAAGCAATTGGGCGAGAGGCTTCAATATCTGTTCCGCTGGTTGCGATTACGTATAAATGATAAGGTAAAGCCATTACCTGGTCAAAAATACTATTGGGTAGCTTGGGTAAGAAGTAAGCTGCTGCAGTGAATAGAATTGGAGCCGTTTCACCCGAAACCCTTCCGATAGAAAGAATCAATCCTGTGATAATATTAGGGAAAGCCATTGGTAAAACCACTTTGCAAATAGTCTGCAATTTTGTAGCTCCTAAAGCCAAACTTCCTGTACGAAACGAATCAGGGATGGCTTTTAAAGCTTCTTCGGTGGTGCGGATAATCAATGGAAGCACCAATAATCCAAGCGTACAAGAACCGGCGATAATAGAATCTCCAAATCCTAATGTGTTGACAAATAATGCCATTCCAAACAATCCGAAAACAATGGATGGAATTCCACCCAAGTTATTGGTCATCACACGGATAAATTTCACTACCCAGCCATTGCCTGCATATTCGTTCATATAAATTGCAGATAACACGCCAATCGGAAAGGTAACAATTACGCTTCCGGCAACCAAACAGAGCGTTCCTACAATAGTTGGAAAAATTCCTCCCGAAGTCATTCCCTCGCTTGGTGCTGTGGTTAAAAAATCCCAACTGATAACGCCAATCCCATTGTAAATAATAAATCCCAAAATCCAAAAGAGAATACCGACAACCAACAATCCTAATATTCGGAAAATCGTAAATGCTATCTTTTGCTTTGTTTTTTTGTTCAGAATGCTCATTTTTATTCATCATTATTTTTCATGGCAAAAGTAGCATGCGATAGTTACAATGTGCCGTAGATATTGTTACGGTTTGGTTAAGAATATATTTTTCCGGATTGTCGTTTCAGTTTGACTTATCAGCATATAAAGAAGAACGTTTTTTGATTAATAGGCGAACAAAAAAAGTGTGGCAAGCCCACACTTTTTTTTCATTGATATTGCCACACTCTTAAAATTGAAAACCTGTCCAGATGAAAACATTAGTAGCACAACCGCTATTACCTGCTTCTACTTTTACATTTGGAAATACATCTTCTCCAAATTTATATTCGGTAGGATTGCTTGTTAACTGATTGGTAATACTGATTGTAGAAGTAACGTCTCCATTTCCTTTTTTATCAGTCATATCTATTACAGCACCTGCACTTTTAATGTTTCCGTTACCTTTTACCAATGCATTGATGATATTGGCTTTAGCTCCACGGCGAATTTTCAGAACGTTGTTCATCTGTTGTGTAGGGTTGCTGCTCGCTGCCAATTTTAAATCAATCGTCATATTTTTAATGGTAAAATTTGATTGATTTGTGTGGTCAGGAAAATTTCCATCAAAGTTGCCGTCGGCTTCCACGCCGCTTGCATCCGATTCTGTGCTGGAATAACCTGCCGTCCAGATTCCGTAGCAATTTTCGAGCGTTCCGTTCCAACCTTGTGTTACGTCGAACATATCGTCGTCAGAATTTACAACCAACAGGTTTTTTACGTTTACGCTTCCGCCAAAAAATTCAACTCCATCGTCTGAGCCGTGAGGAATGTAAATATTTTCGATTACGGTTCCGCTACCAACGCCATTGAGAGTAAGTCCATTGTGTTCAACATCCGCACTTGAACGTGCTCCGGTATATTCAAGTATCAAGTAAGTGATTGAACCGGAATTGTCGGCTGCATTAGTTCCGCCATACGTGTAAGCAGAATTAATCTCGGTGGAACCGGTTGCTCCGCCTGCAAGCGGTGCACGACCATTAATGATAAGCCCACCCCAATCGCCTGCTTCCGGCTTGGCTGCATTTGAGGTCATTCTCACAGGTCTTTCAGCTGTTCCACTCACATTGATTTTACCGCCTTGCAATACGAGAATGTAATTGCTAAAACCTTTTTTTGCTTTAATTGTCGTTCCGGCGGGAATGTTCAATACACCGCCGTTTTCCACAATCAGCGGACCATCCAACAGATACACTACTGAAGCATCGAGGGTTTTGGCATTTGTTACCGAACCTGATAAGCTGTTCTCGGCTACAGGCTTTGGGTCATCACCTTCTTTGTCGCAAGACGTTAACACTACGGGAGCCGTCAAAGCGGCTGCTACCAAAAATCGTAAGAAAAATTTGTTCTTTTTCATCTCTTTAAAAATTTAATTATGAATAAATGTATTTTGTTAAAATTTGTAACTTAATCCAAGACTAAAATCATGTCCTTTCTTAAATTCGTTGAGCGTGATTTTTTCGCCTGACGAACTTTCGCGTGTTAAGCGATAAGACAGATTTAACAGATTGGAGGCTTTTATTTTTAGGGTAAAATGTTTATTGAATTTATAGGATGCTACAAAATTGAGTGTTGAAATACTTTCTTCGATAATGTCATTAAATCCTCCCGCTCCAATGGTATGAATACGGTCGCTGAAATAATTGAACACGAGCGACAGTACAAAGTTTTGCTCTTTTTTCGTAAAATTATAGGATATGTCAGCATTGACAAGGAAAGGGGAAGCTCCTTCGAGAGCGCTGTTTCGGACTTCGGTATTGCGAATGTCAAGTTTGAGATTGGTATAAATATAGGATGCGCTCAATCCAACTGAAAGGCGGTTTATTTGTTCGTTTTCTGTATTGCAAAGGTTGAGAATATTTTTACGGAACTCCAATTCTACTCCGCCAACTGTTGCCTGATTGCTGATATTATTGTAGGTAAGCAAGCCGGCGGAGTTACCTTCGTCCACGCGACCAATCGGATTCTGGATATATTTGTAGAAACCGGTAAGCGAAAGCAACTCGCTTGGACTTATATAATAATCCCATTTCAAATCCACATTGTAATTATCCGAAGGTTTCAGATTAGGATTTCCCTGACTTGCAAAGGAGATATTCACATACTGATAGGGCGAAATTTCCTTTGATTGCGGCAATGTATAAGTCTTGCTTGCTCCTAAGCGAATGGAATGTTTATCATTGATGTCGTATTTCAAATTGAGGTTCGGCAAGAAATAATTTTTGTCGTTTTCTTCTGTTCCGGGTGCGACGTGCTGCACTTGATAATCGATATCCATATCCACAATGTCCATTCTTAAACCGATGCTTCCGCTAAAATTTTTCAAAAATTGATAAGATGCTTCTGCGAATGCGGAGTGAATATATTTTGTTACATCATACGTATTGACATCGCCGGTGGTCATGCGGAATTTATTATCCGTTAGATTTGCTTGGTTATACAAGTCGTCTAATTTTATATTCTCTACATCAAAGAGACCGCTTACCGCACTAAAATTATATTCAACGGCTTCGAAATTGGTGTTGGAAAAACGACCAACATATCCCATTTTTAAATGATTGTTTTTAGAGCGATTGTTGAATTTGTACGTCAAAGCGGCTTTTACATTGATATCATCTTCTGTCAGTGCGGAGAAAAAACGTTTTTGCCGATTGCTTCCGGTTAGGATATAAGAATCTCCGTCCTGTTGTGAGAAATAGTTTTCGCGTCTGTCGGGTTCCAACAAACCGGTTATAAGGTTGTACGAAACTCCTACATCCAATTTCAATTTTTTAGATAACTCCCAATCCGACAATAATTGATTTGTCAATAACATATTATCGTTGGTTTGCTGACGGCGCATAAAACCGATGTATTCGGGACTGTCCTGGTGACGCTCGGAATTGTACCCCGAATAGTCGCCCACATATTGATAATTGGCGTGAACAAGCATGAAATTATACTGCAAACTGTGCTTGCGATTCATGTCGTATCTCAGATTTGCAAGGATGATTTGGTTGGTGTTTTGCGAATATTTATCGCCCATTTGGTCTTGCCAGACAGTTCCTGCTGTGTTGGAATTACGAATAGTTTCTTCTGTAAAAGAGTAATCTATTTGGTGCGCCGCCACCGCAAAAAAAGAAAGTGGGTTTTTATTTTTTCCAAGTTTAAACAACTTACCGCCTGAGATGCCAAAACTGTGATTTAAAGGAAGTGACACCGTCGAAGGATCTAAACTGTTGGGGAAATCAAATTGGTTATTTTCAGGTTGTTTAGTGTTGGCAAATCCAAAATAATTGGAACCGTCCTGACGAAGAAAACCGCTTGTTCCGACAGCTGCAGTATTTACACCGCCCGACACATCAATTCCCAACGCATAATCATCTTCCAATTCTTTTGATGAAATATTGATGATAGCGCCGCCGACATCGGAGTAGTCACTAGCGCTGAATACTTTACTTACGCTGATGTTTTTGATAATATCCGTTGAGAAAAAATCCAATGAAATATTTTTGTATTCAGGGTCTTCGGACGGAATGGGAAACCCGTTGAGCAGCGTAATATTGTAGCGATCACCCAGTCCGCGAACAAAGACATTTTTCACGCCCTCTTGTCGTGAAACGCCCGAAACTTGTGCCACTGCTGCTTGTGCATCACCAATTCCTTTGCGTGAAAGTTCATTAGCACCAACGGCTTGCGTAGCAACTAATGTTCGCTTTTGATCCATTATCAATGCGTTTTCGCTTTCGCGATTGGCACGAGTTGTAATGGTTACATCTTCTAAAACAGTCGCATTAAAACTTAAAGATAGTTTAACTTCGGTTTCTTTTCCGGCTTCAACTATAACGCCATCTTTTGTGAGAGGCAAGTAACCAAGATAAGACGTGACTAATGTATGTGTACCGACAGGAACATCATTAATAATGAAGTTGCCGCTTAAACTTGCTGCCGCTCCATTGGTAGTGCCTTCAAGTCTAACAGCCGCGCCAATAAGAGGTTCTCCGGTTTGGTTGTCAACTACAATTCCTTTTATAGTGCCGGTTTGAGCAAAAATTGCTGTAGTCACAAAAGAAAACATTAGAGCTACAGCTATTCGTAATAAAAATGGATTGTAATTTGCCGCTTTAAAAATTCTTGATTTTAATACATTCATTTGTATTATCTCTTGCTTTGTTTTTTTATTAAGAATGCTCATTCTATTTATCATTATTTTTCACGGCAAAAGTAGAATGCGATAGTTACAATGTGTCGTAGGAATTGTTACAGTTTGGCTAAGAATGGAAGTGTTTTACGATGTATTTGTTTTCAATTCCTTTTTTATCTGTTTTTGCGGAAAAATAGAATTGTATAACATGAACTTTTGAAAATGGTGTAATAAAAATTCCCGCAGAATAAAAAAATTTTGCGGGTAAAAACTCGCAAAATAAAAAAAGCAAGATGCTAACTAAAAATCACTATCTTTGCATCAAATGTAGATTAATATGAATAGAAAAGCAATTAACAGATTAAAAGCAGTTTTAGCAGAGCAAGGGAAGACCAATAAATGGCTTGCTGAGCAATTAGGGAAAAACGAAACAACCATTTCCCGATGGTGTACAAACGAGGTGCAACCATCAATGGAGAATCTAATTACCATTGCTACGCTTCTCAAGATTGATGTCAGAGATTTAATCCATCCTACTATAATAACAAAATGATGCAAGTAGAATACGAACAACAACTTTAAACTTTAAATAGACTAAAGAATATGCCTAAAAATATAGACGAAATAAAAGAACTTTTAGCGACCGAACTATTTCGAAAAGGTATTAAAAATATATTGTAATTAACGATGATTGTACTTCCGTACAGTATAATTGCAAAAATCAAACAAAACGCAAACTGCAAAATCCGGAAGAATTTGTCCAAGCAAAACAGTTGCAAGAAGATGGTAGTTTGTTGTTGGATAAGGCGAAGAAAGAGATTGAGAAAATGATAATTGAATAGTTATGGCAAAATTAGACGAATTAGATTTTAAAGGATTTGCAGCAGAAACAGATAAAGCTATTGATAAAATGGTTTATGAGTTGTATGGGCTGACGGAGGAGGAGGTGGGGATAATTGAAACGAAATAACAGAATTATGAATATACAAGAGCAACATACCGCAGGTGCGCAATCATTAGGCTTTGACTATCAGTTTTATTATTTTGTCTTATTGGCTCTTGAACTAAACTCAGGAGAAAAAATAGGCTTTGAAGTCAAAGACGATATTCATATTGAAAAAGAAAATGAAATTATTCTTTTTCAGGCAAAACATACTATAAACGAAAATCAAAATCTCACAACATTAGATGTTGATTTATGGAAAACACTAAGCAACTGGGCAGAATTTATCAAAGCAGGAGACAAAAATTTTCTCAACAAACATTCATTTGTTTTAGTTACAAATAAAAATGAAGGAAATAATGAATTTCTTGATACTTTGTCTTCTTTCAGAACAAATCAGAATATTGATAATGTTATCTCAAAACTAAAAGAATTAAAAAATAGAACCGCAGATAAGACCATAAAGAAGTATATTCAGAGTGTTATTTCATTGGGAAAGACAGTATTAAAAGTGTTTTTGCCAAAAATTACGATTGAAACAAATACTGTAAACATTATTGCCCAAGTTAAAAACAAGATATTTAAAACAACTCGACAGGAACGTTTTGTCGATGCTATTTTTGATAATTTAACAGCAAATATATTAGCAACAAAATATATCGAAATTGGAGCAAATAGGAATAAGTTTGAAATATCGTTTGAGGATTTTAACAAACAATTTGGCAAATGTTTTAGTGTCGCTTTCGAAAAACAAGTTTTACCAAAGAGAAATTACCCTCTTTTAGATTTCGACAATTTAGAAAATCAAACATTTGTAAAACAATTACTTGATATTGGAGATATTGAAAAAGATAAAGATGTTCAATTAATTCAGAATTATACAATTCAGTTGTTAAATGCAATAAAAAACTTTAACGATTGGTCGGATTTAGGGATTTTATTGCCCACAGATATTGATGAATTTGAAAAAAATAATAAAACAATGTGGCGAACAGAATTTCGTTCAAAATACAGACAAATAGATAGAAAAATTGATGAAGGATCTTCGATAACAGAATTAGAAAATGAAATAAAAGCTTTAGGCGTTGAATTAATTGACTATTTGCGTAGGCAAGATTTGTCAATTCAGGGATTTCAACCTCTTGGTCTTGACCTAAGTAATGGACATTTTTATGCTTTATCCGATGATTTAAAAATAGGCTGGCATTATGATTGGGAAAATAAATATAACAAACAATGAAAGAAATTTATTACACATATAACAATGAGGCATTAGCAAGTTGTGTGTTTTTATCTATCTTACAACATATAAAAACATTGGATATTGCCTGTTCTTGTTTAATACTTCCATTTTTGTTTGATGACAGAACGGTAAAATATTTAAGTGAGATATGTGAAAATCAACACGACGAATTATCGTTAGAACAAATAATGGAAGATAAACCATTGTTATTCACCTCGTTTAACAAGAGGTATTTATCATTATTGCCGATAACAATAAATTCACTAATGATTTTATCAAAATCTGACCAAATAAATATTAGTAAAGAAATCCATTGTATTACAAACAGTAATATGGATAATAATGTTATGGGCGAAAGATTCAATAGAATAACAAAAGTTATCCCACTATTTTTATCTATTATACAAAAACACTCAACAACTCAACTTTATAAACTATTAAAAATTCAGTTATGAAATTCATTTTGCACGAAATAAAATTATGGTTTCAACAAGAAGCGAGCAAGCCAAAAAGTTATTTTTTTGAGCCTGACAAAGTCAATGTAATAACTGGGGATTCAACTACTGGGAAAACAAGTGTTTGGAGTATCATAGACTATTGTTTGCTTTCTGCAAATGTCAAAATACCAAATGGCATTTATGAAAAAGTGCGTTGGTTTGGAATACGATTTACAATTAATGACAAAGAAATTTCTATTGTTAGGAAAAGCCCTGACACTGGAGTTGTTTCGCCTGAAATATATTTTGAATATGGCTCATTTCCTAATGAGCCAATAAACAACAAAGAGATTGCTGAAATAAAACCTATATTAGACTTAGAGTTTGGCATTACGAGTGATTTAAAGTTGTCTTTTGAGAAAAAAATCACTAATTTCTCGTTTCGATATTTTTTATTATTTAATGCACTAACAGCTAAGCTTATTGGTAACGATGATGCATACTTTGATACCGATTTTTTTGGCAAAAAAGAATATGACACAGCAATTAATCATATTTTTGATTTAGTTATTGGCATTAGTAATACCGAGAGTATTAAAATGTTGGAACGATTAAAACAAATAAAAAAAGAAATAGATAGCATACAGAATCAAGAAAGAAAGAATAAAAAACAATCAGACAACTTTGACAAAGACATTTTTGCTTTAATTGAGAAATGTAAACAGAATAATTTTATTGAATATACAGACATTATTGAAGATGTAAACGAGGCAATTTCTCTTATTCAAAATATTGTTGCAAATAAGATTAAAACCGCTGAAAACACAAAACTTTTCCCTGAAATCGAAAGTTTGAATCAGCAAAAAGCAACAATTAAAAATCAAATAACAGCAATAAATCAATATAATGCCGCTTATAATGCGTATAAGAAAAATTTGAATAAAACAGCCGATAGCCTTCAGCCTATTGAAGTTTTACATAAAAAACTATCTGATCAATTAGTAAATTCTTATGAAACAAAAATGTTTATAGACTCATTGGAGTCTTCTTTGAGAGAAATAAAAAGCAATCTTTCGAAAAAAGCAGAAAAACCGTTGAAAGTATCAGGAGATATAAAAGAATTACAAAACCAAATGAGTAGTATAGAAAAACGGATTGAAGAATTAAACAAAATTAAGATAGAATACCATAATGAAGGACAAAAATTTATCGAAATAGGGCGAATTCAATATGCTTTGGAACAAATTTTAAAACGAGACTCAAATAAACCCATTGATGTAAATAGATTAAATAATTTGATTGAAGAGAAATCACAAATAGAAAAAGTCCCAACCAATATTGAGCAAATAAAATATGTAAGAAAAGAAGAATTGAACAAAAGCATACAACGCAACTATGACCAACTAACAGCCTTATCCGATTATAAAAATGCTAAAACCGTATTTGACGAAAAGGAAATGAGGTTAAATTTGATTCGAGTGGGAGAATTATTTCCATTAAATGTTGTTGGTAGTCAAGCAAATTACATGTTTATGCACTTATGTTTATTTTTAGGAATGCATGAGCATTTTATTAATATAAAACATAAATATGTACCTCAATTTATATTCATTGACCAACTGAGTATACCTTTTGGCGATACAGCAGACGACAGGGTAAAGTTACTTGATGCGTTTACATTGTTAAATTCATTTATTGATTATATTATTAATCAACAGCAGGATCATTTTCAGATATTTATGGTCGAACATGCTTCTAAGGAATATTGGGAAGATAATAATCTGCAATATTTTCATACCGTTGATGAATTTATTAACGGCAATGGATTAATTCCACAAGAAATTTATAATAGTTAAATTTATGCAAAATACAGAAATAGGAAAAATAGAAAAACTAATAATTCATTTTGTTGGGAATAAAAATAATGGAGATGGAGTACGGTTCTCTGATAATTTGTCAGATTTCACAAAAACGGAAGGGGATATTTTATACTTGATAAATAATAGTTTTAAGTCGGACGAATTATTTCAATTTTATTTTATTCCTAATTTGGAACTGAATCCAATATATCAATTTGTAACAAGTATTTTTCAAGATAATAATACGTTTGTAGAACAATCGAAAAATTGTGCAAGACTTTTATATGACAGTAGCACCCACCCAAAAATCAAAGGAGGAGAATTTTATACTGTTTATTTCAAAGACTGCATTATTGACGGAGAAACGGTTGATGCTGTCGGTTTATTCAAATCGGAGAACAAAGATACTTTCTTGAAAGTATATCCTTCGGGAGATAATTTTGAAATCGAAAGCGAAAAAGGAATCAATATCAACAAATTAGATAAAGGTTGTTTGATTTTCAACACCGAAAAAGAGAATGGTTATGTTGTGGCAGTAGTCGATAATACCAACAAAGGTGTTGAAGCGCAATATTGGATTGGCGATTTTCTCCACGTTCGTCAGCGAAAAGATGAGTATTACAACACACAAAATATTATTTCGCTCACAAAAAATTTTGTTAAAAGCGAACTTCCACAACAATTTGAAGTTTCAGGCGCTGATCAAGCCGATTTAATGAACAAGACAGTAAAATTTTTTAAAGAAAAAGACAATTTCAATCTTTCGGAATTTGCCAACGAAGTAATCGGACAGCCTGAGGTAATCGAAAAATTCAATCAATACAAATCAACTTTCGCTAAAGAATACGATGTGGATTTTGCAGATGACTTTACTATTTCCGAAAGCGCCGTAAAAAAGCAAGCCAGAACATTAAAAAGCGTAATAAAACTTGATAAAAATTTCCATATTTATGTTCATGGCGACCACAATCTCATTGAGCAGGGTAAAGATGAGAAAGGAAAATATTATAAGGTGTATTTTAAGGAAGAAAATTAGAATCAAAAAACATGATAGATGATTTCGACGAATATATCCGCCAAGGCGAACCCTCTCAGAAAGAGAAAAGTCAAATTTGGCAAATTGCGATTGGCTTACAGCAGGTGGATGGCTTAACGCCGTCTGCTTATCTCATTGAAACAGCAAAACAGAATATCGAGGGCGATATTACAATTGAAGAGGTAAAAAAGAGAATTGACGCTTATTACAAAGAGCAACCTTTAGAAAATGATTCGGAACAAACCGAAGAAGCCGATAAAGTTTCCGCTCGAATTGCCGAAATATTGTCGGAGAAAACTTTCTCGTTCTCATCAGCGGAGTACCTAAATATCCACAAGCGTTTGTTTGCCGGCATTTACAAATTTGCCGGAAAAATACGTGATTACAATATCACAAAATCCGAATGGGTTTTGAATGGCGATACCGTTTTGTATGCAAGCGCCAATACACTGAAAGAAACGATTGAACATGACTTTGAACAGGAAAAAAACTTTAACTACAAAGGACTTACTACCGCGCAAATTGTAGAACATATTGCAGGTTTTACGACAGACCTGTGGCAGATTCATATTTTCGGCGAAGGAAATACCCGAACAACAGCAGTGTTCCTGATAAAATATCTTCGTAAACTCGGTTTTAAAGAGATAAACAATGATATGTTTGCCCGTCATTCGTGGTATTTTCGAAACGCACTTGTTCGTGCAAATTATCAGAATATTGCGCAAAACATTCATAGAACTAACACTTATCTTGTTCGATTTTTGTCAAATATTTTGCTTAACGAGAACAATATTCTGAAGAACAGGGAAATGCACATTCATTTTGTCGAAAATGTCGAAAAAGACGACACTGTATACCAAAATGGTGGTGTAAATGGTGGTGTAAAACTGACGGAAACACAGAAAAAAATAGTGACAATAATTGGAGAAAACAATACTGTAACACAAGCAGAAATTGCAAGAAAAATAGAAAAACCCTTACGTACAATAGAAAATAACATAAAGAAATTAAAAGAACAAGGAATTATTTCTCGTGTCGGATCGGATAAAAAAGGAAGTTGGATAATCACGTCAAAAGAAAATAGTAACAATGAATAGTAATACAAAAATATCAATCCGTTTCTTTGACGACCGTGAAGTTCGCGCCATTTGGGATGAAGAGAACAACAAATGGTGGTTCTCCGTGTTGGATATTGTGGGCGTGTTGAACGAGCAGGACGATTATGCGAAAGTGCGGAATTATTGGAAATACCTGAAAACCAAACTTCGGAAAGCAAACAATGAGTTGGTTAGTGCCACTAACCAACTGAAATTAACAGCCCCCGATGGGAAAAAATATTTAACTGACACGCTTGACAGTGAGGGTGTTATTTCTCTTGCCAAGCATTTTCCCAACAACAAAGCAATGGCGTTCCTTGATTGGTTCACGTATAGCGATAACAGTATTGATGGTCAAAGTAAGAAAAAAGCCTATTCTTTTTTTGAGAGCAACCTCATTGCCGAATCCGAAATCGGAATGACAAAAAGTTTGCAGCAAATCCATGCCTATATTTTCGGCGGATTATACGATTTTGCGGGAAAAATAAGGCAAAAGAATATCTCAAAAGGCGATTTTCAGTTCGCTATATCGCACTTTCTCGACAACACACTAAAACAAATCGAGCAAATGCCAGAAACCACCTTTGATGAAATTGTCGATAAATATGTGGAAATGAACATTGCTCACCCATTCATGGAAGGCAACGGACGAAGCGCCCGCATTTGGTTGGATTTGATTTTCAAAAAACACCTGAAGTGTTGTGTCGATTGGAGTAAAATCAACAAAAAAGAGTATCACAATGCGATGGTACTTAGTGCAACAAACAGCACAAAACTGAAATATTTGTTGCAAAACGCTCTCACAACCGAAATAGACAGCCGTGAAATGTTTATGAAAGGAATTGATTATTCGTATTATTATGAAGAGAATGAATAATGTATCTAGTTCTCAACTCTCCTTTTAGAAAGAACTTCCGCAGTAACACTAATAATCATCGTAATAATAAACAAAATACAACCGAGTAGAAATAAGGATTGATAATGCGCTCCGCCGGCAGGAGCTTCGCCCAATTCTGCGGCAATAGTTGCCGGAATAGTCCGCACGGGTTGGAAAAGTGAATGAGGAATGACGGCGGCATTTCCCGTAACCATCAATACAGCCATTGTCTCGCCGATTGCTCGTCCGATTCCCAACACCACAGCTGTAGAAATTCCCGAAGCGGCGTATGGAATAACCACTTTATAGACTGTTTGCCATTTGGTGGCAGCGAGGGCTAAACTTGCTTCACGCATACTCCGCGGCGTATTTCGCATCGAATCTTCCGCGACGGTAATAATGGTCGGCAGTGCCATAATCGCTAAAATCAAACTTCCGGCAAAGGCGGTTTCTCCGACAGGAATATCGAAAATCTTTTGAATTAGAGGAACGATGACTACCAATCCGAAAAATCCGTAAACCACCGAAGGAATCCCTGCCAAAAGTTCAATGGTAGGTTTCATGATTTTTCGAATGCGCTCACTCGCCAATTCCGAAAGGTAAATCGCGACACCCAAACCTAAAGGAAGCGCTATCAATATAGCGAAAATGCTGACCAACAACGTTCCTGCGATAAGCGGCAATACGCCAAATTGAGCCGAAGGAATTGAGGTGGGGAGCCATTCTTTTCCTCCAAAAAAATCGGATATACTAATATTTTCCGAAGGCAAAATCTTTACATTCGGATTTTCCGTTGGAAGATATTCTTCAGGGATATATGCAATAATTCCTTGATTTTGAGCAATCATTTCGCCCAGTTTTTCAGGAAGTAATTCGTAATTTTCTCCGAATTCCTCCTCATCATAAAGAGAAAAAATATCTTCAAAATGAAACAGTTCTATTAATTGAGAATTATCTTCCTCATTCTCCATTCTCAACTCTCCATTCTCAACTTTCCACTCCGTGATTTCTCCATCAAAAATCTCTTTAATTTGAAATGAAGTTAAATGTTCAATACTATTAGAGGAATTGACACAGAGAGCATAACCTTTTTCAACTGCCGGACTTTTAAATAACCCAAGTCCTTCTTTGAACAGGAAAATCACAATTAATAAAATCGCAAGGCTTGTAATGCCTCCGCTGAAAGTGAGTACTATTTTGGCTAAATGCTCTGTGAATTGAGAGTGGAGAATTGAGAATGGAGAATGATTGGTTTTTATCTTTTTATGATGGCTTATTTTTTTCATTTTGTATCCTGTTTAAATATTGAATTAGTTCCATTTCATTCTTCTCCACTCCAAATTCAATTTTCAATTATTTCTTAATGAATCCTATTTCGGAAACTATTTTTTGCCCTTCGGCAGAAAGAACAAAGTCGATAAATGCCTTTACTTTAGCCTCAGATTTTGTATCATAATAATAGTATAATGGTCTGACAATTGGGTAAGTTTCGTTTTTTGCATTAGCGACAGACGGTTCCACAAACGTTTTCCCGCCATCATACGAAACATGAACTGCTTTTACGCTTTTATTCAAATACGCCAATCCCACATAACCAATAGCTCCTTTGGTTTGACTAATAGACTGCACAATGGCTCCGGTTGCAGGCATGCTCATGATTCCAGGCATATAGTTTTTCTTGTTCAAAACGCTTTCTTTGAAAAACTCATACGTGCCTGAAGATGTCTCACGAGAATAAGGAACGATGGGCATATCTGTACCGCCTACTTCTTTCCAGTTTTTGATTTTTCCGGTAAAAATGCCCTCTAATTGTTCACGGGTAAGATTAGTTACTTTGTTGCTTGGGTGCACAATTACAGCCAAGGCATCATAAGCTACAGTTACTTCTTTTACTGTTTTACCCTTTTCTTGTAATTTCTTTTTCTCATCGAATTTTATTTTGCGGGAAAGTTGCGCCAAATCGGTTGTTCCTTCCATTAAGGCAGAAATGCCTACGCCGCTTCCACCACCTGTTACGGTTACGGTTTTCGAAGGATTCTTTTTCATAAATGCTTCGGCTTCTTTTTGAGAAAGAGGCAGCATCGTATCCGATCCTTTAATTTTTTGTGCTTGGGTTTCAAATACTGAAGCGACTAAAATCATTACAGCAAAAATGCTTGTTTTAAAAAATTGTGTTTTCATTTTTTCTTGTTAATTTTCATTTTGATATTTATCATTGTTTTCACGGCAAAATTAGAATGCGATAGTTACAATATGCCATAGGAATTGTTACCGTTTGGTTAAGAATAATGGAGAGTGGAGAATTATTGTTCCCATTTTTTTATTATTACATCTTTTTGAATTCAATTTCATTGCTCAAATTATTTTACATTTGAAAAACTCGCCATTCTCAATTCTCCACTCTCAATTCTCAATTAAAATTTATATTGCAATCTAAGTGTAAATACATCATTTTTTCTATCTTTTTCATAGTCCGATACATTTTGAGATTTCTCATTTTTATTAAATTCATAATAGGCTTGTAAACGGATATCTTTTGTCGCATTCCACAATAAACCTAGACCAAGTGTGCTTTGTGCCAAATCAGCAGAAGAGGAGCCATTTAAACCAATTTCATTGCTTGAAATTTTACGATTGGGATTATATACATCGTATTTCGCCACTACAGATAAGGGAAGTTCCCAGATATCTTGCACAAACATAATGTACCAACCGCTAAAATTTCGAATATACGTATCGTGTGTTGGCAAGGTTGAAGCATTGGGACTTTTCGTGCTTTTTGCAACAGCTGGTTGTTGTCCCATTATATATTCTCCTCTTAGCTGTGTTGTTCCGATAACACTTTTAATGCTGATTCTTGCATCTAAGCCAAAATATTCACGTTTGGCAAACTTTCCTTTATTTTCCATGCTGTCAAGAACAAACGATTTTCCATCCATCGTATATACATTATCGGATCCTTGATAAACTCCTCCATTATAATAAGATACTCCTCCACTAAGTGTAACAACTTTTCCTAATTTCTTTTCGGCAGAAAGATGAGTGATAAAGTCTTTTCTGTTATCTGTTTCTAATTTTATGCCGTTCCCTGCAAATAACCCTGCTTCCAGTTTCAAAAAATTCCAGGCTGAAGTTTTGGGAGCCTGAATCGTAAGCATCAAACCAAGGTCGCGTTCATCGGGAAATAGAGTTTGAAATAATGTAGAGCGTTCGGGAGATTCGCGACGAGATGACGAGAACCCTATTTCATAGCCAAAAGGACGGTCGAAGATACCTGCTTTCAATGAAAATGTTTTAATCCACGGATCTTTGACAGCAAAATAGACATCTTTAAATCCGATACCTTTTTCGGTTAAATCTAATTGAAATACTCCTGTCGCAATATCGCCTTCGTAAGCAAATTTGATTCTTCCTCGACGAATACCGATACGGTTAAATGATTTTTCAGGATTTTCATTAGCCGCTCCTACTTTTAATGAAGCATTTTCTTCTCCCCATTGGAACTGTCCTTGAATATATCCGGAAATTTTAATTTTTTGCAGTTTCTTTACTTTTTCATCCAATTGCCGGATTTGTTCTCCGGATTGTTCTCCATCTTTTTTTACACTGTCCTGTGTCTGTGCTGTAACAATATTTGCGAAACATAAGAAACTCAAAATAATTACAATACTTCTCATTTGTTTTACTGTTATTAATTTTACAACGCAAAAGTATTTTTCGTAAATTACAGATATCCATAGGAATTATTACAATGTGGTTAAGATTGTGAAAAATCCAGAGTAAAGAACTTTTTCACGGATAATTACGATCATCCGATTTTTGAGGGAGAAATGCAGCTTGTTGATATGATTTATCTGAAAAAAGATTTATAAGGCTGATATATCCATATTTTTATTATCTTTACAATTGTGTTTTTAAGCACAATAATTAATGTTTTTAGTTTTTAATTATGGATATAAACACAATTATAAATGCTTCTCCAGATTCTATACTGAAAGGAATTGCCCAAAGGATTAAAGAGAAAAGGCTTGAACAAAATCTTACACAAAAGGCATTCGCCAAACGTGCAGGCGTTGGCTATGATGCATATCGTACATTTGAGAATACCGGATATATTACGCTTCGCAATCTTGTTTTGTGTGCCATCGCTTTGGACGATGTGGAAGGTTTTACGGAATTGTTTACGAAAAAATCATATCAAAGCATAGATGAACTATTGAAAACACAAGAAGTTAAAAAAAGAAAGAGAGGTTCACGCAATGAATAAAGTAAAAGTCATAGAAGTTTTTATGAACGCTGCAAAAGTTGGGCGGATTGCAATGACACCCGATTCTCTTTGTGCTTTTGAGTACGATTCCGACTATTTATTGTCTGGAAATTCTATTTCTCCGTTCTATCTTCTGCTTAAAAAGGAACTGTTTCTTGCCAAACGCACTCCTTTTAATGGAAATTTCGGCGTATTCGATGACAGTCTTCCTGATGGTTGGGGAAATTTGATTCTCGACAGGTATCTTCAAAGCAAAGGAATTAATCCGTATAAGCTAACTATTCTTCAAAGATTGGCATTAATTGGCAATACCGGACGCGGAGCCTTGGAATATCGACCGGATTATAGTGAATCTACAGCAGATGGAATTATCGATTTTGATAATTTGGCAAATGAAGCGGAAAAGATTCTTACTTCCAATTACGAAGGGGATTCTTTGGATACTTTGTACAAATACGGAGGTTCTTCGGGTGGAGCGAGACCGAAAGTGTTTGTCAAAATTGACGGTAAGGAATGGCTCGTCAAGTTTAAGACGACAATGGATCCGCCAAATATCGGAGAAATAGAGTATAAGTACTCATTGCTTGCCAAAAAATGCGGTATCAAGATGCCTGAAACCAAACTTTTTGAAGGAAAATATTTTGGAGTGGAGCGGTTTGACAGAACACATGATGGCAAAATCCATACGGTAAGCGCTGCCGGACTTTTGAATGCGGATTACCGTGTGCCAAGTTTAGATTATGGAGATTTATTACAATTATGCCATATCCTTACTAAAAACATGGAAGAAGTATATGCACTTTTCCGTCAAATGGTATTTAATGTTGCCATCAAGAACCGAGACGATCATGCAAAAAACTTTTCTTTTCAATTAATTAATGGGGAATGGAAGCTTTCTCCTGCTTACGATCTTTTGCCGAGCAGCGGATTTAACGGTTTCCATACCACAACTATCAACAACACCGGCGAACCGACAATTGATGATATAATGGCTGTTGCTGCTAAAACAGGATTGAATAAGCAGCGAACGATGGAAATAATACAGGAGATGGAGACATTTGTTAAAGAAGATAAAATTTGATTATCAAATCTGTTTTACAAAGCAATTTTTGACACAAAAAGGGAGATAAACTTTCAAGTCATTTTTTAGCGACTCGAGCTCCTTCATCCGCACTGATGTAGGAAGACAACAACCGACAAAAATAAGACAAAGCTTACAAATTCATTGGTTTGTAGGCTTTTTTCATTCCCGGTTGACTGCAAGAAAAGACAAACTTCTGTTGCTAAATCATTCTGAAAAATAGCCAAAATAATTGACCTTCTCACCAAAATAATTTGAGCTTTTCACCAAAATCACTTTGAAAATTTTGTTTTTCCTTTGCATTGTAGATTCAAGTATAAACTTAAAATAAAAAATGTAATGAAAAAATCAACAATAATAATATTGGTTTTCACAACCTTAATAGTAACCTCTTGTAATAATAAAAAATCCATGGAAATGAAAGAAATTTTCCCGAAAGGGCAAAAAGCAGAAGCCTACTTCACAGGTACGGCATGGGTAGAAATGCTTGTAAGTGATGACAAGACATTTGACACGCAGGTTTATAATGTAACTTTTGAACCGGGATGCCGCAATTATTGGCATTCGCACCCGGGCGGTCAACTTTTATTGGTTACTTCCGGCAAAGGATATTATCAGGAAAAAGGCAAGCCGATACAATTACTTCAACCGGGTGATGTGGTAGAAATAAAACCGGATATTATTCATTGGCATGGTGCTGCTCCCGACAGTGAGTTCATCCATATTGGTATCACAACACAGGCAGAAAAAGGCGTTGCGGTTTGGTATGACTCAGTTTCGGACGAAGATTACAATAATTATAAACAATAAGCGAATGAAAAGATTATCCATTTTAGTAATAATAGTTTTAATGCTTTCGGGAGAATCCTGCCGGCAAAGTACAAACAATCAAAATTCAGTGAATATGAACAATACAACAAAGAACGAAGAATATACTTTTGAATTAGGAGATAAGGTTACCCGTCAAAAAGTAACTTTCAAAAACCGTTACGGAATTACGCTAACGGGCGATTTATACATTCCGAAAAATCATGGCAATGAGCCATTAGCAGCGCTTGCCGTCAGCGGACCTTTTGGCGCGGTAAAAGAACAATCTTCAGGACTTTATGCCCGAAATATGGCAGAACGCGGTTTTATTACGCTTGCTTTCGATCCGTCTTATACCGGAGAAAGCAGCGGCGAACCTCGTCACGTAGCATCACCCGACATTAACACGGAGGATTTTAGTGCGGCGGTAGACTTTTTGGGTACGCAGAAAAATGTCGATAGAGAAAGAATAGGCGTTATTGGCATTTGCGGTTTCGGAGGATTTGCACTTAACGCTGCCGCAGTTGATAAACGTATAAAAGCTGTTGCAACTGCAAGTATGTACGATATGTCAAGAGTCAACGCAAAAGGCTATTTTGATGCCACAACATTAGAACAACGAACTCGAACATTAGAACAATTATGCGAACAACGTTGGAAAGATGCGGAAAATGGAACACCGGCTTTAGCTCCTAAAGGATTGCCGGACAAAATAGAAGGCAATGAACCTCAATTTGTGAAAGATTACTTTGACTATTACAAAACAAAACGTGGTTTTCATTCACGGTCAATAAACTCAAATGGTTCGTGGACAGCAACCAATGTCTTATCGTTTATGAATATACCAATTTTAACCTATATCAAAGAGATTGCACCAAGAACAATTTTACTGATTGCGGGAGAAAAGGCACATTCCCGCTATTTCAGCGAAGATGCTTACAATGCGGCTTCCGAACCTAAAGAGTTGATGATTATTCCGAATGCGGTTCATGTTGATTTGTACGACCGGATCGATGTGATTCCTTTTGATAAGTTAGAATTGTTCTTTAATGAAAACCTGAAGTAATGGATATATTTGAAAGAATGCGTGCCGGGGAGATTATTAAACTCGATGATCCCGAATATTATAAAGTACAAGAACAAATTAATTGGGCGTTTACTAAAACAATCGAACTGAACAAACTTCCTTACGACTTGCCGCTAATCAGAGAAAAACTTGGCGAACTGCTTGGTATAGCAGTGGACGAAAGCACTACAGTCTGTGTTCCTTTCTATACGGATTGGGGAAAATTCATTACTATTGGCAAAGAAGTTTTTATCAATATGGGCTGTACGTTTATGGACAGAGGTGGCATCACCATCGAAGATAAAGTGTTGATTGGTCCCAAAGCGAACCTCATCACGGAGAACCACCCAGAAAATCCAGAACTTCGCAGGTATGTTTACGCAAAGCCTATTCATATTAAAAAAGGAGCATGGATCGGTGCTTCGGCTACAATTCTGCCGGGAGTTACCGTCGGGGAAAATGCGATAGTAGCCGCAGGGGCTGTGGTATCAAAAGATGTTCCAGACAATATGATTGTAGGTGGAGTTCCTGCGAAAGTTATCCGAAAGATTAAAACAAAATAGAAATGAGAAAAGTAATAATATTTCTTATGCTTACCATGATGAGTTGCCAAAAAGATGTGGAAGCACAGAATTTAGATGCAAAATTGAAAATAACGGTAGGAGACAAAGAATTTACGGCTACACTTTATGATAATGAAACTGCACAAACGTTCATTTCGTTATTGCCGATGACTATCAATATAAGTGAAATGGGCGGTTATGAAAAATATTATTATCTGCCTCAAAATCTACCTGGAAAGGCTGAAAATGTCGGCACAACCTACGAAGGCGATTTGATGATTTGGTCTTCAAATTGTTTGGTCTTGTTTTGCACCACACGTTCAACTTCTTATAATTATATGAAATTGGGACGCATAGATAACACAAACGGATTGCGGGAAGCCCTGGGTTCGGGAAATGTAGAAATCAAATTTGAAGTTCAAAATTCGACAACAGGCATAAATAATGTTAAGGAAAACCAAGATGAGCTTATTTTTCCAAATCCGGTATCGGATTATCTCCATGTTTCCGGCGAGTTTGAACAATTATCGCTGATAAGCCTGAACGGTACTATTATTTCACAGTCGAAAGAAAAAAGTATTTACACAGGAAATCTGGCTTCCGGTATTTATTTGTTGAGAATTGATTTCGGCAAAAATAGAATATTAACAAAAAAAATAATCAAGTAATGCCACATATAGCAATAACAATGTTTCCCGGTAGGGATGAACAAACAAAACAAAAATTAGCCCACATCATGCAAGAGGCACTTTGTGAAGAGCTTGGAATAAGCAAAGAAACTATTTCCGTATCTATTGAAGATATTCCTAAAAATGAGTGGGAAGATTCAATGAAAAAGATACCGGAAGATGCGATGTTTATTCATTTCGGTAAAATGTAACAAAAATAAAAATGAAAACAGTAAAATTAAACAACGGAGTAGAAATGCCAATCCTCGGATTTGGCGTTTATCAGGTAGAACCATCTGAAACAGAAAATGTCGTATTTGATGCTTTGCAAGTGGGGTATCGTTCCATAGACACAGCAGCGGCTTATATGAATGAAGAAGCTGTTGGTCGGGCAATTAAACGTAGTGGTATTCCCCGCGAGGAGTTATTCATTACTACCAAACTTTGGATTCAGGATGCCGGATATGACAAGGCGAAGAAAGCATTTGAGAAATCAATGCAAAAATTGCAATTGGATTATTTAGATTTATACCTTATCCACCAACCTTTTGGCGACTATTATGGTTCGTGGAGAGCGATGGAAGAGCTTTATAAAGAAGGAAGAATCCGCGCTATCGGCATCAGTAACTTTCAACCCGACAGAGTGATGGATTTAATTATCCATAATGAAATCATTCCGGCAGTCAACCAGATAGAAACGCATCCGTTCAATCAGCAAATTGCTACACAGCAATTTCTGAAAGACAACGGCGTACAAATAGAATCATGGGGACCATTTGCCGAAGGAAAGAACGATATGTTCAACAATGAGACACTGAAATCTATCGGTGACAAATACGAAAAATCGGTAGCACAGGTTGTTCTTCGCTGGTTTATGCAACGAGATGTAGTTATTATCCCTAAATCTGTCCGTAAAGAAAGAATGACAGAAAATTTTAGTATCTTTGATTTTGAATTAACTGCTGAAGATATGGATACAATTAAGTCCCTTGATACGGCACAAAGTGCTTTTTTCGATCATCGCGATCCCGAAATGGTAAAATGGTTAGGCACACACAAGTTTAACATCTAAAAAAATAGATTATGAGCAAACAACATTTAGTATTATCAGCATTGGCAATTATATTTTTATTTTCAAGTTGCACAAATGCACAAACCCCAAAAACAAATAACGAAATGAAAGTTTTAGTCACTTATTTCTCAGCAACAGGCACTACAAAAGCGGTTGCGGAAAAGCTCTCGAAAATCACAAATGCGGACATCTACGAAATTAAACCCGAGGTTCCATACACATCCGCTGACCTAGACTGGCATGACAAAGAAAGCCGCAGCACCATTGAAATGCAAGACAAGAATTCTCGTCCGGCAATCGCAGATAAAAATGCGAAAATCGAAAACTACGATGTCATATATGTCGGTTTCCCCATTTGGTGGTATGTTGCTCCAACGATTATCAACACTTTCTTGGAGAGTTATGACTTTTCGGAAAAAACTGTGATCCTTTTTGCGACCTCCGGTGGTAGTGGTTTCGGGAAGACCGTTGAAGACCTGAAAGGAAGTTGTTCCCCAAAAACAATTATCAAGGAAGGTAAAGTCTTTTCCGGACATCCAACGGAAACGGATATTGAAGCTTGGGTAAAAAGTATGAAAGATTAAAGGCGTAAAAACGAAAAATATGGAAACAAAAAACGAGGAATACGTCACTTTCAACTATTCAGACATTATATATAGCTACTTTTTCAGCGATAATTGTATGTGTACGAAGATGGTACGCGACCATTTTCTCGTTTATGTTTATTCCGGCGAATATGTACTGGTAGAAGGGAAAAAGAAAACGGTAGTACGTCCGGGAGAATGTGTGTTTTTGCGGCGGGATAACCGTGTGGAAATGACGAAACAGCCAAAAAATGGCGAACCGTTTATGGGAATATTCATCTGTTACAAGCGTGATTTCCTGCGTAGCGTTTTACAGAAATTTGAGAAAAGAGAATTGCCCATTGAAGCGAGGAAACACAAAGAGAGCGTAATCAAATTACCCGACACGCCCGATATTAAAGGACTTTTTCTGTCGATTACGCCTTATTTCGATTCCTCAATCAAGCCTTCGGACGACATTATGTGTCTGAAAATGCTGGAAGGTCTTCATGCCTTGTTGCGTATTGATGAGCGGTTTTACGCCACACTATTTGATTTTACCGAACCTTGGAAAATCGATATTTTCGACTTTATGAATAAAAATTATATGTACGATCTGTCGATGGAAGAAATAGCATCTTTTACAGGTCGCAGTTTATCCACTTTTAAACGGGATTTTAAAAAGATAAGTGAATTATCTCCCGAAAAATGGCTGATAAGCAGAAGACTAAAAGCTGCTTACGAGATACTTCAGGAAAAAGGAAAAACAGTCTCCGACGTGTACGAGGAAGTTGGTTTCAAGAATTTATCCCATTTTTCATCGGCTTTTAAAAAGCAATATGGAATAGCTCCGAGTAGTTTGGCGTAAATTGAAAAAGTCCGAGAAAAGTGGTTTTAATTTTTCAAAAAAACGAATGGTATATAACTACCGCACAGACGTGTAATTTATAGCAGCAGTTTCATTTGTCGCTTCCAATTTGAAGATAACAAATTTGTAGTCCATTATTGCAGATACAAATAGTTGTAATTGCCGCAAAGTAAAATTAAAACTGTTTTTTTTAGTTTACTAACTAGCCGGCAATGAAGATGTTTTTTTACTTTTGTAAAATTTCACTAAATACTATTTCAATTTCAACAGGTTATGAAACTTAGACGAATAACATGCAGCAACGATTCCGAAGCACAAAAGCTTATTGATCTCCATAACGATATATTTCCGGAATACGAAAGGTTTTACAAAACTACTTTGTGGGCTAATTTAATAGATAATGCCAGGTTTATGCACTTTAATGCCATTTATGAAAATGATGAATTAGCCGGATTTTTCATTTATTGGGATTTAGAGGATGCTTATTACATTCATTTTATTGCCGTTCGTCCTGAAATGCGTAACAGAAAAATTGGTCAGCAAGTATTGGATTGGACTGCAGCCAATCTGCACAAACCGGTTTTTCTTGAATCTGAAATTCCATATGATGAAATAACAACCCGCAGATTAAATTTCTATAAAAGAAATGGGTTCAGTGAATTAGCTAATGACCCTGAAATCCTTTCCGAAGTTCGCGAAGGTGGCCATCCGTTATGGTTTATGGGAACTCAACCGGTAGAAAATCTGGAAGATTATCTGATAAAAGTCAGAGATAAGGTCTATTATGCAACAGGGGAATAGAACATTAAATTTTCTTTAGTAGTTTACAATTCAATTATTTTCCGGTACTAATTTAATCAGCGTCATCTCGCTACGTGTTCCCAAACGGACTGGTGCAAAAATTGTTCCGATACCTTGGGAAACATAAATAGTCATATCCTCGTATTTGTAAAGTCCGCGGTTGTAGCCGAACATCAGTTTGGCAATGAGCGTAAACGGAAATATCTGTCCAGCGTGGGTATGTCCTGTTAATAATAGATCCACTCCTTTTTCCTGCATATATTTCACGCCGTCGGGACGGTGGTGGAGAACAATGGTAGGCATGTCTTTTATAATAAATTTATTCAACGCCTTCTCTATGGTTTGGGAAGTATCTGTGGTATGAGGATCAAAAGTAGTATTGTCTGGAAGCATGTTGTTGAGACCGATGATTTGCAATTCTCCAAAATAGGCGATTTCATTCAGCAATACGTTGATGTTTGCATTTTTCATTCTCATAATTACCTCACTTACACCCACATGTTCATCATGATTGCCATAAACAAAATAATGTGGAACTTCCATTGTTCGAAAAGCGGAAAGCACATCATTTTTGGAGCTGAAATGTGTTTTTCCGTCAAACATATCGCCGGTATTGAAAACGACATCCGGATTTAATTTGTTTATTTTCTGTACAATCCGTTCAACTGTCTTTTCTCCGCGTAAATTTCCCAAATGGACATCGGTCAGGTGTATGGCTCGAATTTCTTTTGTCAATCCTTTTATAGGGATTGTTACTTCTTTTACCTTAATTGAATAAGCATTCCAAACTCCGTAAATGGTGAGCAATAAGGTTAAACCAAGAGAAACATCCCTCCTTATTTGAGGCGAAAATTTGAATAATAGAGAGAGCAAATCGGTAATTGCCACAGATAACAGTAAAAATATCAATATACTGCAAACAATTCCCGCAAAAATGGAGAAATATCGACCTGCCGGATTGGTCGTTGTGGTAAAGATCATTGCGCTGGCAAAAGTGGCAACCAATAAAATAGAAAATCCCCACAACCATGATCTTTTAGGTATGGCTGGGAAGAACAGAGCGAATCTGTTTGATAAATAAATAATTGCTCCTGTAATTAGAGCAAGAAAAACGACGAGGAATATTATCATGACTGAATATTTCATTGTTCTGTTTATGTTTTAAATTATAATTCTTAAATGCAAATTATATCCTTTTTGCAAGGCCGTTTTGACAATTTGCGTTTTGTATTTCTTTTAATGTTACTTCTGCATTGCGGTATCTGGCTGTGCTTTTTTCATTTCTGAGATGTATTGCGTTAGCCGGACAATGATGCACACATCCAAAGCAGGACTCACACCGGTCGGAAAACACAACTTTATCAGCAATGTTTATGTTACTGACGGGACAAACATTAGTACAAATTCCGCAATGTTTACATTTTTCGTTCACAATAAACTTTTGTGCAGCTTTGCCGGAGCTAAAAACACCGCTCATACTTTGTATGAATGCTGTCAATACTTTTAGAGAAACAGAGGCTTTGGGCAAATTAGTTTTGCGGTTGTGAATGTCGGAAACGATCTTTTCAATATTTTCTGCGGTTTTCTTTTCCGGAAGCCTGGCTATTTGATCGTTTACATCAAAGACCGGTAAATAATTATCTACCGTAAGCAATTCATTCATGTAATCAAACGTTATTCCCCGTTTTACAGCAAACTTATGGAGGTTGAACATAACAGCTCCGGGAGTGTTCCCATAGGTTCCAACAGCAAAAGTATATTGTGCTTTAAAACTTGCTTTTTCAAGAAAACGCTTTACGATCTTTGGCAATCCGAATCCATAAACCGGAAAAATCAATCCGATTGCATCGTCTTCAAAATGATATTTGTTCTCTTTTATCATTTGTGGTATCGATAGCTGTATTCCTCCGATCTTTTTTGCTAATTGCAGGCAATTGCCTGTTGATGTAAAATATAATATAGTCATTGTTTTGAATTATTCATTATTGGTTGTTATGTTGTAAATAGTTACAAGAAGTTATAGAAGTTATATGAAGTTATTTATTATTTTTGATGGGCATCTTCATATAGTTTCTTACAGTAACTGTTTAATGATTTACTTGCATCCTCCAGCTTTTTCATTATTAATATAATTTAAGTCTTTTGAAAGAATGAGATAATATCTGCATTCTTCAAGGCTTCCTTGTGAGATATTGAAAAATCGAAGTTTTTCTATTTTTCCTTTTCGTTTATAGCCTTCTGCAATATTAGCAGGGATCGAGATCGCAGCCCTCCTGAGTTGGGAAACAAGTCCGAATAATTCATTCCTAGGATAATTTTCTGTAACCTTATAAGATTCAAGAACAAAATCATGTGATTTTTGCCACATAATTAAATCAATAAATGAATTTGTTTTTTCCATTATTCTTTATTTATTTAACTTCTTGTAATTTTTCATAGCTTCTTGCAACCTCCACCCTCAATTCATATTCCTAAACTCAAGAGGCGTTTGCCCGGTTTTATGTTTAAATAAACGGTTAAAATATTGCGGATACTCAAATCCTAACATATAGGCAATTTCATTTATAGAGAGATTCGTTGTCTGCAACAGGTTTTTTGCTTTTTCTATCAGATGTAAATGTATATGTTGTTGGGTGTTCATTCCGGTTAGATTGCGCAGAAGGTCGCTCAAATAACTGGTAGACATTGATAACTGCGAAGCAATATCACTTGCGGAAATGAGCTTATTGCTCTCTTCGGCAAAATGTTCGTGAAGAATGACCTCAAAACGAGTCAGAATGCCGGCCTCTACACTGTGTCTTGTCCGAAATTGACGTGTATAAAAGCGTTCGGCATAACTCAACATAACTTCTATTTGAGATACAATAATATCCTGACTGTGTTCATCAATATTCCGGCTGCATTCATTATATATATTCTCTACTAATTTTTCAATCATCAGGCGTTCGGCATCGGATATATGCAAGGCTTCGTTTGTTTCGTAAGAAAAGAATTTATATTTGCGGATTTTCGCTCCAAGCGGATATTTCCTTATAAAATCGGGGTGGAATGTCAACACCCAACCCGACGCAATACTACGGTCACTATTTTCATTCCATGAGTGTATTTGCCCGGGTGCAAAAAAATTCATCAATCCTTTGCTGAAATCATAATTCCGCCAGCCGTATTTTGTATTGCCTTTGCATCCCTCTTTCAGGGCAATAGAATAAAGATTTAACTGCACAGGTTTTCCTATATAGAAATCACTTTCTTTTCCTGTCAGACAATATACATTCAGCAGCGGGTGCCCGATGGTAGGAATATGGAGTAAGTCTGTAAATTCCTCTACTGTATTTATTTTAATTATCTCTTTTGAAACCATTCGTTAAAGTAATTAATTTGATAGTTACAAAAGTATAATGAAATATTGATTCCGCGACTAAACAAAACGAGGAGAGTTTTATACAAAACGGAGGATGGAGGAATTTATAATCAAAAGTAATTAGAATCTCTCCCTAATGAACTCATAATCAAACGTTCTACTTTTTATCGAGCATATCAAACCTGTCTATCATACGTTCTATCCATACTTTGGAGAATAGACTGCAAAAATAAGTAGTCCTTAAAAATCAAAGGAGAAAACAAAATAACTTGTAATATTCTATTTCCTACGTTCTAATGAAGGGTGTCTTAATGGAGCAAATTCTGAATTATCAATTTTACATATTATATCTAAAAAGGACAAATTTAAATCTATGTGGACATCCTCTGAACTCATAAAGAAGAGAGCTCCATTTTCTTGTGTTTTAATGAGTTTATTAATGTTTTTCGAGGGGACTTTCTTGCCTTTATATTCTTTAATAAGACAATCTACAATATATCCTTCAATTATTGTATTATCAAAAAACAATTGATTGTTACTGTTCAAATACTGTAGAGCATTTAATTGATGTATATCTTCTATTTTTTCTGTAGAAATACAATTGATTACATTTCCGAAAGAATATACTTTAGGATCATAGAGGCATATCATCAAGCGTGGATGAATGGGATAGAAAATTTGTAGTCCTTTTGTAGGTAATCCTGTAGCTCCAACATAATTACCTGCTTTTTCCATATATTGATTATATACGATGACAGGAGAATCGGAAGAAATAAATGGCAATCCTGTTAGATTTACAATGAATCTACAATCCAAATAATCTAAAAGATATTCTTTATCTGCTGAATTAAGTAGTATTAGTAAGGTAGGTTCTGCATGAGATATACTTAAATTTTCAAACTCTTTAACCTTATCAGGTTCAACAAAAGGCAGAATGGCATGAAAACTATCATTAAGGTGTTCTAACATATATTTTCCTGCTTTAGGAGTTCTATACAATTGGTATAAAATAAATCTTTTTAATGCTGAAAAAGCTTTTGTTCCATTAGAGGGAGGAAAAAGAATCTTCTCTTCTGTCCAATAATAGAATAATTTAGCAATGCCATTTTCTAATTTTGCTAATTCAGATTCTGTCTGGTCATCGGTGCCATATAAAAAGTTTTCACTTGCTTGATGTTTTATAGGAGCATTCTTGATAAATTTTCCATTTTGATGATTATATAATCCTATAGTTTTACCTTCCTCATCTGAAGAAAAACGTTTAAGGTAAAATCGTGGAATATAATGATGATTCTTTCTCTTATGCATTATAATAATTGTCAAAAATATTATGATACAAAGATAATTAATTATATTTTCTCCCTAATCAACTTATGCACATCCGGTTCCTTGTAATAATAACGTCTTTTGTTCAATTTGATGTAAAGTAAGAGCTCCTTTTGTTCGGTAGCATTGCAAGGTTCTGAAATAAAATATTTATGCACCGAAAAAGCAAAGTTCACTTTCGGAACTTATGAGAACAGAAACAAGGTTCCATTCCTGAACCTTTCGGGCAAATGGCTCGAAGATGCCGGATTTCATATATCATGCAATGTTAATATTATTGTTAAGGACAATTTACTGGTTATATGACTTGCAGCTAAATTTTCTTGTGAAATTTGAATTTTTATAGGGAAAGATTATACTAAATGCTTTTTTATTTGATAAAATTGTTTATTTTTGGCGAACAAATTATTTTATTGAAAAACCAAGAACTATGGCTGTAAGTTATGTAATACTGGAGAAAGCGAACCCTCAGGACAGGGAAGCTCCAAAGAAATTTTACGCACAAGCAAAAAGCAGAGGCGAATTAACATTTAAAAAATTAAGTAAAGAAATTTCAGAAGGTTCTACTACCGTAAGTGACAGCGATGTCCTGGCAGTATTGAACGACCTTACCAAAGTATTGAGACGGCATTTGGAAAACGGCGAAATTGTCCGTTTTGGCGATTTCGGCACATTTCAGATTGCCATCAGCAGTGAAGGCGCTCCAACAGAGGCGAAATTCAATGCATCGATGGTAAAAAAGGCAAAAGTAGCCTTCCGTCCGGGAAGTGATTTGAAAGAGATGCTCGCGACTTTAAAATTCGAAAAATTGAAGTAAGACAAAAAGCTCCTTTGCTTTTCAAAAAAGCTTATAGAGCAAATTTTAAAAGGACCTTTCCTTTTACCCAAAAGCAAGGGTGCTTTTTAGAAAAAGCTAAGGGCGATTTTGGGGAGAGGATTGAGGGAATAAAAAGATCAAATAATTGTTTTTAATTTGCATTATGAGTTCTAAAAAAAGTAAATGGAAAGAATTTTCAACTTGTCTTGACGATAATGTCAATCCTATTGTGACTTTTTTAAGTGGTATCGTAACAATTGCAGGTGTAATTAGTATTGTATTTTTATTTATAGATAATAATAAAAAATCAAAACAGGAACGAGCAGATGAATTATTAACTGAAGCCATCATAATATTTAATAATCCGATAGAAGGGGATATTGATTATGATAGTGCATATATAAAGTTTCTTGATGTTAAAAAATATAAGTATAATGATACTATTGGATATCATTTTTTTTTCGAATTAGCAAACGAACTTTTAGAAGCTAGCAAAGATACTCTAAATATAAAAAATAATAAGACAAGAGAATATTTGCGAGAACAAGCTAAAAAATATTATCAATATGCCGCATCTTTGAATATATATAAAAAAAATAAAGCGAAATACATATTTGATCAATTGGAAAAAAATCTTGATAAACAATGAAAAATAAAATATTTTTTTTTGGTATATTTTTATTTTTGTCTATTCATATAACAATGCAAGGACAAACAAAGGAAAAAAAGCCTATGGAAGAGGCCAAAGATGCCTTTGATATCGAAGAATATAGAGATGCCATAGATTGGTGTATTGCCGATTTAATATTCCGTAGAGGAGCTCATGATTTTGAAGAAGATAAATTATATAGAAGTTCTATTTATCTTGATAGCTTGCTAAAAAAAAACGAAAAAAAATGTACTATACCAGAACTTGTATCTATTAAACAAATGAGAATAAATGTTTATAATTTAAATAGTCATCCAAAAACAGAGCCGAGATTAGCAGAATGCGAAAATCCGAGAAAATCGATAATTAAATTTAATTCAGTTGAGATTTTAGACAATACAGTTGCTGAAAAAAATCTCATGTCAAATACAAACAAAATGTTTGCTGATGTTAATGAGGCATATTTCTCTGACAAAGAAATTAAAATAGATAGTTCAATAGCCTCTCCGTCTGCTATTACAAAATTAAATTCATTGTGGGAAAACAAACCGTTTCATATTGCAGTTATAGAGGAAATAGAGGGAATTATTGAAAGAACAGATGTGGGATGGAAAATGAAAGGGATTCCAGTATATTCAGGATACAATAATAATAATGAGATATTAATCGAATATGCAGAAGATGGGATTATTACCAATATAGAAAGAAGAGGTTTGCCAGAATATTTGTTTGAACCGGAGAAAATTGCAAATACAGGTTCATATACATTAGATAATACTACGCATCTTAATGTGATATATGAATTTTTAAACCGCTTTTATTCAGCCTTTGAAAATAAAGAGCTGGACTTTATAAAAAAGGTATTTAGTGAATATGCATTGATAATTCATGAGAAAACCGTAAAATATAAAATAGACAAAAAAGGGAGAAAAATTAAAACTTATAATACTCGAACAATAGAAAAAGACAAAAAACAATATATTTATGAATTAGAAAGAGTATTTAAAAAGAATAAATGGGTTGAGGTAAAATTTGAAGATATAAAAGTTATTCGATCAGAAATAGATACCAATCTTTATGGTATAAATTTTCGGCAACATTGGCGTTCTCCTTTAAATTATTATGAAAGTGGATTTGGATGGGTATATTTGGATATAGATTTTAATAATCCTACAGAACCGGTAATATGGATAAAAACTTGGCAGCCATTGGAAACACCATCTGGTAGGAGATATAACTTATATAGTTTTCCTAGTTTTAATAGAACAAAAGGTAGTAAATGAGAATAATTGCGTATACATTTTGTTGTTTATGTTTATTATTTTCTATTTCATTGCCTGCTCAATCAATTAAAAAGTTGGCATACACAAGAATTTCATGTGATGAGTTTGGGTTAATTGATATATGCGGACATCCAGATCTTGGTTGTAGCTATTTATTATTTTCAACTCCATTTGAAGGATTGATGTTTGAGACACCGATAACGATACACAAGATCGATTCAATTCGAATTAAAGGATATATTTTATGTTTTGAGAATATTTCGTGTAATAGTAATCTTGGTATCAGAATATTACACAATGAATATCAAACGTTATCTCTTACTGCCCTTGATCTCTGCGAATGCTATGAAATAAAAAGAAAAAGAACTTTAATACATGATTGGAAAAAAGACTTGAAATTTATAGTTGGTTTTAGTAATGGTATTGTTGCGGGTGAAATTATCGGTATATATGTAGAATTAAAATTTGGCGAAAAAACAGGATTTGCTTTGGAGGGTGGCTATGGTATAGGTATTGGAAAATATGACTCGGAACGCTGGGCAGTAGGAGTAAAAGGATATTATCATTATTGGTTTTTATCAGCATATTTCGGAGCGACAATGAATGCTATGAACAAGAATACTTCCTTTACAATGAATGATAATGGTACTTTTATTTTGGATGGGAGCAGAACAATAGGTAGAAAAGGTATATCCTTGCTAGGTGGCTATGACAAGACTTTTGGTTGGCTCCATTTAACTGTAGGGATTGGTACTACTCTTACAAGAACGACAAAACTTAAACTTCTTCCCGCATGGAATCTTGGCATTGGATTATCTATAACCGACTTAATTTTGAAAATAAATAAATAATGATTATGGGAAAAATGAATTACAAAATAAAATCGTTACATTTATTTTTATTTGCAATAATTTCTGTTTCCTGTCAAAAGGAATTTGAGGAGAATGTAGACGGTCGCGTGTTTGTTATTACTCAAGGTGTAGAAATGGTAACGGAGATAAATGATAAATTTGCTATTGGGCAGGGAGAAATTCGGTTGAGTGGAAAATTATTACCATCTGATTTATGGTTAGTTAGCAAAGGACTGATTTATGGTACTGATTCTTCTGCCCTGAAAATTAAATCATACTCTTATGATAATAATAACTACAATAGTTATTATGCTTGTTTTCAGCCATATACTTATATGACAATTTCAAATACAGCAAGCGTCATAAATATAGAAATTACAGGTACTATATGGAGAGATAACGGTCAAATATACGGTTATGAGTATTGGCAGTCGGGCGGTTATGGGGAATTTTCCTGCCCTTTGTCTAATTTGAAAGGCGCTACAAGATATTATTTCCGTTCGTTTGCTCATGTTTCCAATCACGGAACATTCGATAAATACCTTTATGGCGATATAAAAGACTTTATTTCGGGAGGCATAACGCAAGATCCCACCGTTTTTATTCCCATTGAAGCACTTGGAATAGGTGTAATGAAGGAAGATTTATTTCAGACAGGAATTGGTTTTAATGCAAATAGAGGGTGTAGCCAATTCAATTTTGATGGAGGTATCGGAGGTTATGCTGATTGGCAAGTACCTACAATAGATCAGTTAAAAGAAATTTATAAACTGCGTACACAGATTGGTGGCTTCAAATCAGCTTGGTATTTTAGCTGCGACGAAGGAATTTCGCCTTATTATCATTATTGGGATTTTGCCACAAATACCCAAGGATGCGAACAATTAGATGGTTATAGTAGTCAAACTGGATATGTAAGGTTAGTGCGACCGCTACCATGATAATAAAAATTTATGATCATGATGTAGAAAAATCTTTTTGTGGATTTTATTATTAGAAATTAAAATTCTATGTAATACTTCTTTCACAAGACTATCAAGTGGAATTGCTCGTAATGTTAAGTTTATAGTAGAGTACACCAAATCGAATAATGTTTTAAACTGGTTAAAAGCGAGCCATTTATAATGCTCATCGTTGTTGAATAATTCCGCATCCCATTTCCGCATTGCATTAATGCTATGCTGTGGGCAATCGCAATCTACAACTGCTACCTGATAACCTTTGAGATAATAGAGGTAGCTTGCGGCCAAGACCGTAAAGGTCGTTTTTCCTACGCCGCTTTTCTGTGTTGAAAAAGCAATAAACAATGCTTTTGAATATAATTGATATAAAAATGCTTTAGATTATGGTATTGTTTTAATAGGTTTCTTTGGGATTTTGCAAAGCAAAATCCCAAAGAAACCCATGCATATAGCAATGGAGTCACAGTTTTATAAAAGATCTCCACCTAAAATTTAGATTGAGTCCTTTTATCTCCTCCACTGTTTATCAGATTTTCTTACCAATATAAAACGCATATCCATAATACTGTTTATATTTTGAATACAACTCTGCTTCATGCCTCATAAGTTTGATAAAATCCTCGACGGTTTTATTTCCCGCATGTTTTTTCAGAAATTTCTCTTGTTGTGTTTTTTGCGGAATAAAGTAATTATCTATCCAGCAACTTTCAGACAATACAAATGCAGCAACAGGAACATAACCTGCTTTTTGCATTATCGAAATATTATTTCCTATTGTGTCAATCTCAGGAACCGCATCAACCCACCATTTTTCAATTTCAGCAGGACGCTCGTCGGTAAACCATGATTCGTATGTTACGGCAATGTAACCATCTTTTTTAAGAAAGTTTTTCCAATAATTTAAGCCCTTTTCAAAACCTATATTGGCAATAGCTCCCTCAGACCAAATCAGGTCTAATTCATCATTATGAAACGGTAAATCATCCATTGAACCGACAATGGTTTTAATTCTATTCTGAAGATTCAAATGTTCGATATTCTGATTTAGTTTATGAATAAAACCGGGAAACAAGTCAAGTCCGGTGATTTGTCCGGGAGTATGTTGCGCCAGAGTAATTGTTTGTCCACCTGTACCGCAACCGAGATCGGCAATTTTTGATTCATTTGACAGATTGTCGATAAAATTTAACGCCCTGATAGTTGCTTCGAAACTTCCGGGTCCTTGACGTTCCATATTGGAAAAAAAATCGCAGATTAAATTAAAATCAAATTCGTGTATGTCTTTATTATTTTCGTTACTCATTGTTTTTTGTTTTTACAGGATAAAGTAAGAAACAGTTTTTGTTCCCGTTATCCTTGATTTAATAATTATTGATATAATTGGAAAACATTCCGGACAAAAATCCTGTCGGAATATAATTGAGGTATAACTTTGAAAACTCCAAAGTTATTTACTTCACACGCTCTTTCTTAAATTTAAACATCCAAAAGTTTTAGCCTGTAAAAATACAAATAATGTTTGAAATAGTAACTGTTTTTTTAATAATTCTGTTTTTGGAACCTGTTACGGCTGTATTTTTCGTAGTTATTGTTTTCGGAGAAACATTAATATTGTGTATTATAGCTTAATTCTATTAATTATTCCGGCTGTAACACTCATTATAACTTCCATTTAGTACTTTATTTTTTCTTCATTCCTTCATCCCTTTTGTAAACATAATAGAAAATCTGCGGAAGAACAGTAAAAGAAAGTATCATACAGATAATTACTCCACCAACAATCATAATGGCAAACGATTTCTGGACTTCGGAACCCATTCCGGTAGAAAGGGCTGCAGGCAACAAACCAAATGAACCCATAAGGGCAACCATCAAAATAGGGCGTATTCTGACTTTTACAGCTTCATTTATTCCTGTTGATAAATTTCTTAATTTTCGGGTTTGTGATTTCATCAGGGAAATAAGTAAAATGCTGTTAATTACCGATATTCCCAGTAAGACAATAAACCCTACTCCGGCGGATATTCCAAAAACGGTTCCTGTTACCCAAAGTGAAGTAAAACCGCCAATGAAAGCATATAATACTGAAGTAGAGGCTATCAATGTATCTTTTACTGTGCCAAAACTTAAGTATAATAAAAATAAAATAATCGCTAAAACGGCAGGAATGACCATCATCAAACGTTTGGATGCACGTTGTTGGCTTTCAAATTCTCCCGCCCATTCCATTTTATTTTCCGCGGCAAGCTGCACGTTTTCACCGACTTTTTGTTGAGCTTCTGTAATGGTAGAGCCCAAATCGCGATCGCGAATACTGAAGCCAACACTTACATAGCGACTGCTTCCTTCCCTGTAAATAAAAGCAGGTCCCGTAATAAAACGGATATCGGCAATCTCTTTCAACGGAACCTGTTTCCCGTCCATAGTAGGGATAAGAATATTGCCGATTTTTTCTTCATTATTGCGAAAATCTTTTTGAAAACGAATAATAACATCAAACATTCGTTCATTTTCATAAAAATTAGTTGCAGCTTTTCCGCCAATAGCCATTTCTACTACACTCTGAGCATCCTGCATGGATACAGCATATCTCGCCATTCGCGATTCTTCCAGTTTTATCTGCAATTCGGGAAGTCCGATACTACGAAAAACATTTACATCTTCCACACCACGAACATCTTTGATTGTATTAGCAGTTTGATTCGCCAGATCCTCAAGTTTATGCAGATCGTTCCCGAATATTTTGATAACCAGAGAACTTTTAACACCTGCTACATATTCTTCTACATTATCCTGTATCGGTTGACTGAATGCAAATACAATTCCGGGATAAATGCTGAAAACATCCTGCATTTCTTCAATAATCCCTTCTTTGGAAATTTTACGTTTCCACTTTTTTTCCGGTTTTAATTCCACGTGAAATTCTATATTGAAAAAACCTGTTGCATCTGTACCGTCATTGGGGCGACCAGTTTGGGTAAGTATAAAATCAATCTCGTCAAATTCCTGCAATTTAGTTTTCATCTCCTTAGTTAAACGAACCGATTCATCCAGATTAACGCTATTGGGCAAAGTAGCCCTAATATAAATCGCACCTTCGTTCATACTGGGAATAAATTCCGTTCCCCAGAAACTAAAACGCACCAGACAAATAATCAATAAAACAATAAATGAAATAATAACACTTTTTCGATGACGCGATGAGAAAGCATACAAAGCATATATTTTAGATGTAAAAAAATTACTGATACGGTTTCTTCTTTCTTTGATTGGTTTTTTAAGCAGTATTTTACACATTACCGGAACATATGTCAATGAAAGGATAAGCGAGCCAAGTAACGCATATGCCAATGTGAATGCCAGTGGTTTGAACATTTTTCCTTCTACTTTTTCAAAAGAAAAGATTGGAATTAATGCCACAACCAAAATAATTTGTGCAAAAAAGATATGTGTAGCCACATTTCCGGCACTTTTTTTAATCAATCCGTCTTTACTCAAGTAGGTAAACTTATTGCCTAACTCCCGCGAACGTTGTTCCATTGAAACATAAATTGCTTCAACAATGACTAATGTTCCTTCCAGTAATAATCCAAAATCCAATGCTCCCATAGATATTAAATTCATCGGTAAATCCTGAATCCGGAGCATAATAACTGCAAACAGAAACGACAGCGGGATCACCGATGCAACGATCAAAGTTGTACGCCAATTGAAAAGGAAAATAAATACGATTATTGAAACCAATAAAATTCCTTCCAGCATGTTCTTCATAACCGTATTTAAAGTATTGGTTACCAATTTTTCTCTGTCCATAAAAGGCTCTATCTTTACATCTTCGGGAAGGATACGGTCGTTGAGCTCTTGTATCTTTACTTTCAGCCGGGAAATTACTTCACTGGGATTTTCGCCCCGGAGCATTATTACAATACCTTGTACTACATCATTTTCGTAGTTTAATCCTACCTGTCCCAATCGTGGTTTGGAAGATACGCTTACTTCAGCTATCTGCTTAACTCTTACAGGTGTACTGCCTTTTACCTCGATCAAAATGTTTTCAATATCTTCCACACTTTCCAACAATCCTATTCCGCGTACAACATAAGCCTGGTTACCTTTTTGTATCATATCGCCACCGACATTGATATTACTATTTCCAACAGCTTCATACACTTGTAATGGTGAAAGATCGTAATTCTGTAATTCTACCGGATTGACTTTTATTTCATAGATTTTCTCTTCTCCTCCAAAACTGGCAATAGTTGCTACTCCGGGGACCGACAACAATTCGCGCTGTACTACCCATTCGTTGATTGCAGCTACTTCCCGAATCGGTAAATCGCTACGTAAAATATAACGAAATATTTCTCCTGTAGCTCCCGAAGGCGGTTCAATGGAAAGTTCTGCTCCATCAGGAAGATCAATATCCTGCATACGGTTGGAAGCATATTGTTGAGCATAAAAATCATCAACTCCGTCCTCAAATAAAACTGTAACTACCGACAATCCGAATAAGGAAGTAGAACGCACGTCTGTTTTGCGGGGAATGGTATTGAGTTGCTGCATAATAGGCAGTGTAATAAATTTTTCAACCTCTTCGGCACTACGTCCGGACCACTGGGCAATAATCTTTACCCTTGTATTGGTAACATCAGGGTAGGCTTCAATCGGCGTGTTTTTGAAACATACTATTCCGCCAATTAATAAAATAACTGTAAGAAACAGAATCAGGACATGATTTTTTAAAGAAAAGGCTATTATTCTTTCGACAAATTTGTGCATACGATTTTAATATTTCGATGCAAAAGTAGTTCGTTAAGATTAGGCGTTTTTTTGGAACAGATTAGAATTGGATTAGAAAATATCTATCTGTTATTATATTCAAATAAAAATTCATTTTTCTTTTTTTTTCGTAAAATATTTTTTCCTCTCAGTTGTCTTCATAAATAGAGAGACTCTCAAAAATAAAAAAATTGTATAATTTAAAAATTAGAAAGTAATGACAATAGAAAATTTTGGAATGGGATTTAACGGAAGGAATCCATTCGATAAAGATGCAAGAAAAAAGTTTCAGGAAAGATGGTCAAAAATGACTGATGATGAGAAACTTGATTTTATGAACAAAAAAGTTGAACATATGGGAAAAGATCATTTTTCAGTAGAATCAATTGATGATCGTTGTATGAAATGGATTGAGAAAACACCGGAAGAAAAACAAGCTTTCGTGGATGAGAGAAAGGAAGCTATGGAAAATCATTTTGGTAAACATTTTTCAGGACACCATGGATTTGGAAGATTTGAAGATTGTTTTTTTGGAGCAAAAATGCCGCATTCAACAGAAAGCAAATAAGAGATATTAAAATTAAAACCGGTTGTTGAAATAATACAGCCGGTTTTATTATCAATATCACCAACATGATAAACAATAAATTAAATAAAATTAGTAATGTCATAGGTTTTTATATTTTAGTATTTTATTTTACAATTAAAAAAATTGAAATTATATGAAAAAAATAAGATTTTTAATGCCGGTAGGTTTTTTGTTGATTGCTGCAGGATTTAGCGCAGTTGTGATGTTGTTGTGGAATTGGTTGATGCCTTCTATATTCGGATTAATAACAATTAACTTCTGGCAGGCACTGGGGATACTAGTTCTAGCCCGTATTCTTTTCGGTGGCTTTAAAGCAGGTAAAATGATGAATCACAAAATGCATCAAGGTCACCATAATAGCCCGATGCATGACAAATGGATGAAAATGTCACCGGAACAACGTATGGAATTTATTGAAAAAAGAAGAAAATTTGGCTTCGGACATCAGGGAAGAGAGGAATTTTTCGGCAAAGAATTTTATGCGGATAATAAAACCAGAGAATCCGGAAACGATAATGAATAACTCTAAGGAACAAGAGAATGTAAAGAGGTTTTTTTCCGAACATCAACCAAAACTTAAAGCATTTATTCGTAAACGTGTATCCAATAAGGAAGAATCTGAGGATATTTTGCAGGATGTTTTTTATCAGTTTATGAAAACTGTTGATGACAGTATGAATCCGATTGAGCATGTAACGGCTTGGCTCTACCGTGTTACACGTAATACCATTATCAACAAAGGGAAAAAGAAGAGGGAAGAAAGACTTCCTAAAATTCAATATGACGATAATGATAGCATTATAGAAGAATTTTCTGAAATTTTATTCAATGATGATAACCCGACACCTGAAACGGAATATATGCGTTCATTAGTTTGGGAAGAATTAGAAAAAGCTTTATCCGAGCTACCTCCCGAACAACGTGAAGTCTTTGAACTCACCGAACTTGACGGTCTTTCTGTAAAAGAAATATCGCAAGCTACCGGAACACCTGTCAATACATTATTATCCCGGAAGCATTATGCTGTCAAACATCTTCGTAAACGTTTGGAAGGATTGTATCGGGATTTGCTTGAAAGTTAATTTTAGTCAAATTCTCTAGCGAATTTTCTTTATTTTTGTATAATCAAATCACAATGCTTGTAAAGACATGATGGAACAATTATTTAAACAAATTTCTCCTGAAGAATTATGTAATAATTTCAATATTTTCAATTTAGTGGGAAAAGACTTCTTTGCTGTTACAGCAGGGAATCATGAACATTATAATTCTATGGTCGGTAGCGGAGGTGGTTTTGGACTCCTTTTCAGAAAACCTAATGTCTGGTGTACTATCCGGTCAGATCGTTACACTCTTGAATTGATTGAGAAAGAACAAAAATTTACCTTATCTTACTTTTTTGATGAATACAAACAAAAAATGCTCTTTTTGGGAAATAAATCTGGAAGAGACAGTAAGAAAATGGAAGAGGTTGAACTGACAACTATCAAGACTTCTTCCGGAAATATCTCTTTCGAAGAAGCAAATCTGATTATTGAATGTAAGTTGATACAAATAACCACTCCGGGACTTGATGATTTTTATTCTAAGGAAGCTAAGGAATGGCTTAATGATACTTATAAAAGCACAAGCGATTACCGCAAATATGTTTTTGGAGAAATTACACATGTTTGGGTAAAGAAATAAATATCTTTAATTTCTTATTCCGAAATTTCTTCGTATAGCAAAAGCTGGTTTTTAACAACAACATTATCTCCCTCCTGAATACCGGAAGCAATATAGGATATCCCGTTATGGTTACATTGTAAAATAACTTCTTTCACTGTATAATTTTCTTTATCCTCTTCAATAACTAAAAAATATCTGTTATTATCAAAAATTAAAGCTTCAGAGGGAACAGATAAAAGTTGCTGATTATTTTGTTTCTGTAAAGTTATTAAGACAGACATTTCCGGCTTGAATTTCAGGTCATTATTTGAGACAGGTATCCTTGCTTTCAAAACTTTTTCCTCAGGATCGAATACTTGTGAAAGCGTTTTTATTTTTCCTTTAAAAACTTCGTCCGGGTAAGAAAGTGTAGTAATTTCTACTTCCATGCCTTCCTGTACAAATTGTAAATTTCCGGCATATACATTGGCTGAAATCCATACGGTACTTAAATCCGCTACAGTAAATGCAATATCGCCACCTGAATAAATCGTACTTCCCGAAGAAATATTCTTATTCACAATAAATCCCGACATGGGAGCTTTTACTGAGAATGTTCCGTTTTCTTTATTGTATCCGTACAAAGACATATCCGTTTCAATTTTTTGAAGAGATGCTTTGCATTGATTCTGGCGTGCCTGAGCTTCCAGTAATTCACGTTCGGACAACATACCGGAATCAAACATGGATTGGGCGCTTTTAAGCTCCCGTTCGACAATCTTTTCTTCTGCTTTTAGAGAAGATAGTTCTGACAGCAATTGTGTGAGTTCTGTGCTGCGGACATCGAACAGTATATCTCCCTTTTTGACTCTATCTCCTAACGAAAAATAGGTTTTCTCCACTACACCATTGATCAATGGAGCGTAATGAATAATCTTATCCGGGTCGTATTCCACCTTACCTGTTAAAGTTAAACCTTCCTGCCGGTTACTCAAGACCGCTTGCGTGGTTTTTATTTGCTTTAGAAAATCTGCATGAATTTCTTTGTGTTCATCATTTTCTTTACTTATGACTTTTGAACACGATATTGCACAACATGCAACGATGCCCATTATGATTGATAATATGATTCGTCTATTTGTCATTTTTAATCTTTATTTTTTTTATTTTTAATTAATATCTGTTCCCACAACGTACTGCAATTCCTCAAACTGTTGTCCGATATTTTTCTTTACCGACAACGTGGTTTGCTTACTGTTTTTATAACTTTCCATAAAATCAATATATTCCAACATGCTTATATTTCGCTTCAGCAGATTGTCCGTATATATATCCAACATGGAATCAATTTCGGCCAGTAAACTATTATTGTTTATTTTTAAGAAAAAATCATACACAGAACCATAATTATTAAAAGCCTGAGTAACTTCCTGTTGTACTCTGTTTTGCTGCTGTTGAAAAAGATATTCGCTTTGCTCTTTATTGTAACGGGCAATTCTTATATTTCCCTGATTTCGGTTGATAAGAGGCAAATCGATATTTAATCCGAATCCTACGAAATTTTTCCAGACACCGCCGTAACGATCGTAATTAACGCTTAACTCTAAATTCGGAGCTCGTTGCGATTTCTCGTGAATAATGGATTTTTCATAATATTGTGTTTTAAGTTGACTGTATTTTAAATCCGGACGAGAATTTTCCGCTTGTAGAAACAGATCCTGTAATGAAATATCTGCAGGATTTTTGTATTCCTTTTCATCTGAAACAATCTCCAAAACAACATGAGGTTGGACGTTAAGCAAGACTTTCAGTGTTTTTTGCAGTTCATTATATTCTATTTGTACTTCATACAATTCATTCTCCAATTCTAAAAGCGATGATTGTAAACGAAGTAATTCACTCTTGGAAACATTTCCGGAAACAACTTGCGTTTGATAGCTTCCAATCAATTTATTGAGAACTTCTTTTTGAGAAGATACTGTTTTCTGATATTCCTGCAGATAAATAAGATCATATATATTTTTTCGCAATTCTGTTTTCAACGACCGCAACACTTCTCCAAATTCTTCGGCAGACATTTCTTTGCCGATTTTTTCCATTTTCATTAACTTTCTGCGTTGCCCTGCAATTTGAATAAACTGGCTTAGTTCAATGCTGAATTCCTTATTCTTTCCAAAATCTCCGAACAAAGGGGGAATTACTTCATCAACGCCTTCACGTTGTGAAGAAGTACTCCAGAAATTTATCTGACTGATCGAAAGCGATGGATTTTCCCACAATTTTGCCTGGACTATTGCAGCATCGGCAATATCGATATTATATTGCTGGGCGATAAGTTCGAGGTTTTGTTTCAGGAATAAAGTTTCTGCTTCTTGTTGTGTTAGTTTTTGCAATTGTTGAGCTTGTGACGAAATCACAAAAGAAACCCAACAACAACAAAAAATTACTACATAATGATATTTTTTCATTTTTACTTTTACACATTTTACTCTGCAAAAGTATTTTCCTAAGATTAGATGATATTTTGAAAAGGATTAAAATTAGATTAGAATTGTATCTTAAATAAAGCATAATTTGTTAGCAAACTCATACACTCCAATGTATTGGGGAGCAATATCAACAGAGACAGAGTATTTTTATCTGCTTTACAAAACAATATATTATTGAAAAAAGTACAATTACTTTGATAGGTGATGTTCTGCCATTATCGGTTTTACAGAATATCCTTTCTGCGACAGTTGATAAAGTAATCCATCATCGCCTACTAAATGAGCTACCCCAACTACAATTAAAGTCGGCTTGGATTGCATAATGTCAGGTAATTTAATTACCCAGTTATTATTTCTGTCAGCGATAAGCGCGTTTTCGGATTCTTCAGAAAACTGACATGGGCCTTCTTCATTCTGAAAAATTGAATAAATAGCGTTCAGGTCGAACCGGCTATAATAATTTGCCAATTCAACAGATTTTTCCAACATCTCGTCAAAATGATCCAATGAGCATATTAAATCCGTAAGTTGCTTATTTATTGGATCTACAAGAAAAAGAGCATATATCTGATCGTCAATTGTTTCTAATCCTATAACAGGTTTTTTCTTTTGACGGGCTAATTCTTGTATGGTTATATCAATTCCTTTGGTAGCAGATTCCACAAGATTAGGAAATATCTGCATCATAATGACCTGTGTAATTGTTGCAGAAAGCATTGCAGGAGAAAATTTTCCATATAAATTTAACCCTTCGCCAAGGTGAGTCCTTAGTGCATCATCTAATTTTAGATAATCTGACTGTGATAACATTTTATCATAGCTCAAACTGTCGGGCATGAAAGAATGTTGCAACATCTTGAATTGAAGTTTTTGCATATCTGCCATGTCGATTTCGCCTGCTACTTGTTTTGTTTTCTTAATCACATTTTGCAAACCTGGAATACTATCAATAAAATCGTACATAAAGGCATGGTGCGTACCCAATATATATGAAGATTTTTTCAATCCGTTCCCGGATATTTCCCATAAAACAGTATTGGGAAAATCTGTAGGTTTTTGAGCAGAAACCATTAATATGGTTCCCAAAAGAGATAAAAATAAAACTGTTTTTTTCATTTTGAAATATATTAAAATATTATTAATCCTGCAAAATATTCTGTTCTTCTTTCGAAAATCGCTCAATTTCATTCAGATAATATTGGGCATTTTCTATTTTTTTATTATAAAAGTGTTTACTTAGCCACATTCCCAAAGGAGTTCCTATGGCAAAAATTACTGTAAGCCTGATGATCGGGTCGAGAAAATGGTCTGATGTAAACATATCGAATCCGTGTACCCATTTCATTAAGACAGGAAAAACGGAAAAAACCAGAATAGCCGACAAGATCATTTCAGCTTTGCGAAATTTCATAACATATATCTTTAAAGAAGTTATCTCTTTTTGTATTTGTAAAACAGAGGCATTATAATAGTCTACTTTTACAAAAGCTTTTATCCTTTTAATTGAAAATATCATACAGGTTAAAGCGATAGCTGCGCTTAAGAAGGATAAAACACTAAACAGGGGTTGGTCGATCATATATACACCATAGAATATCATTGGACAAGCAAGTAAAAACATAATGATAATCTGAGCAATCTCATATCTCATTGGGGTTTTTAATTCGTTTTTTGATTTGTCCAGGTTCATTCGTTTAAGCAGTTCTTCATTGATTTTCAGGTTTTCCGAAAGTTTTTTATCATATTCTGCCCAAGCATTTTTAAGTTCTTGTAATTCCATCATTTTTTTAATTTTAATAATTACTGATTTGATTTTTTAAAGTTTGTTTTATCCGGCTGATTTTTGTAGCTACGTTGGTTTTGGAAATGCCGAGAATTTCCGCGATTTCTTCATATTTGAAATCATCAAGATAAAGTAAAATCAACGCTTTGTCAAAGTGGTTAAGATTGTTTATAAAGCGGTATAAAATGGTAATATTCTCTTTTTGTGAGTTATCTGCTTCCATTTCGGGAAGCGAAATAATACTCTCGTCAATAGATGTCTTCTTTTCCTGATGTTTTTTATTTTTCCGGTAAAAAGAGATAGCGGTATTAAGTGCGATCCTGTATACCCATGTAGAGAATTTAACGCGTCCGTCAAATTTCTCCATACTATACCATAACTGCAACAAAATATCCTGTTGTAAATCATTTCTGTTTTCCGCTTCCTGGCAATAAGAATGACACACCTTGTAGATCAATGCCTGATGCTCTTTAATGATTGCGATGAATTTTTCTTTATCCACTGTTTTATTGTTTACAAACTATTATTCGCAAAATGAAGAAAAAAATCACAAAGAGAATACTTTTTTTCTTATAATTCTTATAAAAAATACAAGACTTTTATATGTGGGAAGGATAGCTCTTTCATATCAAATAACTTGCCCTGGTAAAATAATTCACGTTGTATAAAGCCAAAAATATAATTCTTAATACAAAATTATTTTTTGGGGAAGTCTATATAAGGATTTTCTTTTCATTAAACTCAAATCTGTTATTTTCTCTATATACTTTTGGCATTACACCTTCATACTTCTTGAAAAATTGTGAGAAAAACGAAGCATTACTAAAATTAAGCTCTTCAGATATTTGTGCTATGGTCATATTTGTAGAAACCAATAAAAGACGAGCATTCATTAATATATGCTTATTTATAGACTCGGTTGCCGTATGTCCTGTTATTTCCTTGCAAATAGCCGACAGATAGCGGGGGGTAATACAAAGTTCGTTGGCATAAAAATTAATAGTCATATTTTTCCCTGAACGGCGATTCAGCAAATCAATAAATTTGTGGTAATATATTTTTTTCTGTGAAAAAGGCTGCTGTTTCAACACTTTAGCTTCTTTGTACAATCCAAGTACTTCATAAATTACGGTTGCAACCAAGTGATTTGAAATTTCTTTCTGATATGGATGATTTTTTCGGAAATCGTGTTTTTGTATAACATCACAGATTTTTATCAACTCATCTTGTTCTTTTTCGGAGAGCGAAATACAAGGATTCTCTTTTATGTACATAAATAAGGGTGTTGCCGAAGGAATGTTGGACTGATAGAGCAATTCCGAATGAAATCCGAAAATATACCCCTTGAAATCGTTGCTTTTTTCGATTATATGCAAGATAGAACCCGGAAGTACTACACACATATCATCCTTTTGTACACGGTAACTTTGTCCGCCGATAAGCACGGTTCCTTCTCCTTCGAGACAGATACATAAACCAGCTGCGTCAATCGAATGAGGAAATTGCTCTAATCCAAGTATGTTTTCCTCGTTACCTTTGTGAAAAGAACCATGAAAAAATGAGCAGCCGCTTTCGAGAAAACTCAGTTCTTTAAATATTTTTTTGGAAGATGATTCTGTTGTCATAAATATTTTTTGATAAGATCATTTCCAAAAATAAACATTTTATTTGTTAATAAATTCTTAAATAAGACATTATTTCCTAATTTGAACATTTTACTGTCAAAATAAGACCTGTTTCAAACATAAATGTCTATATTTTTGTAAATATAAATATAGATATCTAATGTTGAAGTGAAATATAATTTAACCCTAACTTGTGGCTGAGCTGCTCCCTGAGCGGAGTCGAAGGGAAGTCGAAGCCACAAATACGAAATATTCATTTTGATATAAATTACAAAACTTTATAATATATGAAAAAGATTTTGATTATTATTTCGGCAATATTCTTTTTGTTTTCAGCATGTAAACAAAAAAATACTCAGGTTGATACTATTCCTATGGTTAAACTGTGCACTGTTGAAAAATACGGAGAAGAAAGTACAGTATCTTTTCCGGGAAAGGTAAAAGCGGCTTCCGAAATTAATTTATCTTTTCGGATAAGCGGACCTATTGACAAAATAAATGTAACCGAAGGACAATTTATTTTAAAAGGACAAGTGCTGGCAGAAATGGATTCTCGTGATTATGCCATACAATTTTCGGCAACAGAAGCTGAATATAATCAGGTAAAAGCAGAAGCTGAGCGTGTTATTCAGCTGTACGAAAAACAAAGCATATCAGCTAATGATTATGATAAGGCAGTATCAGGATTACAGCAAATTACAGCCAAATACAATGCACATAAAAATGCTTTATCCGATACAAAACTAATAGCTCCTTTTGACGGGTATGTTCAGAAACGTTATTACGACAAAGGAGAAACGGTTGGCGCCGGTATGCCTGTTTTTTCAATTATCAGTACGGGGATGCCCGAAGTAGAAATAAATATTCCTGCAGGTGAATTTATCCGCCGCGATAGATTTGATAGTTATACTTGCTATTTCGATATATTTCCTGACCAAACATTTCCGTTGGAGTTGGTTTCTATCAATCAGAAAGCCAATTTAAACCAGATGTATAGTGTTCGTTTTAAAATGACAGGAAATATAAATCCTCAAACACCCACTCCGGGAATGTCAACAATGGTAAATATTCATTTTAAACCTGAAGAAAATAATATTGTGTCGGTACCAATTAATGCCATGTTTGAAATTGACGGACAACCTACTGTTTGGATTTATGATGAAAGTAAACAGATAATAAATATTAGAAATATAAAACTTGCTGAAATACTGACAGATGGAACACTTGTTGTTTCTGAAGGATTAAAAGCGGGAGAAAAAGTTGTGGCAGTGGGAGTTCATAACTTACCTGATGGAGGAAAAGTAAAAATATTGTCCGAACCGAGTAAAACAAACGTGGGAGGTTTATTATGAAAGATATAGGAAGCTGGGCATTAGACAATAAAAAGCTGATTTATTTTTTAGTGCTTATATTAATACTGGGAGGCGGAGTAGCTTATTATAATATGAGTAAGCTTGAAGACCCCGAAATTACTGTGAAACAAGCTACGGTTGTTACGCTTTATCCCGGAGCTTCGGCACATCAGGTAGAGTTGGAAGTAACCGATGTATTGGAAAAGAGTATTCGTTCGATGAAAGGTGTTGACAACGTTTCGAGTCGTTCGATGAATGATGTTTCGATGATAAGCGTAGGATTGTCAACATTAATACAAAATGATGAAGTAGAACAATGCTGGGATTTGCTTCGACGAAAAGTGAATGACGTACAGCAATCGCTTCCCGAAGGTGTTTCATCTTCTATTGTAATGGATAATTTTGGAGATGTTTACGGAATGCTGTATGCATTGACTTATGAAGGTTATTCGCCCGAAGAAGCAGGAAAATTTGCAGATTTAATAAAGCAGGAAATCTTAAAAGTAGACGGAGTATCTGATATTACGATTTACGGTAAACAAAAAGAATGTATAAATATTGAACTTTACGAGGATAAATTAGCAAACTTAGGGGTTCATCCTGCCGAAGTGCTTTCAACTCTTAATGGTCAAAATAAAACAATTTATTCGGGTTATTATGAAAGCGGGGATATTCGTTTACGTGTTTCAATAAACGATAGGTATAAGACGGTTGAAGATATTGGTAATCTTTTGCTGCAAGGTCATGAAGACGACCAGTTGAGACTTAAAGATATTGCCGGAATAAGTACAGATTATGAAACTCCTGTACGCAGCGAAATGCGTTACGATAAAAAACAAGCTCTTGGAATTTCTATTTCAGCTTTAAGCGGAACCGATATTGTAAAAATTGGAAAAGAAGTTGAAAAAACATTGGAAAAGTTACAAGAAGAACGCTTGCCTGTTGGAATAGAAATAAATAAAGTCTTTTTCCAGCCCGAAAGAGTAGATGATGCTTTAAATACTTTTATGATAAACTTAATAGAGTCAATTCTTATTGTAGTTGTACTATTAATGTTTACAATGGGTTTCAGAAGCGGAATAATTCTTGGAACCAGTTTACTTGTAACGGTTTTAGGTTCACTTATGATTTTGAATATTTTTGAGGGGACATTACAGCGTGTATCATTAGCTTCATTTGTTTTGGCAATGGGAATGCTGGTAGATAATGCTATTGTAATACTCGACGGTATTCAGGTTGATTTGCAGAAAAAAGTCGATCGCCGAAAGGCATTGACTGCAATTGGAAGACAAACGGCTATGCCTTTACTTGGGGCTACTCTTATCGCTATTTTAGCATTTTTCCCTATATTTTTATCACCGGATACGGCAGGCATATATGTGCGTGACTTATTTATTGTACTTGCCGTTTCTCTCTTATTGAGTTGGATACTTGCATTGACCTTAGTTCCGATACATGCCGATAAATCGTTGAAAATAAAAGAAAACAAAACGGACAAAGATCCTTATGATAATAAATACTATCGGGCATTACGTAGTGTTTTAAGTTGGGTTTTGTCGCACCGTATTATTACATTGAGCGTTGGGGGTATACTGGTATTTATCAGCTTATTCTGTTTTCGTTTTCTTCCGCAAGGATTTTTCCCCGATATGGATTACGATCAGTTATATATAGAATATAAATTACACGAAGGAGTAAATAGCAGTCGTACAAAGACCGATTTGGAATCAATTGAAGATTATTTGCTTTCCCGTAAGGAGATAACACATGTAACTACGTCGATAGGAGGAACTTCAAGCCGTTACAATTTAGTAAGGAGCATTGCAGACCCTTCGTTATCATACGGGGAATTAATTGTTGATTATACTTCTCCACGGGCTTTAGTTGCTTCTATGGATGAAATCCAGGAATATCTTAATGAAAATTATCCTGATGCTTATGTGCGATTGAAACGATATAACTTAATGTATAAGAAGTTTCCTATAGAAATAGCGTTTAGCGGTCCCGATCCTGATGTACTTCGTGATCTGGCACAGCAGGCAACAGAAATAATAAATAACAGTTCGCAATTATATATGCCTACAACCGATTGGGAACCTAAAGTTCCTGCACTGATGATTGATTATAATCAACCAATAGCCCGTAATATAGGATTAAGCAGGCAGGATATAGGATTGTCTGTTATGAGTGCAACGGATGGAATTCCTACAGGAATGTTTTACGAAGGACTTGAAAGTAAAAGTATTTATGTCAAATGTGTGGATAAAAACGGAAATCCTATAGAATCTCTGGAACATACTCCTATATTCAGTATGATGCCTTCACTGAAAGAATTCATAGAATCTCTGGAACATACTCCTATATTCAGTATGATGCCTTCACTGAAAGAATTCAATAGAGAAACTATTCAAGGCTTAATAACCGGAGTAACTACCGAAGAAGACTTAATAGCTTCTATTTTAAGAACAGTTCCTTTAAGTCAGGCTTCTAACGGAGTGAAAATTGCCTGGGAAGAACCGGTAGTTATCCGTAGTGATGGAGAACGTACAATACATGTGCAATGTTACCAGCGACCCGGATATGCAGTAGAAAATTCCCGTCAGACTATAGAGGAACAAGTTGAAAACATAGAGCTTCCTGTGGGTTATAGTATGAAATGGGAAGGAGAAAGAAAAGCAAGTACGGACTCAATGAAATATTTATTTAAATATTATCCATTGGCAATCATATTAATAATAACCATATTGATTTTATTATTTAAAGATTACAAAAAGCCATTAATCATTATTCTTTGCCTACCTCTATTGTTTATTGGTATTGTCTTCTCTATGCTTATATCCGGAAAAACTTTTGGATTTGTTGCTATTGTCGCATCTTTAGGTTTGATGGGAATGTTGATTAAGAACGGTATTGTATTAATGGATGAAATAACTTTACAAATAAAAAATGGAGTTCAACCGGTGAAAGCTCTGCTCGATAGTTCAGCAAGTCGTTTTCGACCTGTTATGCTTGCATCGTTGACAACTATTCTCGGTATGATTCCTCTTTTGGGAGATTCGTTATTTGGTCCGGCAGCAGTTGTTATCATGGGAGGATTGCTAATAGGAACTCTTATAACATTATTGTTTATTCCTGTATTATATGCTTTATTCTTTAATATAAAAATTAAATAACAGAAGGTTACACAAGTTAGAAGAAGTCATGCGAACTAAAATAATTATTGCAAAAATTATATGAATATGCACACCAATAACTTCAGTAACTTCGATTTACTTGCTTAACTTCAGTAAATAATAAAAACAAATCTTATGAATAATATAAAAAACATCTCAATAATGATCTTTTGTCTTCTTTTTACCATTACATTATCCGGACAAGAGATGACTTTAGAACAATGCAGAAAAAAGGCTATAGAAAACAATAAAAAAATATCAATTGCTTATAAAAATAAGGAAAAAGCGGATTTAACTGTTAAATCTACATTTACAAACTTTTTACCTAAGTTATCCGCAAGCGGTATTGCTTATTATACTTCTTCCAAATCGGATCTTGCATTAAAATTAGGTAGTATGCAGATATTTGACCCTAATCTTGTAAGCAGTATTGTCCCATCTCAATATTATCCTATTATTGAGGGATTATCAGTAATTTCTCTTCCGGATATGAATTTCAGGTTAAATCTTAATAACACTTATCTTGCAGGCATAAATCTTGAACAGCCTATATATATGGGCGGAAAAATAAGAGCAGGATATAAAATGTCTAAAATTGGTGATGAAATTGCAGATTTGAATATAAAGTTGACGGAATCGGAAGTGATTGTAGAAACAGATAAAGCATACTGGACCTATGTGCAAACCTTAGAATTACAAAAGTCGGCTAAAACATATAAAGAAACAGTTGAGGAGTTTTATCGTGTTGTAAACAATGCTGTTGAGACAGGAATGAAATCCAGAAATGACTTGATGAAAGTTCAGGTTCAGTTAAATCAGGCAAATCTGCAATTGCAACGTGCCGAAAACGGCGTACGCTTATCCGGAATGAACTTATGTCAGATACTTGGATTGCCATTATTAACAGATATAATGCCTTCTCAGTCATTTAACGAAAATATATTAAGTGTAAATTCTGAAATAGACATTACTACTCGTCCCGAATATGAAATGTTAAATAAGCAGATTGAGTTTAAAGTACAGGAAGAACGTGTTGTTCGGAGCGATTTTTTACCATCTGTTGGAGTCAGGGGAGCGTATAACTATACATATGGCGTAAAATTAAATGATGATCTTCTTTTTGATAAAGGAGGATTTTCAGCAATGGTATCGGTTTCAATTCCATTATTTCATTGGGGTGAGGGAGCCAGAAAAATTAAAATTGCTGAAACCGAACGGATTATTACCGAGTTACAGAGTTATGATCTTAATGAAAAAATGGTTTTGGAAACACAACAAGCTATTGATAAATATAATGAACTATTATTGGAAGTTGCTATGACAAAAACAGCTTTGGATCAGGCGCAAGAAAATCTTAAAATGAGTAAAGACTACTATGAAGTAGGTATGGAAAGTATTTCGGACTATTTAGAAGCACAAGCTATTTTACAGAATGCAGAATCAGAATATATTGTAGCAAAAACAAAGTTAGAAATAGGAAAAACTGAATATTTAAAGGCGATAGGGAGATTAGTTGTTGATTAATAGCTGAAATTATCATAATTCCAAAAATATAAGAACACAAGAATAAAAATAATTCATTCTGACATTATCTCTTATTCATCATTTTGTTTGTCCGAAGACCTTTAAGAATAAATTGTAATACCTATACCAAATGCGATTGCAGAAACAAGAATTAAAATAAGAGTAATTAAGGTTACAATTTTAGTAGTTTTTTCTTTTTTCCTTAATTCATATTCACTTATTAATCTGTTAATTAATGGATATAATTTTACAAAAAAGTGCATATCTTTTTTTAAAAATGCAGAAACTTTAATATTGCTCGATGTGGCATTTAAATCCAAATTATCGCTATCTGCAAAAATTACAATGGCAATATCTTTATCAATATTTTTTATGGGAGAGATAAGTTCTAGAGCGGTCTTTGTCTTTAATCCCCTGCTGAATACAAGGTTGTCCATAAAAACTATTTTAGGGTTTTTATTTTTTGTGTCGTTTTCAAGTTTTTTTAAGAAACTTTGAACCGAATTAAATGTGTTTAAAGTAAAATTATCATAACCGGGGTGGAAATTTTTCTGAAAAGAATCAAGAGACAGGAGGTCATTGTCAACACAATAAAAATTTATATGTTCATTTTTCTTCATTTTTAAAAATCAGTATTAATTCCATGTTTTTTTATAGTATTAACCTTTTGATTTTTTTTGTAAGGTATTGCCAGTTCTGCATCAATATCTAGTTCCAGTATCCATTTACCATTTCTGAAAATCAATGCATCGTAAGAAAGATCAGGTCCGTAATATTGATACAAATTGCGGTATTTTTCTTCGGGAGGAGCAAGATGGTCCATTACGATCATATTTTGTTGCGGATTATATCTCAACAACATTGTTGCTCTGTCGGCATATTCAAACACAAATCTATTTTTGAATGTTTTATTGTACTGAAATATTTTACCACCGAAAACAGGTAAATTATGCTTATTGAACCTTAATATTTCTACTATTTTTCTATTAATAAGAAAATTTGCACCATCCCAGCCTATAAGAGTATAGTATGTCTCTGAATTCCACTTTTTGGTTACTATTTCATAATAAATTGCGCCGTACCATTCCATATTGGAAAGATAATTTCTTGTTATTTCTTCATCTGTTTCATCAGATTTATATTTTTTATCATTTAGAAAATAAACCAGAATTTTATCTTTTGTTTTATACTGTAAAAAACCAAAATATTTAAATTTTCCATCTTCAAAATATAAATTCCAGGTAAATATATTTAATAAGTTATCATCTGATCGCAGGACCGAAACATATTGTAATGAATCAAAGCTTGCAGTAAATGATTGTGGTTTTTCCAGGAATGTTATAAAATAAGTAATAAGTTCATCATTAATATTTTCTTTTTGCCTGTCGCTATTAGAATTTTGTATTCTTTCAAAATATGATTTGATCGAATCTATTTCAGGAAAATGAGGTTCTTCTTTGGAATACGATAATATTCCATTTGTTAGGAATAATATTAAAAACCATGTAAATTTTTTCTTCATAAGTATATTACTCTAATATATTAACGCAAAACTTGTAAATATCTTATTTATGTAACATCAAATTTTATTTAATACTTTTAAAATCAATTCACATGATTTTATTATTTCATTTTCATTAATAATAAGTGGTGGAGCAATCCTGAATGCAGTATCATGAAAAATAAACCAATCGGTTATAAATCCTTCTTCCAGTCCGTATTTTACAACTTTAAGCACACTGTCGAAAGAACCTAATTCAACGGCTAATAACAAACCTTCCCCACGGATTTCATTTATAAGCGGATGTTTTAATTTTTCTCTGAAAAGCATTTCCTTTTCTTTGACGTATTTTGTTATTTCAGATTCGGAAATAAATTTAATTGTAGAATATGCAGCTGCAGAACTAACCGGATGTCCCCCGAAAGTGGTTATATGTCCCAGTACAGGATTAGTTTTGAAATAATTCATTATTTCTTTTGATGATACAAACGCTCCTATCGGCATTCCTCCGCCCAGGGCTTTTGCAAAACATACAATGTCGGGCACAACATCAAAATGCTGAAACCCGAACATCTTTCCTGTTCTTCCAAAACCGGTCTGTATTTCATCAAATATCAGAAGGCATCCTTTTTCGTCGCAAATTTTCTTAAGTTCTTTTATATATTCTTTTGTCGGGATTTTTATTCCGCCTTCAGCCTGTATAGGTTCAAGAACAACACATGCCGTATTATTATCAATAATTTCCAGATCATTAAAATTATTTAGCTCTATATGGTAAACTTCCGGTAGCAAGGGACGGCATGAATTTTTGAAATCTTCGTTCCCGCATAAACTTAATGCACCATGAGTACTTCCGTGATATGCATTTTTGAATGATACAAGTTTTGTTTTTCCTGTATATTTTTTTGCAAGTTTAACAGCTCCTTCTATTGCTTCGCTGCCACTATTAACTAAATATACCGAATCCAGACTTTCAGGCAACATATTTGATAAATATTCAGCAAGTTTTACCTGTGGAGACTGGATAAATTCACCATATACCATTAAATGAAGATGATTATCTACCTGTTCTTTTATCGCATTTTTAATTATTTCCGAATTATGTCCCAGGCTGCTTACTGAAACTCCGGATATCAGGTCAATATATTTTTTCCCGTTGGGTCCGTACAGATAAATTCCATCGGCTTTCTCTATTTCAATTAAATAAGGACTTTCGGATGTTTGCCCCAGATAATTCAGAAATAACTCCCTGTTTGAAACCATACTTTTGAATTTTATAATCCTTTTTATGAAAATTTGTTACTGGAATACAAAGTTAAAAAAAGAATAATACAGGACAAACGTATGAAAAAATAAACAAAGTCGCAGTAGCTTACCGGACGATTGAAGCCGTAACAGCTGGCATTTTGAAAATAATAAAATCGTAAATAAAAAAGTAAAACCTGTCTGACATGAGGACAAACACAAAAAATATAAATTATTTTCAGTAATTTTAAATCTTAACTTTGCATAAACGAAAAATAAGAATATGAGGAATACAAATTTTTATGCACTTAGTACTTTTTCACTTATATTTGGTATTATAGTTCAGGTAGGTGTTCAAATATATAATCGGGTTTCGGATATTCCTGTTTCAGACTTTTTTCTAGGGCTTTTCAATGGAATATCCGGCACAGCATTAATAATAGGAATTATCGGAGTAGGATTAACACTTGGGAAAAGACTGAAAAACGTAAAAACCAACAAATAGTTTTTTTAAATTTACAGCTCTGCTTTCTGGCTTAAAATTACAGGAAAAATATAAATCGGATTATTTATTACCAATAAAAAACATTTCGAATTCGCCATATCTTAATGATAATGTTTTTTTGTTCAGGTGAGTAATTTTATATGTATTCTGGTCAATACGCAAATATTCCGAATCGTCAAATAATATCCATTTACTGTAAAGTGTGTCATTATTTATTATTCGTAGAAGTACGTCATCGTCTCTGAAGTCATACACAGTTTTGCCAATATCATAAAGAGTATTTTCATGATAGTTAACAAAAGTATTTAATTTCCAGCTCCTTGAAGTCAGTATTTTTTTTGATGAATTATATTTACTTTTTTCCGTGCACGAACCGAAAAATATAATGATAATGAAAATTAATATTTTAATGTATGATCTGTATATCATAGAGCAAATTCTTCAAAAGAAAATGTTTCCTGTACTCTTATACCTCTGTCCGTTTTTTGTAGAGTACAACATTCGTTATAATAATCGTGCTGGAATAACAGGACCCAATTATTAATAACGGCTTCTTGCAGTAATTTATTTTTTTCTTCTATACTCGTAAGTGGAAAAACGTCGTAAGCAGAAATCCATGCTAAAGGTATAGAAGCTTTTGCAGGAATAAGGTCTCCCGCAAAAAATAATGTTCTGCTTTCTGTATGTATGACAGGAAGCATCAAACCTGACGTATGCCCGTTAAAAATCCTTAATTCTATATTTTCTGATATATATGTATTTTTGTCTGTCAGCTTTAATTTACCGGAATCTGATAATAATTCAAAATTTTCTTTCAGGTAAGATGATTTTTCACGATAATTGGGGTTTAATGCGTTATCCCATTGCGATGAAGAAATATGATGGATCGCATTTGGAAATGTTAGTTCCAGATTACCGGTAGTATTACTTATTTTTGTGGTTCCGCCGCAATGGTCAAAATGAAGATGAGTCAGAATTACATCAGTAATCTCTTCGGGTTTGTATCCTAAAGCATATATGTTTTTTTCAAGATCTTCTTTATTGTTGATAAAATAATCTTTTTTCAGGTTATCACAAAATTTATTTCCTATTCCTGTATCAATTAAGAAAATGCGTTTTCCATCATCGATAAGAAGCGACCGGCAACTGGCATCGCACATATTGTTTTTGTCGGCAGGATAATGCTTTTCCCATATCATTTTGGGAATAACACCGAAATATGCACCACCATCGATTTTAAATTCAGGAGTATTTATCTTGAAAATTTTCATCTGAAAAATTTAAACTCAAAATTACAAAAAATAAATGTAAACAACAAATAATCTATAGTTTACAATAGATCTCATTATTAATCTATAGGATTAAAAAATTATTAAACTTCTAGATTGCTGAAAAAATCTTTTTTCTTTATAAAATTCTGGAAAACAATAGATTTGTTGTAAAAACCTTTCAGATATTTTGTTTTTTTAGGTTTAATGAGTTTACGTTTCTTTTTCATTTCTCCAAGTTTAACCAAAAAATGGAAATAGGCTTTTACTACGGCAACCGCATCTTTTGGAAGTCCTCTAGTTCGGCAGAGGTTCTGCTTTTAGTTTTGCTTGTTCTCTTTTAGCAGATAGAACCTGCTTGAATAGCTTGGTTTAGGCATTTTATAGCCTAAGCCAAACAGGGGTTATACATAACGGAGCAACTTTGCGTTTATTTAAACTTCAAATCACCATCATACGATAAAAATTTTGAATACTATTTTTTTTAATTTTTTATCGTATAATAAAGAAAAAAACATATTTTTACAAAAGCACTTTTACAAAATCTTAAATAATTTTATTATGAAAATAATTTTACTAAGCCTTATTTTACTATCAGCTTTGTTTGTGGCTGGTATGGGACAATCTATTTATTATGTATCTCCAAATGGCAACGATAGTAGTGACGGCACAAGCTGGGAAACTGCAAAACAAACTGTACAGGCAGCATTGGAAGTATCAACTGTTAACAACGGCGACCAAATTTGGGTATCGCAAGGCGAATACATCCTAACTTCTCAAATAGAGATGAAAGAAGGTGTAAATGTTTACGGAGGTTTTGCAGGTATCGAAATTCGCTTAGAGGATCGCCCTGAACTTATTTGTGGCGAAACTACCGACGAACAGGCTTCAATTCTTAATGCGAATGCTAGTGCAAGTATATGCATCGTGTTCTTAACCAACCTTCTGCCTTTGTCACCGAAACTACTTGGGATGGTTTTGTGTTGAAAAACGGATATGCTGATAACAGTGGCGGCGGAGCTTCCATTAGAACAGGTGGAAAACTTAATAATTGTAATATCAGCAATAATAGAGCAGTATATAATGGCAGCGGAGTATATTGTTCTAATGGCGGCACCTTAACGAATTGTAATATCAGCAATAATACGGCAAGTTTTAATGGTGGCGGAGCATATTGTGATCAAGGTGGTACCTTAGCCAATTGTAATATTAGCAATAATACGGCAAGTTCATCTGGCGGCGGAGTATATTGTTATCGAGGTGGTGGTGCCTTAAAAAATTGTAATATCAGCAATAATTCCGCAGGTTCTAATGGTGGCGGAATACATTGTAATTCCGGCGGTAGTTTAATTAATTGTAATATTAGTAATAATATGGCAAGTTCATCTGGTGGCGGAGTATATTATTATTATGGTGACCCCTTAACTAATTGTATAATCTGGGGTAATAAAAAAGGTGAAGATTTTCAACAAATATATGTAGATTTAGGTACTCCTATTGTTGCATATTGCGCCGTGCAAGGCGGTTATACAGGAGATGGTAATATTGCTCTTGAGGCAGGCAACTACGGAACAGATACAGATAGATTTTATCCGTTTTTTCTAAATTCTACTACATTTGCAGGTACAGCAATCACTTCCTCCGACAGCCTGGCTCTTGTAAATGCCGATTGGCGGATAACAGGGGAGTCGATTTGTGTAGATGCAGGTATTGCCAACACAACAGGTTTAAATATTCCTGATACTGACCTTGCAGGAAATCCACGTATTGTAAACAATAGAATTGATATAGGTGCATATGAATATGATGGAATTACACAGTCTCAAACTATTATATGGGAGCAAACATTTACGGATTTAACAATAACTCTAGAACCTGTTCTGCTATCCGCAGAATCTAGTAGCGGATTAACCATTAGTTATACTTCGAGCAATGAAAATATAGCAAGAATAATTAACGGAAATGAATTGCAAATTGTTGGGCTTGGCAATGCTAATATAACAGCTTCGCAACTTGGAAATGAAGATTATTTTCCGGCATATAACATTGTAAAGCCAGTAGTGGTGTCATTAAGTACCGACGCAAGTCTCTCAAATCTTACCGTTTCAGAAGGAACATTAACTCCTGAATTCGATCCTGATACTCTTATTTATACCGTAAATGTAGAACCAGAAGTAGCAACAATCGAAATTTTAGCAACACTAAGCGATCCCAATGCAACAATCAGCGAAGATAGCAACATAGGCGAACAAAGTTTGAATTATGGCGAAAATCCATTTTCAATTATAGTAGTTTCTGAAGATGGAGAAATAACTAGAAATTATATTGTTAAAGTAACACGTCGCAATCAAATTATTGTAGAAAACATAAATGTCGACAAAATAGAAGTTTATCCTAATCCTGCCAAAGATCAATTAAATATATTAATAGATGATAATACAAAAGTCATAAGAATAGAAATATGGGATGTACAGGGGCAGTTGTTAGATACAATAAAACTAAATAGTGATAACACTAATGTAAATATATCGTCGCTACCTACCGGAATATATTTCGTGAAAATAGTTACCGATAAAACTACAGAAATAAAGAAAATCCTTGTCCAGTAAACAAAATTAAAATTATACACAAACTTACAGCGGATTTAAATATAAAAAAATCCGCTGTTTTTTATTTTAAAAAAATGTATATACTAATTGAACTTACATACCACTTACAAGAAAACTCGTAAGTAACCGATAAAATTAAAAATTGTTAGATACCTAAATCTCTGAAATTTTCTTTTTTAGTTATAAAATTCTGGAAAACAATAGATTTGTTGTAAAAACCTTTCAGATATTTTGTTTTTTTAGGTTTAATGAGTTTACGTTTCTTTTTCATTTCTCCCAGTTTTATCCAAAAATGGAAATAGGCTTTTACTACGGCAACCGCATCTTTTGGAAGTCCCTGGAAAATCATTCTGACAGTTGCAATCCCGTCAAGAAAGAATCTCATAAATAAAGATCTTCGGCGTTGTCCCTGTGGTAAGTTTTTTTTAATGAGGAATAAGCTGTTCCTGAAGTTATAGTAAGTTTTTCTTGGATTCCCTTTTTCTAAAGTACCTCCGCCTATGTGGAAAACATGACTTTTAGGTTCACAGACAATTTTATAGCCCAGGTTTTGTAGTCTCCAGCAAAGGTCTATTTCTTCTTGGTGGGCAAAAAAGGCATCATCAAATCCTCCGACTTTATTGTAAAGTTCAGAACGTATCATTAATGCCGCACCGCTTACCCACATACATTCGGTCAAATTATCATATTGCCCCATATCTTTTTCTATATTTTCAAAAATCCTTCCGCGGCAGAACGGATAACCATATTTATCGATATAACCACCTGCAGCACCTGCATATTCAAAATGATCACGTTTTTTGTAATCCAGAAGTTTCGGACTGCATATTGCTATATTAGGATTATTTTCCATAAGTTCTAAAAGCGGTTCCAGCCACTTGTGGGTAACTTCAATATCCGAATTCAGCAGCAAATAATATTTTGCATTTATTTGGCTTAACCCTTTATTATACCCTTCTGCAAATCCGTAGTTTTTGTCGAGCGGTACCAATTTTATCTCAGGAAAAGTATTTTTCAGGAAACTCACCGATTCGTCGGTAGATCCATTATCGATAACCCAGATATCCGCAATGTTTTTATCGGTATTTTTAAGTAAAACCGGAACAAATTCCTTTAGGAAATTTATTCCGTTCCAGTTGAGGATTGCAACAGCTGTTTTATTTGATAATGATACTTCCATTGTTAAGTTTTGTACAAAAGTATAAAAAAATGGAGAATGAAAAATAAGAATTAAGAATTAATAAGAAAATGCTGAAAGCCAGATACTTCCTATATTCAATTATAGAAGTTCCAGTATTTTTGAAATTTTATTTTCCATTTCAAGATTTCCATCTATCCAGTGGATTTTTGTTCCTGACTTTTCCATTTTACGGAACCAGGTCATTTGCCGTTTGGAAAATTGATGGATTGCTGTGTTTAATCCGGAAAATAATTCTTCATAATTGATTTTACCGGATAAATACCATGAAATATATTTATATTCAAGTCCGTAGTATTCCAGATCTTCAAAAGATAATCCTTTGCCAAGCAATTTTTCTACTTCTTCAATAAGTCCGTTTTCCAATCGTTGTTTCAATCGTTGAGTAATGCGTGTGCGTCTTTCGTCCCGGTTGAAGTAAATACCTATATTTAGCGAATGTATCTCAGGTTTTTTTTCAATTTCCAGATTGTTTTTTGAATAATATTCTGCTATTTCTATAGCTCTTATAGCTCTTTTGGTAGTATCAAGATCGCTTTTATTGTGTAATCTTTTATATGATTTAAGTATTTTTTCAAGTCCGGTTATGTTAATGTCCTGTAATGATTCTCTGAGTTCAGGATTTACCGGTACATGAATTAATTCATAATTTTTAAGTACAGCTTCGATATACATTCCTGTTCCTCCGCAAAGTACCGGTAATTTTCCGCGGGATGTAATATTTTCAAAAACCCTGAAAAAATCCTTTTTATATTCGTAAACATTATACTTATATCCGGCATTTACAATATCTATTAAATGACATGGTATTTTTTTTCCGTCTATGGTATAATCGTCTATATCTTTTCCTGTCCCTATATCCATATCTCTGTAAACCTGGCGGCTGTCGGCACTTATAACTTCACTGTCGAGTTCTTTTGCAAGGCGGGCAGCTACTGAAGTCTTTCCACCTGCCGTAGCTCCGGTTACTGTAATTAAGTTGTACTTTTTTAACATTTTTGACCAAATAAAACCTAAAGATACAAAAATAAAACTAAATTTGTAGCTTGCTTCTTTTTGTGGTAAATGAAAGTAAGAAATTTTACAAATAGAATCCTTAAAATTGTATTGAATCCAAATCAGAATTGGAGCAATTATTCTTTTGAAGATAAAAGTTTTAATAAGAATTTCAGAACTGTATTTATTTTTACTTTAATTGTTGTTTTTTTAGCACGCCTTGTAGGAACAACGCTTTTATATCTTTCAAGTACAAGCATATATTACATATTATTATATTCGGTACTTAGTCTGATAATCGATATACTTTATTTCTTTTTTTTTGTTTATGCTATGTGCAAGTTAATTCCGTTTTATAACGTTGAAGTAAAAAAAAATAAAATTAAGATACTTGTTTTTTCTTCATTTATACCTTTATACATTGCCAAAATAATCCTGAGTTTATTTTCCAGTGTATATTTTCTTGCTATTATTGCATTCTACGGATTTTATATTTTATATTGCGGAATAGAAAAATTCATAAAAGTCCCTGAAAAACATGTAATGATATTTTTTATTATTTCATCATTAATAATAGTAGGATTTTATTTAGTCTTATATTTTGTAATAATTAATCCGTTTTTTAAGTTTATTATTTAACTAGATATTGAATATTTGGAAATGAGTTCAAAGATAATTACATATAAGAATAAAAAAGCTGCATATAAGTTTGAATTCCTTGAAAAATATATTGCAGGAATCGTACTTACAGGTACAGAGATAAAATCAATAAAAGAAGGAAAAATCAATTTTTCTGATTCGTATTGTGTTTTCCGGAATAATGAATTATGGGTAACAGGGATCCATATTTCAGAATATTCTTTTGGTACTGTAAACAACCATGAACCAAAGAGGGATAGGAAATTATTATTAACAGCCAGAGAGCTGTCCAAACTTCAGAAAAAAGTGACTGAAAAGGGGCTTACGATAGTTCCTGTTGAAATGGTGATCAATGAAAAAGGTTTAGCAAAACTTGAAATAGCTTTGGCAAAAGGTAAAAAACTTCATGATAAGCGTGAAGATATGAAAACAAAAGATAATAAAAGAGAAATAGAACGTTCAATAAAGAGTTGAAAGTGATTTTATGCTATAATTTTATTTTCAACTTTCAATTTAAAAATATGGTTTATTATATAATAGGATTTTCAATTTTGTCATACTTGATAGGTTCGTTCAGTTCAGCGTTATGGTATGGTAAATGGTTTTATGATACAGATATAAGGAAATCCGGCAGTAAAAATGCCGGAGCTACGAATGCGCTGAGAGTATTGGGATATAAAGCTGCTATCCTGGTTTTTATTACCGATATTCTTAAAGGATTTATTTCTGCACAACTTGTGCGGCTGATTCCCGGAATAATTTCCGGTACGGAGATTTTTTACCAGCTTATGATTCTTTTTGGAGGATTTGCAATATTGGGACATATATTCCCTGTTTATAGCGGTTTTAAAGGAGGAAAAGGGGTTGCTACAATGCTTGGTGTTGTCCTTGCTTTACACCCTGCTGCTGCAGGATTAAGTTTATTAATATTTATTATTGTCTTTTTTTTCACCCGGATAGTTTCGATATCATCTATCTCTGCAGCAATAGCTTTCCCTATAATAATTTATATTCTGGAAAGAAATCAAAGCCATACACTTACCATATTTTCAATATTGGCTTTTTTGCTTATAATTATAACTCATATAAAAAATATTAAAAGGCTGATAAAAGGAGAAGAGAAAAAAATAACATTAAAAAAATAAATATTTTTTAATCTAATAAATATAATGATCAATTATTAAAAGAAAATTTAAAACAAGAAAAATGAGACACATTAAAACATTTTTATTTTATTCTGTTATTACTTTAGCAGTAATATCATGTAAGTCAAATAAAAACGAAATTAAAGAAGAAATGAAGATTTCAGTAAAAGCAATAGATCTTAATGATCTGGATACTATGGTCAGCCCGTCGGAAGATTTTTATCAATATGCAACAGGCGGATGGCAGAAAAACAATCCTTTACCTGATGAGGAAAGCCGCTTTGGAGCTTTTGATATGCTGGCAAAAGAGACAAACCAGAAAGTAAATGATATAATAACTCATTTAACGGAAAAAGAACTGGAAGAGAATTCAATAGAATGGAAAATTGCTACATTCTATAAAATGGGGATGGATTCCGTAAAAATTGAAAATGATAAACTGGCTCCGATAGAAAAAATACTTTTAGAGATAGAAAAAATATCGGATAAAAAAGAATTATATCACATGCTCGGAAAACTTCATAAATACGGCTTTTCTCCATTATTTTCAATTTTTGGTTCTGCCGACCGTGAAGACAGCGAAATGGAAATATTGTATCTGTATCAGGGCGGACTTGGTTTAGGCAACAGAGATTATTATGTGAACATGGATGCCAGATCGATAGAGATAAGAGAAAAATATGTTGAATTTATTGAAAATATGTTGAACATTTCCGGTATTGATAATACAAATGCGAGAAACAGTGCTGGACAAATATTTGATTTTGAACAAAGGCTTGCTAAAAAATCAATGACAAATCTTGAATTGAGAGATCCTTATGCGACTACAAACAGAATGTCGTTGAGCGAACTGAATGAAATAAGTCCGAATTTTGACTATCAGGCATATTTCAATAAAATAGGATTACCGGTAACCGGTATAATAAATGTTACACAACCTGAATTTTTCAGGGAATTATCTGTATTAGTAAATAATATAGATCTTGACGTGTGGAAAATCTATTTTAAATGGAATGTATTAAATTCAGCAGCATCAAGCTTAAATAAAGAGTTAGTGGATGCCAACTTTGACTTTTATGGTAAATTCCTGACAGGAGCATTAGTGCAGCAACCAAGATGGAGAAAAATAGTAAATAAAACCAATTCTTGTTTGGGAGAAGCTGTCGGACAGATATTTGTAAATGAATATTTTCCGCCTGAAGCTAAAAAACGTATGGATGAATTAGTACAGAATTTAAGGGATGCCTTTTATGAAAGAATTGATAATCTTGACTGGATGAGTGATATAACTAAAGAGAAAGCTCATGAAAAACTTAACTCAATAACTGTAAAAATAGGTTATCCTGATAAATGGAAAGATTATGAGAAGTTGAACATTATTGAAGATTATTATTTTAGTAATATAATGAGATCCAATGAGTTTGATTTCGACGAGATGATAAGTAAAATAGGAAAATCTGTTGATAAACAGGAATGGCTTATGAATCCGCAGACTGTAAATGCATATTATAGTCCGAGTAGAAATGAAATTTGTTTCCCGGCAGGTATTTTACAACCTCCGTTTTTCTATATGGATGCAGATGATGCTGTTAATTACGGCGCTATAGGAGTTGTGATAGGTCATGAAATGACACATGGTTTTGATGATAAAGGAAGGAACTATGATAAGGATGGTAATTTGAATGATTGGTGGACAGAAGAAGATGCAAAAATGTTCGACGAACGTGCAAAAGTTCTGGTTGACAGATTTGATAATATTGAAGTGCTGGATGATTTATATGCAGACGGAAAACTTTCTTTGGGCGAAAATATTGCAGATTACGGTGGATTAAAAATATCTTTCGATGCTTTTAAGAAAGCTCAGAAAGGACAAAAAAACGAACTTATCGATGGTTTTACACCAGAACAGCGTTTTTATCTTGCATATGCAAAAATATGGGCTCAAAATATTCGCGATGAGGAAATTATCCGCAGGACAAAAGAAGATGTACATTCTTTAGGAAAATGGAGAGTAAACGGACAAGTTCCTGGTATAGAAGATTTTATTAAAGCTTTTAATATTGAAGAAGGTTCTCCAATGTATTATCCACATGAAAAACGGGCTACTATATGGTAGGTTTTGATATTTAGTAAAGGTTAATTATTTCAATATCTGACCTGGATTTTTAACAAACTGTTGTTTAATTGTAACCTTTCTGAATTTAATTATTACTGTCAATAAAAATTATAAGATAAAGGAGGTATCTCAAAAGTGAGATGCCTTCTTTGGTATATTCCAATAGTAGAAACAATATGGATTAGTTTTTAATGATCAATTTTGATATATGCCTAATAACCTGAGTTTTGGATAATAAATTCAATATAAATACCAGATGTAATTTGAAACTTTATGAGGTTTTCGGGGATTTTGCTTTGCAAAATCCCCGAAAACCTCATAAAGTCAACGCAAGTTTGCACTTATATTAAGGCGCAAAGGTTCTTGCTGGTTTTTGCCATGCAAAAACCAGCAAGAACCCTTACACAAATCAATACTTATCCAAACTCAGGTTAATATTCAACATCTGCAAATCTTTTTGTAATATATCTTACCGGATACCATGCTGCAAATACCCCTATAAGCATTACAACAATAAAGATATATATAAAATCAGACCATATCATAATTACAGGATAATTGCTTATTATAAATGAACCTTCGTTTCCTAGCTTAAGCAGACCGAATTCTATTTGAAGCCAGCATACAAAACTTCCTATTAAAAGACCTGTCACGGCACCGCAAAAACTTATAAATAGTCCTTCTAAGAAGAAAATGTTCCGTATTGTTTTATTATCGGCTCCCAGGCTTTTTAGAATGGAGATATCTTTTTTCTTATCAATTATGAGCATAGTTAATGACCCGATAATATTGAAAGATGCAACTAACAATATTAATGCCAGGATCATAAAGATCACCCATTTTTCAGATTTCATTATTTTATATGCATATTCATGTTGTAATTCCCTGTCAAGTATTTTGAATTTATTTCCAAGCTCGTTTTCAAGTATTTTTCTGGCATCGGTATCTTTAATTCCGGGTTTTAATTTTATTTCTATAGAGCTTACGTTTTTGTCATATTCAAGAAGTTTTCTTACTTCAGGTAATGGCATTATGAAATATTTTGTATCATATTCCTGTTGTATCGAAAATGTTCCGCTGACGTATACTTTTGAAATATTAAGATTATCTGCCGCATCCTGGAAATTACCTTTGAACTCTTTTGTCCGGCTTGGTATGTACACACTTACCGGAGAAAGGAAATCAAAATCAACGCCGAGATTAAAAGCTATGCCCTGTCCTGGTACGGCAAGAGGAATATTATCGTAATATAAACTATAATTTCCGATTTTTATCATGGAATCTATTCCTGTTACAAGCTCATAATTTTCGTCCACTCCTTTTATAGTGCCGATTATCTGTTTTTCTCCATACTGTAGCATTGCATTTTCTTCAAGACACAATGAATACAAACTGATAAGATTTGAATTATCAAGAGTTTCAAGTAGCTTGTCATCGGGTAAAAAAGTCTTTCCTTCGGCTGCAACTATTTTTATATCGGGATCAAAACTATTGTAAAGTTTTCGTAAAAGATTATCGAAACCATTAAATACGGAAAGTACAATAATTAATGCAGCAGTACCTACAGCAACGCCTAAAACCGAAATAAATGAAATAATATTAATTGCATTTCTCTTTTTTTTAGAGATCAGATACCGTTTTGCTATATAAAAAGGGAAATTCAAGATTTTAAAGCCTGGTCAATTTTGTCAATATAATCCAGCGAATCGTCAAGGAAAAAAATAAGTTCCGGAACATGCCGCAAATCATTTCTTATAACATTCCCAAGTTCAAGCCTTATCTTAGGAATATTATTATTTATTTCTTTAATTATTTTGTCACCGTCACCGGATGGAAATATACTTAGATAAACTTTGGCTAAACCAAGATCCGGACTCATCCTGACGATAGTGACAGTCAATAATCGTCCTTTTACCAGTCCGTTAAATTTATGTTGAATAAGTTTTGCAAGTTCTTTTTGTATAATTCCGGCTACCTGTAATTGTCGTTTTGATTGCATGGTTCTTCAAATATGATAAATTAATAAAATTTTGCTCTCTTTATCAAATACGGATAAAGAACATCGTTAAAACTTTCGTTAATATCAGCTTCAACAAGATCGATCCCGTATTGTCCGCACTTAAGCCTCAATTCATTTATTTGATCTTCTGTCCTTTGGACATAAATTTCGCGGACATCGTTTGGGTTAAGCTTTAGAACCTCTCCCGATTCGAGATCTATAAATTTATACGGTCGGTTGCTGAATTCAAAATTTTCTTCTAACTTACGGTCAATAACATGAAAAATTATAACCTCATGTTTATTGTATTTCAAATGTTGTAAAGCGGAAAATAATTTTTCGTTGTTGTCAGTTCCTGATGAGAACATATCGCTGAATATCATTACCAATGAACGTTTATGTGTCATTTCCGACAAATTGTGAAGAAGTTCTGCAGTATTGGTTCTTTTATTTAACCCTATATTCTGGGGATTAAGATATTTTCTTAATTCATTATATATGACCTGCAAATGTACTTCTGAGGATCTTGCATTTGAATGAAAGCGTATTTCGTCATCCATAGCGCTTAAGCCTACAGCATCCCTTTGACGTCGAAGTAAATATGCAAGTGCTGCAGCACAATAAATTGAAAAATTAAGTTTATTTATGGTCTTATTATCATAGGGAAACAGCATTGATGAAGAAATATCAAGAATTATTTGTCCGCGAAGGTTGGTTTCTTCTTCATAACGTTTAACAAATAATTTTTCCGTACGGGCATATAATTTCCAGTCTATATGTTTTGTGCTTTCTCCCTTATTGTAGAGGCGATGCTCGGCAAATTCCACCGAAAATCCATGAAAAGGACTTTTGTGAAGTCCCGTTATAAAACCTTCCACAACCTGTGAAGCAATCAGTTCAAGATTATCGTATTCCGGAAAATGTTCTATATCGCGTAAATATTCCACAATTTATTTTTTTACAAACTTACATTTTTTTATTAACTAAAATGAGAGATTAATATTATGAAAATATTTTATTTTTAAAAAATACGCAAAAAAAAACGAAGAAAAAAATTAATTTATTTTACAAACAACATTTTTGTATGCAATAAAACAATACAAATTATTTATACGATGGAAATTGGTTTTGACCATAAAAAAGCAGAATACTATTGTCTTTAAGGGAACCAGGCGGGAACAAGTATAAATAAAAATAATTGCACTTGAAGGTATAAAAAAATGTAAAATACTTGACAGATAAAAAAAAATATTATCTTTGCAGTTCTAAAATGCCCGGGTGGCGGAATTGGTAGACGCGCTGGTCTCAAACACCAGTTCCTTCCCTGGAGTGCCGGTTCGACCCCGGCCCCGGGTACCGAAAATCCTGCTAATTTTTTTAGCAGGATTTTTATTTTCTATGTAATGCAAATAGATTCAGCTACAAATAACAGATCAATGTAATATTTAGGTAGAAAAAAATTATTTTTCTACCTAAATATTGTGTATAAAATTCTGCTTTTTTGCAGTAATTCTTAATCTGAAATTTATATGCTTGCAGTATTATGTAGAGTAGCTTACGCCAGATTTTTAATACTGACTTTTGTTGCTTTTTTAAGTAACAGCAAATTAGAATTTATCAATATAAGCATCTTTGTGGTCGCCGTGGGCTTCTATTCCGTCCTCGTGGATCGTATATGTACATTTTTCCCCTAATACTTTTGAGAAAACAATATCCGATTTTTTTCCATTATTATCAACCATATATATTTTTGCCAGATTCTTTTCGTCATATTCTTCAGCATTAAGATTTTCGTAGCATATCGGACATATAAAATTGACATGGTCGCCTGATTTAAAATCAACACTGTCGTTTTTTCTGAAACTGTAATCTCCTAATTCTGCACTTAATAATACAATTGCAGAACCCCCTTTATTATTTTTTGTAAGGAATATTATTTCATTATCAATGCTTAAATATCCGTTACATTTTGGACAAATATAATTTTTCATAAGAATTTCATTTAACTATAACAAAGATATGCTAATTTTTAATAAGTGGTAATTAAAAAAATAAAATTAATCCTGAACATATTGTTAAAAAAAACAGCTAAGATATGTCATTGTTCCGTCGAAATGTTGAATAAAAACAGATATACTTTGTAAATTCAACCTGGTTGAAAACTGGAATTCACAAATTAAAATATTTTATTTTTGAAAAAAATATCTTAATCAATGGTAACTCTCAAACCCCTGTCAACCAAATGCTCTTTTAATCTTTTCATGGAGCGGTAATCACCTGATTTTACATCACATTTGCCTTTATAATGCGTTATAAAAGCACATTGTTCTGCCTGAACCAGCTCATGTCCGCAAATTTCAACAAGGCATTCGATAACATAATCAAATGTATTAACATCATCATTGTAAAGAACAAGTTTTCTGTTCTTATTTAAAACAATGTCATTTTTTGAGACCTGTTTTTTTATATTTTGATCTTCACTCATATTTGCAAAAATATATAATTTAATAATATCACAGACTTTTTAAATAAAGTTTTTTTATTCAGTCGGCGAATTATTGTTATTTGTTGATTGATAATAGTGATGAAAGCTAATCCGGTTCAACAATTTCCAGAACGATTTTTCCGTGAGGAATATTAAGAGTTTTTTTTGTAAGTATTTCCCATGCTTCTGCAGCTTTTGATAAAGGTATTGTGATTGCCATATCTGTAAAAATTTCACCGGCTTTTATCATGGTTGATATTTCTTCCAGATCTCTGGCTGATTGTATTATTACCATATTATCTGTAATAATATCATATTTTTTTGCTTCCGATTCGGATGTTCCTCCAACTGTTGTTATAAGTTTACCTCCTTTTTTCAGAACAGAGTACGATTTCTTCTGTGTTTCGCCACCGACAAGGTCAATAACAAGATCAACATTTTTTGCAATTGTAGTAAAATCAGTATTTGTATAGTCAATAAAATGATCGGCACCGAGAGATTTTATAAATTCTTCATTTACCGAAGAATCAGTAGCATAAACTATTGCTTCTGCCATGTGTGCAAATTGAACGGCATAAGTACCTACACCTCCGGCAGCACCATGTATCAATACTTTCTGATGTTTTTTAAGATTACCGTGAGTATGGATAGCTTGCCATGCTGTTTCTGCAACATGCGGAACCGAAGCTGCTGCTGCAAAAGATATGTTTTCAGGTTTTTTTACAAGTTTAGAATAATCTGCCGCCAGATATTCGGCATAAGATCCGCCGTTACAGTTGCCATAAACTTCATTTCCTACCTGAAGATCTTTTATCCCGGAACCTACCGATTTTATTACTCCTGCAAAATCATAACCCGGGATCCATGGAAATTTTAAAGGCATATAATTTTTCATTACTCCCGATGCTGCTTTTATTTCAAGATGATTTACAGAGGCAGCATAAACCTTTACTAAAACCTGGTTTTCGTTTATAACAGGAATATCAACATCTTCATATATTAATTCCGCAGATGGTCCGTAGTTATGTATTCTTATTGCTTTCATTTTTATATATAATTTTTTTATAAACAACTTAGAATAAGTAATTGTTTATACTTTATTTATAAAAAATAAGGCTGTACGGGTATGAATTTTTCAGGTCACATCAGTAAAATGTATAATAATTTTTTGTAAATTTTATTATACACCGGAATCTGAAATCAGTTTACCATCCGTTTTTATGTATGATCTCAGGATTATATTTATCTTTCGGTTTTTCTTCGCCTGCCGGATATCCCATTGGAACCAGTGCAAATGGTATTATATTATCGGGAAGTGATAAAACTTCTTTTACATAGTCAGATCTTTCTGTTACCGGAAATAACCCGTTCCATACTGCACCCAGACCCAGGGATTCGGCAGCCAGTAGCAGGTTTTGAGTTGCAGCGGAACAATCCTGTACCCAGAATCCGGATTCTCCGTTAGTTCCCGCCTTTTCTTTATCGCAGCATACTATAATTGCAGCAGCAGCTTTACCTGTCATTTTTGAATATGGCAGGATTTCGCTTGTTCCCATTGTTTCCAGAAGAGCCCGGTCATCAACAATAATAAAGCACCATGGCTGGCGGTTTTGTGCCGACGGTGCTGCCATTGCTGCCCGGAGCATTATGTCAAATTGTTCTTCCGTAATTTTTTGATCTGTGTAATTTCTTACACTTTTACGCGAAAGGATATTTTCAATTACAACATTTCCCTTCTCTTCTTTTTTTTCAGTTTCATTTTCTTTTGGTGTGCCGGTTGTACACGAATAAAACATACAGCTTGATATCAATAACGCTGTGATTAATAATGATTTTAATGTTTTCATAATAAATTTTAAGCAAATATAATTTTTAATCTTTTAATAAATAAAACAAATCAATTAATAGTTCTTTACCGTTTATTATTACGGAGATTTTATGTTCGCCCGTATAGAATTTACGTGTAGTAATAATTTTGAAAGGATGCTTTCTGTTTATTACTGCCTTTTCAAAAGGTTTAAAAGTCCTCTCGCTTATCTTGAATACTTTACGTGATTGCAAACCGTTTGATTTCATATAATACAAACCATATTCAATCCTTAAGATCTGATCCTGGTCTTTATTATTTTCTACTTCAAATGAAAACGATAAATTATCATTTATATAGATATTTTTATTTTTTATAGTTAAATTATTTACGTTTATATTTAAATCGTCAAGTCCGTAAAGTTTTAGGATATCGCTATTTCCTTGTTTAAGTAAAGTTCGGCAGGCGTGTTTAATGAGCCGGTCGGTATCTTTACTGTTACCGATCCAGCGTTTTGCAATATGTATTGCGATTTGCGGATTGTCTTTTGAAATATCGTTAATGTTGTTAGCTACGCTTCGCCTTACAAAATCATGTTTATCTTCCTTAAGGTTTTCAAGTATTGGAAAAATAGGAGAGGGGTCCTTTTTCAGAAACTGTAAAGCAATTGCCCATGGTAAACGCGGACGGCTCCCTTCACTTGCAAGTCTTCTTACATGAGGATCTTCATGTTTTGACCATTTTATCATCTGGTCTATCATTTTTTCTTTATATTTTAGTATGAATGGGCGTACAGCAAATTCGCAGCTTACAAATTTTGTTATAAACTCCATAGCTTTTACTGAAGTGTCGTAATCATCAATGCCATAAACTTCTATGTAATCAGGTAAAAATGAATATGCAAGCCTGTCATTAGCAGAATCGGGCTCTGACTCTGATAATTTATTGATGAGGGTAAAAAGTAATTCAACTGTTTCTTTGTAGCTTGAAGGCATATACTTGTGTATAACAATAGTAGTATGCCTCATCCTTTCCTTTAATTCTTTTGCTTCAAATCCGGCAGAATAAATATCTTTGATAAATTCCGGTTTATTAAATTCCGGATAAATTTCTATTAGTGTGTTAGATAGGTTTTCGTAAAAACTTTTTGAGTACAGATCTTTTAATAAAGTCATAATATTTGTTATTTATAAAGTATAATTTCCTAAAATTATTGTTTTTCCTTTATGTATTTTTAAAATCTTTTATAAAAATAATTTTAGTTCAATTAATTATTTGATTTGATACGGAATAATTAAAAATTTTTAGTATCTTAATAGTTTAGTATTCTGTAATTCGTTTATTTAGAAATAAAATAGATTATTTTAACCATTTTTCTGCTGATGTAACTATATCCTGTATATCATTAATCAGCTTACTGGTATGGTACCCGTCGGCTACGGCATGGTTTACGAAAACAGCAAAAGGGATAAGTACTTTATTATTTTCATAAAAATATTTTCCAAATCGGATTAATGGAAATAATAAAGAAGATTCCGAAAAAGTATCATGTGAATATCCCGAAAAACTAAGCCAGGGTAATGCAGAGACATGACAATAATTTGCAGGACGGTCGGGACGGGCAATAATGCCTTTTACGTTTTTGTATTTGATAATATCTCCGGTCACAGTATTATAAAATTCCGTAAATTCCCCGGAATAATCACTCCATATATCTGAAAACGTTTTGTCGTCGTTGTGAAAAATAGTATATGATGGCAGTACAAAATTCCAGTATCCCAGATTGCCATCCTTATCAAAACTCATCCTGAATTCTTTATTTTGATTGACAGCTTTTAAAATTGCAAACAGGAATACAGGAAAGAATTTTAATCTTTTTTCATTTTTTATATTTAAAAGATCGGTAATTTCTATATTGGCATTAAGTGTATATTTTGTTTTGATCTTATAGTAATAATAATCAAAATAGTCTTTTCTTTCCCAATTGGTATGATCAATTTTACTGAATTCAGGTATAAGAGCCATTAAAATAATTTATTTAAAAGGTATAAACCTGTACCCTCCTGCATTATTATCTTCAATCATTCCCATTCCCGGAAAAGCTATATGCATTCCACCTATCGGAATTTTGTGTTCAGACACATATTTCAGGGTTTTTTCACGTGAAGTTACGGCAGTTTTAGGATCCGTATCATATGTTACTGCAATGTGAGGGAAAGGCATTTGAATATCCATTGCATGTGTAAGATCTCCCCAGATCAAAAATTGTTCATCCTGCGACTCCAGAAGGAACATTGTATGTCCCGGAGTGTGTCCGTATGCAGTAATACCACGTATGCCGGGTAATATTTCACCAAAACCGGAATTGAATTCCCCGGGTTTAAAAATATGTATTTTCCCTTTATATGCTGAAATTACTTCTCTGGGTAGTTTAAATTTTTCACGGCTTGATTCCGGAAGACTGTTCATTATTTCGTCATTCATCCAATAATTGTATTCGAACTGGGAAATATAAATTTTTGCATTTGGGAAAGCGGTTTTTCCATCTTTTAATAACCCTGTAATATGGTCTCCGTGCATGTGGGTGATTAATATTATATTTATTTCTTTTGCAGTGAGTCCTAACTGGTCAAGGTTATCAAAAAGTTTTATGCCGAAACCGGCGTCAGCTAATATATTATTTTCCGGAGTTTTTATTAAGAAGGCATTTACTGCATTAGGAAATGTACCATTGGGGATATATTCCTCTACCATTTTGTCTGTTGCTCCGATCAGAACATCTTTTGTACCCTGTGATTGACGTTCGGAAAGTAGTGATATTTCAAAATCTCCAACTGTATAAGAATAAATATTTTGTGCATTTATGATTTTAACATTCAATAAAATCAAGATAATTAATAACAGGTTAAATTTTTTCATATTTAAATTTTTGTTACAAATATATTTAAATATAAACAAATGTAAAAGTAATTACCTTATCATATACATCTTACCGATTTCTCTTTTAAAATATTTATCTGCTTCCGTAGCCCGTTTTTCGATATCCTGACCATTAATTCTGGCTTTTACCTTATAGAAATAAACGCCATTAGCAAGCCTGTCACCGTACATATCCCTGCCGTCCCATGCATATTCTGTGATATTCCTTCCGATCCTTACAGGTCCTAATTCATCTAAATATATAACTTTTACCAGCTTTCCGGAAACAGTGTATATTTCTATTCTCAGATCATCAGGAATTTCATATCCGGTAAGTTCAAAAACAAATCTGGTACTGGTACTGAAAGGATTAGGGTAATTTAATAGATGTGTAATGGAAGATTCTGTAATAACTTCGAACTCAATCACATAGTCATTAGATCCGGACGCGTTTTCCGAAGCATCTCTTGCCTGTACCCTGAGCCGGTATGTTCCGTCTTCTGTAAAAACAGGTTTATATATGATTTTAAAACTATTTTCAGGTAGGCTTGCAGGTATCCATTCAATTGTTCCCTCAGGATTTCCCGGAGTTGCAAAATAAACTCTTTTTTCTTCATTGCTGTTTACATTTGTCAGAAATATACGGAATAAAGAAGTGTCATTCAAAGCAAGGTATTTATTCTCATCTTTTAGTTTTATAAGTATTTCCGGTCTTGCCGAAACAATTTCGCCATTCATAATATATTTTCCGTCAAAACTTACATCAAGTAAAGGATTGGTAATATCTGTCTGAACATAAAAATATTTGACGGCAATATTATTAAAATGATATTGTTCTGGCTGGAAATATGTACCGGTTGCTTCGTTTATAGGATTATACTCAACCCAGATACTGTTAAGTCCCGAAAGATTTAAAGTACTATAATTTACAGTATCAATAATAACATCACCTGCCGGATGTGGTCTTAGTTTTCTTTGATCTATAAGACTAACTTTATTATTCTGATCCTGTAACCAATACTTTACAACCAGGCTGTCCATATCAAAACTATTGGTTATATTTTTTGTAGAAACAGCAAATTTTATTTCGTCTCCCTGATTTATAGTATCACAACAAAAATAAAATCCAAGTTTAGGATCAATGGCAGTTTCAGGTACACCGTCAAATTTAACCTGCCATTTTTTTAGTTGTGCAGGTGTTTTTTCAAGATCATCACGTGTGAAGAAATCAAGTCTTAGTTTTGGATATTGTTTGTAATCTATTGAATCGTTAAGTGAAAATATATCATAATCAGATGGAGTTATTCCCTCTATTAGTAAATGTTCCGAATTCTGAGGCGTAATTCCATAGACGTTCAGCATTACTTCATCTGATGAAGGATTTCCAACAGCTTCCTGCATCCAGTGCATAGATTTCCAGTTATTTGAAGGACCGACTTCCACACTTTTAATATTTCCGTAAGTAAATTCAGTAGTAAGGTATGTAGGAGGCAGGTTTATAACATCTGTAGCTGAAGTACCAAATACTTCCTGAGTTGTGGTCGGAACTCCTTTTCTGGTGAAGAAAATATATGGATAACCATTAGGTATTGTACGTATTACAGTTGATCCGAGATCTTCAAAAGTTTCATATGCTGTTTCCGGCCAGTTCTGAAAATAGCCGTCCGACCAGGAATAAGCAACAATATAGTGACCATCCGGTACATCATTTAATAAGTTAACCATGTTAAGCATATTTTGAGTATAAGACGACCCGTTGCCTGTTGAGAAAGTAAAATAGAATTGTGGTCTGCTTGATGAAAAACATTGCGGGTAATTACGATGTCCGTAATCTTCAATATCCGATGCCCATCCCAATAATGTTACCGGATCGATAACTGCAATATTCATTGAAGGATATTGAGCACAATTTCCCATTCCTCCAAGCCCACTGTCGGAAGAACCGTCCAGATTCCATCCTATTTCATTGTAATTTCCTGTCCATACATAACCATTATTGTGTACATTCAACCTTTTTAGTACATCTGCAAACGTAAATTTTTGAGTATTCCTGTTATATTCTATAAAATTAAAGCTGTTATTTTTAAACTGATAATAATGTGCTTGTGACCATCCTTCCTGTCCCGGTTCGTATATAAATGAAGATTCATTCCACACTACATCGTTAGGATCAGAAGTGTTAATTGCAATACGCCAGTAGTAAACACGGTTTTCCACAGGTTCAAACGGAGGTTCCCACAAAACAATTCCTCCTTCGCTTGTTACAATTGCCTGTTTAAAAAGTGGACTGTTATAACTATCAGTAGTATCTATCTGGAATTTATATTCCATTAAATTTAAAAAAGGATCTCCTGAAGAAGCGGTAAGAATTATCTTTCTATCAGGATATATTGCATAATCATAAGGATATATGGGAAACATATCGCTTGTAGCAATGTAAAAATTTACAACAGCCTGATTGTTATTTTCATTAAGCTCATCAATATCATTATTTGAATCAACAAATACACTAAGATTGTTTAATCCGGGACCATTAATTCTGTCTACAGGAAGTTTGATAGTTAAAGTATCACTGTAATTGCATCCCTCAACTATAATATATTTTTCATCAAATGTTCCATTAGGTAATGTCCTGTTTATAAAAACAGTAAATGGTTTCCCGGTTGCTTTGCCAATATTTTTTATTATAATTTTCACATCAAAACTATCTGATACTGTGGTTATTTCTCTTGGAGTAAATGAAATTGATGCTGTATTTACAGTTAAATCCGGTTTTTCATGAGCATTAATGACTATTGCAGGATCTCCGTTTAACGTAAATTCAAAAAATGTGTTTTGCATCAAAATATTATTCAGATAGTTCTGCTGTATATTTTTTATTGTATTGATAATTTGCCACGAAATAGAAGTTTTATATTTTTTATAGGAAATATTTTTGTACAATTCTGTTGAAAAAACATTTAAATATGTATTATATCCCTGATCTACCGTGGCCAGAAATCCTATAGCTCCTCTGTTCACCGCATTTACCCATCGCGCACTAATGCTGTTGGAACCATGTATGTCTCCTGAAAAACAGGAATTTGCCAGAATAAAAGGATATTTGCCCTGATTGGTATATGCTTCCGGAAAATCAATACTTTGATCAAATCCGTTTGAAGAACCATGTCCGAAAAAAGTCATCATAGAAACACCTGTATTAATAAGGTTTTCAACAGAATCAGACTGAGTTATTTGTATAGGATTAGAACTGGTTTTCAAGAAAGTACTTACTTTTCCGCCAAATAAAGTATCTCTGATTATATTCTCATAATTTTTTAAATAGCCGGCAAATGTTGCCTGTTCACCGGCATTAAGCCCACCTCCGAAGTGAATAACGTTTTTCATCCACTCTTCGGTTTGATTTGTTTCATATTCTTTTATTTTATCAAGATATGCCAAAACATCATCTTCAGTGGTTGAAGCAATACGTCCGGTTCCATACAGAGGTTCATAATGTGTAGGTCCTAAACCTGCAGTCAAAAGGTTATCACTTGAAGGATAACCAGCCGAAGGGACAAGACATTGTTCAAAAATTGCCGGATTTTTCCTGAAATTCTGATTATGATAAGATTTCCCTACTAAAAAAATATTTCGCTCTATTCTGTCATTTATATCAAACAATTTATGTACAAATCTTCTTATTCCTGACGGATGTTTATTTATGCCATAGGCAAACTGATCGTATAATTGTTGAATATCAATTAATGCGGCTTTATAACCCGTCATATTTCTGTAAGATACATATTGTTGACATGCCGGCCAGAGTTTTTTGTGAGTAATTATAAAATAATTTATTTGAAGACTTGAACTGATATAATCTGTAAATTTATTATCGGAACTGATTTTAGTTATCCTGTCAACTGATTTATAGCCTGATTGATTGGCTAATACCAAAAATCTTTCTACTCCGGTATTATTAACAAGAGCTTTTAATATTCCGGAATTGTTTTGCATATTAATTCTGTCATGTGTCGTAATATCATATAGTATTACTGATGTTCCCGAATTAAATCCTGTTATTTCAATATAATCCTTTACTGATACGGTATTAGGCGGTAAATAAAATTCCAGATAATCCAAACTTTGAAAATTCCATGAATATGGGTATTTTATGTCAATATAAGATACTACGTTCCGGTCATTACTTCCTGAGCCGTTTTCACTTGGTCTGGAAAAATCAAATTGTATAGAGCCGGATAATTGCGAAGAAGGAATATTAAAAACCTCCCTGACAAAGTTATATCCTACATAATTACGTTCCAGTCTTGTTGCTCCTAAGAAGTTTACTTTAAGGCTATGCTGAACACTTGAGGTATGCGAACTTGCCGGAGCCGGAGCAACAGCAAGCTCTATTATTGCTGTTCCTCCTCCGGAATATATGTTTGGAACTGAGATAGTTTTTCTTACATTGTTGGTGGTTGTTATAATTGAACCGTCAAACCATCCTTCGCTTGCCGTAAAATAACTTTGAGTAGATGCTTTTTGATAAGTAGAAACATAATTTGTCCGATTTTTTTTGTAGCAAAATTGTTGCTTATTTGAAATATATGGATTAAAATCTGTAGAATTCTGTACGTTCATTCGCCTGTTAGAAGTGCTATAGTTCCATGTAAGAAAATAAGCAGCCGTATCTGTATAAAAACTGTAATCAGGATTAACCTGATTTTCAGGGCTATCAAAAAAATCCAGGTCCAGGCTTCCTCTGTTCCTTTTACCGTAAAATTCAATATATCCGTTAGGATCAAATATTCCGGAATTTCCTCCTCCGTGTATATAAATATATTGTTCTTCTCCTTCATGGAAGATCTGAATCCCGCGTGGATCTATCAAATTTACGGGTATTCCGGCAGCTAAAAGTTCAGCATATGTTATTTTGTAAATTCCATCATTACTTACGCTTATTTTGAAGTATTGCTGGTCATAGTTTATCCACTCATTACCAAAAACATCCTGAGAATTTGCTTTTATCCCGGTCAGGAAAAATATGAGAACAAAAATAACAATTATTCCTATTATCTTTTTCACTAAATATGGTAATTCAATTTATACAAGTATAATAAAAATATATATCAGTTAAAATCGGCCGGTAGATGTTTTTTTCGAAAAATCAAATGCATAACTTAAGGAAAATATATGGGAATATAGTCCGATTCCTTGACTTCCAATATTTGATAAAGCATAATCTACTCTGATACCTTTAAATTTTATTCCAACACCTAGATTTGGTTGCCATGATATGCTTGATTTATCATTAAATTTGGGGATTTTCTGAAAATTGGAAGCTCCAAACCTTATGAATGCCAGGTCGTTATATCCAAATTCCAGACCGGCAGAAGGGTCAATACTTATAAAATCTGTTTTTATCGGAGCATTTCTTTTTCCATCTGTTGTAATCGGAATAGCAATTTCAGGATAAAGAGTAAATTTTCCTGCTATTTTCCACATATATCCAACACCAATTACCAATCTAGGTAAAGTTAACTCCAATCCGTTTTCAGGAACTTCATTTCCGGTTTCTTCAAAAACTTCTCTCAATTCTTCCTGATTGAACCTCCAGGCGTTAAATGTACTGGTAACATCCCGCAGATTTGCTCCGAATTTCCAGTTTTTATATTCGTACAATGCAGCAATATCAAATCCAAATCCCCAGGCATTGGCAAAATTACCAGCTACACGGCGGATCAACTTTACATTAGCGCCTATACTCAGGCCTTCCACAGGCAATAAGCGTGAATATGTAAATAAAAAAGCATAATCTCCTGCTGAAAATGAATATATACGGCTATAATCCATGTTTCCGTCACTGTCAAACAAATCCAGAGTATTAGGAATATCGTCGACAGCAAACCTTATCATAGAAATAGCAGCACTGGAACGGTCATCAAACTTATAACTTACTCCCAAAAAGTCATATTTTGATATTCCTGCATAATATTCAGAATGCATTGCCCCGATCTCCATTTTACGGTCAAGTTTATTAAGAGATGCAGGATTCCAGTATACAGAAGTTATGTCTGTAGTTGAAGAAGTAACTGCATTTCCCATACCTAGTGCCCTGGCTCCAACGCCAATTGCTAAAAAGTCATTACTGTATTTAGGAGCATTTTGTGCAAATAACCATTCACCAGTAAAGAATATAAAGGAAATTATTATTAAAAATTTTATAATAAATTTCATATGAATAAATTTTCTCAACAAAATAACAAAATTTATTGCTAAATTATTGTTAATATTGGCTTTTTTTTAATTGATTATGAGAAAATTAATTATCGGGATACCATCCTTTATTACTTCAATGAATCTTGTTTGCGGTGCCATTGCAACAATTATGGCACTTCAGGGTAATGTTCACACCGCAATTTTTTTAATTATTCTTGCAGCCGTTTTCGATTTTTTTGACGGTTTTGTTGCCAGACTATTACATGCCAGCTCAGAATTCGGAAAACAAATGGATTCTCTTGCAGATGTTATCAGTTTTGGATTTGCTCCGTCAGTATTACTTTATAATTTAATACTAACAAATGATATTTTACATGGATATTTTCCGCTGATTTCTATTCTTATTGTTGTTTTTGCTGCTTTAAGGCTTGCAAAATTCAATATAGATACTGAACAAACGGTTGAATTCAGAGGTTTGCCAACTCCTGCTGCAACATTGCTTATAATTTCAATTTGTTGGTATTGTAATGATTATAATAATTCAATTACGGAATTTCTTACAACTAACTATGTAATAATAGCTTTAATAATAGGAATATCTGCCCTTATGGTTTCAAGAATAAGGCTTTTTTCGTTAAAGATCAAATCATTTAGTTTAAAATCAAATATATGGCAAATTATTCTGATAGCATGTGCTGTTGTTTTGTTAATAATATTTAAAATTTTAGGAATAGGTTTAACAATAATTTTATATATTGGCCTCTCGATTTTAAGACAAATAATTTACAAAAAAGTAAACATATGAAGTATCTTGCCCAAATTAATATCATGCCGTTAAAAGCATTACTTGATCCACAAGGTAAAGCAGTGTTAAACAGCGCAAAAAAAACAGGATTTGATAATATTACTAATATACGTATCGGTAAACATATTGATGTAGAAATTGATGCCGACTCTAAGGAACTTGCTGTAGAAAAAATAGATCAACTTTGTCAGAAAATACTTATAAATCCTATAATTGAATCTTACGAGTTTACAATACACCAATTATAAAATATTTTAAATAATAATATTGCACAATTACAATTTTGATTGTATATTTGCAAACCAAATTTTATGGTGATCGTAGCTCAGTTGGTTAGAGTGCTAGATTGTGGCTCTAGAGGTCGGGGGTTCGAATCCCCTCTTTCACCCGGAAACTCTCAGATTCTAAGTCTGGGAGTTTTTTTATTAAATATTTATAGAAAACAATTTATTCGTATTCTTGACCTGATTTTAATTTTCATATTTTTATGTAATTCCTATTACATAGTTTTTTGCTTCAATTGCAAATTTTTCCCATTTATCAGAATGTTCTGCAGAAACTTGTACCCACTCCTTCATCGGTCGTTTTTTACCTGAAGGATCGAACAGTTGTGACCCATCTAAATTTAATGCTTCTTTATGGATATCGCCTGTAAGTTTAAATACCATTTCATTCTGGAAAAAACATATAAATGCTTTACCGTTGATTTTGAAACAAGATTTACCAAACATCTGACTTTGTTCGGTATCTTTGATATTTTGCCCTATTGAAATATATAATTTTTCCTGATCTGTCATTATATTATAATGTAGGTTTTCTAAAGAAAAAGCTCTATTAATCAATATTTTAATTAATAAAGCTTTTGTTGAAAATTTTAATACTTTCTCATTTCGTAGCTAATCATCCAATTTACACCGAATTTGTCGGCAAACATACCGAAATAATCGCCCCAGAACTCTTCTTTCATTGGCATCCAAACCTGTCCGCCTTCAGAAAGTTTATTAAAAAAGCGATCAGCTTCTTCTTTGCTGTTTGCAGTAATAATAATAGAAAAATTATTGCCGAAAGTAGTGTCTTTCTCGTTTTCCTTCATATTGTCGGCACCCATCAATATGGTTTCTTTACTTATAGGAAAGCCAACATGCATAACCCGTTTTTTATCTTCATCAGATAAAAGAGGCATACCTTCTTGTTCTGGCATTTCACCATATTTTCCGATGTAGGTAAATTCTCCGCCGAAGGCCGATTTATAAAAATTGAAAGCTTCTTCACAATTTCCGTTAAAAGTTAGATAAACATTTACTGTTGCCATAAATTTAGCTTTAAAAAATTAATTAATTGATTCATTTTCTATTTGACCGCATTACGCGGGCTATCTTTAAGTTTGTACCATTAGATAGTTTTTTGTACTTATTTGTTTCACATCCAAACAAAGTAATTTTGCCTTCTTCATTGTGATGGATGCTCCATAGCTTTTAGTTAAGGGTGAAGTACGGAAACAGGCCTGTCCTTTGGAGAAAAAATACTCGCGAGCTTCTTTGATTTCTCCTTTAACGGCAGGACAGTCTTCGGCAATCTGAATAAAGGTATTTTTATAATTTGTAGTACATGTTCCCATTTTTTATTTTCCTATTGCTGCACTTATAATCATTTCATTCAAAACATCCAGATTAATATCGGAAAGTTTATTAATATATAAGCATCCTACTCCGGTTTTATGTTTACCTAACTTTTTAAGTGATTCGGCATGTAATTGAATATCTGTCCCCAGATATAACGAAATATTTGCTTTTCGGGGAGAAAATCCTAGGATAAACCAATTGACTTCTCTATTTGTTTTATCACTTTTTATTATAACATTCCCAAAACCGATTAACGAACTTCCCCACATTCTTGGCTCTTCTCCGGTTGTGTTTTTCATCATCTCAAGAATCGTAAAACTATCTTTACGTTTCTGTTCATTTTCAACTTTGTTAAGGAAATCTTCTACACTTTCCGAAGTAGGTTTCGTTTTTATTTCTGCCATATCAAATTGATTTTCCGTTATTTTATAACTTCTTTACGATATACTATTTTTTTATTTGAAATGTCATATATCTCTGTGATGGGGCTGTCTTTATACCCATGTTCTTTGCAGTATTTATTCAATGCCGGATAAACTCTTATAACGCTTACCATAAATGACATGGCTCCTTTCATGGGAAATTCAGTAACTATATAATCTGCTTCCGGAAGTGTTTTTATTTGATGTTTACCTGATAATTGCGCTAATATTGCGTCATCTGTATTATCTAATATGCAGCCAACTTCTGAACGTAACTTGTCTTTATCCACTTCCTGAGGATTATCGTAGAAAATACCAATCCCTTTTGTTGTTTCAATCTTTTCATCATTCAATAAAGCATAATAAATTTTATCGGTATATTTCGGTGTTTGACTATAATCGCCGATTACATTTTCATAAACTATTGTTTCTCTTCCTTGTTTTTCGACTTTAAAATCAATTTTCCTGAAACCTCCATAATAGGCATACATACCCAAAATTATAACTATTAAAATTCCAATAATAATTAAGATTACTTTTAATGCTTTCATTTTCAATTAGTTTTAGGTTTTACATTTTTAATATTTATTTGTTATTTTTCATTTGGATTATTCTATCCATAAATATTCCTATTGTTGCATGACATTAATGTGTATATACATAATTATTAATATCATTTCTACAAAAATAATATAAAAAATATATGATAATAGATTGGCATATATTTTTTAGTTTTTTTAAATCCTGAAGTATTTGAAAAATAAAATTTATTAATTTTAATATTTTAAAAAAATGCACTAAATTTATTCCAAAATAAATAATTTGAATATATTATCAAAATATATCAAAGATTTTTGGTTTTTATTGTTTCCACATGTTTGTGAAGCGTGTGGTAATATTTTATATAAAAATGAAGAAACTATCTGTATAAAATGTCTTTATGAACTTCCTCGTACTGATTATTGTTATGATGAGGAAAATCCGGTTACAATACTCTTTACAGGCAGGTTAAATATTTCAAAAGCCACAGCACTTTTCAGTTTTCATAAAGGTAGCAGATTCAGGAAACTTTTACATAATTTGAAATATAAATCTAAGCCTGAAATAGGAATTTTACTTGGAAAAGAGCTTGGTGCAGAAATGCTGAAATCAGGAAATTTTAATGATATAGACTACATAATCCCTGTTCCTTTGCATCCAAAACGAGAGAAACAACGCGGTTATAATCAAAGTAATGTGATTGGTTATGGAATTTCGGAAATAACTAAAATACCCTTAATGCCCGATAATCTTACAAGAAATATCGAAACAGTAACCCAAACTAAAATTAACAAAGAAGACAGGTGGAAAAATGTTTCAGGAAAGTTTCTTATTTCAGATCCTGTAGTGCTGAAAAATAAACATGTTTTGTTAGTTGATGATGTTGTTACAACCGGTTCTACTTTGGAAGCCTGTGGTGAGACACTGCTTACTGTACCAGGGCTGAAGTTAAGTATAGCAGTTCTTGCAAAGGCCTGAAAGTTATTTGAAACAATATTCAAAAATAGACCTTACATAGATTTATATAAGGTCTAAAGGAGAATTATAATTTTTTCAATATATTACTGTTTATTGCATTGTTTAGATTTTTTTCAACTTCTTTCCAGTTTATTACATTCCATACAGCTTCCAGATAATCGGCACGTTTATTTTGATATTTCAAATAGTATGCATGTTCCCATACATCTATACCTAAAAGAGGTATTCCCCTGACTTCAGAAATGTCCATTAATGGATTATCCTGATTCGGAGTAGAGGTAATAACCAGTTTGTTGTTTTTTGTAAGTATAAGCCATGCCCAACCGGAGCCAAAACGTGAAGTTGCTGCTTCGTTCATAGTCTTTTTAAAATTCTCAAAACTACCAAACTCACTGTTTATCATTTCCGCTAATTTTCCATCAGGTTTTCCTGTAGAACCGGGAGTCAGAATGCTCCAGAAAAGAGTATGATTATAATGTCCTCCTCCGTTATTTCTTATTGCTGTGCCATAATTACTGACATTAAACATGAGTTCTTCCAATGAAATTCCCTTAAGATTATTATCTGAAACCGCCTTATTTAAATTATCAACATAGGTTTTATGATGTTTGGAATAGTGAATTTCCATTGTTTTTCCATCGATATACGGCTCAAGATCGTTGTATCCATAGTTAAGTTTGGGTAAAGAAAACTCCTGCGAAAATGCAAAAGAGAAGAAAAATAAATATAAAATCACTAATGTAAACCTATTAAAATTATTCATGTTCAAAAGTTTTTAAATTATTCATATAATTTAACATAAGAAACTATGATTTGTTTAGATTTTCTATAAAAAACTTGAAATTGTATTCAATAATTTATATGTGTATTATTAATAAGGGCTCAATGTAAAAACTAGATGGAGGTTTTTTATAAAACTGTGACTACAGTTCTGTGTTTGTGGGGATTTTGCTTTGCAAAATCCCCACAAACCCCCATTTTGTTACGATTTTAAATATGTTTCCCTGTATTCATGTTAGTTATCCTGATAAAGTATCAAAAAAATAAATCTTTATTCACCTAAATTTTACATTGAACCCAACTTTGAAACGCCGATGGTCGCATATCTACGACATGCAACTGGTAATTTATATCACCTGTTTACCGGACTATTCATACCTAACGGTATTAAATAAATTAAAGTAATTTTATTTAGCGAATTATCCTTTTGTTTTTATCATCCTGAAAAATCAGCCAGTAATGTTAGAATATCATAAATTGTTTCAGATACCTGATTTTCAATTTATTTATACCCACATAACCAGACCTGAATCCTGCTGATAGGGTAATAGTTCATTAGTTGCATATATTCTTATTGCATAATTATAGAATCCTGATCTTTTCGGATAACCTTTAACAATAAATTTTGCGATATTATTTTCAAAGTTTACTAATTCACCTTTATATTTTTCTGTGATTATGGTCTTATTTTTCCCGGATTGATCTGAAATAATAACATCAACACCTATATCATCAGGGTTTATTTGACCGAGTTTTATCTCTATTTCACCTGTAAACTCGTCTGTAAGGTTCATAGGCATTTTTTCGTAATCAGGGAATTTTGCACTTATAATTTTCAGGTTATTCCAGTTTTTATGCATATTATTTTTCCATTCGGCCAGGCTAATGGCAAGACTGTAATTATCTTTTTTCAGCAATTGAGATCTTTCATAAAGTTTATTATAGTATTTTTCTTTATAATCATCAATCATCCGTTTTGTTGTAAAATTAGGAGCAATTTTACAAATTGAATTCTTTATATATAAGATCCATTCATTCGGAATTCCTGCTCTGTCGCGTTTATAGAATAAAGGTGCTATTTCATTTTCAAGAATATTATATATCAACTGAGAATCGTATTCATTCTGAAGTTCATCATTAGTATAAATATTTTCTTCAGGAAGTGCCCAGCCTGCATTTTTATTATAACCTTCAACCCACCATCCGTCAAGTACGCTAAAATGTAATGCACCGTTCATAACTGCTTTCATACCGCTTGTGCCTGAAGCTTCCATAGGTCTGGTAGGAGTATTTAACCATACATCAACTCCCTGAACTAATTTTTCTGCCAGACTGATATCATAATCTTCGATAAAAATTATTTTTCCTAAAAATTCAGGACGCTTAGATATGCTGACAATATTTTTAATAAGTTCCTGTCCCGCTTTGTCGTTAGGATGGGCTTTACCTGCAAACAAGATCTGTATGGGCATTTCATGGTTATTCAGGATTTGCGAAAGCCTTTCAAGATTTCTAAAAAGTAAATTACCTCTTTTATAAGTAGCAAATCTACGTGCAAAACCTATTGTGAGAACATTTTCATTCATATTTTCCAGAACATCCACAATATTTTTCGGATCTTCATATTGCCTTATCCAGTCTTCTCTAAGCCTGTCTTTTACATATTCTATAAGTTTTAACCTTTGGTGCTGACGTATTTCCCAAATAATATAATTATCAATTGAATTTATTTTTTCCCAATATTCCGGATTAGAAAGATCGTCAAGGAACCCTTCTCCGAAATTGGTCTCATATAAATTTCTCCACTCTTTTGCAGTCCATGTTTTATAATGCACTCCATTAGTAACATATCCAACATGGTTTTCTTCAGGAAAATAACCGCTCCAAAGTTCGGCAAACATTTGTTGGGAAACTTTGCCGTGGAGTTTTGATACACCATTGATTTCCTGAGAAAGATTTGCAGCCAGATAACTCATAGAGAACTTTTCATCAGGGTGCATCCGACCAAGCTTCATCATATCATCCCAGGTGATCTTTAGCCTTTCGGGATAATGAGACATGTATGTGCGCATAAGGTTTTCATCAAAGGTATCATGACCTGCCGGAACTGGAGTGTGTGTTGTAAATAATGTTGATGCTCTTATGATTTCCAAAGCTTCTTCAAATTTAAGATTTCTTTTGGTTCTTAAAATTCTAAGTCTTTCCAGTCCTATAAAAGCAGCATGTCCTTCGTTACAATGATAAATATCCGGCTTGATTCTCATTTCGCTCAACGCCCTTATTCCTCCTATACCCAGAATCATTTCCTGTTTAAATCTGTTTTCCGAATCCCCACCATACAATTGTGATGTGATTTTCCTGTCTTCATCATGATTTTCGTCGGTATCGGTATCTAACAAATATAAAGGTACACGACCCACATAAACTTCCCATATTTTTGCATGAACACTTCGTCCCGGAAACTGAACAGATATTTTTATCTGGGCTCCGTTTTCGTCTCTTACAGGATGAACAGGTATTTTGCCAAAATCCTGATGTATATATTCGGCATGCTGTTCACCATTAATTGAAATTTTCTGAGAAAAATAGCCATATCTATATAAAAGCCCGACGCCAACAATGTCGGTATTCGTATCACTGGCTCCTTTCAGATAATCGCCCGCAAGTATTCCCAAGCCTCCCGAAAATATTTTTATATTATCATTAAAACCGTATTCCATGCTGAAATAAGCAATCTTTGGTGCCTTTTTATTTTCTGCTTCAGCCATATATTCTTTGAACTGGGAATATACATCGTTGTATAATTCCAGAAAATACTGGTCATTTTCCAGTTCATTCATTCGTGACGAACTTACATCATCCAGAAATACAACCGAATTATGTGAACTGTCCTGCCATAATTTCGGATCTATGTATTCAAACATCTGATATGCTTTTGGGTAGGAAGTCCACCATAAATTTGATGAAATTTCAACAAGACATTTAAAAGTCTCCGGCATAATTGTTTGTATCTCAAATTTTCTCCATAAAGGAGCAGAGGTTTCGGTGCTAAATATTTCAACTGTACTGCGGGATTGAGGTAAATTTACAATTACATCCTGACGTTCGGTAACTTTATTAAGTGCTATCGAATATGCTTCCAGATATTTTTCTATCAGGTTTATCCACAGGGCTTTTTCTGAATTTTCACGGGCAAATGCAGACAGAACTGATCTCTCAGCAACAGAAAGATTCAGATAGTGTTTTACCGACTCTATTATTTTATGAGTAACTTCTTCAGAATTCTTATCTGTTCTGTGAATTACTGTTACACTTTTATCTTCCGGATTAAGAACAGATTCCATCCATTTCCCAAAACCTGCCAGATCTGTAGTAATTGTAGGTATGCCAAAAGCTATACTTTCCAAAGGTGTATATCCCCATGGTTCATAGTAAGAAACAAAAGCAGTAAGATCTATTCCCGGAAGTAAATCGTAATATTTGATATTAAAAATCCCGTCATCCCCATTGAGATATGATGGTACAAATATTATCTTAACTTTATCATCAGACAGGTTAAATAATTTGTTTTCCCTGATCCTTTTTATTACAGGGTCAGATTCCACATCGTGCAAATTATGTGTAAGATGATTGTCTTCAGTATCTTTATCGCCGTTAATATTATTTAACTTGTTATATAGTCCTGTTTTTATACCGTAATTATTTCCGGGGACAAGAATGTAAGCCAGTATTTCTGTTGATAGTTCAGGATCTTTATTCAGCTGTCCCAATGCGTCAATAAAAAGATCGTACCCTTTATTATAAAACTCATAACGGCCTGAGGTTGCAATAATTACCGGCTCTGTTTGATATTTATAATCACACAGGTTTTCTGCAATGTCAATAAATTTCTTACGTGCTGTTTTTCTTTTTTCCAGGCTTTCATCATTATCCGGAACAAAATTGTTTTCAAAACCATTTGGAGTAACAACATCAACATCTTTTTTCAGAAACTGAGAACATTCAAGAGATGTTATTTCACTAACAGTAGTAAAAGCATCAGCATATTGAGCACTTAATTTTTCAAGACTTTGTTTAGATGTTATATTAAAATCTCTTGCGACCAGGTCTCCATTATATTCTTTAAGATTACCGTACAAATTATATTTATTTCCTGCTAAACTTCTGCCTACCACAGTTGCATGTGTGGTAAAAACAGTTGCAATCTGCGGCATTTGTTCATCTAAATAAAGAACTCCGGTACCGGTCATCCATTCATGAAATTGAGCTATAATTCTGTTGTGTGTGGAAAGACTGGAGTTAACAAAACTTTCTATAACTTTTCCGGCAGCATAGCCGAAAAGGGCAGGTTCGATATAATCCCATTGTCCGGAAAGGGAATCCAATTTGAAAAAATCCCAGAATTTATATAAAATATCGTCTCTGTCTGAAATGTAATTAGAAAAATCTACTAAAAACACAATAGGATTACCCGGAATTTTCCATCTGCCGGTTCTTACTCTGATACCATCTGCTTCTGCTTTTTTGTGCCAGTCAGGGAACAAGGAATTATCTTCCTCAAATTCAGAATGTTCTTTGTCATCATGCCAAATGTCCGGTCCTATAAGGATTAATTCTTTACAATTCTGCATTAATGAAATTGCCTTGGTCGATATTACTGTGTGTATTCCTCCAACTTTATTACATACTTCCCAACTGACTTCAAAAATATATTCCGGTTTTATAATATAATTATTCATATTCTAGCTGTTTTATAAAAAATAGAACTATTTTTTTAACAAAGATATTACATAAAAAAAGTTTTAAATAACTTACTAAGTTAAATATTAGTTAATTAATTCATTATTTAATACAATAATATGTGAAAATAAATAAATAATTATTTATTAAAAATATTTTTATATAATAAATACGACTGCTTGTATATTGTTGTGTGTCCTTGTGTTCATAATAAACAGCAAGTTATTTTGTTAATAATCAGTAAGTTATATTGCTTTTGAACGACCTGTCATATCTATAAATAACACCAAAATTGTATTCTTAACAATCTCAATAGAATAATTTTAATTTTGCAAGATTAACAGGGCAAACGCTCTAAAAAACAGAAAATATAGTCTCACTTTATCTGGTGTGCTCCGCTGCAGAGAAAAAGTATTAACCCGTCCGGCTTTAGGACAATACAAATAATATACAAAAAATTAGATGCAATTGCTCCTGACAAGATTAAGAAAACTTTTCTTAATCGCATATCTTATTTGTAATGTTATACTTTACATAGCAGATAGCGGTTTGTCAGTTTTGTATGCTGTGACATTGCTACTCTTTCAATACCTTCTTAATTATTTTGCCATCTTTAGTGGATATTTTCACAAAGTAAACTCCTTCTTGCAAATGCGAAATGTTTATCACAATTTCATAGGAGGGATCTAATACAAGGGGCGTGAATAATTTTTTGCCAATTACATCAAAAAACTCAATATTCGTAACTTGTATTTTATCACTTGTTACTCGTAACTCGCCTCGCGTAGGATTCGGGTAAATCGAAATATCCGATAACATTGTTTCAGAAACCCCCAAACTTTCCTTAAATATTACTACTATTGAACCATTGGTTTGTACATTAGTAAACGTGTAAGTAGCTATTTCGCCTTGAAATGTGTCGTTTACTAGAACACTATCAATAACATAACCGTTGTATGATGTAATGTTGAACGTAATATCACTACCCTCTTCCACCTGTGTTTCTCCATAAGGAGTGATTGTCCCAAACGCTGAGTCATTTACCGACGCTATAATAGTATAAAGAGATAATGTTGTATTAGATGTACTGAATGTTGCCGATGTACTTGCCGGTGAAGCCCAATGGGTGGGTGTTCCCTTTTTACGTTGTGTGAAGGTGTAGGCTGTGCTCGGTGTTAATCCTTCAAATATCGGTGATGATTGCCAGTTTCCTCCATTGATGTTGTATTCGCAGTCCGACACCTCATTGAGCGTAATTCTTGTTGTGGTATTGCTACTAAGAGTTGGTGGCTCAGGAGCGGTTTGATGTGCTTTTGATACAAAAATGGTAAAATTTTTCGTATAATTTATGTCAACAGCTGTACCGTTGATAATGGTTGCTATAATCGATATTGTTCCTGACGTTATAGTATTGAGCGTATTTTCGGTAATAGTTGCTCCGGTACCTCCTGCACTTTGTATACTCCAAATGATGGTTTGATTAGTGGCGTTGTTTGGAAGAACTGTACTAGTGAGGGAAAGTTGTGTACCTGCTGTGACAGCGGATGGAACATCTGTAATATCGGTAACAGATATAAAATCATCACATATTAAGTCTTGCCAACGCAAGAATGGAAATCCCCAGCCATTGCATATTTTCCATATACCCGAAGGGTTGACAATATTCCATGGGGATGTACTTGACCAATTACTTAATGTAGTATAAAATGACGTGCTTTTAAATGTAGTGAGAGATTCTCCTGAACCTGAAGTAGACGTATTATTCGTTATGGTAATAATGGTGTTGTTACCTTTTACTACCATTGTATTAAGTGCATAGTTCTTTTGGTAAGTTCCTGAATTATTCCCACATACACGATTTATATTATATGAGTATGATGCACTAATAATGGAGTCGTTGGCTGCTATACAATTTCTAATAGTACCGCTCGAATTTCGTCCTACCAAACCGCCTACATAGTTATTTATTGCATTTACCTTACCGGTAGCGTAACTATTTGATAAAGTGGAACTGTTAAATCCAGTCAAACCGCCTACATACATATACCCGCTCACATTAGCAGTAGAGTAACAATCTGAAATAGGAGATGTTGAATATCCCACCAAACCGCCCACATAGTCGTTGTTTCCGCTTACATTACCGGTTGTGTAACAATTAGATATGGTAGTAGTAGAACTGTAGCCTAATAAACCACCCACATATTTATTCCCGTTAATGCTACAATTTTCTATACCAAGATTGTGAATAGAACCATCTGTTACATAACCAAACAGTCCTTGATAATTTTTAGAAGTGTTAATAGTAAGATTTTTTACTACTTTTTCATTTCCATCAAAATTGCCTTGAAAGCGATGAGTATTGTTATTTACGCTATTATTACCTATGGATGTCCAATTGTCATAACTGCTAAAATCAATGTCATTCATTAACTTATAGTATTTGCCTGATGTTGTATTACCGTTTCCTGCGCTTATGTAAATAGCTAGGGCGTTTAATTGCTGATGTGTGCAGATTTGGTAAGGATCTGTTAATGTACCGATTCCATCACAGAAGAAATACAAGGAAGAGGTAATGGTAAAGTATTGTACATAATTTACTCCCAACGTTATGCCGTTTAAGATAGTAGCTCTAATTACTAATGTGCCTTCGGCAGTAGTAGTGAGAGTGTTGTTTGTAATGGTTGCACCTGTAGTTCCTGCATCAAATATGTTCCAAATAATAGTTTGGTTGGTTGCATTACTTGGTAAAACTGTACCAACAAGCATGTAGGGGACACTTGGAAATATTGTATCAGAAATATTTATAATATTTGTTACTGGAATCATTGAGATTGCCGTAAAATCATTATTTTCAAGATTTCTACTTACATTATTATAAGTAATAGATATAGGCATAAACCCATAGCCATCCATAGCTGGAGTTATTGTAATATTGGCACCCTGATATACAGTTATGCTGTATTCTCCAGATTCATCTGTAACCACTGAAGGGCTATTTGTTATTGTTGCGCCAGTAAGCGGATTTTCATCATAAGTAACCTGTCCACTTATAGTGTAGGTAGGCGGGTTAGCGTCTTGTCTTTCGTATGCGCCCATATCTACAGTTCCATTAAAAATTCTTGGATTTTCTGCTAAGTCGGTAGTGTCAGCAACCGGAAGTAAATCATTATTTCCTGCGTTAATACATGGTGAATCTTCTTGAAGTTGCCAATTTTGGGTCAGAGGGTTAAGAAACAGAGGACCACCGTTTTCATTCTCTTCTGTAATGATAATATTGCCAATGCCCGGATATACTTCTTGAATAGCAGAATAGGTAACATTTGCTTCGTTTGCACCTGCCGGCGTACCAACCTGTTCCCACATTGAAGCATAATTTTGCCAAAAAATGCAATTTGTTGCACATGTACCTGTGTTTGTGTTAAAATATATTCCACCGCCTCTACCTGCGGTATTGTCAACAAAAGTGCAGTTAATGCTTTTGCCGTTTGTGTCAAGATAACCACCACCGCCATTAGTTGCAGCACTGTTATTAAATATAATGCAATTATAAGTACTACTGCCATAGAAACCACCACCCTCGCCGGAAATATTATCTTCAATTCTACAGCGAGTTATTACTCCTCTATAAACGCCACCGCCAAATCCATCTTGTGTATTGTTTTTTAGAGTTTTGTTTCCTTTTATTATACAATCGGTTATTTTAGCGGATGTATTAATAAATGCAACACCACCACCACCACCATGAGAGGAAGAAGATGTAGTAGAAGAAACAGTATTTCCGTTTATAGTGCAATTAGATATTGTTACGCCACTGCCTGAACAATAAATGCCACCGCCAAAAGCAGGAGATAAAGAAGTCAAAACGTTTTCGCTGATAATACAATTAGTTATTGATACATAATTACCAGAACAATATATTCCGCCACCACTATATATAGATAAGTTTTCGTTAACAATGCAATTAGATATCGTGATATTATTATTGGAATTGTATATACCACCACCAGAAGTAGATGAGTTTCCTTCAACAGTACAATTGGATATATTAACAGAGCCATAAATACCACCACCATTAGTAGCGATATTATTAATAACAGTACAGTTGTCTATTGTTCCTCCATAAATACCACCACCCTTAGAAGTGTAATGTGTAGTCTCAGAAGTAGAATTATTATTGCTGATAACACAATTATTAACAATGGAAGATTCGTTTTCATTACAAATACCAACACCACGACTTTCAGAGTTGAGGTTAGAAGATTCGTTAATACTTGTAGTATTATTGCTAATAGTACAAGTACTTATAGTTCCAGAATTATAAATACCACCACCACGAGAAGAAATAAAATTACTATTATTACCACCAGAAAATGCCCTGTTATCTCTAATAACACAATCAATTACAGTCCCTTCTATATTTGAAACTCCACCACCATGAGCAGTTATTGAGATATCACTAACATCATTACTATAAGAAGAAGAAGTGTTATTTCTAATAATGCAATTACTTATAGTTCCTCTTAAATTATAAATACCGCCACCATGGCTATATAAATAAGTAGGAGAACCGCTACTACGGGCAACAGTGTTATTTCTAATATCAGAATTGATCAGTATACAATTAGCTCTGATATATGCACCACCACCACAACCACTACTAGTTGTATTTTTTCCGTTAATAATACTTACTCCATCCCAAACTGTTTCCACAGAAAAATCAGCAGATTGGTTAAGTACCTGTATTGCGTTTTGTCCGCTTAAAACTGTAGCGTGGGTAAATTCCCAGGGTTCGACAGTTCCGTTGTCGTCTAAATCGCTTTTTTGGCGTGCCTCAATTGAGGTTTCATCGCCGAAAAAACCGCCATATACGTTTACGCCGTCTTTCATTTGTACGGTGACGCTGAGATTATAAGTACCTGCAGCAATCCAAACCTGTCCGCCGGAAAAGGTATAATCTATCATATCCTGTATGTTTCCTGAAGCGTTATCCCAAGAACTGCCATTGCCTGTGCCGTCAGGTTTTACATAACGTATTTGTGCAAAAATGCTTACTGTTGTCAAATTGCAGATAAATAGTAATAATAGTAGTAAAATCTTCTTTTTCATTTTTTTCTAATTCGATGTTTATTTGTTATAAATTTAACGATCCCAATACAATATTTTAATTTTGCAAAATTAAGAAAAATTTCTTTAGGTAAAAATCAGTTTAGTTTTTGGTTTATCAGTTGTTTTCTGTGTATCGGATTGTAAATGTCATAAAATAGATTCATAGGTTTGTAATTATAATATTCGACAACAATAAATAATTTTATATTTTGTTTTTTAAATTCGTTTTGTACTAATTTCGAGGGATAGTATAATTTACCGCTATACATTGGTTTTCTAATACACACCAACCCATTTTTTGTTTGTTGTCAGCATACTTTTGAAATAAGTACATTCATGGTTATCATTTTTAAAAATAAGACCTTTCTTTCCATATATTAATATTATTTTAATACATTTGTTTTCATATTGAGTAATAAATATGCGTGTTTTCTGCGTGTTGATCTTTTTCTTCTGTTGTCCTGCAATAATGTGGGCGCAGGATTATTTTTTAACAGGTCATTTTAATAAACTGAATGAGAAAAATGTTTATTTCAGGGAAAACAGCACTCACTTTAAGCTTGTAACAGGAAGTGAAAATCATTTGTATGACAGTCTTATTTTCAGTGTTAAAAAAGATAAGAGCCGGAATTGGTTCGTACGAAAAATCTTTAATGAACATTTGATAATACAGGGTGATGAACGATTCAGAATAATAATGGATCCTGTTCTTGATTTTCGTGGAAATTACGATACTTACAAAAAAGATTTCAGCTATCTAAATACCCGCGGAGCCGTTATTTATGGAAAATTAATTTCACGTATATATTTCAACACTGCATTTTACGAGAACCAGGGAAAATTTCCTTCACATATAGATGACTTTTATAAAACATTCGGAACCATACCGGGATATGGCAGAATAAAACTGGACAGTAAAGGAGTATATGATTTTTCTAATTCTTACGGTTCGGTTTCATTTAAAGCTATAGACAATAATATGGGAATTGAAAACCTTAATTTCACAATAGGGTATGATAGGATGTTTATTGGAGACGGTTACCGTTCTATGTTATTATCTGATTTTTCAGCACCTCAGGTATATTTTAAATCAAATTTACATATTGGAAAGTTTGAGTACAATAATATTGTGTCAAAAGCTGTTAATCCGAATTATAAACGAATTATGGGGCCTGACACCTATTTTAATGAAAATGCAGAATATAATTCCAAATTAGTTTTATATAATACATTTACTTATAAAATAAATGAGAAGTGGCATTTAACGTTATTTGATGCTATTTTACTGCCATCTTCCTTAAATTTCGGACAGACTTTAATATATGTAGTAACTCCTTATGTACATGATTTCGGTGAATTACTGAAAAAAAATACACCTAATGTTATATCAGGATTTAACGGTTCTTATCGTAATAAAGATATTGGAATTTTTTACCTACAATTAGCTGTTGACCAGATAAAATTTGATAATTTTGAACTTACCGGCGCAGCACAATTAGGATATAAAAATTTTGATCTTGCTGATATAAAAAATCTGTATTTTCAGGCTGAGTACAATATGGCAAGTGTATTTATGTATTCTAATCCTAATAATGAACTGCATTATGGAAATCAAAACCAATCACTTGCTCATCCTGCAGGAAATAATTTCGATGAATTTATACTTATAGGCGGTTATAATTTGAATAACATTAGGATCGACAATTTTTTCCGGTTTTTAAGAGAGTTTGAATTTATACTTAAATTAAATTATCTCAGATACAGAAAAGATTTGGGATTTAACCAGCAAAATATTTTTAATTATGATCAGATATATGCAGGAACTATTGATTCTAAGGTTCCCGGAAATCAGATTATAAATGCAGATTTTCAGATAATTTATAGCTTAAATAAGACAAATAAACTTCAGATTTTTTGCGGTACTAATTTCAGATATGATAATTTTAATAAAAGAAATTCATTTTTCTTTAATTTCGGACTTCGTACAGCTTTAAGGTATAATTATTACGACTTTTAATGAAGAGATTATTAATAAATATTATATTTATTTTCTGCTGTTGCCTGATATATGCGCAGTTGGTTCCCATCAGGGATTTCCGCATGCTCCGAAATGCAGAAAAAAATACATATGATATTGATAATAAAAAACATTCTTCGATAAGAACATACTATATTACCGATTTTAAAGATGCTCCTGAAGTAGTCGACACTATGTCGGGATTTTTGTATGATTCGCCTGTATTCAGACTTAAAACCCGTATGGGGAAAGAAAATTTCGGAATGAGTATTTCACCTGTTTATGAAACTTTTTACGGGATCAATATTAATGAAATCAGTGAAGGAGCTTTTTTCTTCAATGGAGGAGTTTTAGCAGATGTAACTCTTTCCGATAAATTAGGATTAAGTTATATATTCAGTTTCAGATTATTTGACAAACTACCCGATTTTTTTATTACACAAAATTATAATAATACTATTCTTAACGGTTATGATCAAATATCAGAAAAAAATAATTATTTTTCCCAGAATAACGACTTTAAACTTACATATCTACCTTTCGACTTTTTAAAACTTGAAATTGCCAATAGCAAGAATTTTTTCGGAGACGGTTATCGTTCTTTATTACTATCTGATAATGCTAAAAATTATCCGTATTTCAAGATTGAAACACAATTTCTGGATATTAAATATTCCTGTATCTGGGCGTATTTAAGTTATTTTACATATGATGAGGTGCAACACATTACATACAAGAAAAATAACAAGCTGGCAGTTTTTCATTATCTTGACTGGAATGTTACAAAAAGATTTAGTATAGGTCTTTTTGAATCAGTTGTAGCCAGCGGAAAGAATTTCTTTGATTTTGAATTTCTGAATCCTTTTATTTTTTTCCGTCCTGTTGATTATTCTATGGGTAGTTCAACAAATGTAATAATAGGAACAAATCTGAAATATAGTATAAATTCAAAAAATGCATTTTACTTGCAGGTTGTGATTGATGATATAGTTGTTAAACAATTGTTTAATGATTTGAAACATACGTTCAGAAAAGAATATGCCGGAGAATACGGTTGGTTTGCAAATAAATGGGCTGTTCAGTTCGGGGAAAAATCTTTTGATATCGGAGGCATAAAAAACCTTGATGGTTTTATTGAATTTAATGTCGCACGGCCATATATTTATACCCAATTCGATCCTAATAACAATTATGCCCATTACAGGCAAGCTCTGGCGCATCCTTTGGGAGCAAACTTTGTCGAAATAGTATGTGGTACAAATTATTATTTTAAGGATATGTTCAATATCGATCTTAAATTAATGTTTGCTACATTGGGGATGGATGCCAGCGACAGGACTCATAACGGACAAAACATATTCCTGCCTACTATGGATGGAGTTCAGCCGGGATGGTTATATCAGGTTCCTTCATACGGAAATGTTATATTACAGGGAAATAAAACAAATGTATTTACCACTCAATTGGATTTTTCATATTTTATTTCCGGTAATAGGAATTTAACTATTAATTGTGGTGCTATAATAAGATGTTTAAATCCCGAAAACGGAATAATTCCAAATGAAAATGATCTTGATTATAACTTAGGAGCGAAAAAACTTTATACTTATTTTTATATAGGTTTCAGATCAAATCTTAAGAAACTGGATATGCTTCATTAATGTTTCTTTTTCAATAAAACTATATTTTCAACATGATGTGTATGCGGAAACATATCTACAGGCTGTATCCTTTCCACTTTATACATATCAATAAGCATTCCTATGTCGCGTGCTTGTGTAGCAGGGTTACAACTTACGTATACGATTTTTTCCGGAGCAGCATTTCTAAGCACTGAAATGACATTTTCATGCATTCCTGCGCGCGGAGGATCAAGAATTATTGTATCAGGTTGTCCTTCTTTTTCGATGAATTCCGTGGTTAACAAATCTTTCATGTCTCCGACAAAAAATCCGGTGTTAGTTATATTATTAATTCCTGAATTTATATTTGCATCTTCAATTGCTTCCGGCACAGATTCTATTCCAATTACTTTTTTACATTTTGAAGCAATAAAATTTGCAATTGTTCCGGTTCCTGTATATAGATCATATACTATTTCATCAGGTTGGATATCAGCAAATTCTACAGTTTTCCGGTATAATTCCAGGGCTTGTTCCGAATTGGTCTGAAAAAAAGATTTTGCTCCAATTTTAAATTTAAGACCGCCAAGATCTTCAATTATATGGTTTTTCCCTTTGTAAAGTATCACTTCCTGATCATATATTGAGTCGTTATATTTTTTATTTATAACATATTGCAATGATGTTATTTGCGGAAATTCTGCTGAAATAAAATTCATTAATTCTTCTATAAGTTCCGGCTTGTCTTCGGCAAATATTACAACTACCATAAGCTCTCCCAATGTAGAATTTCTTATGATAATATTTCTCATAATTCCCTGGTGGGAGCGACTGTTGTAATAATCGTAACCGTCTTTTCTGGTATATTCACGGATTTTATTTCTTATTTCGTTTGAAGGATCTTCCTGCAGATAACATTTTTCTATATCAATTATTCTGTCGAACATTCCCTGCACATGGAATCCAAGACCTTCAAGCTCACGACTTGATTTGTCCATTTCTGGCTCATTAGTATCTAACCATCTGCGATACGAAAAAGTAAATTCCAGCTTATTACGGTAAAATTTATCTCTCTTTGATGGGATTATAGGATATATTTCACCTTCGGTTATCCCTCCTATGCGTGTCAACTGATCAACAACCTGTTTTTGTTTGTAAAATAACTGTTTTTCATATGGAAGCATTTGCCATTTACATCCGCCACATTTGCCGAAATGTTCACAGAAAGGATTAATCCTGTCATCCGATAATTTATTTATTCTTAAAAGCTTTGATTCTGCATAGGATTTCCTTGTTCTTGTAAGTTGAACATCAACGATATCTCCCGGAATAACACCACGAACAAAAATAACATAGTTGTCGTGACGTCCTATAGATACTCCTTCTGCTGCTATATCTGTTATTTCAAGATTTTCAATTACAGGATATTTTTTTCTGCCCATTAAAATAGTTTTTCTGCAAAACTACGAAATTCCATGAAGTTTTACAGCTAAATAATAAGTTTATTATTCAAAAATACTGATTTATCAATATACAACAGTTATTTTTTCCCTGAAAATCTTATTTTCGGTTTTTATACACACAATATAAATACCAGGTTCTAAATTTGGATTGACTGTTGTTGTATTATCCATAAGTCTCTTATAATAACAAATCTCTCCAAGGTTATTTGTTATTGAAACTTCTTCTATAATTCCGGTAGATTTTATCGTAAAATTTCCTGTTGACGGATTCGGAAAAACTGATATGTTCTCCGGACTGAATCCTGCTAATCCGGAATAAAAAGGAACTTCGATCGTTTTCGTATCAAAGCACACATTCTGGTCAGTAACGGTTACGGAATAGAAACCAGCATTTAAACCTGTTAAGATCGTTTCATTTGGTCCGTGTTCCCAATTTACCGTGTATGGAGGAACTCCTCCGGAAATATCAAGGGTTATACTTCCGGATCCTTCTGTAGTTTCGTTTGTTACGAAATAATCTAAAATTATTTCCGGAAATATGGTCGCAGTTATGGGAACACGCGGACTTAAACAACTTTCTTCGGTTTTTACCGTCCAGTCATAGAAGAAATAGTAATAATCAGACCAATCAGAATCTGTAATTGTATTATGTGTTATACTTAAGACATTGTCTATAGTGTAAGGGTAATTTCCTCCGGTAGAATTACGATACAAATATGGCGATGGTGTGTTTAATATTAATTTGTAACCGGTTCCGCGGGGAATATCAAAATTCAATTCAACTTCAAAAGATGTTGAAACCGGAATATTAACAGTTTTTTCAGCAATAGTAACATTATTGGAATTTTTTAATGTAAATGTTCTGTTCATTTCCCTGTTTGATGTTACTTTTACGGATTCTAATTTTATGTCTTCATACACATCGAAATACATTCCGTGAATAGCCGAACCTGAATAATACCCTCCGTTGCCGATAGTATTACTGTTCGCTCCGGCATTATATGTATTTATATTGGTAATTTCAGACTGAACAAAATATGTTGTAGTTACTGAAAAATCACCGTCAAAACTTTCACCTGTATGAAACGGAATTTCCTGATTCAAAGACTCATACCAATTTATATCTCCGTTTCCTTCTGCATAAAGGCTTAAAAATGACTGACCGCAACCATTTACTCCGGTAACAACAGGAGCATCAGGAAGCTCAATTTCAATAAAATTATCTTCGGAATAGTTATTTTCATCGCATCCGTTAGTTATGAATAGTTCTACCGAATATATTCCGCTTGTTGTATAATAATGTATAGGATCACTTTCAGTAGATGTTGTCCCGTCTCCAAAATTCCATAAAAAGCCTGTAGCATTCGGGGAGTTACTATTAAACTGAATAATTCCCGAACAGGAATATGTTTGTTCTGCTGAAAAATCCGCTATTAATACTGGTGTAAGCTCAATATTCAATCTTGTAGAATCGTTGTTCGTCGTGGTGATTGAAATTGTTTTTGATTCGTATCCTTCTTTTGAAAACGTAACATTATAAGTCCCTTCGTATATTAATCTGTGATAATTACCGACAGGAGCAGAAGAATAAACCTCAGAACCGTCTTTATCGTATCCGTTTATTTCAATTTTTACGCCGGGTAAAGGATTTCCGGTACATTCATCTTTAACAATACCCCTGAATCCGAATAAAACCTGTTCGGTATATTCTAACATTGCCTGCCTGTTATAATTCCAGTAATTATTAAGAAGAGAAGGATCTAAATTATGAGTAGAACATATTTCTATAGTTACTTCCCTGTAATGTTTAAAATAGTTCATATAGTCCTGACGACTACCGGTTATAACATACCAGTCTCCGCCTTCTGTAACTCCGCTCTCATCTGTAAAATATCCGGCAGGACTATTTTGCTGGGCTAGATTTGCATATTTCCATGAAACATAATTCCACCAATTAGAATCTGCATGAGAATTTGTTGCAGAAGTTGCATAATCCCATGGATAATTCATTAATTCGGCTCCGGTATGTAAATTTGCCCCCATAACAAAATCATGCGAATTTGCGTAATCAACCATACATTGAATTTCAGGTTGTATTGAAGTAGACTGACCGTCAACGCGCGGAAAATTTCTGTTAAGATCTATTTCGTTAGCGTTATACCTTATCGCTTGTGAAACTGAAGTACCGTCTGAAGAATTATTATACATTCCATCAGGATTTGCCAGCGGACAAATATATATTTCTATGTTATTGATCAAAGAAGTAACATAGTCATCAATACCATAATTCGACAATAAATAATCTGCATACCTGAGAGTTAAAATATATCCGCAAAGTTCATTCCCGTGCATTGAACTTGACCAGAAAAATTTTGGTTCATCTTCAGCAACTCCTATATTGTCTGAAATTATCAGGCATAAAATAGGTCGATTATTTACAGAAAAACCTATTGTATCCAGGCTGCAAAGATTCGGGTAATTTGTTACGAAATTTTGCATCATTTCCTGATATACGGCATGTGTAGGGTATTTATCCCAGTTTGCCATTTCTGCAAGCGTTGTGGCCATTATGCCGGATCTGAATGTGTTATAATAGCTATAGACCGGAGTGAAATTGATGCCGTATGCCAGAAATTCATTAAATTCGGTTCTGTTTGCAAAGGCATATACGGTTGAACCATTAATTTTATCTATGGATATTATGCCGGAAAGTTCATTTAAAACCGAACGATCGTCATTTTCAAAAGAAAAATATATTTCTCCTCTTGTATTAAGTTTTTCATCTACAAATTGAAAGACGTTATTATTTTGGCAGACAGATAATGATGAAATAAATATGAATAGTAAAAGGATATTTTTTTTCATAATGATTAATTTGTTACTTTTTCATAAATCTTAGTATAACAAATTTATCATTAATATGAACGTTAAGCAAATATATTCCCGATTTTAAATTTTCTATATTTATCTCAAAAACAGTATCTTTAGGGGTATATTGCCGGATTATCTCTCCTAGAGTATTTTTTATATTAATTTTATCTATAATTTCTTCGCATTGTATATGAAGAAATTTATCGGCCGGATTCGGGAAAACATTGAGAGATTCAAATACTTTGTTTTCCAAAGAGTTACCTATTATTATTTCTTTAGTAATTTGATTGGTACCTAGATCGTTTTCTGCCGTAAGGGTAACATTATAAGTATTGTAACCGGAATAAGTATGTATTGGATTTGATTCTTCCGATGTGCTATCATCACCGAAATTCCAATAAAAAGTCCTTGCAGCGTAGGAATTATTAATAAAATTTACAGTTTTGCCGGTTATTTCATATTCAAAATCAGCAATGGGCATTTCATTTTCTACAGGAGCTAATTGAATATTCAATATGATTTGCTCGTAATTTTGGATAGAAATATTTACGTTTTTTGATTTGTAGCCGTCTGCAGAAAACGTTATATTATAGTCTCCCCTGAATAAATATCTGTAATAATCACCATATTCCGGGAATGAAAATACATGTGAATTAAGTTTATCATAATTTTCAATAAAAATCCGTGCAACTATAGGTTCTCCGGTAACCGAATCGGTAATAATCCCTCTTAGTCCGTAAGTAGCTTGCTGTAAGTAATCAAGCATTGCCTTTTTATTTACCGACCAGTAATATTGAAGAGAATCCGAATCTGTTCTTTTAATTTTACTTAACTCTAAAGTAACTTCTCTGCAACGTTTAAAATAATTCATATAATCCTGACGGCTACCTTGTGTTGAATACCATGCAAATCCATTAGTAACTCCATTGTCTTCGTCGGTAAAATAACCATTGAATCCTGTATTCTGGACATTTGAAGCATATTCGCGACAAACAAGTTCCCACCAGCGATAATCTGCAGGATATTCAGATAAAGCATCATAAGGATAATTCATTAATTCTGCTCCTGAATGACTGTTGCACGACATCACAAAATTGTGAGAGCCTGCATAATCTATCATAGCCTGTATCTCAGGCTGGATGTTTGTTCCTTCGCTATCTATTCGTGGAAAATTTCTGTTAAGATCAATAAAGTAAGCATTATATCTGGTTGAAAGTGACACATCGGAATTTCCGCCATGATACATCCCATCCGGATTTGCCAAAGGATTTATGTAGATTTGAAGATTATTTATCAAATCTGTTACCTGTTCGTCATGTCCATATTGGTTCAATAGGTGATCAATAAGTTTTAGAAACAAAAAGCTACATAATAGTTCGTCACCATGCATTTGTCCCGTATAAAAAAATTCTGGTTCTGCTTCATCAAGATTAACATTGTCCGATATTTTTACTGCGAGTAATAATTTTCCATGCATACTGTAACCTATAGTATCAATTTTGCATATGTCAGGGAAGTCTGTTGCAAATTTGTGCATCATTTCAACATATACTTCATATGAAGGATATTTGTTCCAGTTTTGCATTTCTGTAACAGAAGAAGCAACATTAAGTGCTTTTGAAGTACTCAGATAGTCCTGGATTATGTAGAAATCTTTATTTGTTTTTAGAAAATCTGAAAATTCTTTTTCATTTGCATAAGCAATCACAGTTTTTCCATCAAATTTATCTATTGATATTTTTTCATAAAGGCTTTTTATTTCATATTGTTCTGCCGTAAAGCCAAAACAAATTTCTCCTCTTTGCCGGATTATATCGTAAGCGGTTTCTTCTTTTGACTGGCTGAAAATATTATTTATAATTCCTGATGTTAATAAAAGTAGAATAAAATAATATTTTTTCATATAGATTAATTTGTTATGTGTAAAATTAATTAAATATTTTTTCAATTATTATAAATAAGTACAGCGATGGCTGAGCGTAGCTGAAGCCACCATTGTCTCTTATGTAACTAAATTTATAATTTTACCAATTTTATTTTGATCCTCTTCTTTTAAGCAAAGCATCTATTTTCGGTTCACGTCCCCTGAAATTTACGAACATAGTCGTAGGATCATCTTTATGACCGTTGGATAATATATTTTTCCTGAATGACTCGGCTGTTTCAGGATCAAACAATCCGTTTTCTTCAAAAGCATCGAATGCATCAGCATCCAGAACTTCGCTCCATGTATAGCTATAATATCCGGCAGCATAACCTCCGCTGAATATATGTGAAAAATATGAGCTGCGATATCTGACCACAATTTCAGGGATCAGACCTATTTCTTCCATTGCTTTATTTTCCGCATCTGTTACATCTGTTATATTTATTTGAGTCAGTGTATGCCAATACATATCCAGATATGCAGCAGCAACAAGTTCTGTAGTAGCAAAACCCTGATTAAAATGACCTGCTGCTTCGATCTTATTTATCAATTCATCCGGGATAGGGTCATTAGTTTCATAATGACGGGCATAGGTCTTCATAACAGATGGGGCTGATGCCCAATTTTCCATTATCTGTGAAGGTAATTCAACGAAATCTCTTGGCACTGCAGTCCCACTTATACTTGGATATGTACATTCCGACAACATTCCGTGAAGTGCGTGTCCAAATTCGTGGAATAATGTCTGTGATTCGTCAAAAGTTAAAAGAGCAGGTTGTGTCAGTGTCGGTTTTGTAAAGTTACAATTTATTGTAATTACAGGATGTACAAATTTTCCGTCATGAATATATTGTTTTCTAAAACTGCTCATCCATGCTCCGCTTCTTTTACTTTCCCTTGGATGATAATCCATATATAACACAGCTACATGATCGCCATTATTATTTGTTACAACATAAGCTTCCGCATCTGGATGATAAACAGGAATACTGTTGTCTTTTTTGAAATTCAAACCAAACAACTTACCTGAGACATCAAATACACCGTCTCTGACATTTTCCAATTTAAAATATGGCCTTAAAACTTCATCGTCCAGATCATATTTTTCTTTTCTTACTTTTTCTGCATAATAACGCCAGTCGTATGCCTGTAACTTATCAGTATATCCGTCTTTTTTAAGCAAGTTACTATATGCATCTCTTTCTTCTTTTGCAACTTTAAGTGCTGGCTCCCATATCTGGGATAATAAATTATAAACTGCTTCTGAATTTTTTGCCATTCTGTCTTCAAGCGTGATTGCTGCATAATTTTCATATCCCAGTAATTGTGCTTTTTCTATTCTCAGTTTTACCAGGTCAAGAATAATCTGGTTATTATCAATGTCGTTATTATGGTTACATTTATTCACATATGCAGTTTGAATTTCTTTTCTAAGTTCCCTGTTTTCGGAGTATTGTAAAAATGGTAAAGCACTTGAATTATGCAATGTGAAAACCCATTTGCCGTTCATTCCCAATTCTTCTGCCGTAATTGCTGCCGCTTCAGTCAAAGATGCCGGTAAGCCTGCCAGGTCTTTTTCATTATCTATAATAAGTTTATAATTATTATTTTCCGCAAGCAGGTTGTCTCCATATTTTAAAGATAATAAAGATAATTGTTCATTTATTTCCATTAAGCGTTTTTTGTCGGTCTCATTTAATTTAGCTCCACCTTTTACAAAATCCTTATATGTTAATTCCAATAACATGTTTTGTTCTTTATTAAGTCCAAGTTTATCTTTTTTCATATATACCTGTTCTACTTTCTTAAAAAGTTTTTCATTCATAGAAATTTCATCTTCGTGTTTTGATAATTTTGGAGCTATCCTTTTTGATATTGCTTTTAAATTATCATTAGTATTTGAAGAGGCAAGGTTATGAAAAACACCTGAAATTCTTGATAATAACAATCCACTGTATTCCAATTCTTCTATGGTATTTTCAAAAGTAGGATCTTCTTTATTTTCAATAATTGTCTGGATATTTTCGTTCTGGATATTCATTGCAGCCTCAAATGCCGGTTCGAAATGAATATCTTTTATTTTATCAAATGGAGGAACTTCAAAAGGTGTATTCCATTCTGCCAGTAACGGATTGTCAGATTGTTGTATTTTGTTTTCATTCTTACATGAAATAATCATAATAGTTAATGTTATTATTGTTAAAATTAAAAATGTCTTTTTCATATCAAGTAATTTATTAGTTTAATGTTTAAAATATTATTTGCAAAATTATGTTTTATTTCCGAATTCCATTAAATAGGATTTAATAAAACCTTCTATTTTACCATCGAGAACAGCCTGTGTATTTCCTGTTTCATAGCCTGTACGAAGATCTTTTACCAGTTTATATGGATGCAATACATAATTTCTTATTTGTGATCCCCATTCTATTTTACGTTTTTGTCCCTCAAGTTTATCTCTTTCTTCCTGTTGTTTTCTTAATTCGAGTTCATAAAGTTGTGATTTTAAAAGCCTCATGGCATTTTCCCTGTTTTTTAGCTGGGAACGGGTTTCGCTGTTTTCGATCACGATACCTGTAGGAATATGTTTTAAACGTACTGCAGTTTCTACTTTGTTTACATTTTGACCTCCGGCTCCGCTACTTCTGTATGTATCCCATTCAATTTCCGATGAATTGATTTCTATGGTTATAGTATCATCTATCAAAGGATATACAAAAACAGATGCAAATGAGGTATGCCGCTTATGTGCCGCATCGAAAGGAGATAATCGTACCAGCCTGTGTACTCCGTTCTCTCCTTTAAGATATCCGTAAGCAAATTCTCCTGAAAAACTCATGGTTATTGATTTTATTCCTGCAGCATCTCCGTCCTGCCGGTCAATAATCTGTATTTTATAATTGTTTTCTTCTGCCCATCGGATATACATACGGCTTAACATATCTGCCCAGTCGTTACTTTCTGTCCCTCCGGCTCCTGAATTTATTGTTAGAACAGCATCAAGAGCATCTTCTTCATTTCCGAGCATGTTTTTTAATTCCAGATCTTCAATGACAGAATTCGTTATTTCAAACTCTTTATCGGCATCTTCTTCAGAGGCATCTCCCGATTTGTAAAATTCAAATATTACTTCGAGATCATCAAACTTTGAACTTACATAGTCATATTCAATAACCCATTTTTTTACTAAGCTGATTTGTTTTAAGATTTTTTCGGCTTCATCGGGATTGTCCCAAAATCCTGATTGTTGAGTTTTTAAAGTTTCTTCTTCAATATATTTTCTTTTGACATCTATGTCAAAGATACCTCCTCAAAGCCTCTACACGCTTTTTTGTCTCTTTTAGTTTTTCTGCTGTAAGCATTTTTTATAATTTATGAATTACTAATTGTAACAAATATAGTTTTTTAACAATAAAAACACATTAATATTTTAAATAATATGTATGGTTTTTATTTATTTGTATTCTTTTCTTTTATGATAATCCCTACAGATCCAATTTCTCCTCCCATAGGAGGATTAAGTTTTTTTATATAGATCTTTACTTTTTTTAATGCAACAAATTCTTCAAAAAGTGATGTTATGATATTGTGTGCTATATTTTCAATCAGATTGGATTTGGTTTGTGTCATAATATCTTTTACAATTGCATAAGCTATCTGATAGTTAAGAGTATCATCAAGATCATCGGATATTTCGGCTTTTTTTGTATTTGTCCACATTGTAAGATCTATAGAAAATTTGTTACCTGCTATTTTCTCTTCATCATAATGACCATGATAGGCAAAAAATTCCATTCCTGAAATTATAATCTTACTCATAAATTGAATATAATTTTTTGCAAATATAAGAAAATAAGAAAGGTTATTGAAGTTGAACAATTGGAAAATTCTTGAATTTATTTTGAAATTACATCAAGCGACAATAGTCAATCAAAAATAAAAAACATCAAAAAACATCAATCAAATTCATATTAAAAATCCGAAATTTCTTAATGTGAAATTTTCAATGCTATATCTTAACCGAACTTTGAATTGAAACAGAACTTTGATCAAAAGAATTTAGATTTACTAAAAATTTAAAACAATTATTAATATTTAAATTTATATTTGTATCATCAAAAAGCTGCTCAGATGGAAGAAAAAAAAGAATCTCTGAATTTTATTGAACAAATTATTGAGAACGATTTGGAAACCGGTAAACATAAAGAAATATATACAAGGTTTCCTCCGGAGCCTAATGGATATCTACATGTAGGACATGCAAAATCTATTTGTTTGAATTTCGGTATTAAAGAAAAATATAACGGAAAGTGTAATCTCAGATTTGATGACACAAACCCTGTTAAAGAAGATGTGGAATATATAAATTCTATCCTTGAAGATATAAAATGGCTGGGATTTGAATATGACAAATTGTTATATGCATCTGATTATTTTGAACAGCTTTACGGCTGGGCTGTTAAATTGGTAAAAGAGGGCAAGGCTTATGTTGATGAACAGACTCCGGAACAAATAAGTGAACAAAGAACAAATCCCACTGTTCCTGGGGTTGAAAGTCCTTTCAGGAATAGAAGTGTTGATGAAAATCTGCATCTTCTGGAAGAGATGAAAAACGGTCTGCATGAGGAAGGTTCAATGGTATTAAGGGCAAAAATAGATATGAATTCGCCTAATATGCATATGCGGGACCCAATTATGTACCGTATAATAAAAAGTCATCACGACCGTACAGGAGATAAATGGTGTATTTATCCTATGTATGATTATGCGCACGGACAAAGCGATTATATTGAAGGAATAACTCATTCATTATGTACTCTGGAATTTGAAGTTCACCGTCCGTTATATGACTGGTTTCTGGATCAGATTTACATTTCAGGTACCCGTCCGAGGCAGATAGAATTTGCCCGTTTGAATTTATCATATACGATAATGAGTAAACGTAAACTTCTGGAACTTGTTACAAATAAATGGGTAAATGGTTGGGATGACCCTCGTATGCCGACCATAAGCGGACTCAGAAGAAGAGGATATACTCCTGAAGCTGTAAGGAATTTTGCTGAAAGGATAGGAGTTGCGAAACGTGAAAATATAATTGACCTTAGTTTGCTTGAATATTGTATCCGTGAAGATTTGAATAAAAAAGCAAATCGTGTTATGGCAGTTCTTGATCCGTTGAAAGTAGTAATTACAAATTATCCCGAAGGACAAACCGAAATTCTTGAGGCTCAAAATAATCCTGAAGATGAAAGTGCAGGGACCAGAAATATTGTTTTTAGCAGGATTATTTATATTGAGCGTGAGGATTTTATGGAAGAGCCTCCTAAAAAATATTTCAGGCTTGCTCCCGGACAGGAAGTAAGGTTACGTTATGCATATTTTATTAAATGTGATGAAATTATAAAAGATGAAAATGGTAACATAACAGAACTTAGATGCTCATACGATCCTGAAAGTAAAGGAGGGAAATCGCCGGACGGACGCAAAGTAAAAGGAACAATACATTGGGTTGATTCAGAAACATGTATTGATGCCGAAGCAAGAATTTACGACAGGCTTTTCACAAAAGAAAATCCTGACGATCTGGCTGAAAATGAAACTTATCTTGATTATTTAAATCCCGATTCTTTAAATGTTATAAATATTAAGGTTGAAAGTTATGTAAAAGATAAAAATCCCGGAGAAAAATTCCAGTTTGAAAGAAAGGGGTACTTTTGCATTGATAAAGATTCAACTTCTGAAAAACTTGTATTTAATCGTACAGTTACTTTGAAAGATTCATGGTCAAAAATAGCAGGAAATGAATAATATAAAAAAGCGTATTGCACTTTTCCCGGGATCATTTGACCCTTTTACTGTTGGTCATGAATCTGTTGTGAAAAGAGCTCTTCCTTTATTTGATAAAATAATAATAGGAGTTGGTGATAATAGTTCCAAGACAACAATGATGAATATTGATAAGCGGATTATGCTTATCGGGAAAGTTTTTTCAGGAGAACCTGATGTCGAAATAAGGACATATTCGGGACTTACTGTAGATTTTTGTAAAAAAAACAACTGTAATTATATTCTTCGCGGATTAAGGACTTCAGCAGATTTTGAATTTGAAAGAGCCATAGGACAGGCTAATAAATTATTGGAGAACAGCATAGAAACAGTTTTTTTGCTTACTTTACCGGAACATACTTTTATTTCTTCCAGTATAGTTCGGGATATAATTAAAAATGAAGGCGATATTTCACATTTTTTACCATCAGGAATAACTATTGAAGATCTTGGATAAAAAAATGATGGTTATTTAAATATTTTTATTTTTGATCAGGAATTTATGAAGTATAATTAATAACCATAGCCGGTTATATAGGTATTCTTTTCCTGAACGGAAATCGGTTATGAGTTTTTTTACTTCAGTGTAATTTACAATATTGAACTCGTTTATTATATTTTTATTTAAATATTCGTCAATTAGAAAGGCAAGGTCCGAATATAACCACTTTTTTAACGGTATGGAGAAACCCCACTTAGGGCGGTTGAACAATTCTTCCGGTACATATTCGTATAATAGTTGTTTAAGTAGATATTTCTGAACTTCTCCATGCATTTTAAGTTTTGGGTCAACATTTAATGCGAATTCCACGATCCTGTGATCCAATAATGGAACTCTGACTTCTAAAGCATATCTCATAGATGCTCTGTCAACTTTTACCAAAAGATCATCTTTTAAGTAATACCTTATATCAAAAATTGCCTGTTCTTCTTCTGGGGTCAGTTTTCTGATAAAACTACGGTAATCCTGTTCAAGGTCGTTGGAAAATATAAATTCAGGACTTAATAATTTTGTAAATTCATTTTCACTGAATAAATATTGTTCTTGTGAAAATATATGACTTTTTAGTTTTGACCTGTCTTTATATTTGAATAAATAAGATGCTCTTTTATAGCGATTGGAAGGAGCATTGCTCAATAATAGTCCGAAAATTTTTCTGAATGAAGCCGAGTTGCCAGGGAATCTTTGCATCCTTTTAGCCCATTTATAAGATCCGTACCCCAAAAATAGTTCATCGCCGCCATCTCCTGAGAGCACCATAGATACTTTCTGTTTTGCAAGTTTTGATAATAACATTGTAGGTATGGCGGAAGAATCTGCATACGGTTCATCATAGAAGTCAAGCATATCTACAATTATTTCTTTTGCATCCTGTTCGGTAACCATATATTCGGTATGATTGGTTCCCAGGTAGCTTGCAACTTGACGGGCATATTTGGACTCATCATGTTTTGAATCTTCAAATCCGATTGAAAATGTATTTAACGGAGTAGGAGATAGGTATTTGCTGGCAACTGCCGAAACAAGGCTTGAGTCTATTCCTCCGCTTAAAAAAGTTCCAAAAGGAACATCGCTTACCAATCTCATTGAAACAGAAGATTCTACAAGTTCTCTAAGCCTGTCTTTTGCTTCCTCAAGATCGCTGATAACATTTCTGCGTATACTTCCTTCTATATTCCAATATGACTCAGTTCTGAATCCGTTTTCGGAAATAATTCCGTAATTACCACTCGGAAATTTATGAATATTCGAAAAAATAGTATCAGGTTCCGGTATATATCCTAGATGTAGAAATTCGCTTATTGCATGCGGATTGATTTTACGGTTATCCCGGATATATTTTATATTGAGTAAAGATTTTAACTCCGAAGAAAAGGCAAAGTTCGTTCCGTCCCAGTAATAATAAATTGGTTTTATACCCATTCTGTCGCGGAAGAGATAAAGTATCTGTTTTTCTTTATCATAAATACTTATAGCAAACATACCTATAAGTTTATTTATGAACGTTACGCCCCATTCGGCAAAAGCTTCTATAATGATTTCAGTATCAGTACTTGTTTTAGGTTCTAAATTCAGTTCTTTGGTTATCTGTTTAAAATTATAGACTTCTCCGTTATAAACACATATATATCTCATCGAATGAGATTCCATAGGCTGGTTGGCATCGGTTGACAGATCCAGAATACTTAAACGCTGATGTCCTAGTCCTACAGTCCCTATGTAATATAAACCATTGGCATCCGGACCACGGTGAACCAGACATGATGTCATTTTATCCAATTCTTCCCGGCTTGCAAAACCATTATTATTTTTGCTATAAAATCCTGTAATTCCGCACATTTAATATCCCAAATAATTATTCCAAAATTAAGTTAATTTTTAATAGTATTAACAAAAAACGTGCAAATGTGATAAAAATAAAATTTACATTGCAGGTATTTGTTTAAGGCTTTATAAAAGATCAATGCTTTTTTTGTTTTAAAATCTGTCGAAAGTATTCTATATCATCAATAAAAGTAATTTTTATATTACTATTATCTCCATTAAGGATTGCTATTTCTTCATCAGGATAATTAAGGTTTACTACGCAAATATCATCTGACTGCTTAAATTTTTTTTCTTTTTCAAGTTGTTCGTATGCAGATGTAATTATATTATAATTAAATCCTTGTGGAGTTTGTGCTTTATAAATTTTGTTCCTGTCGGGAATAGATTGTATAGAACTACCACTATCTGCAATATATATAGTGTCGGTTACCGGAACTGCAATAGTAACTGCATTGTATGAATCAAGTTTTTCGATTACTTCGCTGATTATATGTGTTTGGGTATTAGGCCTTACTGCGTCCTGAATAAGTACTTTTATATTGTTTGTATCTTTTTCAATATTTGAAATTTCTTTCAGTCCGATATATGATGACTCACCTCGTGTGATCCCACCCTCCACGATAGAAACTATTTTTTTGAAATTATTATTTAAAACAATCTGTTTTGTTTGTTGTATATGTTCAGGGTTTCCGACAACTATTATTTTATCTACCAAAGGGTGATTCTCGAAATTGTTTATACAATAATAAAGAATAGATTTACCATGCACTTCAGCAAACTGTTTCGGTAATTCCGTTCCAAATCTGTTTCCTGAACCTCCCGACAAAATTATTGCATAAACTAAAGAAGAATTCATTTTGTAATGTGTTTATAATAAAATAATTAGGAATTAAGAAAGTACCATAATCCTTTGGTGATAAATAATAAAAATATTTTTATTATTTATTTCTTAATTCCTAATTCTAATAATTTGGAATATTATTAATCTTTTGCTATTTCTGCATAAGCATTAGCATCCAATAATGTATCAACTTCTGCAGGAGCACTCATTTTTATTTTTATAAGCCAGCCTTCTCCATAGCAGTCGGAATTAACGATAGCCGGATTATCGATAACAGCGGAATTAACTTCTAAAATTTCTCCACTTAACGACATATATAAATCAGAAACTGTTTTTACAGCTTCAATAGTACCAAAAGATTCTCCTTTGTCAAGGGTTTCTCCTTCAGTTTCAATTTCAACAAAGACAATATCGCCTAAATGCGTTACAGCAAAGTCAGTAATGCCGATATAAGCCTCGTTACCTTCAACTCTTATCCATTCGTGAGATTCTGTGTACTTTAAGTTACCTGGAATATTCATCATATTTTGATTTATTGTTAATAAATAATTATTTGGAATTCAAAGTAAGTATTTTTTTTATTAAGATGCAAGAACAAATTTCAGGGTAAACCCAAATTCGATTGTAGTTGATTGTGGTGGTGTGGAAACTTTTGGCTTATTAAATATATGATTATAATAGGCACGTATGGTAAATCTGCTGTTTAGTACATAATCGGCAGTTGTTTTCAGCGTATATGTTGTTGACCCGGATGTCAACTGATCTATTTCTTCTTCCAGTTTACGTATGGCTGTTGCCATTTCACGGATATTAAAGTCAAGTCTTATATTGAGATCGCTTTTGAAACTTCTTTGACGTCCTCCGGTTTTTATTGCTATTTCAACATCTTTGAACCTGTAACCTGTTCCTAATGTGTAGGTTATATCACGACTATCAGTAAGCTGGTTGTTGGCAAAGCTCATATTAAGGTTACGGGTTTTCTTTACTTCTACTTTAAGAATGAAACTGTTTATCATTGTAGCGTCAATGGCAAATAGCGGGGATAGTTGTTCGGTTATTGAAACTCCGTTTATTTCATATTCTGAGTAATAATCACCGATTTCATTTGTTATATCATTTAAGCCGGTATTTTCATTTATTGAATATTCATCACCAAATCTGGATTGGAAAGAGCCTATGTTATAAGTAGACCTATAACTGTGCGATAGATTTATTGTACGGAAATATTTTTTAATAAAGCTGATTTTAGATAAACCGTCATATGTTATCCTCCAGTTTGGTAATGCACTCAGGATAGATGGCAATGCTTTTAATCCGGTTTTATTAGGATCTTGTCCTGTATATGCAGCAAAGAATGCAGGAATTAATACATCCTGGGATGTTTTGCCGTAACCTTCCGGAAAACCGTCCGCACCAGGCGTCGGATCGTAGCCTGGATCTTTTGAATGCCTGTTTTCTGCCAAACGTTTTGCAATTGTAACCCTATATCTGGAAAAATTCTCAAATGCTTTCGAAGATATGTCCCCTCCTTTTGGTAATGGTTCAAATGCTGTCTTTATACTTATTATAGACATCGAAAAACTTCCGGAATGCAATGGATTTAATGCAAAAAATTTAAGAGAATCTGCACTATACCTGTAATATTTGCTATCGTTAAGGCTCAATGTATGCGTAGAATTAAGATCTATCTTCAGGTCCCGGAAAGGCTCTATAGATGCTCTTGCTGTCCAGCTTTTGTTAGTGGTTTGAACAAATTGCTGTATACTTGTTGTGTCTTTTGTTATTAGATAGTTATCAGCAGCCCACTGACCAAAATCGCTATCCTGCCATCCGAAAATAAATGGAACAGTTGGTGTTAAGATTTTTGGTAAACCTGCACCAAACATTTCTGCATTAGGGGAATAATGTGATAATCCTAATATTCGTGTTTCTCCCAGATATCCTGGCAATAATGTTCCACCGGTTTGTGTGTAGCCTATTGATACATTCTTCACACTCATTATAATAACTAAAGTATTATCAAATATTTTCTTTGCAAAACTTTCCGTTTTTTCCCGTTTTCCCGTAATGACAATTTGTGCATTAGCAATATCTTCAGCTGTGGTAAAAGATACTTTATTTTTATCTAATATAACAGTTTCTCCTCTTACATCACGTCCGTCAGTAGTTACTTTTATCGTAACATCTTCTGTTTTAAGTCCGTGAGTGATATTTTTAGTCCTACCTTCTTTAAAATCAACTCTTTCTGCGGTATATGTTACAGTTTCGATTTCTTTTTTGGGCTGTCGCGCCGTTTGTCGTCCCCTGTATTTTTTATTTACATCATCCAGGTATTTTATTTTATTATAAAGATTGAGGAGATTAAATTGTGTATTTAACGAAATAACATTTCCGTTTTGTAAAGTATTTCCTAATGTTATAGTGTCTGTTCTGAGCAAAGGACTGGCAGTCCAGTCGTATGTTCCGGAATACCTTGCATTGGCAGTGATCCAGTTAAAAATAGGTATTTTATTTATTGGTATGTTATATGTAACGTCCCATTGCTGGTGATATTGGGTATTTCTTCCGAATCTTTTGATATTTTGCCAGATTGTATCTTTCATTTCTTGATAAGTATCAAGATCTTTGTGCATTTTACCTTCCTTTTCGTCAATTCTTGCATTATTGGTTGCAGAAAATTCAAATTTTAGATTTTTAGATAAATTATATTTTAGATCATATTGTCTGACCCAAATGAAATTTTTTATTACACTTTCGGGTAAAGGAGTTTCGGGACTATAGATATTTCTTAATTGTGTTTCTCCGTATTGCCGGTTCATATTTGTCCGGAAAGATATTTGTGAAGGCAAATAATAAAAATTAAAATCCCTTAATATTTGTAAATGCTTGCTTTTAAAAGCGTTTACATTTTTAAATGGTTCAACTATTTTTGGAGTTGCATTGTAATTATAGAAAATTGATCCTGTATATGTCTTGTTAATATTATGTTCGGTATTTATATCTCTGTAGAAAGATTCGTTATATCCATAACTGAATGACCAGTTTGCCAGGTCATATATTCTGGGTTCACCGGAAGTTTTATTTACTTTGACATTATTAAAATTGATACTTTTCCGCTTGGTATATTCCTGGCTAATACGCTTTATACTATCCTTTTCTTCTTTGGATAAAGTAGGATCTGATAAAGTTGCTTTAAAAAGTACATCGGGATCCAGAGGATTATATTCCGGATTGACAACATTTTCGGAAATTGCCATGTAAAGAGGAATTCTTACATTGAATTTTTCGGGAAAGAACTTTCCTAACTCAAAATTAGCCGAAATATCATATCTGTTTATTTCTTCTTTTTGAAGATCTCCGATTTTTTGATTAATTGAACCGAATCCTGGTTTACTTGTACTACCTGCCAGAGTTACAGTCCCAAAATCGGCAAGTTTTGCTGTTACTCTGGCATTAGCTGCCCAACCGCCTTTTTCATCGAAATTTGATAATCTTAGTTCATTTACCCATATTTCTCCGGATTTTGATAATCCGTCATCTGTTCCTGAATTTGAAACTTTTTTAGGATTTCGTATCCCTATCATAATTGTTTGCACATTAGCCAGATTAGGATTTCCCATGATACTGACTTTATGGTCACCATTCATAACGGAGTATAATCTGGTAAGACTTATACTTCCGTCTCCTTCGCGTAAACGTTCATTCCTTTCTTGTTTTAAATCCTGTAAAATGCTGAATTCCAGGTTAAGATTATTTTCTTCGGGCCACACAGCTTTTCTGTCTTCAGAATTAACATCTGCCGAACCGTCATATACACCCGGTTCTGTTACGACAAGGGGTATTTCATATTCGTAATAATTATTTTTATAATCAGTTCCCAGTCGTACAAATACGCTTAAATCTCCATTATCAATATCAGGATAGTTTGGAACTGATTCTGCATGTATAAACATTTTTAATACAAGATATTTACGGACATCCAGACTTACGTTTTTGTATACTGCCCTAGCATCGCCATCTTGCAGGTCCAATACTTTTAATGACATTGCCTGCTCATTCAGCTGGTTCAATTGTGGAGACATCGGACTTGTTTCTCTGGTTATTCCCGGAGGCAGTACATAGTTTACCGGTTCTTTTTTTGAATTTTCTTCAATATTTACTGCACTGACTTCAAATGGAGTTTCAGTAAGTTCATCAACAATATATTCACCCGGTTGCAGGAAAGAATCGGAATATTTACGCCATTCTCCTCTTACTAAATCTAAAGTAGCAAAACGCAGGATTGTTTCATCAGAAAAATTATGCATGAACATTCTCATGAATCGTATTGATTTAAAATCTCTGATAAGACCGATTCTTTTTTCATAATCGTATATAGGAATTTTAAACTGGTACCATTCTACTTCCGATTTTTGATCATTTTCAAAAGTTGATGTTACTTTTATTTTATCTGTAATAAAGTTTCTGCCTACTTCAAGATCTTCTTTACGGATACTTACTTTATATTGAAAATAATTTTCACTTTCGTTTAGAGTGTAGTCGCCATTAATGTCTTCTACATCGGGAGTAAGTTTTCCGGCTTCATTAGAATTTGCAGGAGTATTTCCTTCAAGACCGTTCCATTTTTTATAACGTTCCAAAATTCCAAATCCTTCACTATCATAATCCGACCCCAAATAATAATGGAAATTATCATTGGAAGGATCTTCATAAGCTTGTTGGTAAGCAGGAGAGCCCGCCCCGTGTTTTATTTCGATTTGTCTGAGGTAATCACTGAAGAAAAATCTTTCATTTTCATCACTTAGTCCGTCTAATCCGACATCCTGTGCTTTTAACACTTCTGCGTCATTCTCAAATATGTTTGTTAATGATTGTATTTTTGAAATTATACCCCATACCGAAGTATCTACAGGATAATTGTTTACAGGAGTAGGAAGTCCGTGTTCAAAAGATTTACGTCCGTCTTTTAATACATCTTCGGAAATGTCTCCAAGGTTGAAATAAAGATCCCCTCCGGGATTATTTTCATTTTCAACGAACGGGTCCATCAACCAGAATTCTATGTATTCGATATTCATTTCTTCAAAATCTTTTTGTGATAGTTGTCTCATTATACCACCCCATTTTGTTTGAGGATTTGTGAACAGACCATCAGCTCCCAGATCTTGAACGTTATAATTATAAGGACCTTTTTCTTTTGGATAAAAAGCCAGATTTAAGGCATTCAGTACGTTTGGGTAATTTCCGTTTGCATTTTCCCTGTTAGGAAAAATTTCTTTTTCATAAATTTGTCTTACATAATGGCTTGATAATTGTTCATTATTAACTACTCTGCTATTGTCATAGAAAGAAGAATTAATATAGTACCATGCTAATTTAGCCCTGTTATAACCATACCTAAGATCATTTGATAACCTGCCTTCAGGGAACATTACCGAATCTGTCGGAGTACTGGCTAAAGACCATCCTGAAAAATATTTTATATCATAAGATGTTTTACTTCCTTCAAAATCGTCAATATATGCGTTCCCATCTTTTTCAATAGCTCTGGAATGCCCCGGAATCAGGTGAGCAAATTCTCCTGTCATTGTTAATGTGGACATTTCTTTTGTCTCAATGAAAGGCAGGAAATCTATAGCTTTTGTTAAAAATGGAGCATCAGTACGGTAGGATGCGTTCACCCCCCATATGGTGTTCGACATTGGCTCATCTCCTATATTGACCTTACTTGTTAAAGGTTTTTCTGTCATATTCAGGATGGTTGCACCAACGTTAAAATCTTTGGAAAATTCATAGTTTAGATGAGCTCCAACCAATGTTTTGGTTATTGTATTAAACATTGAATTACTTTCCAGGGATATTTGCAAAGGTGTTCCTGCTTCAAGTATTGCTGCATCAATTATTTTAACTCTACCTAAATTATAATCTACGGTATAATGGACATTTTCAACTAACTCTTGTGCTCCGGCAGTAACTTTAACACTTCCCTGAGGGATATCGATGGCATTAAGAGGGATCTCACTTCCTCCTGATGATTTATATTTTCCCTTTAATTTAAATTTATTTTTTTCTGCAATTTGTTGTGCCGTACTTTGCGTACTGTCATAAAGTTCCTGAAAAACATATTGATTTGCTACCGAATTTAATGTTGGATCACCTCCGGTTATTTTTCCCTTCAAATATGAACCAAACGGTTCTCTTACGGGAAAGATAATCCTTCCGTTCTGGGAGTTGGCAGTTATACCTTCGATATAGTCAAAGACTCCATCAGGATATGGATCTTGTTGAGAGTTTAAATTGTCGAGATTTAGAACAGTAAGTAGTCGTGTTTCATTAATCTTACCTGCCGGTAAATAGTTAATGTCAGTTCCTGTCTTATCATTTGTATACATGATATCAAGCCAAAAATCCTCACTTGACATTTGATATGTTCTCATATAATAAATGTTTCTCATCATCAGAGACCATGTCTTTAACTGAGGAGTGAAAGCTGTACCTTTTATTAGTTTCAATATGAGAGATTGGGGTGCTGTTATAGCAGAATTCGAGAATTCACCTACTTTGTAAACATTGCCCCCTAATGTGTATTCAAATGCTACGGCAAGAACCTGATCTGTCGTTAAAGTAGAGTTCAATGATATATATCCTAATTGTTCATTAACAGTATACTCGGAAGATGTAAGCAACCTTGCAGATTCAATTTTTTCATATTCAACTCCTCCTGTCATGTCATATCCCATAAGAACATTTCCTACGGAATTAATATCCCTTATACTGGGATTATTTGTTGCTAGGGTTCCTAATATGTTTATCCCGTTTTCAGGAGGATATGTTTGGGTAATCCCATTTGCCATTATAACCTGACTTGATTGTATATTGTTGTCGTTACTTTCTCCGAGGTCGGCAAATGCAACGATATTACGTGAATTCTCAAAATTTCCGGAACGGTTTGTTACCCATACTTCTATGCGTGTAATATTTATTCCGCTGGTTATTACAGGAAGATTTGCCAAAGCCCTGTCATAGTTTTCTTTGAAGTAGTGAGATAAAAAGTAGTGTTTATTAGGTTCGTAATCATCTGCTTTAATCTCAAATTCTTTTGTTTGAGCACCTCCTTCTACATTTATTACTGATGATTCACTTTTCTTTTGAGAGAAAACTCCTGTCATTGTTAGTTTTCCGAATTTAAGCTCTGTTTTAAACCCGAACAAACTTTGACCGCCAGAGATCAGAGTCCCGGAAAGCGGTAATGATACATTACCGGCTTCTATTTTTTGAATTATTTCATCTTCATTTCCGGTATATTCTAATTTTACTGAATTTTGAAAATCGAAAGCTGCTTCTGTATCATATTTTATATCAACTTTCATTTTATCTCCGATCTGACCTATGACACTCATGTTTATACTTTCTTTAAAAGTGAAAGTCGTATTTCTTCTTTCTCTTTTTGAAAGTCCTGGGGTATTTGTATTGTTATATTTTATCCCTAAAGTAAGTTCTGCAGATCCGCGCGGATTAATGTTTATTGTATTGCCTCCGAAAATCCTGTCAAAAATTTCACCGCCAACTTCTAATTTAGGTATAAATGTGTCTCTTCTTTCGGAAACATCACTTTTTGATCTTTGTCTCCAGTATGATTTCATTGCATTATCGAAATCATAGTCAAGATATTCATCAAAACTTACGGGATAAGGAGTGTCATAAATATCATCACCTACCTTTTTAATGAAAAGATACTCGTTGGTCTCAGGATCGTATATAATTTCTGTCTTTACATTTGAAGGATCACTACCATATAGGGGACTTCTGTCTTTATCTTCCGTAGGATTAACATTTCCTGAAGGTATTGGATACTGAAGATTTACATCTTTGATTGTGTCGTCAAGGTGCAGGTCATAATTATCAGGTATGGATAATCCTCCGAAGAAATCGTTTATCCCTGCACTTGATGGAAAAATAATTGATACTAATGTAAGCATCAATCCTCCAAAAAATGTGTATTTAAAAATCTTTCCTACCAAAGTTTATAAATAGTTTAATGCAAGCTTAACAAGCTCTTCTAGAGGAAGATCACTGTTTTCTTTTAATAGTTTAGTTAATACTTTTTCTATTGCAGGTTTCGAAAAACCTAACATTGTCAATGCTGTTAACGCATCTTTCTGTAAAGTATTGTTTACAGTACCAAAAATTTGAATATTTTCTATTTCGGTACCGGATAATTTATCCCGCAAATCCAGAATTATTCTTTGTGCTGTTTTAATGCCAATGCCCTTAACACTTTTTAATGAGTTTACATCGTTTTCTGTGATTGCTTTTACCAGATCCCTGGTATTTACAGAAGACAAAATTAAACGTGCAGTATTTGCTCCAACGCCGCTGACAGAAATTAATGCTCTGAATAGTTCCCGCTCTTGTTTCTCCGCAAAACCATATAAAGAATGAGAATCTTCACGTATTATTTCATGAAGATATAATTTACATTCCTGCCCTTTTTTTAATCCAGAATAAGTATTAAGGCTTATGTTGATACAATAACCTAAATCATTATTTTCAATAATTGCATTTGTAGGAGTTAACTCAACAAGCAATCCTTTTATGTATTCCAGCATTTAATATTAAAATTAATCCTTGCAAAAATAAAAAAACATATTAAATTAGTTTGAAATTTTAATATGTATTGTACATAAATTTTAAAAATGTTATGTGTTAATAACTTTGTAATAATTTTTTTATTGTTTTTAATTTGTAAATTAATTTACTGAAAAATAAAATTTTAAAAATTTAAGAAATATATTTTGCAAATAAGATTTTAAGTATTACCTTTGCAACCCAATTGAAGATATTAAAATATTTACTCAAATGAAAAAAGACATACATCCGGAAAGATATCGTTTAGTGGCATTTAAAGATATGTCAAACGACAACGTGTTTATCACGAAATCAACCGCTAATACAAAAGAAACAATTGAAGTAGACGGAGTAGAATACCCATTGTATAAATTAGAAATATCTAATACATCTCACCCGTTTTATACCGGTAAAATTAAACTGGTTGATACTGCAGGGCGTGTTGATAAATTCCGTAACCGTTATCAGAAACATCTTGATCAACGTAATCAATCAAAATAATAGATTAATTTAAAGTTAATAATATAAAGCTTCGGATATTCCGGAGCTTTTTTATTTGAATATTTCTTAAAAGAATCTTATTTTTTGCTACTAAACTAGGATGATAATGCTGGATTAATGTAAGAAATTAAGAAGAAAAAGCCAATCTTAATATAGGAAAACATATTTAAACCCGTAACAAAATGTGGATTTCGTGGATTTTGCAAAGCAAAATCCACGAAATCCACATAAACATAAAACGAAATCCACAGTTTTATAAAAAATCTTCACCTGCTTTTTGTGTTGATTCACAATGCTTTAAGTGGTAATTCTTAATTCTAAACAATTTTTTACTCGCTTTATTATTATATTAATTCTCAAAATTGGAATATGAAATTTAATTAAAAACTTTTAATTTTTTTCTGTTATCAGCTCATGTTTTGCATAATTGTATCCGAGAGCATCGTATCGCTTGAATAAACTTTGCAGCCTGTTTTGAAATTCCGAATAATCATCTCGTGGGGCTTTCGACCAGGCAACCTCCGACAATACCGCCATTCTTGGTAATACCATATATTGAATATGTGCTCTGTCCAGGATATATTCCGTCCATAAATTTGCCTGTACGCCTAACATATGTTTTCTTTCATCTTTACTTAATGTATTGGGAACAGGATCCCAATAGTATATTTTTTCACAATCAATAAGGCAGCATATAGCAAAAGGCTCGTTATCAATATCTTCACTTTGATAATAATCAAAATAACAATGTGATGTCGGATTCATTATAAAATCATGACCTTGTCGGGCGGCATCAATACCACCTTCTTCTCCCCGCCACGACATAACAGTTGCATTTGGAGCCAGGCCTCCTTCCAGAATTTCGTCCCAGCCGATTATTCGTTTACCTTTGGAATTTATATATTTTTCCATTCTTTGAACAAAATAACTTTGTAACTCATGTTCATTTGATAATCCTTCATCTTTAATCCTTTTTTGACATTTAGGACATTTTTCCCATCTTACTTTTGGGGCTTCGTCACCGCCTACATGAATATATGGAGAATTTGGAAACAATTCACAGATCTCATCTATTACTTTTTCGAGAAAATGGAATGTTTCTTCATTACCGGCACAAAATATATCATCGAATACGCCCCACGATGTGGCAGCATCGTATGAACCTCCTACACAACCTATTTCGGGATATGCACTCAATGCTGCCAAAGCATGTCCCGGCATTTCAATTTCCGGAATTACAGTAATGAACCTGTCTTCAGCATATTTTACTATATCACGGATTTCGTCATGAGTGAAATATCCGCCATAAGGAATACCGTCATAAATACCTGTATTCTTTTTTATTACTGTTTCTTTTCTTTGCGATGCTATTTCCGCAAGCTTTGGAAGGGCTTTGATGTCAACACGCCATCCCTGGTCATCTGTGAGATGGAAGTGAAAAGTATTGAATTTATGCATGACCAACAGATCAATATAGCTTTTTACATCTTCAACTGAGAAAAAATGTCTGCATACATCCAAATGCATTCCACGATATCTGAACTGAGGTTTGTCAAAAATCTTTACATGAGGAAGAACAAAATTTTCTGATAGTTTACTCTTTTCAATTTCCACAGGAAAAAGTTGCCTTAATGTTTGTATTCCCCAGAACAATCCACGATGATCACCGGATTTTAAATAAACCCCATTGTTGTCTATATCCAGACTGTAAGTCTCTGCAGGAAGTTCTTCATCAATACTGATAAAAATATTTGTTTTTTTATCCTGAGCCTCATTTATGAATTTTGGACTAAAGTTTTTTGAGAGAAAATTTGTTAAATAATCAGTTATTTTTTTGCCATCTTCACTGCTATCCTCAAAAATTATATAAATTTCATCCGAAACATTAAGTACATTTTTGCCGAATTCTACAAAAGCAGGAGTAGGGACTATTTCATTAGTAAATTCATAGTTTTTTTTATCTTTGCAAGAGATAAAAATTAAGAGTATAAAAAATATAAATAAACTTTTTTTCATAATATGATTAATTTTAAAGTTACTTTCCCAAAAATAATAATAATTTTTTTAATTGCAACTGTATTATTCAGTTCCTGTATTCAACAACAATCAACAAGAAAAAAGATAAACCTTAACGATAAGTGGGTGTTTTTTTATCCTGAAACAGGAAATTGGTACGAAGCTGAAGTTCCGGGAAATATACATACCGACCTGATGAAACATGGTTTAATCTCTGACCCGTTTTATGATACCAATTCCGGGGAAATGTCCTGGATTGCTGATGAAACCTGGCGATATAGAAGAGATTTTACTATATCAAATGAATTTTATGAACGTAATCTTGAAATAGTATTTGAAGGCTTAGATACATATACAGATATTTTTCTTAATGGAAAAAAGATTGGGGAAACAGAGAATATGCATAAAAAATGGGTTTTCTCTATTGCTGATTCTCTTAAACAAAAAGAAAACCGTCTGGAAGTAGTAATTTATCCTTCAAAGAAAATAAATGCTGAAAAATTTGCAGAAGCAGGAATTGCGATTCCTGATAACAGGGTTTTTACCCGAAAGGCACAATATCAGTATGGGTGGGATTGGGCTCCTGATTTTGAAACTTCCGGAATATTTAAGGATGTATATTTGAATTCATGGGTGAAACTTAGAATGACCGATGTTAATATAGAAGCAGAACTAATTACTGACACTGTGGCTTTTATGGTTGCAAATATTGAACTGGAATCGGAAAATTATTATAACGGCGATATACATATAATAAGCCCTCATAACGAATTTGACACATTATATCAAAAACTTGAAATATTTGAAGGAAAGCATACCTATCAGGTTGAATTCCCTGTGAAAAATCCCAGGTTATGGTGGTGTAATGGTTTGGGAGAACAAAAACTTTATGATGTAAAGATACAGGTCGGTACTAAATTCAGAATTGAAGAAAAAAATGTAAAAATAGGGATCAGAAATATAGAATTTCATTCAGATAAAGATTCTACAGGACAAAATTTTTATTTTATATTAAATGGTATACCTGTATTTGCAAAAGGAGCTAATTGGATACCTGCCGACTATTTTAACGGACGTAATTCTTACTCAAACTATAAACAACTGCTGGAATTGGCTAAAGATGCTAATTTTAATATGCTTAGGGTCTGGGGTGGAGGAATTTATGAAAATGATGAATTTTATAACATTTGTGATTCGTTAGGGATAATGATATGGCAGGATTTTATGTTTGCATGTGCAATGTATCCTGCCGACGAAAAATTTTCCGGGAATGTAGAAGAAGAAGTAGCATATCAGGTTAATAGATTATTTAATCACCCGTCAGTAGTTTTATGGTGTGGAAATAACGAAGTAAGTAACGGATGGTTCGACTGGGGATGGCAAAAACAATTTGATTTAACATATCAGGACTCATTAAAGATATGGAACGATTATATTAAAATTTTCCGGCAGATAATTCCAAATACAATTGCAAAGTATGACAAAAAACGAAAATATATAGATAGTTCTCCTACGTACGGATGGGGGCACAAAGAATCATGTACTCATGGTGATTCTCATTACTGGGGCGTTTGGTGGGGTATGGAAGATTTTGATATGTATTATAATAAAACCGGGAGATTTATGAGTGAATATGGATTTCAGGGATTTCCGCAAATCTCATCACTTAAAAAATTTATTCCGGAAGATTCTTTGTTTTTATATTCCACATCTTTAAAAACTCATCAAAAGCACCCCATAGGATTTGAAACTATAAGAGAGTATATGGGGCGGAATTATTTTATTCCGGATAATTTTGATGAATATGTTTATACCAGCCAAGTACTTCAGGCTGAAGGAGTACAAAAAGCATTTGATGCACATCTTTCTGCTATGCCTTATTGTATGGGAACCCTGTTTTGGCAGTTTAATGATTGCTGGCCTGTAATTTCATGGTCGGCAGTCGATTATTATAAAATACCTAAAGCGTTATATTATTTTGCAAAAAACTCATTTAAAGATATACATATCTCAGTAATAGACAAAAAAGAAGAAAAACCTGAATTTTTTATAACCAATCATAGAACAAAAGATATAGATGGTACGGTAATCCTGAAGCAAATTGATTTTTTCGGGAAAGTTATTTTTACAGATACTATACAAATGATAATTCCGAAATCAAAAGCTGTTGAAGTTCATTTTTCAGATTATTTGAAAAGTATTTTTACAAGAGACAGTTATAAAGTTTTTGGCGTTTTGGAACTGGTTGATAATTCATCCATGTTGCCTTTAGCTCAACGTAGTTTTACAATAAGTGAAAACAAACAGTTGGTACTTCCTGAAGCGGAACCGCAAATAACCACACATAAAAAAGATAATTATTGGGAAATCAATATAAACAGTAATGTTTTTATAAAGAACTTATATTTATATGACAATGATTCGGAAGGAATATTTTCGGATAATTATTTTAATGTGTTGCCGGGGCAAACTAAAACAATAACATATAAACCTAAAAATAAAGTTGAAAATTTAAATTTGAGTTATTTGTCTATCAATCAGATAAATTATCAACGTTTAGGTATTCTTTTTAATATTCTTAAATAATAATATTTTTTATAAACGCTTGTGTTTTCAAGTTATTTGTTTTGTAATAATTATGTTACTAACAATAGTGTTACTAATATATTTGTTACTAATAAAAAATAATATATATTTGTAATAAAAAGTAAAAAATGGATAAAGCATTCTCATTTGGAACCACAACATTCGGAGTGAATTTTACGGATAGGGAAGAAGATGCGAAAAGATTGACTTCAAATTTTAAAAATGGAGTAAACACTATATTGGTCTCACCTCGCCGTTGGGGAAAAAGTTCTTTAGTTCAGAAAGTAGCAGATGATCTGAATACAAAAAGATCCAATATAAAAGTCATCAGTATGGATGCGTTTATGTGCCGTACGGAGGAAGATTTCTATAAAATGTTTGCAGCGGAAGTAATAAAACAAACATCTTCCAGATTTGAAGAATGGGTGAGGACATCAAAACAATTCCTTTCCCGTTTGTCCCCAAAAATAAGTTTTGGAGTAGATCCTTTGAACGATTTTTCTCTGTCTCTGGATATAAATTCTGATATACAGTCGGAACAGGATATTCTTGACCTTCCGTATAAGATAGCGAATGAAAAAAAACTGAATATTGTAATTTGTATTGACGAATTTCAACAGGTTTCAGAATTTCAGAACTCAAAAAGTTTTCAGAAAAAACTAAGAAGCATTTGGCAAACCCACAGGAATATTACATATTGCCTGTATGGAAGTAAAATGCATCTGCTGAGTGTAATGTTCTCAAAACAAAGCATGCCTTTTTATAAATTCGGAGAACTTATTTTCCTGCAGAAAATATCTACTGAAAATTGGATAAAATATATTTGTTCGCGATTTACAGATACAGGTAAATACATCTCTGCTGAAATTGCCGGTGAAATCTGTACTGCAGTGGAAAATCATTCTTCATATGTTCAGCAATTATCAATGTTGGTATGGACAAAAACAAAAAAGAATGTCCGTAATGAATATTTAAAAGAATCAATAGAAGAGCTTATTGATCAGAATGGCATTTTATTTTATCGTGAAACTGAAAACCTGACAAGATATCAATTAAATTTTTTAAGGGCACTTACTTCTGGTATTGAAAGTGAATTTTCACGTGCCGAAATAATAAAAAAATATGATTTGGGATCTTCTGCCAATATTGTCAGGATAAAGAAATCGTTAGAACAAAAAGAACTTATTGATATAACCGGTAAAAAAATAATATTTCTTGATCCTGTTTTTAAATTATGGCTCAAAAGAGAATTTAAGATATTATAGTAATTAAAATATTCAGAAATAAGATTTAGTTATACTTTATTTACTTTTCATACATTTCTGTATAATATTTCTGGTATTCTCCCGATACAATATTATTTAACCATTCGGAATTAGTGAGATACCAGTCAACTGTTTTAACAATTCCTTCTTCAAACTGTAATGATGGCTGCCATCCGAGTTCATTCATAAGTTTGCTGCTGTCGATCGCATATCTGAGATCGTGTCCCGCACGGTCTTTTACATAAGTAATTAATGAAGCACTTGTTCCGGGTTCCCGGTTGAGTTTTTCATCCATTACCTCACATAATTTTTTAATTAATTTTATATTCTGCCATTCATTATTTCCGCCGATATTATAAGTTTCTCCGTTCCTTCCTTTATGGAAAATAAGGTCGATAGCATTTGCATGATCAACAACGTAAAGCCAGTCTCTTACATTTTCTCCTTTTCCGTAGATAGGAATAGGTTTCATGTTTTTTATATTATTGATCGCCAGCGGAATTAATTTTTCGGGAAACTGATTAGGGCCGTAGTTGTTTGAACAATTTGAAATTACTACAGGTAACCCGAAAGTATGATTATAAGCTCTGACCAAAAGATCAGAACTGGCTTTTGATGCCGAATATGGTGATCTTGGATCATATGGGGTTTCTTCTGTAAAAAAGCCTTCCTCATCTAAAGAACCGTAAACTTCGTCGGTAGATATATGATAGAACCTTTTGTTTTCAAAATTATCTTTCCAGATTGAACGTGCTGCATTCAGTAAATTAACAGTTCCTACAATATTTGTATGAATAAATTCGGTAGGATTTGTTATGCTCCTGTCAACATGACTTTCTGCTGCAAGATGAATTACGCCATCGGGCATATATTTTTCGAAAAGTCTTTGTATCTCTTTTGTGTCTATAATATTTGCTTTTTCAAAAGTATAATTCGGTGTTTTTTCAATATCTTTTAAATTTTCAAGATTACCGGCATAAGTAAGTTCATCAATATTTACAATATGATAATCGGGATATTTGTTGACAAATAATCTTACAACATGTGACCCTATGAATCCTGCTCCTCCGGTAATAAAAATAGTTCTTTTCATAAAGAAAGTGTTTAAAAAACAAAATTATGATAATTAGTTGAAAGTTGAAAGTATTGGCAATGTTTTATCACTGGAAACTATAAATTAACTTACTATTTCTCCTTTTAGCGTGGCTGATCCTGCTTCAGTTATTTTTACCATTACAAAATCTCCTTTTTTTGCATCTTTTTTAGGAAAAACAACAACTTTATTATGTTCCGTACGTCCGAAAAGCATTTCTTTTGAACGTTTTGAATGACCTTCAACAAGTACTTCAAGGGTTTTGCCGATCTCTTCCTTGTTTTTCTTCTTTGAGATTTTATTTTGCAGGTCGATCATTTTGCTGAGACGTTCAACTTTAATATTTTCCGGTACGTCATCTGCAAGGTTTTTGGCGGCAAATGTACCCGGACGTACAGAATATTTGAACATAAAAGCTGAATCGTACCTGACTTTTTCCATTAAATCCAGTGTTTGTTGAAAATCTTCTTCTGTTTCGCCGGAAAAGCCGCAGAAAATATCTGAAGAGAGTCCACAACCGGGAATTACTCTTTTTATGGTTTCGATACGTTCCAGATACCATTCCCGTGTATATTTACGGTTCATCAACTCCAGTACTTTATTACTTCCCGACTGTACGGGAAGGTGTATATGATTACATATATTTTTTGTTCCGGCAATTACATATATGAGGTCGTCAGAAATATCTTTGGGATGGGAAGTTGTAAAACGTACCCTTATTTCAGGAGCTTCTTCGGCTACAGATTTTATAAGATCGGGAAAGTTATAAATTTTTCCGTTATCATCGTACGAATAAGAATTAACATTCTGTCCTAACAAGGTTATTTCTTTGTAATTATTTTCTTTCAGTATTTTTACTTCGTTCAGAATATCGTGTATACTCCTGCTTCTTTCTCTTCCGCGTGTATAAGGAACAATACAGTATGAACAGAAATTATTGCATCCGCGTGTTATAGGGATAAAACCTGAGATTTCTCCTTCATTTTTTAATGGTTCTATTCCCGAATATGTTTCTGTAGTATCAAAGTCGGTTTTATATGTTTTTAATTCGATATCGGTTTCATTTACTAAATCCGGTAAATATCGGTAAGAATCCGGACCTGCAACAAAATCTACAGCTTCGTGTTCGAGTAATTCGTTGCCTATGCGCTGTGCCATACATCCGATTATTCCGACTTTAAGCCCTTTTTTCCTTTTTTTGAGACCTTTTAAAAAATCAAGACGGTTCCATATTTTTTGTTCGGCATTATCACGGACAGAACATGTATTAAGGATTACAATATCAGTATTTTCAATATTACTTTCAGGAATGAAATCTTTGGTTTTCATAATGGAAATAACTGTTTCCGAATCGGCAACATTCATTTGGCATCCATAAGTTTCTATATATATTTTTTTATTCATTATTTTTTTAGCTAAGAGTAATTAGTACCTAGTGCTCAGTACCTAGTTTTTAATTCTTAATTTTTCATTCTTCATTAAATCATTAATGTGCTTCCAACCAGTTGTTCCCGAAATTAGATTCTACTTCTAAAGGCACATCTATTTTTACTACATTTTGCATTTCTGATGTTACAATTTGTTTTACAATTTCTTTTTCTGATTTTTTAACATCAAAGTTTAGTTCGTCGTGGACCTGTAATATCATTCTGGATTTCAGTCTTTCTTCCTGAAAACGTCTGTATATGTTGACCATTGCCAGTTTTATTATATCTGCAGCAGATCCCTGGATAGGAGCATTTATTGCATTTCGTTCCGCAAACCCACGTACTATTCCGTTATTACTGTTTATATCCGGCAAATATCTTCTTCTTCCGAACATTGTTTCGACATAATCATGTTCGCGGGCAACCTGAATGCTTTTTTCCATATAAGTTTTTATTCCCGGAAAAGTTTCAAAATAATTATCAATCAGAATCTTTGCTTCTTTTGGCGGAATATTTAACCTTTGTCCAAGCCCAAAAGCTGAAATACCATAGATAATTCCAAAGTTTGCAGTTTTAGCTTTTGCCCTCATTTCACGGGTCACATCTTTTTCATTAACCTTAAATATTTTTGCTGCCGTGGCAGTATGAATATCAAGGCTGTATTTGTTGAATGCTTCAAGCATATTGTTATCCTGACTAAGGTGAGCCATTAAACGCAGTTCGATCTGGGAATAATCTGCCGAAAAGAAAAGATGGTCGTTATCTGATGCAATAAATGACTTACGGATTTCGCGCCCTCTTTCTTCCCTTATAGGAATATTCTGAAGGTTAGGATTATTTGAACTTAATCGTCCGGTAGAGGTAATTGTCTGGTTAAAACTTGTATGTATACGTCCTGTTTTCGGATTAACCAACGTTGGCAATACATCTACGTAAGTATTTATTAGCTTGTTTACAGATCTGTATTCAAGGATTTCTTTTACTATCGGATGTTTGTCCATTAATTTTACAAGTTCTTCTTCTCCTGTACTGTATTGTTTTGTTTTTGTCTTTTTAGGATTATTGATAACTTTTAGTTTTTCGAATAATATTATTCCTAATTGTCGTGGCGATGCAATGTTAAAATTCTCTCCTGCAAGTTCGAATATTTTTTCTTCTATTTTAACTAATTCGGTTTTAAGCTCGCCGGAATATTGCCGGATAGAGTCTACATCTATACGAACTCCGGTTCTTTCCATTGACATAAGAACTTTCACCAATGGAATTTCTGTTTCGTTAAATAATTTTTCAAGTTTTGTTCCTGAAAGTTTGTCAGCAAATATTTTTTTTAACCTGAATGTTATGTCAGCATCTTCACAAGCATAATCGGAAACGATTTCTACGTTGATCTGCTTCATGCTTTTCTGATTTTTACCTTTTGGACCGATCAATTCTTCGATGGGGATCATTTTATAATTTAAATATTTCATCGAAAGAAAATCAAGTCCATGCTTTTGTTCCGGTTCCAGAAGATAGTGAGCAATCATCGTATCAAAAAGCCTGGAATTTATTTCAATTCCGTAGTTCATAAGAACAGAAAGATCGAATTTAAGATTTTGACCTATTATAAGTTTGTTTTTATCATTGAAAAGTCCCGAAAACATTTCCAATATTGACTTTGTTGCTTCAAAATCGTCGGGTAAGTTAATGTAATAAGCTTCTTTTTCTTTGAATGATATTGCCAGTCCGATGATTTCTGCATCCAGACATTCCAGGGAAGTCGTCTCAGTATCTATACAAAACTCATTGACCGCAGATAATTTTTCTATTAGTTGTTCTATTTCATATCTGGTTTCTATTAAATTGTATGAAATATCATCGCCCAGGTTTATAAATTTTTTACCATCTTCTGAGGCTTCGACCGAAGCGGTGATTTGTTCCGGAGTGGAAAACAGATCAAGTTGTTGCCCGCCGGCATTATGTCCGGATGTATTTTTTATTTTGTCAGGTTCCGGCTCTATATTATTACCTATAACCCTTGCTTTTAGTGTCTTGAATTCAAGTTCGTCAAAAATTTCATTAAGCCTGGCAAAATCAGGCAATTCACATTCAAATTCCTTAAGATCACAGACTAAAGGGACTTTTATATCTATTGCTACAAGTTTTTTTGCTAAATAAAGTTGTTCTTTATTATTAATTAATGCTTCTTTTTGTTTACCTGATATCTTGTTAATATTTTCGTAAATATTATCAATTGATTTATATGTTGAAATAAGTTTGGAAGCTGTTTTTTCTCCTATTCCGGGAACTCCCGGGATATTATCGGATGAATCGCCCCATAATGAAAGAATATCAATAACCTGGTACGGATTTTCTATTTGATATTTTTCTTTTATTTCTTCAATTCCGATGATTTCGGCTCCTTTGCCCAAACGTGATGGTTTGTACATAAATATGTTATGATCAATCAATTGAGCATAATCTTTATCAGGAGTCATCATATATATTACATTATCATCAGTGACGAATTTTTTTGCAAGTGTTCCTATAACATCATCTGCTTCATAACCGCAATATTCCATTATCGGAATTTTATAGGCTTTCAGAATATCTTTTATATACGGGATTGCTGTTTTTATATCTTCAGGAGTAGATTCTCTGTTGGCTTTATATTCCGGATACATTTCGTGCCTGAAATTTGGTCCCGAAGGATCAAATGCTACACCCAAATGTGTAGGTTTTTCTTTATTCAGGACTTCTTCCAGGGTATTCACAAATCCGAAGATAGCTGAAGTATTCAATCCTTTGGAATTTACTCTGGGATTATTTATAAATGCATAATATGACCTGAAAATTAATGCATAAGCATCAAGAAAAAATATTTTGTTTTTCATTAATCCTGTATTTTTTTGTCAAAAGTAAGAATTTTTGTCGAAAAATCGTATTCTTAACTTTTAGAACGATAGATAATGAAGCCAAAACTCGTATTAAATTTTATTCTGGTATTTTGCATATATCCTATTATTTTTGCGTTATAATTTTATTTCTGTAATTTTATAATTCAAAAAATATTTATGGATCCTTCAGAACTTAAAAAAATACAAATAGCTGTCGATGGTTATTCTGCCTGTGGAAAAAGTACTCTTGCAAAAGGACTTGCCGGTAGACTTGGATATATACACATTGACAGCGGTGCAATGTACAGAGCAGTAACCTTATTTGCAATTCAGGAAAATATTATTGCTGACGGAAAAATAAATAAAAATCTGCTTATCCGTAAATTACCTGAAATATCCATAAAATTCAGATTAGATAATGATAACAATCCTATAACATATTTGAATGAAGTAAATGTTGAAGATAAAATACGGGAAATAGAAGTTTCTGATTTTGTAAGTGAAATAAGTGCAATTCCCGAAGTTCGTCATAAAATGGTTGCAATTCAGCAGAAAATGGGTGAAAATAAAGGAATTGTAATGGACGGAAGAGATATTGGTACTGTTGTGTTCCCTGATGCCGAATTAAAGATTTTTCTTATTGCAGATATAAATGTAAGGACACAAAGACGTTATAATGAATTAAAGTCAAAAGGTTATGATGTGGATTTTGAGGTAGTTAAGGAAAATCTCATGCAGCGTGATAAATTTGATATGTCACGTTCCGAAAGTCCTTTAAGACAAGCGGATGATGCAATGGTGTTCGATAATTCTGATATTACAAAGGAAGAACAACTTGAAAAAGCATATAAGCTGGCATTGAGTATAATTGAAAATGAAAATTGAAATTGATAAATATGCAGGTTTTTGTTTTGGAGTGACAAAGGCAATTAAAGCTGCTGAAAAAAATACATCTTCGGATTCGAAAATTTATTGCCTGGGAAAAATAGTACATAATTCAATGGAAGAAAAACGCTTGCAGGAATTAGGACTGGAAGCCGTTTCTTATGAAGATATTCCCGGAATAAAAGGAAGTAAGCTTATAATAAGAGCCCATGGAGAACCTCCTGAGACGTATAAACTATTGAAGGCTAATGATATCGAAATTATTGATGAGACCTGTCCGGTAGTATTGAATCTACAAAAGAAAATAAGAAAGATCTACCTTGAAAATAAGTCTTTTCAAATTATTATTTTTGGTAAAAAAGGGCATGCCGAAGTTAATGGATTAATTGGTCAGACAGATGGTAATGCAAAAGTTATAAGTAGTTTTTCCGAAGCTGTTAATATTGATATGTCGGAACCGGTTTTTTTGTTTTCACAAACGACATCAAATTTTGATGAATATAAAAAAATAGAAAATTATCTAATGAACAGATCTTTTGAGATTTTTGGGAACTACGATAATATAAAAGTCTATCATACGATCTGTCCAAGTGTTATAAAAAGAATTCCCCGTCTTGAAGAATTTTGTCTTCGTCAGGATCTGGTTATTTTTGTAAGTGACTTTAACAGTTCAAATGGTAAAATGCTTTATGAGATCTGTAAAAGATCTAATGATAAAAGCTATTTTATAACTCAACCTGACGAATTAAATAAGGATTGGTTTAATGGAATAGAAAATGTTGGAATTAGCGGTGCAACATCAACACCTTTATGGCTTATGGAAAAGATAAAAAACGAAATAGAAAAATTATTAACAATTAAGAAATAATTAAGATAAATCGTATTAATTCTTAGTAAATTTACGAAAATATTTTTGGTACGAATTATGGCACAAATTAAACGAATAGCGGTTTTAACCTCAGGAGGAGATTCTCCTGGTATGAATGCAGCAATCAGGGCTGTTGTACGAAAAGCGTTGAGTGAAAATATTGAAGTTGTTGGGATTTTAAGAGGATATGAAGGACTTATAAAAAAAGACTTTATTCCTATGAATTCTAAAAGTGTTGCCAATATAATTCAGATGGGGGGAACAATCCTTAAAACTGCCAGGAGCGAAGCATTTAAAACTGTTGAAGGTCGCCGGATTGCATATAATAATCTTATTGAAGAAAATATAGATGCATTGGTTGTAGTTGGTGGTGACGGTACATTAAAAGGAGCTCGCGCTCTTGTTGAAGAATATAATTTCTCTGTGGTCGGTATTCCCGGAACTATTGATAATGACCTGTATGGAACCGACATGACAATTGGATTTGATACGGCATTAAATACTGTTATGGAAGCTGTGGATAAGATCCGTGATACTGCAATGAGTCACGACCGTATGTTTTTTGTTGAGGTTATGGGACGTGATGCCGGATTTATTGCCCTCAGGAGTGGAATTGCCTGTGGAGCAGAGGCAGTCGTGATACCGGAAGTAGAAACTAATATGAACGAATTACATGAAAAACTTCTGGGTTATATGAATAAAAAGAAAACATCAAGTATTATCCTTGTTGCAGAAGGCGATGATGCAGGAGGAGCTTTCAGGATAAAAGATGCTTTGCTAAAATATGGCGATGATTTCGATATGAAAGTTACGGTGTTGGGGCATATTCAACGCGGAGGATCTCCGTCTGCTTACGACAGATATCTTGCCAGCCGTTTGGGAATTGCCGCAGTTGAGGCATTGCTTGACGACCAGAGAAGTATTATGGTTGGAATGATACACAAGGATATTGTACATGTTCCCTTCAATAAGACTATAAAGCACCATAAAACTATTGATGAAACTTTATTGAGAATAGTTGATATTCTGAATACATAATAACGAATGCAAAATCAAATATTTGCAGAAATATTACTCCCTTTACCATTAAATGAGACTTTTACATATATAATTCCTGAAGAATTTTATGCATCTTTGAAAGTTGGTTATAGAGTTCTGGTAAATTTTGGTAAAAGAAAAATTTATACAGGAATTGTTGTTGATGTACACGGACAAAAACCGGATTTTGAACCGAAACCAATTCTTTCGGTCATAGATAATGAAGTTTTTGTTAACACAAAGCAGATTGAATTATGGCGATGGATTGCTGCTTATTATTGCTGTAGTTCCGGAGAAGTGATGAATGCCGCAATTCCGGGCAATCTTATCCCTTCCAGTGAACATAATTTTTTCTATATTTCCGATAATACTTATGAAGGAAAATTAAGTAAATCCGAACTTAGAATTATTGATTATCTTCAAGCTAGAAATGGGTCGGGGCTTCAGGAAATTATTTCTTCAACAGATATAAAAAATCCTGTTAAAATAATAGAATCCCTTGAAGAAAAAGAGATCATAAGTTTCGGACAAAAACTAAAAACTATATATAAGCCTCGTTTAAAGAATATTGTTTATTTTAATACTGAATTTATAGAGAATAATGTTAAAGTTTATGAAAGTATCTTAAAACAGAATTCTAAACAAAAGGTAATAATTGATTATCTGATGAATTTATGTTCAACAACCGGTAATAATTTTATTCAAATTGAAGAAAATATTGTTCTTAAGGAAAATAATGCTTTAAAATCCAGTTTAAAATCGTTGGAAGATAAAAATTTACTTTTATTAAAGAAAATCCCAGTATCAAGGATCTCAGAAGTAAAAGGAACTCAGGAAAATATAAAAGGCCCAGAACTTACAGAATTTCAGAAGATTGCTTATGAAAATATATTAAAAGCGTTCAGACAAAATGAACCTGTGTTATTGCACGGGATCACATCCAGCGGAAAGACTGAAATATACATTAAACTTATTGAACAAAAACTAAAAGAAGGTAAAGAGATTTTGTATTTGCTTCCTGAAATTGCATTGACCTCACAAATAATAGAAAGATTACGAAAATATTTTGGAAATAAAGTCGGGATTTACCATAGTAAGTATTCTTATAATGTTCGTTCTGAAGTATATAAATCGGTTTCTGAAGGTAAGGTCAAAATAGTTTTAGGTGCACGTTCCGCTGTTTTTTTACCTTTTAATAACCTTGGATTGATAATAGTTGATGAGGAACATGAATCATCATATAAGCAATTTGATCCTGATCCGCGTTATAATGCCAGAGATATGGCGATAGTTCTGTCAAATATACATAAAGCAAACGTAATTTTGGGATCTGCTACTCCGTCTGTGGAGTCTTATTTTAATTCTGCGATGGAAAAATATTCTCTTGTTGAATTGAATATGCGTTACGGGAACGTTAATTTGCCGCATATAGTTACTGTTGATTTGAAGGATGCTTATCGCCGCAAAATAATGAACGGGCATTTTCATCCGGTTTTACTGCAAAATATCAGGAATACTTTAGAAAAAAGGGAACAGGTGATTTTGTTCCAGAACCGCCGTGGATATTCTCCATATATAGAATGTAAAGACTGTGGATGGGTGCCTCATTGTAAAAATTGTAACGTAAGCCTTACATATCACAAATATGAAAACAAACTGGTCTGTCATTATTGTGGTGATAAAGTAAATGTATATGATAAATGCCCTGTTTGTTCAGGAACAAAATTAACTACAAAAGGATTCGGAACAGAACGTATTGAGGATGAAATTTTATTAATATTTCCTGAAGCCAGAATTGCAAGGTTGGATTATGATACGGCAAGCTCAAGAAAAAAATATGAAAAAATACTACATGATTTTGAAGATCATAATCTTGATATTTTAATAGGAACCCAGATGGTTACCAAAGGTCTTGATTTTGGTAAAGTTAGTCTGGTGGGTATATTAAATGCAGATAATATGTTGAATTTTCCTGATTTTCGTGCTTTTGAAAGGGCATTTCAACTTATGCTCCAGGTTAGCGGCAGGGCAGGCAGAAGAGAAGAACAGGGAAAAGTTATTATTCAAACTTATGATCCTGAACATCCGGTAATAAAATATGTGATCTCGAATGATTACAAATCTTTGTATGATTCTCAGATTCAGGAACGGGAATTATTCAGGTATCCTCCGTTCTGGAATTTTATAGTATTAAAACTAAAAAATAAAGATAAGGAAAAATTATATAAAGCTGCTGATATCTTGGTTTGCGAATTAAAAAAAGATCTTTACGAAAGGGTTAAAGGACCGGAAGAACCTTTGATAAATAAGATAAATAATGTTTATATACTTAATATTCATATACGGTTTGAAAAAAAGATCTCGGCATCTAAAATAAAGGAAGCAATTTTGGATAAATGTAAAAACCTTAAATTGCAGAAGGAATTTTCAACAATTGCAATTGAAGTGGATGTTGATCCGATGTAATTTAATTAATAATGAAAAATTAAGAATTAAGAATTAAAAACTAGGTACTGAACACTAGGTACTAATTACTCTTAACTAAAAAACAATAATATGCAGACTTTAATAAAAAATGCTACCATAGTCAATGAAGGAAAAAAAATTAAGTCGGACCTTTTGATAAAGGGTAACAGAATTGTAAAAATAGGAGAAAATATTACATTTTCCGATTTTAACGAGGAAGATATTATTATTGATGCTGAAGGATTATGGTTATTACCGGGAGTAATAGACGATCAGGTGCATTTCAGGGAGCCAGGATTAACACATAAAGCCGATATTTATTCGGAATCCCGTGCTGCGGCTGCCGGAGGAGTAACTTCATATATGGAAATGCCTAATACTTATCCTCCTGCAGTAAATATGAAGTTATTAATAGAAAAATTTGAAATAGCGGAAAAAAAATCAGCTGTTAATTATTCTTTCTTTCTTGGAGCTACAAATGAAAATATTGAAGAAATAAAAAATGTTGATAAACAAACTATTGCAGGAATAAAAATGTTTCTCGGATCTTCTACAGGGAATATGCTTGTAGATAAGTCCGAAAGCATTCGTAAGATATTATCGGAATCTCCTGTTATTGTTGCCGCACATTGTGAAGATGATAATATAATAAAATATAATCTGGAAAAATATGAAAATATTTATGGTGAGGATATTCCTGTTAAATTCCATCCGGCAATAAGGTCGGAAGAGGCATGTTACAGTTCATCATCTAAAGTTGTTAAAATTGCGGAAGAAACGGGAGGAAGGCTTCATATTTTTCATTTAAGTACTGAAAAAGAACTTGAATTATTATCTGATAAACCGTTAAAATCTAAAAAAGTTACTGCCGAGGTTTGTGTTCATCATTTATGGTTTAACGACGGGGATTACGATAGGTTGGGAACTAAAATCAAGTGGAATCCTGCTGTTAAAAAAGAATCCGACAGGCTTGCGCTAATCCGGGCATTGAAAGATGGAAAAATAGATATTGTTGCTACCGATCATGCTCCTCACACTATTGAAGAAAAAGATAATGTTTATGTATCAGCTCCGTCCGGCGCTCCTATGGTCCAGCATTCACTGCTTGCTATGATTGAATTGTCGAAACAAGGATATTTTTCTGTTGAGGAAATTGTAAAATGGATGAGCCATAATCCTGCCGAATTATATGATATTGATTCCAGAGGCTTTATCAGGGAGGGCTATTATGCAGATCTTGTACTTGTTGACCCGGATTCATTTACAAAAGTTGAAAAAAATAACTTATTTTATAAATGTGGCTGGTCGCCGTTGGAGGGAGTGGTTTTTAATTCCAAAATAAAAACTACTTTTGTTAATGGAAAGATTGTATATAATGACGGACGGATTATAGAAGCAAATGCTGCGATGAAGCTTGATTTTAAAAGAACTTATTAAAGATATGAAAATCTGAAACTTACTACTTTAATTTTATAAACTATTTACTTATGAAAGCTACTTTATTTTTATTTTTTGTTTGTATTACCGGATTAATTTCAGCACAGGTAAACCGTATAGTTTTTGATGAAAATAAGGGTCAGGATGTTTTATATGGAGAATGTGACCGTAACGGATTTGTTATGCCTGAATTTGCCGAATGGTTCGATGAAGAATATAATTCCTACAATGTAAATGATGAAGTTTTTATTCCCGGATATGATGTGAAATTTGACAGTATTTATGTTTTTCTTGGAACATGGTGCAGCGACTCGCACAGAGAAGTTCCCAGATTTGTGAAGATTATGGATCATCCGTATTTTGCCGGCATAAATGTTAAATATTTTTGTCTTGACGGAGATAAAACTACAGATATAATTAATACTGAAGATTTTTATTTACAGTTTGTCCCGACTTTTATATTTTATTATCGCGGCGAAGAACTTTGCCGGATAATTGAAGAACCACGCGAAAGTCTGGAAGAAGATATTATGGACCTGTTGGACAGGATACAGCCTTGAATGATAATTATTTACAGTATAATATAATCAAAATAAAGGATTCCCAGAATCGGATTTATTAAACTTGTGTAATATTTTGATATATAAGTGTTTAGTTTCTTCCTGTGAAAAAGACAGTATTCCGGCTGGAATGTTGATATTCAAAATATAGTATTAATTTTTAACTTAAATCACTACATAATCAGTACTTTACATACTTAATCTGATAATTTGCTTATTATAATAATTATTTAAATTTTTTCCAAAAAGGTAGGGAATTGCTCATCTTTCGTGTCTACTTAATAAATAAGTAAATAATTAAGTCTGTTTATATATATTGTTATGTGTACTGTAAGCTTGTTAAATTCGGCGGAGAATATTTTGAGAAATAAGTCATCCGATAGGTTTATTTTTCAGCAGTTAAATCAGATGTGTTATTGTAAGGCTCAGGAAATTGTTGCCGGAAATATTCTTGAAATAAGGGCAAAAACCTGTTATGGTATATCTGCATTGTCTCCTTATACGGTAAAATCATTCACTGTTTATGATGATGGCAACACAGGTACTCAGGAATGTAAGAAAGATTCTGCGTATGAGTTAAAATCGCTGCTTCTGGATTATTTTGATGATAATAGTTTTGATTATGTTATTTCATTAAATACAATAGAGCATATTTATAATGATTCGGATGTTATAAGGGAAATAGCAAGAGTGCTTACTCCGGAAGGGAAACTTATCATTTCAACACCGAACAGGAAAATGTCTCTTACATATCCTCCATGTTATGTACAACAATATACTGCAAATGAGTTCAAATATTTACTTGGGGAATATTTTACCAGTATTGAGGCTTATGGAATGTTTGGTAATGATAAAGTTATAGAATATTATAATAATAAAAAAGAAATCATTGATAGTTTAAAAAGAATAGAAGTTACATATAATTTGCCGGGAGGATTATTTCACACTTTTTACAATATCAGAAAACATGGATTATTAAAAAAATATTATAATCTTGAGAAAAATATAAGTATGAAGGATTATTATTTTGATAAAATAGAAAATAATTATGATAACAGCTTTGAATTGTTTTATATAGCTTCAAAATAATTTTTCAAATATTTTCAGACTTGTTAAATATTAGTAATTTTACATAAATAATTTTAATAAATGGAAATACCTTATGAGTTACTTGTAAAATTTTGCCGTAATCATATTTCTGATGAAGAAAAAAGGCAAGTAGAGCAGTGGCTTTCTGATGATAAGAACTTAGCATTGTTTAATAAATTTCAAGAAGAATGGCTTTATATAAATGAAGATTCAATTGTTATTCCGGATAGATCACAAGTATGGAACAATATTAAATTAAAAATGGAACAGGATGGAAAAACAGTTCGAAAGTCCGGATCTTTTAAGGTGATAATGTCAATTGCAGCTGTTGTTATAGTTTTAGCGGTTTCTTCCGTAATTTATTTTTCTTTTAATTCTACTTTACCTGTTGAGCCGGAACAGTATGCCGAATTTGGGACAGATAGTGGCGAAAAACTTCAGATTGAATTAACAGACGGAACATTTATGTGGATGAATTCAAGTTCTTCGGTAACTTTTAATGAAACGTCCGCTAAAAGGGAATTATTTCTTGATGGTGAGATTTTTATCGATGTTTTTCATTCGGATAAACCATTTGTTATAAATACAGATAAAATAAGAGTTGAAGTACTTGGAACGTTATTTAATATAATAGCATTTCATAACGATGATCATATAGAAATAGACCTTAGTAATGGTAGTATAAAGGTTGTAAATCTTGAAAACGAAGAAGAACTTCTGAAAATGCTTGCTCCTCAATATGTGAGAATAAATAAGGTTGACATGACATATTCATTACAGAAAAGTAATTCCGAATACTCCGCCATATGGGCACAGGAAAGTCTTGTTATTGATAACGATCCGTTGTACGAAGTAATTAAAAAACTCAAAAATTGGTATGGTATTGATATTTATTATAATGAACCGGATACAACCAGAAGTTATACATTCCAGCTTCAGGATGAAGATATATATGAATTTCTGGAACTGTTTTCATTTATTACGCCGATAGATTATGTATTGGATGGAAAAAAACTTTATATTGAAAACAGAAAAGATAAATAATATTATTTTCAAATGAAAAAAGCATTATTCTTTTTATTTGTAGTCATTTCGATACCTTCGTTTACCCAGATCACAATTAAACATTCGGGTACGCTTAAAGAACTTTTAACTAAAATAGAAAATCAATATGGATATAAATTCATGTATAGTAATGACGATATTGATACACAGAAAAAACTTTCGGTTGATCTGAAAAATGTAAGTTTGGAAACATTACTAAAAGAAATAGCTGCCAAATCTGATATTACTTATAACATTATGAACAAGCAAATTATAATAAAATCCAGGGAATTTCAGAATAAAGCAAAAGAACCGCCAAAACGAGAACCTGTTACAGCAGAAAAACAGACTGTAACCAGTCAAAGTGATATAAAACAAGTTCAGAATCAGACAGAACAGTTAAAAAAGCAGGAAATCTTGAAGGAAGATACACAATACCATGTTGTTAATGATGAAAAACCTGATTCCTCATCTTTTATTTTAGGAATAAACGAAATTGAAAATATACCAATAAGTTCTGTTGGAGATACTGCTGAAATATCAGAAATTATTGAGCAGGAAGTCAAAGATGAAGATTTTGTAAAAATAGAGAGAGAAAATGAAACTCAGGTTTTAAAAGAAAAAATACAGAAAAAAAATAATATCAGATTCAGCCTTCATACAAATCTTTTATATGATTTAGCTGTTACTGCTAACATAGGAACCGAAATCAGCTATAAAAATGATTATTCATTAGTAATAAACGGATTGTGGATGCATTTGAACTGGGGCAATGGAGCTAAATGTTACCGTATATGGGCATTAATGCCGGAAATACGTTATTTTTTTACTGAAAATAAAAAATTCTATGCCGGAGCGATGTTTATTACAGGTCAATTGAATGTAAAACTGAAAGAAACAGGAAGCCAGGGAGATTTTACAGGCGGAGGAGTTACATTGGGATACGTTGTTGATATAATGGATAAAATTAAGTTAGATCTTGGTGTTGGATTTGGATTTATAAACTATAAATACGAAACATATAATTACATTGAAGAAATTAATGTAAGAAAGGATTCAGGCATAAAAAACTTATGGATTCCGGTTAAAGCAGGAGTCACTTTTATATGGAATATAAACTGATAATCAAATGAAAAAGTACTATATAATAAATATTTTTATTCTGTTGCTCTTTTTTAGTTCATGTATCAAAAAAACTCTTTATGATATAGACATAATAGGGCCTTCGGAACCTCCGGAAGTAACAGATACTGCAAAAAAGAAAGTGATAATAAAGATAAACTGGGAAAATATGGAAGCCGATGATATGGCGGAAAATGTTATTTTAGAAATTGACGGTAGAAGTTTTATTGTTGAAAAAAGGACACAGCCGGATACTCTTTATTTACTTCCGGGAGATTATGATATATATATTTATAGCGTTTCTTATGATTTTACGATCAATAACTTAAATGCAAGCATTAATAATGATAGCAACGGGAAAATTAAAAATGATCCGGTTGCTTTCTATTCTGCATCAGAAAAATTAACAGTTCAGGGAAATGATAATGCAGAAGTTATTATGGTACCTGTCAGGAACACATGTAAACTGATTCTCAGGTTACATATTGATGGTTATTCGCTTGACTTTTCTTCAGGGACATTAAGTAATATGGCAGGAGCATTTGATATTAAAACTATGAATGAAAAAGAACCTTCTTATGTTGATTTGTTTTTTATGGATTATACTTCGGAGATTAATACGTTTGGAACGGTAGGTATAAATCAGGTTCTTTTATTTGAAGCAAATGTCGATGATTCCACAAAAATCAGATGCGAAAAAGATATTGGCAATTTATTGACAAATTTTAATAATGATAAAACTGAAACTCAAATTATTGATGTTTATATTAATGATGACGAACTGGAGCATGTAATAAATTAATTGTGTAAGCAATTTCAGGAAAGTAGAGAATGGGTGAATATAAAATAAACGAAAAGAGTTTTAAAAATATATTTGATGAATACTTTGATCAGGTATGCGGTTTCCTGAATTTATACACTAAAGACCTAGGTGTAATTGAAGATATTGTACAAGACATTTTTTATAAATTATGGGTTAACAGAGACTTTTTACAGATAAGACATGTAAAATCATATTTATACACGTCTGCACGTAACAGGATGCTTAACCATATACGTGACCAAAAATTACATTCATCCCTTATTTCATCGTATACTCTGGAAGAGAAAGAGCTTAGGGATGCTTATGAATTTGTGGACAAAGAAGAATTTGATAAAATTCTGGAAGAAGTTATAGAAGAATTACCCGAAAAATGTAAAAATGTATTTAAATTAAGCAGATTCGATAAAATGACATATAAAGAAATTGCCAATAAAGAAGGGATTTCGGTAAAAATGGTAGAAAAACATATTTCAGTTGCATTAAAAAATATAAAAGGAAAAATGAAAAATATTTCATTTATTTTATTCTGAGATAAAACATTTTCATTCATTTAAAAAAAACAAAATCATTAATTTAGAGTTTAAAGTATAAATACTATAAGGTAAATAAAGTTATGAGAAATATTATTTATTCATTTATACTAACTCTGTTAATAATAAGTTGTGGAAATAGTAGTAAACGGGAAAATGACCAAAAAAATATTAATGGTTTGACATTTGGAACTACAGAATATGAGAGAAAATTTCATAATGCTGATATCCCCGATACTGAATTAACGGCATCTATTCCTATAGCAGAAGGGAACAGCTCGGCGGCAGAAAATATCAATAATAAAATCTTTGAAACACTAAAATTTTTTATAGCGCAGGAAGGGGATGAATCTTCAAATTATGATGAACTTTTTGACGGATTTGTCAGAAACTATGAAAATTTCCTGATAAATTATCCGGATTACCATGTGCCCTGGGAAGCGATAGTTAAAGGAACTGTTGAATATAATAGTCCTGAGATAATTAATATAAGAATAGAATTATATACATTTACAGGTGGTGCTCATGGCAACAGTTATGTAAATTCCCTGCTTTTTGATCCGGTAACAGGTAAAGAATTTAATATTAATGATGTAATAAAGGATATAAACAGTTTGACCAGGTTAGCCGAAAAAAAATTCAGGGAAAAATATAATATCCCTGAAAACGGATCGATTAATTTAACCGGATTAATGTTTGAGAATGATGAATTTACGTTACCTCATAATTTATTTTTTACAAAAGACGGATTATTGCTGTTTTATAATACTTATGAAATTGCTCCATACGTTGACGGAACAAAAGAGATCCTCATCCCTTATGATGAATTTAAAAATAATCTAATAATAAAAATTAATTAGTTTTTTAATGCATGTATTTGCATTATTTTCTATATTTATTACAGATAATAGGTTGAATTATAATAATTTTTAGTATAAGGTATTAAATGTTTTTATTTATTGGCTATTTTGTAAAGGAATTACATTAAATTTGCAGATAAAAGCAGGCTTTTATTTGTATAAAATTGCCGGATTAATTTACATTACTTATGAAAAACTTCCTGAATGTGCTTTTGAGAATATTAAAAATTTCAGCCATAGTATCAGGATGTATATTTTTTATTATGTTAATGCTGGCCCTTACTCCTGCACCGTTTTACATGCACAGGTCGTTAGGTACCGATCCTAACAAAACAGAAGAGATATTTATTCCTGAGTACATAATTATGCTTGGTGGAGGAGGGATGCCATCTGAAAATAACCTTATGAGATTATATTATACTTCGCAATATTCTGATTATTATCAGGTACCTGTTATAATTTTGCATCCTGAAGACTCGGTCGGACAGGTAAAAATGCTTGGAGAGCTTACGGGGAGAGGTATAAATCCTGAAAATATATTATTTTCTACCGGAGGAGCTAATACCCACTCTCAGGTAATAAGTCTCAAAAAGCATATGCCTGAACTTTCGGATAAAAAATTATTGATAATAACATCTCCCGAACACCTGAGGCGTTCGGTAAAATGTTTTAATAAGAGCGGCTTTTCTTATGTACATGGTGCCGGTGCTTTTGATGCTGAAATAAATTTCAGTTTATCACTTGATAATCAGGAACTGGCTGGAAACAAATATATTCCTGAAATTAATAATACGAAGATCAGATACACTTTCTGGAACTACCTGAAACTTGAGATTGTTTGTTTAAGAGAATATTTTGCAATATTTTATTATAAACTAAAAGGTTGGATATGAAAACTATTGGTATATAATATCAGCATCCGTTGACCAGATGTTCAATAAATACTTTAACTCCTATTCCTAACAGGAAAAGTCCGCCTATTACTTCAATAGGAATATTCTTAAATTTATTTTTAATAAAATTGCCGGAAAACAATCCTATGAGTGAAAATGTAAAAGTCACAAGAAGAGTAATTAATGCAGACAGCCAGATATTTAAATTGATCAACGGCAATGTTACGCCAATAGCCAGTGCGTCTATACTTGTTGCAATCCCCAGGCATGTTATTAGAAAAAGATTATTGAAATTTATTTCTTTTTTCTGATCTTCATCTTTATTGGTAAAACCTTCGTAGATCATTTTTCCACCGATAAAGGACAATAAAATGAAAGCAATCCAATGGTCGTATGTCTTAAAATATTTTTCCAGTCCCAACCCGGCAGCCCAGCCTAATATTAAAAAAAATGCCTGTACAAGCCCAAGTATTAATGCAAACCTTATAAATTGTCCTGTTTTTTTTTCTTTACATGTTGAAACCGAAGCCATAGAAACAGTCAAACTATCTATGGAAAGTCCCGTAGCTATTGACAGTATCGAAAATAAACCCATATTTTTTTATACTTGTGTTGGTTTAAAATACTCAGAGTTTAATAAAATTTTTTTATTCCGATTATTTCCCTTACATTATTAATGGTTTTTATTCCACTTTCATGTGCTTTTTCTGCTCCTTGACTTGCTACTCTTTTTAGATAATCATCATCGGAATCTATTTCTTTTATACGTTCGTGAACGGGTTTTATAACTTTTATAATATCTTCTGCAAGTTGTTTTTTCAGATCGCCATATCTTATTTCGCATGTAGTATATTTTTCTTTGAAATATGTCACAGTATCCGGTGATGAAACTATTTCCATGATAGTAAATAAATTCTTTATGCTTTCAGGCATTTCCGAATCAGGTTCTGTTGGACCTGAATCCGTAACGGCTTTCATTACTTTTTTTCTTATCGTTGCTTCATCATCGATCAGGAATATACCGTTACCTTCCGATTTTCCCATTTTTCCGCTGCCATCCAGGCCTGGTATTTTGATAAGTTCTTTTCCGAAATTATATGCTACAGGTTCTTTAAAATATTCAACTCCGTAAATGTTATTAAAACGGCGTGCGAATTTTCTTGTCATTTCAAGATGTTGTTCCTGGTCTTTTCCTACAGGAACTTTATCGGCATTATGAATTAATATGTCCGCAGCCATTAATACAGGATATGTTAACAATCCTGCATTGATGTTTTCGGAATGTTTCCGGGCTTTTTCCTTAAATGAGGAAGTCCTTTCCAGTTCGCCCAGATATGCGCTCATATTTAATAAAAGATATAATTCGCATAATTCCGGTAAGTCGCTTTGTATATATATGGTTGATACTTCGGGATCAAGACCTGCTGCAAGATATTCGACCAGAACCTGTCTTACGTTTTTATGAAGATCTTTGGGATTTGGATGTGTTGTTAAGGAATGATAATCTGCAATAAAGAAAAAACATTTTTCATTATATTGCATAGTAACAAAATTTTGTACTGCCCCCAGATAGTTACCCAAATGTAGATTTCCGGTAGGTCTTATTCCACTTAAAACAGTATCCATTTTATTTCTTTGAAGGATTTAGGGTTTTTAAATATGAATCGTTATTTTTAGCTATTTCTACAGCTTTTCTTACTTCGTCATCATTTTTAAGGCTGTAAATTATAACTCCTTTATCATAATAATATTTAGACAAAATTTCCGTACTGATAATATCGATAATTTCGTCTTTAAATAACATAAGATCTTTTTCCCTGTCGCGTTTAAACTTTTCAGAAAGTCCTTTCAGTTCGGCTTCAGCAGTATCATAATACTTTTCTTCTTTTGATTCTTCTATAAGTTTATTTAATGCCTCTTCCGTTTTTGATTTATAGTCAAAATCTTTATTTTTAATAAAGTTTAGAAAATCGTCATAATCTTTGTCCGTAAATTTAAATGTACCAGCGCTCTCTATTGTAGGATGAGTATATTTATAGTGATTTGCATAATCAAATATAAGGTCATTAATAACTAATGCCACAGTAATGTTACTGATCTTTTTTTCTTCGACAGTAATATCAGGTTCTACTCCACCGCCATCATATACTGTACGTCCGTTTTTTGTTTTAAATTCAGATATTAATGAATCGGGAATATTGCCTACGCTACCATCTTCGTTACGATGTGTATAGTCAAGTGCCTGAATGCATCGTCCGCTTGGAGTATAATATTTTGCTGTAGTTACTTTAAGTATTCCGTTATAACTTAACTCACGTGTTGTTTGTACCAATCCTTTTCCATAAGTACGTTGTCCTATTATAACTCCCCTGTCAAGGTCCTGTATACATCCTGCAACAATTTCCGATGCTGATGCCGAACCTCTGTTGACGAGAACAATTACTTTTATATCTGTATCCATAGGGTTGGATTCTGCATTATAAACCTTATCCATTTGAGCGACTTTTCCTTTCATACTTACAATATCGCTGCCTTTTTCCACGAACAGATTGCAGATTTTTACCGCTTCTATAAGTAACCCTCCTGAGTTTCCCCTGAGGTCGAGAACTATGGTATTAAGATCATTATTCTTTTTAAGGTCGGTAAAAGCATCTTTTACTTCTTTTCCAGCAGTATTGGTAAAACTGTTAAGATAAATATATCCGATATTGTCTTCGAGCATGCCGTAATACGGAACAGAATTCATTTTTATTTCTTCACGTTCTATACTGATTTCAATGGGCTTTTCTTCTCCTATACGTTTTAATTTCAGCTTAACCTTTGTTTTCGGTTCTCCGCGTAAAAGTTCCGATACATCTTCCGATGCTTTATCTTTCATCGTTCTGCCGTCTATTTCAAGTATAATGTCTCCTGCGATGACCCCGGATTTTGCTGCCGGACTGTTTTCATATGGTTGGGTAACCATTGTATAATCATCTTTTTTTCTTATTAATGCTCCGATACCTCCGTATTTGCCGGTAGTCATGATCTTCAGATCTTCAGTCTGAGATTCGGGAATATATACCGTATAAGGATCCAGACTATTAAGCATGGCATCAATACCTGTTTTTATAATATCACCGGGAACTATAGGATCTACATAATAAAGATTTACTTCCTTGTATAGTGAATAAAATATATCCAGATTTTTAACTGTTTCAAAATTATTGTCTGTATTACGACTGGCAGTAAATGATATTGATATTATTAATACCAGTACTACAACGGATATAGATATTTTTTTTCTGGAGCCTAAGAACGTTTTTATTCTGTTAAAGAGTTTCATAAATTTTAGAATATATTTTTTGTAAAGTTAACATTATTTTATTTTCGATTTGATCGAATTCTTCAATTGAAGAATGTATATAAACAACTCCTAACTTAATGCAAATATTGTTTTGTTTACATAAGTCCTTCAGTTCGGTAAGGTTTATTCTTAGAGCTTCTTTTATGCGTCGTTTAACAAGATTTCTGCGAACAGCTTTATTTATTATTTTTTTTGGTACGGAGATAAAAATTTTTACTTTTCCTTCTTCGATATCTTTTTCCTGGATCCATACAACTTTTATAATACCCGGATATTCTCTTTTTCCATTGTCAAACAAATCCTGAATTTCTGATTTTAATCTTAATATTGAATCTCGTTTCAATGAATTATCCATGGTATTGATTGGTAAAGTAAAAAAAAATATAACAGACTTATTTCTGTTATATTTTTTTACTATTTATTATTTGCCCTGATAAATAGCTCAAGTGCTGCAGGCATTGATGGTGCTTCGGGAATAGGTGCATTTATATCAAGTCTTAAACCTAAATTTTCAACGGCTTTTGCCGTAGTAGGACCAAATGCTCCTATACATGTTTCTTCCTGTACAAAGTCAGGAAAATTTTGTTTTAATGATGCAACTCCTGCAGGACTGAAAAATACCAGAACATCATAGTTTTTTATGTTTATATCCGATAATTTTGCACTGACAGTACGATATAAAATAGCTTTTGTGAAGTTAATATTTGCTTTGGTTAATTTACTTGGAATTTCTTGTTTATGAACATCACTTAACGGTACAAGATATTTTTCATCCGGAAATTTTTGTATCGTAGTTAAGAGATCGTCAAATGTTGAATTTCCATAAAATATTTTTCTTTTACGGTATACAACATATTTTTGCAAATAATGAGCAATTGCTTCGGAAAAACAAAAGTATTTCCACATATCATTTACCGGTACTTTTATTTCTTCACACGTTCTGAAAAAGTGGTCAATTGCAGTCCTGCTGTTAAATATTATTGCAGTATGCTCGGCGATATCAACTTTTGATTGCCTGAATTCTTTTACCGGCACTCCTTCTACTTGTACAAATGGCCTGAAATCAATTCTCAGATTATATTTCTTTGCTAAATCAAAATATGGAGATTTTTCAGTTTCCGGCTTTGGTTGAGAAACAAGAACGTTTTTTATTTTCATAAGTTATTACAAATTGACTATCACTCTATTTTTCAATTTACCTTACTGCTTTTAATAAAAACAATATGGGTAAAATTTCAAAAATGCAAAAATACAAAATCGAATAATGATTAAAAAATTTTATTTTAAATGAATTTGAAAAAAAAATTATGAATTTATATATATAGGACAATGCAAAACATAGTGCAACAGCTATTATAAGTATTTTTGTAAAAGCCCCATCAACAAAAGGAATTATTATATATATGGGAAAAATGGTTATCCCAATTACTTTAATAAGATTATATATGAATTTTGTATATGAGTTTGTGTATCTTTTTATTTCATAAGTCCAGCCGATTATTGTCAAAGCGGTCCATTTAAAAATGAAGTATGCGATCAGAAAAATAAAAATCTTAAATAATAATGTAATAGAATTAATATCGGGGCTTATTAAAAATATGTTGGAATAATTACAGAGAGTAAACAAAGCGGTAGTTATACTTAATGTTGAAGCTATCATTAATATTGAGTTAGCCTGAAAATTTGTAGTGTTGTTTTCTGTAAGGCTGTTTCCGGAATTTTCCACAATAAAAAAATTGTAAAAAAGTTGCCTGATAAATCCCTGATAGAATGTTTTTATAAAAATAAATATTAATAATGCTACAAAAGATACTATGCAGATAATAAGCATATTAACATCAGTATGCCTTTCGATTATTGGGCTTATAGTGTCTATTTGCAGGAAATTAAAAATATAAGATATAAAAAAGTTACTTTTCAATTGTAAAGAAAGTTTGTCCTATAAGGTTACCACTCATATATAATTCTATATTATATTTTCCGGGAATAAATGTTTCTGCCATATCATAATATATTGCAACACCCAGATCTTGTTTTTCATAAGTGACATCCCTGTATGCAGAATAAACAATATTTTTTTCACGGAATTCGAATGTGTTCCCATCGGTAAGGGCATATCCGTCGGGACGTATTATCCTGAGATAAATACGTCTGGCTCCGCTTTCAGCCAGATCGTTGGATACAAGTGTAAAATTAACCTGGATTCTTTCAGCTCTTTTGGGTTTATTTACTTCTTTATTTTTCTTATTAAGGAATTTTACACCAATACCGGCAGTTTTCACTATACTTGCTTCTTCAATAGCTAATTCAAGTTCGTCATTGCGTTCTACAACCAGATCCATTTCATCCTTAATCCTGCTATGAGCCTGTTTAACCTGTACATTTTCAGCTATTAACTGTTTGTTGAGCTGGTCAAGACTATCTATCTGGTAAACATATCCTCTCATTATTTTTCGTAACGAGGCTAATTCTTCTTCATATTTTTTCTGTATACTGTAATTATAGTTCCTTACTCCTTCAAGTTCTTTTATGAGAGTCTGAATATGTTCTTTTTCACGTATTATCTCTGAATTTAAACTATCATTTGAAGTACTTAATTCATCATAATCATCCAGAAGATCAGTCAACTGTCTCTTCAAAGTTTCTTTTTCTATGGTAACTTCCTGGTTTTTTGACATCATTTGGGTATTCAGCTTTTTCATGTCGTATAACATATAGCCCATTACTCCAATAGCTATTATCATAACCGAAATCAATGCTATTAATATCTTTGTTGTTTTGTCATTATTTTTAACAGGTTGTTTTTCTTGTAAATCTTCCATATCGAATAAATTTTTTACAAAATTATAAATTTTACAGAAAGAAATAAAGAAATTACTTTATAATAAAATGTTAATAAAGTAATTTCTTTATCTTAAGAGCCCATGAATGTGATTTTAGATATTTAACATTAAAGTCTATATATCAGATATTTCCCTGTGATAATCACCATTTTCGGTAATTTCAGCTATAATCTCCCCATTATTTGAGATATAAAGGTCGACTTCTGATTCTCCTTTTTCAACTTCAACTATGTAAAACGGATCTCTGTTTACTTTTTCAATAAAATCAACATCATCAATATGCCAGCCTTTATAGTTGGAATTATTAATAGTTTCTTTTACCAGATCAGGTACTTTACGTTCATATTCGGTTTTTGTAAGTACCCAGGAATAGCTATTATCAAACCAGGCCTCTTTATCATGGTTTCCGTCACGGAATTCTGCTACATAATAACCTTTTTCTATTTCCCATTCAATATGTTTTGCGTTAGGATACAGGCTGTCAAAATTATCTCCGACCATACTGTTTGGGGCTTTTTCCGATTTCTCACAGGAAATGAAGACCAATCCCGACATAATCAGAACTATACCTAAATTTATTATTAATTTCATAATTTATATTTTTAATGTGTTAGTCATCTATTCTTAAAAAATTACCATTCTTGTCAAATTCGAGATCAAGATTGTTTGATAATTCTACTTCGTAGGATTTAGACTTTTTTTCTATTTTGGTGATGTCTAAATTGCTGAAATTTTGTTTTACGTATGTAAGGATATTTGCAGGTATTATTTCGGAAGGTACTGCCGAATTTTTACAATCTACTTCTTTCCATTCGCCGTCTTTTGTAAATTCTAGTTCTTTACCACTTACAAAGGTAACATCATAGTCTGTCTTTAAAAGTTCTTCATCAATTTTGATATAGGAAATCTTTTCTCCTGAGAAATGTTTTGCAATAAAATCCTGCGCTTTTTGCGGAAGTTTTTTTATGTCTTGTGTTACTACTTCCTGTGCAGGTAGGATTTGGACAGATAAAAAGCTTAATAAAGCTATAAAAACGATTTTTTTCATAATTATAATAATTTAAAATTAATACTAAAATTTATTTTATAATGTATAAACAAAAATCGGAAGCAAATTGGTAAAGATTTAGGAATTTTTTTTAAATTTTTATTTGAACTTTATTGTAAAAATATGTTCTTGCCTGAATTGATAGTATATGTGGAACTTATATAAATTACAGATAGATCTTATAATTGACAGACCTAACCCGGTCGAATTTTCTTTTTTGTTGGAAGACATATAAAAACGATCGAATATTTTTTCTTCATCCAAAGCGTTTTCTCCTGTATTTTTTATAATCAGATTACTTTTTTCTATTATGACAGTGATTTTTCCGTTATTCTCAGAATGTATAAAAGCATTTTTAAGTAAATTGGAGATTAAAATCTCAGATAATATTTCGTTCATTAATACATTACATTCATCTTTACTTTCAATTATGAGCTCAAGATTTTTGTATTCATATATCTCGGTAAAGTCGGCAGTCATTTTATAAACTGAAGAGTTTATATTAATATTTATATTTTCATGGAACTGTTTGTTTTCAATACGCGAAATAAGAAGTAATGATTTGTTTAATCTGATAACATTATTTAACGAACGATAGATCAGATCTATTTCTGTCAATTGTTTTTCTGTAAGTTGCTCATTTTGTACATATTGATCAAGTTTATTCAATGCTGTTGCCAGAGGTGTTTGCAATTCATGAGCGGCATTTTCGGTAAATTGTTTCTGCTGTTCATAAACTTTAAAATTAAGTTGACTCATATTATAGGCTGCATCATTCAATTGTTTGAACTCTATGATTTTTGTGTCGTTATTTAATGGAGGAACAGGCTTTCCGGGAATAATTGAATTGAGCCACAACAGTAATTTTTTTAAAGGAGAAAAACTGTTTTTCAAAATTATAAGATTACCGACATAAATGCATACTAATAGTAAAATAAAAAGGGCTGTTAAGTATATGATAAGTGTTTCAATCATATCGTCGCGCTCTAATGTGGACATTTTTACTTCCAACTCATAATAGCATCCGTCTGAAGCCAGGAAAATTGATTTATATACTCTTACAGGGATATGCTCATTTCCTTCCGGGAAGTACATATCTTCATTAAGCCACTTTTCTTTGTAGTGTCTTGCCTCTTCATTATTTACCGGATGTATTGCATAGCGGTCGAATGTAGTTTCATATGTTGTATTTAAGAGTGTGGAATCTTTTAATGCTTTTTTTATAAAGATATCACGATAGCTTCTAAGCATATCATCGGTTTCATCCATAATTTCGTGATGCATGGCAAAGAAAAAGAGTATTCCCCAAGTACTTATAAGTAAAAATAACAACAAAGTCAGCTTGCCGGTTGTATAATGAATAAGTTTCATGTTAAAAGAGGTTATTCGTCATTGTTAGTACAAAGTTTATATCCGAATCCATAAACTGCTTTAATTGTAGGAATTGCACCGGCTTCTTTCAATTTGCGACGCAGGTTTTTAACCTGTGAGTATATAAAATCCAGATTATCAGATTGATCTATATTATCGCCCCAAACAGATTCTGCAAGTGTTGTTTTGTATATTACCCTATTAGGATTTGTAATAAAATAATATAAAATATCGAACTCTTTACGGTTTAATACAAGCTCTTTATCATATACAAAAACTTTTCTTTTATCCTGGTCAAAATTTATATTTTCAAGAGTAATACTTGTGTCTCCGTCGGATTGTTTCCGGCGTATAATTGATTTTATACGGGCATTTAGTTCTGCAAGATGGAATGGTTTTGCAAGATAATCATCGGCTCCCAGATCAAGACCTAAAACTTTATCGTCAATAGAATCTTTTGCAGAAATTATTATCACACTGTCTTTTTTATGCATTTTTTTTAATTCCTGCAATATTGATAAGCCATTGCCGTCAGGAAGCATAATGTCAAGCAATATACAATCATAGTCATAAACACATACTTTTTCGAGAGCAGAATTATAATCAAAAACGGATTCTACCACATATTTTTCTCCGGTAAGAAAATCAACAATAGTTTCCCTGAGATTTTTTTCATCCTCTATTACAAGAATTTTCATTATTCAACCTGATATTAAGTTTCATAACAAATATAAAGATAAATCTGGAAAGAAATGGGAAAATAATGGATAAAGGATTATTTGTTAAACGGTTTGTTACCTGCCGGCACTTTGTTATTCATTATTTGTTTTCTTTTTTTGTTGCTCTGTAATTTTAATAATAAATTCAGTCTTTGCCTGTGTGTAGTCTTCACGATTAAATTGATACTTTTCGGCTAATGTGTACTTCAATTTTGCATACTCATCACGAGCTTTAGAGTTTTGACGCAAATAATCACGGAAATATATTTCATCTTGCAATTTATTATCTTTTTCGCGAATGTGTACATGATAGGTTATTTTGCTGGTGGAATTCTCATTATATCCTTTGCCGAAAGTCATTTTATTTTTTTGTTCGGCATTATACATATTTCCGTAACCAATCGTTTCTAATTTTTCAGTTATAAATTTCTTTATCTTTTCGCTTAAATCTGGCACTTCTACCATAATGTCAATGGTTGGTTTCGAAGCAAGTCCTGCAACAGAAGTACTACCAAAATGTTCTATATTTACCACCAAATTCTCACTCAATACTTTGTTTATCATTGCTTTTTCTTGTTCAAAAAGTATTTCCCATTCAGGATCATAAGGTACAATCTGTATAGGGAAAAGTTTTCCTACTTGTTCAGATGTAAGGTTATCAAATTTGGTTATTTCTGTTTTCATTTTTACTTTATTTTTGACACTTCTGTTTCTTATCATGCTCTCTATTGCTGGCAGGTAACAAAGTATAGGAAAAAAGCGACTTGTATAGAAAAGAATTTTATAAACTTATTTTAATTCTCAGGCTTGTTTTTCTTATTTCTATTCTTAACTATTTCTTTCATATTTTCATTTGCCCAATTTGTCAGAGCAATAATATGAGGAATTAAAGACTTTCCGATATCTGTAAGCCGGTATTCAACACGCGGAGGAACTTCAGGATAAACCTTGCGGATTATTAATTTATCTGCTTCCAGGGATTTTAATGTATTCGCAAGCATTTTTTGTGAAATATCCGGAATTTCACGGTTTAACTGACTGTAGCGAAGGATTCCATTATCATTTAATGTTAATAATATTAGAATTGACCACTTATCGCCTATACGTGAAATAACATTACGTACAGGACAAATCTGAATTAGCGATTTATTCTTTTTTACTTTCATTATTATAACTCTTTTTTTCGATCAATCAGAAACTTTCCAAAAGAAAGTTTCTTTACAATATAAAGGTACATATATTTTTTAATATTTGTAACCAAAAAATAAAATCAAAAAATTTTTCCTTTTAATTCTTTAAAAAACAGGAAAACTAACCTTTTTGTCAGTATATGAACATATTGTAAGTTCTTGTTTTATAATAAGTTTTTAATTTATCTTTGTGCTATAAATAAGAGAGTATCTCTAAAAAAGAAAGTTAAATAATTTATTAATTTTAAAAATAAAAATTATGGAAAAAATAGAAAAATTGGAAGAAGGACAGAATTATTCAGCCATAAGTATTGGAAACATGAGTAATCAACAAGAAAAAGTATTTATTAAAGATGCAGTAAAAGCTACCGGTACAGAAATTTCGTTCGAGGAACTTCCGTCACATAAAGAAAGTCGCTTCTATCATACTCATAAACAAAATGAGGAAATTTATATTGTTTTGAAAGGGTTTGGTGATTTTCAGGTTGATGGAGATATCTTTCCTGTTGCCGAAGGAAGTATTGTTCGGGTAGCTCCAAATGGAGTAAGAGCATTACGCAGTGGTGACGAGCCTATGCTGTATATGGTGATTCAGTCAAGAGAAGGTTCTTTGAATCAATATACTATGACAGATGGGAATGTCGTTGAAAGAAAAATTGAATGGTAAAAATTTAAGAAGGCTTCATTTAAATCCCTGATTATAATTATAATCAGGGATTTTTTATAATGTATTTATAATAAAACAGGAAACTTCATTCAAAACCAGCTCTTTGGCTTTGAGATGAGGAGAATGCCCGGTTCCCTGAATAATTAATTGCGATACATAACTTTTCACATTATTTACGACCGAATTTACCTGTTCCATACTTCCGTATTCATCTTCAGTACCCTGGATCACTAAAACCGGACATTTTATATTCGGTAAAAAATGTTCCATATTCCATTTTACAAAAGATTCTGATAGCCATATGTCAGCCCAGGCATAAAATAAGGCATCGGTTTTACCGGAATGGTATTTTTCTAACTTTTGTTTTAGATCTGAATGTTCATATTTATCAATAGCATCATTTATTCCTTTACGCGTTATATCCTCTACAAACAAATGTGCAGCTTCAGATATTACAGCTAAAATGTTTTCCGGATATCTGGAAGCAGTAATAAGAGAAATATTAGCTCCGTCACTGTGTCCAAAAAGAATTGCATTTTTAATTTCAAGATGTTTTAAAATCTTATAAAGAATGTCTGCTTCTTTTTCCAGATAATCGTTTGTGCGTTTTTTTACAGAAAACGGATCGGATTTACCATAACCTTGCCTATCATATATTAAGATGTTACATTTTGTTTTTTCTCCTAACATTATAGGGAAATCCTTCCATAGTTCTATGCAACCGAAAGATTCATGCAAAAATATTATTGTCGGCCTGTCCGGGAAATTGTTTGTCCGTAAAACATGAAGTTTTACTCCGTCAATCATTATGTCTGTTTCCTGAGTATTTTTCACAAATATTTTTGATTTCAAATATATAACTTTTTGAAATACGATAAATAGTAGCCCGGCATTCTGGATTAAAAAATACTGGAATATATGATAAAATATCAAAGGTCAAAAGCGGACAGCTTTATCCGGCTTTGTTCTTTCTGGTTATATAGTATAGGTTAATTGTTTTTCTATAGTCTACAAACCGCTTATCAATATTTTCGTACATGTTATAAACATAATGAGATAAGAAATTGTTTAAAAAGTTGAGTTTTTTAATAAATAACTAGTTGTAATATAAATATAAATTGCAATATTATCTGCGATTTGTTAGTTTTGTTGTATTTTATGGTGTCTCGGTTTTTCTGTGAAAAGTAAGTTATTAAATACTTCCGATCATTGAATTTTTTAATAATTTTGACGAAAAAAACATTTATGAATGTATTAATTCTAGGGTCGGGCGGAAGAGAACATGCATTAGCATGGAAAATAGCACAAAGCAAACTTTTAGATAAATTATATGTAGCTCCGGGAAATGCCGGGACTTTACAGATAGCAGAAAATGTTCCTTTAAATATTTTAAATTTTGAAGAAATTTCGGAATTTATAATTTCTAATAAAGTCGATATGCTTGTAGTAGGACCCGAAGATCCTTTGGTGAATGGTATCGTAGATTTTTTCAGCATCAGGCCTGAACATAATAATTTGATGGTAATAGGTCCCGGTAAGGATGGAGCCCAGCTTGAGGGGAGTAAAGATTTTGCGAAAAAATTTATGCAGAAATATAATATCCCTACTGCCAGATATCATACTGCAACTAATGAAAACCTTGAAGAATCAATAGAATTTTTAAAAACACTAGATCCTCCGTTTGTTTTAAAGGCTGATGGGCTTGCAGCCGGAAAAGGAGTTTTGATATTGAACGATTTTGAAGAGACTGTAAGTGAATTAAAGAATATTTTAGAAGGAAAATTCGGGAATGCCGGATCAAAAGTTGTAATAGAGGAATATATGGATGGCGTTGAATGTTCGGTATTTGTTATTACAGACGGCAGATCATATAAAATATTACCGGAAGCCAAGGATTATAAAAGGATTGGTGAAAATAATACGGGATTAAATACCGGAGGCATGGGGGCAGTATCTCCCGTTTCTTTTTATGATGAACAGTTTGCTGCTAAAGTTGAAAATTCGATAATAAAACCTACAATTCACGGCATAAAAGAAGAAAATATGGATTATAAGGGGTTTATTTTTTTCGGATTAATTAATATAAAAGGAAATCCCTATGTAATAGAATATAATGTAAGAATGGGAGATCCCGAAACAGAGGTTGTTATACCGCGTATAGAATCGGATCTTTTGCCTGTATTAATGTCAGTATCAGGAAAAGAACTGGAAAATGAGAATATACGGGTAGATGCAAGGGCTGTGTCTACAGTAATGTTAGTATCCGGAGGATATCCTGAAGAATATGAAAAAGGAAAAGTTATATATGGACTGGATAATGTTACCGAAAGTATAGTTTTTCATGCAGGTACGTCGGTCAAAGATTCCGAAAATGTAACATCAGGAGGAAGAGTTCTGGCTGTCAGCTCATATGGAGATAATATTTTTGAAGCTTTGGAAAAGTCTTATAAATCCATAAAAAAAATAAAGTTTGATAAAATGTATTACAGAAAAGATCTTGGCAATGACCTGAAAAAATAACTATGATAAAGGTTTTAAAGTCAAATAATCCCGTAAACTTTATTTTAATGTTTGTAATTATGCTGGCACTATGGTCATTTAAGTTTATTTATATGCCGCAGCCAACAGAATCTTATGAGCATTATTCCTATATATTTCCGGAGCTTGGAGAGTCTAGGATGTTTCAATATATATCGGCTGTTGTAGCACTTTTAGTCTATTATGCATTTGCTTTTTTTATTATAAAAACAAACCTGGACCTTTCCATAGTCGAATCGGCATATCAATCTCCCGGAATTTTTTATGTTATAATTACAGGACTTTATGTAAATGTTCAGAGGATACTGCCTGAAATATTTGCTTCGATGCTTTTATATATGTCTGTTGTCAGTATTTTTTATTCTTACAAAAAATTTAAGGCTTATGGTAATTGTTTTGACGCAGGTCTTTTATTTGGATTATCAATATTATTAGTATATAAATTTGTTATTTTTTTACCTTTATTAATAATTGCCCTGATAATAATAAGGCCTTTTACTTTGAAAGAGCTTATTTCTTTGATCATGGGAATTTTTTGTCCTTTGGTAATAGCTGGTTCTATTATATATTTATACTTTGATTTTTCAGAACTTCTTTCAACTATATACGATACTTTTTCGGAGTATCATATCCGTATAAATAAATATAACCTGTATATATTTTTACCTGTTTTGATCTTATCGGTTATTGCAATAATATCCAAATTTGTTTTAAATGTTTCACAGAATATTTTTACCCGTAAAGCACAAAATATTTTAATATTTTACTTATTTTTTGCTATTATTTATTTTATAAGTCCTTTTGCTAATAATGAACAGGTTATAGTATTCTTTGCTCCTTTAAGTCTGTTACTTTCATATATATTTGTAAATACAGGAAGGATTTCGGGTATAATTCTTTTTTGGGGAGTACTATTGTGCATGTTTTTTTTACAAATAATACAATTTAAAATAATTTATTAGATAAAGATTTCGTTTTAATAAAAAGTAATTTAATGTTCCGTAAAAATAATTCCGTAAAAAACATTTTATTTTTACAACACTGAATTATTTTAGTAGAAATTTATAATAGTGAAAATATACAGTAAAAAAAAGCGTTGGAAGTTTAGTCTGGTGATTTTTGCCATATTGATAGGTTTTTTGTCGTTATGGTATACTAATCGTCTGATGAAAAGCCTTGCTGCAGAAGAAAGAAAACGGATCGAACTGTGGGCAGCGGCAATGCAGGAATTCATAAATTCAAATCCGGAACAGGAGCAGGATATAAGTTTTATATTTGAGGTATTAAAGAACAATGAAACAGTACCGGTGATTCTGGTAGATATGAATGATAACATTATTTCGTATCGTAACCTGGATTCTGTGAGGATGAACAATGAATTGATAAGGGCAAAGGTATTACAGGAATTTAAGAATGAGCAAAAAGATTATTTCACAATAAAAATAGACGACGGTACTGAAATTCACAGGGTTTATTATTCAGATTCTTTTTTGTTGCTTCAACTACAATACTATCCTTTTGTTCAACTTGGGATTGTGTTTTTATTTATTTTGACGGCATATTTTGCATTCAGTGTTTCCAGAAAAGCGGAGCAGGATCAGGTATGGCTGGGGATGTCGAAAGAAACAGCACATCAGTTGGGAACTCCCATATCTTCTTTAATGGCATGGGTCGAAATTTTAAAAGAAGAAAATCAAAATACTGAATTAATTAATGAAGTTGAAAAAGATGTAAAAAGGCTTGAAAAGATAACAGCCCGTTTTTCAAAAATAGGAAGTCAGCCTAAATTAGAATTAAGCAATTTATACGAATTAATTGATAATTCGCTGGATTATATGCGTTCACGGTTACCGCAAACTATAACAATGGAAAGAACGTATCCTGCAAATAAAGAATTATTGATTCCTTTAAATGTTGATTTGTTTGAGTGGGTAATCGAAAATATATGTAAAAATGCGGTTGACGCAATAGGTGAATCCGGAAAAATAACTGTTTCTGTTCAGGAAAATGTGAATTCAGTATATATTGATATTAAAGATACAGGAAAAGGGATTCCAAAATCATGCCAGAAAACTGTTTTCAGTCCCGGTTTCACTACTAAAAACCGTGGCTGGGGGCTTGGGTTATCTTTGGTAAAGAGAATCGTGGAACAATATCATGAAGGTAAAGTTTTTGTTAAGCATTCCGAAATAGGAGGAGGGACAACTTTTAGAATAATATTAAATAAAACATTCTAAAAACCGGATAATTTAATAATTTGATTTATAATGATTTATGATTGCAGATAGAAATATTTTTCTTTGTTTATTGTCGGAATATAAAAAAATGCAAAAAAAACTTTGCTTACTAAAATAAAATTTATACATTTGCAGTCCTAAATTTTAGTAAGATAGACATATTAAAAATAAATTTGAAATGTACGCAGTAGTTGAAATAGCCGGACAACAGTTCAAAGTTGAAAAAGGATCCAGACTTTTTGTAAATCGTTTGGAAAATGAAGAAGGAAGCGAAGTGAAATTCGATAATGTTCTTCTGATAGATAATAATGACAATGTAACTGTCGGCACTCCCAATGTTGACAAAGCTTCTGTATCAGCAAAAGTTTTAAAACACTGTAAAGGTGATACGGTCCTTGTTTTTAAGAAAAAAAGAAGAAAAGGTTACCAGAAATTAAATGGTCATCGTCAACATTTAACAGAGATAGAAATACAAGATATTAAAGCATAATTTTAAAAGTATTTAAAAATGGCACATAAAAAAGGAGCCGGTAGTTCGCGTAACGGTCGTGAATCCGAAAGTAAAAGATTAGGTGTAAAAATATACGGAGGTCAGGCTGCTATTGCAGGTAATATTATTGTTCGTCAACGTGGTACTGTTCATCATCCGGGATCTAACGTAGGAATAGGAAGAGATCATACGCTTTTTGCATTAGCAGACGGAACAGTAAAATTCCAGAAAAAAAGCGGAAACAGATCTTTTGTATCAATTATTCCAAATGTTTCTGCCGAACAAATAATTGAAAAACCTGTTGAAAAAACTACTAAAACAAAAAAAGTTGAGCCGGTAATTGAAGAGCCTGTTGCAGTTGCAGAAGATACTCAGGTTGCTGAAGCTCCGGCTGAAGAATAAAAATAATTTTCATAATATACTAGACTCCTGTTGGTAACGGCAGGAGTTCTTTTTATTTATATATTTATGAATGTTTAATTGTTATTTATTTTTTTGCAGGAATAAATACTAACAACGCCTAATGTCAATTTTTTCTTTTTTGTTATAATAAAACCGGATTCTTCAAGCAGTTCAGTTACTTTTATATTTCTACCGAAGTCAAGTATAGATTCCTGTAAATATTTGTATGCTTGTTTGTTTTTTCGGAAAATTGTTACAAGTAGAGGAATGATAGCTTTCAAATAAATTAAAAATCCCCAACGGAACAGAAAAAACTCAGGAATGGAAAATTCCATAATTGATACAATTCCGTTATTATTGAGAATTCTGTACATTTCGTCAAAAGCTTTTTTCATATCCGGAAAATTCCTGATTCCAAACGAAATTGTTATCAGATCAACAGAATTGTTATTGAAAGGCATGCTTTCTGCAGATGCATTAATGAAATCTGCACAATAAAATTTTGTCTCTGCTAAAGTCAGCATTTTAACAGAGGGATCTATAGCGTAATAATGTTTTGCATTTAATGCGGCAAGTTCAACCAAAAGATCACCGGTCCCGGATGCAAGGTCGATAACCACATCATAATCCCGGTTTTTAAGTAATTTTACGAATTTTTTTCGCCATCTTTTGTCAAGACCTAATGAAATGATGTGGTTCATCTGGTCATAACTTTCATATATCTTATCAAATATTAATGGCGTTTGATCTTTCTTTATTTCCATATGATGAACTGGTTCTGTGCTCTGGTAAGTAAAACAAAAGGAAATAAGTGAATGAAATTTAAGTATTTCAGAATAACCAATCTCATTCACTTATTTATGGATTATTGAATAAAGGGCAGTGGCTCCAGCTTGCTTCGACTTGGTTCGACTCCGCTCTCCAACCGACGCTCAGTAGCCACAGCTCATCAGCCGCCAGCTTTACACTGCGACAACTTCTTTTACTTCGGGCACATCTCTTTTTAGTTTATCTTCAACTCCCAGTTTTAAAGTTTGAAGACTAAAAGGACATGAACCGCAAGCTCCTAAAAGTTTCACCTTAACAACATAGTCCGGTGTTACTTCAATAAGGCTAATATCTCCGCCATCAGCATTTAAGAATGGTCTTATTTCTTTTATCGATTCTTCAATTTTTTTGATTATTTCTTCCATAAAGATTTATTTTAATTAATTTACTTTTACTTGTTTCGTAGGAGGTAAGATTGAGTTTCTTTCTTCAACTGCTTTGATAAAATTAGTTGCAAGATTTTCAAATGCTTTTCCTTCAATAGTATTTGTTTGTAAAGCAATTGGATATCCGCTGTCTCCGCTTTCGCAAACAGATTGTACTATAGGTATATGCGACAATATTTTAGTATCGGTTTCTTCTGCCAGTTTTTCAACACCTTCTTTACCGAATATATAATATTTGTTTTCAGGTAATTCTGCAGGTGTAAACCACGACATATTCTCAACCAATCCTAAAACCGGAACTTCAATTCCTTTAGCCCTGAACATTGCTATCCCTTTTCGTGCATCTGCTATTGCTACTTGCTGCGGGGTACTTACAACCACAACTCCTGTCACAGGAACTGATTGTACGAGAGTAAGATGAATATCACTTGTACCCGGAGGTGTATCAACAAGCATATAATCTATTTCTCCCCATTTAGCCTGGAGCATTAATTGCCTTAAGACATTTGTCGCCATAGGACCTCTCCATATTGTGGCATCTTTTGGATCGACAAAGAATCCTACTGAAAGGATTTTTATTCCGTATTTTTCTACTGGAATGATATAGTCGTTACCGTTTTCAACTGTTCCCGAGGGTTTTGCGTCTTCTATCCCAAACATTTTAGGAATACTTGGTCCAAAAATATCAGCATCGATAACAGCAACTTTATAGCCTTTTTGTGCAAGAGATAAGGCTAGGTTTACTGTAACAGTAGACTTTCCGACCCCTCCTTTACCGCTTGCTACGGCAATTATGTTTTTAACTCCGGGGATGCCTTCGTTTTCCGGATCTTCTTTTTTGTTTTGTTTTGTTTGTACTTTTGTTGTAATATTTATTGTAATATTTTTACCGAAATCATCATTGAGTACAGCGTTAATAGATCTTTTTATTGAATTGATGAACGGATCGGTTGGTTTTTGAAATAAAAGTGTGATATTTATTTCATTACCATTTATGGTCATATCCGTAAGAATTCCTGAATCAACAATATTATTCCCTGTTTCTGGATGTATGACAGTTTTTAGGGATTCAACTATTTTTTCCTGTGTTAATTTCATTTGGCATTATTATAAAAATAAATCGGTATAATAATAATTACCGATTTAAATTATTATTTAAATTTTCTTATAAACTCCAATATGTTATATTTTTCATTTTGTTTCTGTAAATACCTTTTATATCAATAAGTATGCCATTATTATTAAGCAGATCACTGAAATATGTTTCATCAAGTTCTGTGTATGGTTTATGGTTTACAGCTACGATAATTGCATCGTATTTTCCACTTGGTGCATCAACCATGTCAACATTATATTCATTTTTAACTTCATGATGGTCTGCAAAAGGATCAATAACATTATACTTTACGTTATATTTACTTAATTCGTCCAGAATGTCTATCACTCTTGAATTTCTGATATCGGTAACATCTTCTTTAAAAGTCATTCCCATTACCAGAACTCTGGAAGTTGTGATTTCTTTTTCTTTTGAAATAATAAGTTTAACAGTTTTTTCTGCAACATAAGCGCCCATGCCGTCATTAATGGCTCTTCCTGAGTTTATCATTCTTGCATGATATCCAAGTTGTTTTGCTTTATGCAACAAATAATACGGATCTACACCAATACAATGTCCACCGACAAGTCCTGGTATAAATCTGAGAAAATTCCATTTTGTACCTGCTGCCTCAAGGACTTCAAAAGTATTTATTCCCATTGTATCAAAAATGACTGACAGTTCGTTCATTAAAGCAATATTTACATCTCGTTGGGTGTTTTCAATTATCTTGGCTGCTTCTGCTACTTTGAGCGAACTGGCTCTGTGAACTCCCGCCTTAATGATCAGTTCATAAACTTTTGCAATATTTTCTGCTGATTCGGGATCGCATCCTGATGTAACCTTTATAATATTAACCAATGAATGTTGTTTATCGCCAGGATTTATTCTTTCCGGTGAAAATCCTACTTTAAAATCGTCAATATATTTAAGTCCGGACATTTTTTCCAGTACAGGTACACAATCTTCTTCAGTACAACCAGGGTATACAGTTGATTCATAAACTACGTAATCTCCTTTTTTAAGTATTTTGCCAACAGTTTCCGAAGCTTTTAAAATAGGGGAGAGATCCGGAAGATTATGCTCATCAATAGGAGTTGGAACAGCTATAATATGAAAAGTCGCCCTTTTTAGATCCTCCGGGTCAGCAGTAAAAAAAATATCTGCTCCTTCAAAATCTTTAGGTTCCAGTTCGCTGCTGGGGTCTATATTTCTTCTCATCATATCAATCCGGTCTTGTTTTATATCAAAACCTATAACTTTTACATGTTTTGCAAATTCCAAAGCTATAGGTAGCCCTACATAACCTAAGCCAATTACTGATATGATTCCCTGTTTGTTAATAATAGATTTGTACATATTAAAAATATTTATTGCTACAAAAATAATTCAAATCGGACTTAAAAAATAATTATTTAATTTATATTTTTCAGGAAAGGATGGTAATCTCCGTTTAAGCCTACCGGTTTTTTATTTCTTATATCATATACCAGTTGAATGCTTTTCCGTGCTTCGTCAAGACCAAAGCCTTTTCCCGATAATATGTGCCTGTAGCTTTCGGTATGGAGGTCAATGAATCCATCGCTGAATTCTATTTCTTCGTCCCCTATTTTTATGGAACGGTATGTTCGCTGACCTTTTTCTTTGATTTCAACAGGTAACGTATTAACATCAATGGATAAAAACCATTTTACCCTGGCTTTTTCCAATTCCAGTACCCCAGCTGAAGTTGTATTTGTTGTCAGGTTTACAGTGTTGGTTTTTACATTTCCGAATATCCATGTCAACATATCAAAGAAATGAACTCCGATATTTGTTGCTATTCCTCCCGATTTCTGTATCTCACCTTTCCATGAATAATGGTACCATTTTCCGCGTGATGTTATATAAGCCAGATCCACATCGTATATTTTATCTTTAGGTCCGCTATCTATTCTTTTTTTTAGTTCAATGATAGATGGGTGAAGTCTTAATTGAAGTATATTGTATACTTTTTTTCCTGTTTCTTTTTCTATTTCGCTTAAAGCGTCAATATTCCAGGGATTCAGTACCAGAGGTTTTTCGCAAATTGCATCTGCTTTATGCCTGAGAGCAAAACGTATATGAGAATCATGCAGATAATTTGGTGAACATATACTTACATAATTTATACGTTTATCTGTACGGCTTAATTTGTCAACATGTCTGTCGAATCTTTCGAACTCATGGAAAAAGTCGGCATCAGGAAAATATGAATCCAAGAATCCGACACTGTCACAAACGTCAAGTGTAGCAACCAGTTCATTGCCGGTTTCTTTTATTGCCCGCACATGTCTTTCTGCTACATATCCTGCTACTCCGATTAAAGCAAAATTCATTTTTATATTTTTTATAATTCTTTATTATCTATTTCAACGATTCCGTCTTTTAATATATATTTTTCTTTACTTTCAGGGCATATTGCGTACCCGTTCTTGTCAAATGTCAATTTATGTCCGTATCTGCTCATCCACCCTGTTTGTTTTGCAGGATTACCAATCATTAATGCATAATCAGGAACATCTTTGGTAACAACAGATCCTGCTCCGATAAATGCATAGCATCCAATGTTATGTCCGCAAATTATAGTTGCATTTGCTCCTATTGAGGCTCCTTTTTTTACTGTGGTTTTCAAATAATTGTCACGCCGGTTTACGGCACTGCGCGGATTAATAATATTTGTAAATACCATTGATGGTCCCAGAAAAACATCATCTTCGCAAATAACTCCCGTATATACCGAAACATTATTCTGGATTTTTACATTATTTCCCAAAATCACATAAGGAGAAACTACTACATTTTGCCCTATGTTACAATTCCGGCCTATTTTACAATTTGACATTATATGGGAAAAGTGCCAGATCTTCGTTTCTTCACCGATCTCGCTTCCTTCATCTATATAAGAAGATTCGTGTACAAAATATTTTTTATCCATAAAATACTTTTGATTTGTAAAAGTACGGAAAAGCGTACAATTAATGTTATCAGGGACTAAAAATTTCAATAAAAAATTTAAGATGCTTAGTAATATCTTTTTTATTTTAGCCATAATAATAGTATCTTTGAACAAAATTTTAAAAGAAATTCAATGAAATTTGGAGTAATAATTTTTCCGGGATCAAATTGTGACCATGATATGATTTATACTCTCAGAGATATTCTTAGACAAGAGGTTGTTGAGTTGTGGCATAAGGATACGGATCTTCAGAATTGTGATGCAATTGCTGTTCCGGGAGGTTTTTCATATGGTGATTATTTGAGGTCGGGAGCAATAGCGAAATTTTCTCCGATAATGGAAAAGGTGATTGAATTTGCTGATAACGGAGGTTTTGTTTTCGGTGTTTGTAACGGATTTCAGATCTTATGCGAAGCAGGATTGTTACCGGGAGCATTATTACATAATAATAGTCAGAAGTTCGTTTGTAAAAATCAGTATATACGTGCAGAAAATATCGACTCTGCGATGACTAAATTTGTATCTAAGGATAAACCTCTTAAAATTCCTATTGCACATGGTGAGGGTAGGTATTATGCCCCTGAAGAAATTTTGGCGGAAATGGTGCAGAATGATCAGATAATATGGCGATACTGTGATGAAGACGGGAATTTAACTGAAAAAAGTAATCCGAACGGTTCATTAATGAATATTGCAGGTATCTGTAATAAAGAGAAAAATGTTTTCGGCATGATGCCGCATCCCGAACGAGCAGCCGATCCTGAACTGAAAAATACGGATGGTGTTGCAATATTGAAATCAATTATCGTACATATAGGTAGTAAGTCTAAGGTATTTGCATAATACAGAAAATTTACAGAATATTTTTGAACATTTGTTAATTAACTGTATTAAATGAATTTCCCTCACAGGAGTTTTGCATAGCAAAACTCCTGTGAGGGTTTTTATCATGCATTGCTTCATATTTACAGCAGAGTATTTTTATTGGAAAAGAACGACTTTCTGGAAGAACATCAGAGTTATTTTTCGACATGATAAGAAAAACACTGATATATCGAGTCGTTCTCCAATATAAGGTATTTTGATATTGGGGATTTATTTTTCTGAAATCAAAGAGTCAAATATATTCAGGATTTTTATATTCCAGATATCAACAGAATATTTCTCTTTTACTGTTTTATAGCCTTCTTCTCCGATTTTTTGCCTTACTTCTTTTGAATCGATCAATAAAGAAAGATACTCTATCCATTCATCTTCTGTTTCCGTTAAAAAACCATTAATCCCGTTCTGAACAATATCTTTGTTGACCCCGACAGGTGACATTACTACCGGAATTTTGAGTGCCATACACTGCAATCCTTTAAATCCGCATTTACCACGGCTCCATTTATCGTCAGGTAATGGCATTATCCCTATATCAAATTCCGAAAGCTCTTTAATTTCATTTTCTTTATTCCACAAAGTGAATTTTACATCTAACTCGCCGGAACGTTCATATTTGTTTGCGATTACTTTAAAATATATTTTATCCCCGTATTTTTTCTGTAATTTTTTTAAAAACGGGATTACAGAATAAAAATGTTTGAGTGTAGATGTGGAACCTGTCCATCCTATACATATTTTATTGTTATTTTTTTCTACGTTAATTATTTTATGGTAATTTATGTCTATTGTAGTAGGAACAACTACCACATTTTTGTTATACTGTTTTGCATAATCAGCAAGGTATTGGTTTCCAACCATTACAAGATCAGCATATTTACATATTTTTGCCGTTTTTTCGGGTTTTTTTATCCATGCCAGGTTTTTATTTCCGTCGCTGGTATCATTAAGCCATATTGAATCGTCAAAATCAAATACTACAGGAATATCCAGTTTTGAGAACCTTTTTTCAAAATATGTATTTCCAAGCATGAATGCTTCACGGTAAATAAAAATAAGATCGCAATCCCGTGCTGTTTTAAGATCTTTGAGACGATGAAAAAAACTTTTAACCACAATCTTTAGCTTGGCAAAATATTTGCCGTGTGAATAAAACAATTGATCATCTTTTTCGTCTATGATGTTTGAAAATATTATTTCATACCCATTTTTTTCGAGATACTGTATGTAATGTTCAAATCTGAATCTTTGCCCCGGAGAACGTCCTTTACGATGTTGGACGATTGCTAATATTTTTTTCACACACTTGCCAATTGAGAGTAAACCTTGTTATATCTTTCTACACCTACATCTAAAGAAAATAAATTTTTAGCAACATAACGAAGATGCTCTTTTGAAATATTTTGTAACGAATCCAGTTCTTCCAATGATTTCAGATAACCGGATTCATTTAATTCTGATATTAATATTCCAAGTTCATTTTCCGGAACAAGTTTGTCGATATCACCCACATTTGAATTACAGATTACAGGAATTCCCAACCCAAGTAATTCGGCTAATTTTGTTGGAGATGAGGCTTTCTTCGAAAATGCAGGCTTTATGAAAAATATTGAAACATCCGATAAGGAAGCTAACTCAGGAACTTCTTCCCTGTCTGCACTTCTGATAATCAGATCTTTAATATTTATTTTAGATTTTATAGCTGAATTTATTATTACTTCCGGATCATCTTTAGTTATGAAAAGAAATTTTGAATTATATACTTTTAATTTTAAGATCTTGAAAAACTCCATCATTTCATCAAGCATATACCAGGTTCCAACAGATCCAAGATAAGTAACAATGAAATCTTCATCAGAAATATTTAATTCTGTTTTGTAGTTTTTTATTTTTTCATTGTCTAGTTTATTGTAATCAAATAATTCCAGATCGGCACAACATGGAATTACTTCTATGGGAACATTTTTTAAATCTTTAACGCCATGGATAACATCTTTTCCCGAATCAGTCAGACTTATTGTATAATCCGATTGTAACAGGAATTTTTTTTCTTTACGTTTAAAATAATTATAAACAGACCTGAAAATGGGATTCGATAATGGCCATAAATTTCCGTCAACGCGTTCATCAGCATAAAAGCCACGCATATCGAAAAGGAATTTGATCCCGTATTTTCTTTTAAGATTTTCTCCTACAAAAGCAGCAATATAAGATCTGCAATGTACTATATCAAAATTGTAACGTTTATGAAGTCTTTTTGCTTTTTTCTTTAAAACAGCAATATCGTTTATTGTTGAAAGTACCGGAGGTTTTTTTGTATAAAAAATAGGATGCCATGTTATTCCTACATTGTAAAGAATTTTTCCTATATGTTCTTCCCGCTTTTTAAAGGTTTTATATTTTTCTGCAGAAAGAATATGAATCTCAAAACCTTTTTTTGAAAGTTCCGCCAGATAAGGAATAACCTGTGATTGTCCCAATGGGTCAGTCATTCCATCATAAGAAACATATAAGATTTTTATCTTTTTCTCCATAACCAAGACAAGAATACAAAAAAACAAAAAAAAATGCAAAACTCCAATTTTTGTTGTTTCTGTTCAAAGTTGAAAATTGCAGAAAACCTTTATATAAATACTGTTAAGGATTTAAGACCAATAGAAAAATATTATTTGGAGAATTAAGTATATCTTTTGAATAGTGAATGTTGCATGCACTCAATATATATTAAATTATGAAATATTTTACCGGTCTATATGTCCTTACAGTATAAAAAGACAATATTCAGGTATTGGCACAGCCTTAAACTTTTGATTTGAAACTTTCAACTAATTTATAAATTCATTCCATTTGCTATCTTTGCAAAAAATTATAAAATATGAGAATATATTCAATCTTACTTGTTGCAATAATTAGCCTTTTATTTTCCGGTAGTATATTTTCACAATCAGATACAGTTCAAATTTCAAAGTATGAAGAATTTGCACGTTTTGTAGCCGGAAAACAATTTCCGGAATCAGTTAAGGATACGACTATTAATTTAGATTTCTGGTATGAATACCAGTCTAAAGTAAACGAAGATTGGTCTGTTCTTGATTCAACACGATTAATTCCGATGAGTATCTGGGAAAAAGAAGAGATCGGCCTGCGTATAAATGATACTCTTACTTTGTTTTATCCTTTTTCGGGACCTGATTTTCTACATGCTTATGTTTTGTTTCCCAATGCCGGAGAATATATTTTTCTTGCTCAGGAAATATTAGGGCGGATTCCGGACCTTTCGACAATGAAAGCCTCCGAGTTAGCTGATTATCTGGATAAATTCTATTATTCCATACGAGATATTTACGAGAGGAGTTATTTTATAACAGGACGTATGATAAATGATCTTAATAATGACAAAATAAAAGGAATATTACCGTTGGTTTTATTTTTTATGGCTCAGACCGATCATTATATTCACGATGTTAAATATGAAAAACTTGCAACAAAAAATAGTTTTACGGAAATAAAGTCGGTAACAGGGAGGTTTTCTGCCGGAGAATGCATTAATATCACATTTTTCGTAAAAGATTCCGATGTTAAAAAGACATTCAGGTATTTCAGGTGCGATCTCTCCGATACAGGCTTAAGTGAAGCTCCTCTCTTTAATTCTTATCTTTCGGATCTGAAAAATATAAATACTTATGTAAAATCAGCTTCTTATCTTTTACATTATGAAACATTCACCGGCATACGCAATATGATTCTTAACAATAGCCGGACAGTACTTGAAGATGATACAGGAATTCCTTATAAATATTTTAAACCGCAAAACTGGGATTCTTTTTTGTATGGAGTGTATGTAAAACCAATCGAAGATTTTCCGAATCAATATCTCTTCCAGAAAGATTTAAAAAGTATATATGAATCAGGGAAAAATATTTATCCTCTCAGTTTTTCATTGGGGTATCACTGGCGTTCGGGAGATCAAAACCAAATGTTATTTATAAAAAAGTAATATGACAAAAATTCCTTTGAAAAAATCCACGATGATTTATCCTTTACCTGCGGTAATGGTAAGTTGCGGATTTACAACTGAAGAATATAATATCATAACTGTTGCGTGGACCGGAACTGTTTGTTCAAATCCGCCCATGTGTTATATATCTGTAAGAAAAGAACGGCATTCTCATGAAATAATAAAACGAACGGGAGAGTTTGTAATAAATCTTACAAATAAGAACCTTGCATTTGCGACAGACTGGTGTGGAGTAAGATCGGGAAAAAAGTTCGATAAGTTTAAAGAAATGAAATTAACTCCGGAAAAGGGACAAATAGTAAAATGTCCTTTAATAAAAGAATCTCCGCTTAATATAGAATGTGTGGTGAAACAGGTTCAGGAGCTCGGTTCGCATGATATGTTCATTGCTGATGTTGTGGCAGTAAATGCAGAAGAAACTCATTTTGATAAGGAAACAGGGGAGTTCCAACTTGCCAATGCGGAAATGATAACATATATGCATGGTAAATATTATAGTTTAGGTAAGAAGATAGGTAAGTTTGGTTTTTCCGTGGAAGGAACAGGGAAGAAAAGCAGGAATAAATAATATACATTAAATTACCCTGGAGGTTTAAATCTATATTTGATAAATAAACTCATGTTAAAAATAGAAAAAAATCAACAATAAAGGTAATAATACAAAAAAGTGGTATTTATTTTGTAAAAGTTGTTTACAGTAGTACTACTGCAATAAATGTATCAAAATTTCAAATTAATCTGGAATATTTACCATATTACTCTTCTTTCGGAGACTTATTAAGGTCTATGCACATGATTTCCCTGTTGTTGGTACAATATAAATAACCTGTATTTTGGTCGATAGCAACACCTCCTGAAATTTTATTAAAAGGTCCTTTATCCTGCCAGATAAAATCACCATTTTCAGCAGACAGACAATACAGGTAAAATTCTACATTATCGCCCCATGCTGCCAGATATAACTTTCCGTTATAAATGTCCATCCTGCCGTCAGGAGCAGGTATATAATCTTCACCGGTTTTCCATATTACGGCTCCGGTCTGGGGATTTAGGCAGGTTACTTTGCCACTGACACATCTGATGTATAGCTTTTCATCCCTGTATAACATTGGCATACCAGAATAACCTTCAATTGGAACTGGGACATATTGCCATAATAAATCTCCACTTTCTATATCAAAGCAATGAAGAGATTTTATTGTCTGAAAAATTACCTTATCATTATTTGCAATGATAGGAATTAAAAATCCTGCATCGCCATGATTAGTGAAATCTCTTTTTTCCCATTCCATTCTTTTTTGTGTAATATTATAACAATATGCTTTCGTTTTTCCATGTACCAGTTCAAAATTCCAACTGCCTGAAAGGAACATTATAATGGTATCTCCAATATTATTAGTTGTCCATGCCGGAGGAGTAAGCAAGAATTCATAATTATCTTCTATCCATGTTTCTACCAGATCGGTTTTTTCTCCTGTCTCAAGGTCGCATTTTGCTATGCGGCACCAGGAGGTAGATAACCCTCCTGAAGGTGCACTATATACCTGTAAAGGCATATTTCCCAGCATGGAAAATTTATGAATGCCATCATTGGGATAATGCTTATGTTTCCAGATCCTTTGTCCGGTATTAAGGTCTACAGCATATAAACATAGATCATCTCCTGTGAATAAGATATTATTATCATGACCTCCAATATGAATACATTCCATGAAGTTTCCCTGATCCACAATTCCTCCGGGTTCATGCGCCCATGCGGGGTGGTCTTCTCCGGTAAGTTTATTTAGAACTCTTATTCTTTGTTGTTTTGTGTAATGACTGCCATGACTGCTTGATATTACAACATGATCATTCCAGAATATAGGATCCAGAAATAGTTCACCTCCAATTTTATCTGAATGGAAATATCGTGTCCAGACCACTTCCAGTTTGGTTTTATATGTTGCAATAGGTTCTTCGGGAGGAACAGGTTTTTTATCGCAGGCTGTGTTTAATGCACAACAAAATACTAATGAGAAAATTATATATATTATTTTGTTTTGCATTATATAATATGTTATTCTTCTTTCGGAGATTTAGTAAGGTCTATGCACATGATTGTCCTTCCGTTTGTACAGTATAAGTAACCTGTATTCTGGTCAATTATAACTCCTTCAACTATTTTTCCGAAAGGACCTTTATCCTGCCATATAAAATCGCCGTTCTCAGCAGACAGACAATACAGGTAAAATTCTACATTATCGCCCCATGCTGCCAGATACAGCTTTCCATCATAAATATCCATCCTGCCGTCGGGAGCAGGAATATAATCTTCCCCGGTTTTCCATATTACGGCTCCGGTCTGGGCATTAAGACAGGTTACTTTGCCGCTTGTACATCTTATATAAATCTTTCCATCTCTATATAGCATAGGTGTATCCGAATATCCTTCTATCGGAGCAGGATTATATTGCCAGATTAATTCTCCTGTTGTTATGTCAAAACAATGCAGGGAACTTATCGTTTGAAAAATTACTCGATTATTATTTATAATAATAGGCATAAGAAAACCAGCATCACCATGATTGGCAAAATCTCTTTTCTCCCATTCTCTTTTCTTTTGTGTAATATTATAACAATATGCTATCATCTTTCCACGTACCAGTTCAAAGTTCCAACTACCTGATAGGAACATTATAAGGGTATCCCCAATATTATTAATTGTCCATGCCGGAGGGGTAAGCAGGAATTCATAATTATCTTCTATCCATGTTTCCACAAGGTCGGTTTTTTCTCCAGTCTCAAGATTGCATTTTGCTATACGGCACCAGGAGGAGGATAGCCCTCCTGAAGGTGCACTATATACCTGCAATGGCATATTTCCCAGCATGGAAAATTTATGAATTCCTTCATTCGGAGAATGGGTTAGCTTCCATAGCCTCTGTCCTGTATTAAGATTCACTGCATATAAATATGGCTCATCTCCTGTGAATAATATACTATTATCATAACCACCTATATGAATACATTCCATAAAATGCCCCTGATCAACAATTCCTCCGGGTTCATGTGCCCATACAGGGTGGTCCTCCCCGTTAAGTTTATTCATTACCCTTATTCCCCGTTGTTTTCCCGGAGCACTTCCATGACTGCTTGATATTATTACATAGTCATTCCAGAATATCGGGTCCAGAAATAATTCTCCTTTTTTATCTGAATGAAAATCACGTGTCCAGACTACTTCCAGTTTGGTTTCATAAGTTGAAGGCGGCCGTTCAGAAGAAACAGGCTTTTTATCGCAGGCTGTGTTAGTTATGCTACTAAGTACTACTAAGAATATAATAAAAATACTGATTTTCATCTGTTTATAATTTTGTAAATCGTTAATTTATAATCATTTCGCTTGGTGTGTTTTTAATAAAAACTCATGGAAAATTCATAATTTTATTCATTTAATTTTTTTGTATAGAAAAACCATCCATAATCCCCATTAAACGCTTTATTCAAATGCTCCTTAATCCCTTCATCATTTCTTATCTGCATATGAGAAGAACCCTTATCGATCACATCTTCAAATTCATGAGGATATACCCTTATTGGAGCTCTGGTAGCATACGGTAACTCGCTTGCCGAAGGTCTTGTAACTACCCCGTCGTTTTCCAGCAGTTCGGGATGGTATATTACGGAAACTGCAGGTTCTATATTCTGGCATTCAAAATCCAGGCATGTCCTGTAATCCTGGGTAAAGCCAACATTGAACTTTACATAGGGGGTTGTAGGAGCCTTTATGGGATCAGACTGTTCGGTGGGATAATACCTGCAACTGGTACAGTTATATCCTGATACTGTTTCTGCCCTGTAGGATTTTGCTCCTATTATAACTTCCCATTCATTATTAACTTCAGTAAACCAGTTCAGTGCCTTTTCGCCGCTGTCAACTGCCTCGATGGCATCCTGAAGTGCACAATGATAAGCAGAAATTGACAGGACCCCGAATTCTATTTGTAAAACAGCTAAAGC
>JAISPG010000031.1 GCA_031275085.1 Bacteroidales bacterium | reverse complement strand
ATACGCCATTCAATAAAGTATCGTCAATAACAGAGGAAGACCCGTTGACCGGAGAAGTTTTATACAGGTATGAGATCATATATGGTCCCGACCAGGAGCGTAAAATTACTAAGTTGTATCATGGCTAGACACTGGTTAAGACCAGATATTATTCCGGCTTATACGAAAAGGAGATAAGTGGTGGAACAACCTGCGAGATAGACTATATAACCGGAGGTGACGGTATAGCCGGAGCACGTTTTATGTACAACAGCAATGCAAATAATGCACAGATCTGGTATTTTGCCAAAGATCATCTTGGGTCGGTCTTACTTATGTTTGATGAAGAAGATAATCCCTCGGAACGTTTTAGTTTTGACCCCTGGGGTAATCTGCGTAATCCGAACAACTGGGGTTATAATAACCTGAATACTGGATTTCTGTCATATTTTGGATCGAGAGGTTTTACCGGTCATGAACATCTTCCTGAATTCGGTCTTATTAATATGAATGGTAGGATGTATGATCCTGTTATTGGTAGAATGTTGAGTCCTGATAATTATGTTGTTGATCCAAATAATGGACAGGATTACAACCGCTATAGTTATGCAAGGAATAATCCACTAAAATATACGGATACTGACGATCAATGGTTACATTTGGTCATTGGAGCTGCTGCAGCCAGATTTGTTAATAAATCAGGATGGATGACTATAAACCAACTTGATAGTTCTTGGGAAAAATTATTTGAATTGGCAATTACTATTAAATAAATAATGTTTATGAAAACTTACTACATCATACTATATGTATTTTTTACTATTGCATTATATAATTTTATATATATAAATTTTTTATATGATAAAACTTATCTTCAATATGTGAGGGAATATCATAACGCAGGAAATACATTACCACAGTATTCCATAGAAGATGATACCAGTAATGAACCTGACACATACGAATTTTATGGAATCTCAAAAATGGGTAAGTATTTAAACCTGTTTTATCTTAACACTTATATTTTCATTATTGCATTATTTTTACCATTACTTGTATATGGAATAATTATACTTTTCTTCTATAAAAAATATTTGGATTTCAAATGGTGGTTTACTCAACTTATTATATATATTTTTTTGTTTTATATTGTTACAGTTTTAATAAATTTTATGTAAATTTTATTAATTTCGAATATTATTTGCTTTTTATATGAATTGGAGTTCCTAAATTTGTCCGCAGGAAGTTTAGAGCTCCGGTATGAAAAAAGATTATCTTAACTGTTAAATTGGATTGTGACTTATCAATACTATTTATCATTTATTTTTAAACTAAAAGTAATTTATTTTATATGAAGCTGGAAAATTATTTGGAAAATTTAAAGAATCAGCTACCCGGAGTGATTATCCATCTTCCCGGGAGAAAAAATCATCTTCCCTAAGTAATTATAATAATAGAAAATAAAAAAAGGCAATTACCCCAAGTAATAATCCAACTACCCGGAATAAAAATATGTTTACCCTAAAGAAAAGTCCACTTATCTAAAGTGAAAAGTAAGATACCCTGAATAAAAAGCAATCTGCCCTTCTTTAATTTTCCAACCGGAAAATTAAAGAAGGGAGTTATCCGGAGTAATTATCCATTTGTACAAAAGAATTATCCTGATTAACAATTAAATAATCTGTTTGGAAAACATAAAAAGATATCCCTGATTCCACTTTTCTTAAATATAATTTGAAAAAGTAATATGGAAAAAGATCTCTATAGTATATTTTTTCACATAAATCCAAGGCTTCGTTTTATCTCAGGTTTCAGAAGAGCATTGATATCGGAATTTTCTGACAATTCCTTTAAAAATTCTGAGCTTTCAGGAATCCCACTCATTGCCCTTATCAGTTTCCAGCAAATTAAACCATTATTAATATTGTCATCAAAACATTTTCTCAGTTCAGGGAAAATATTGAAATTTTTATTATAGAAACATATATGCCCTAATGCATCAATAGCTTCGCTTAATCTGATTTTATTATCATCGTCCAGAATATTTACTAAAGGCATAAAAGCAGGTTGACCTATACCGGCAAGTGTCCTTGCTGCAATATCCCGTGGTAACGGATAACTTTTCTTTAGAAAAGGTTTTTGAGGAATACTCTTGTACTGGTTTTTTCCTATTTGCCCTAATTCGTTTATTAATGGCTGAACAGCAATACCTTTACAGGAAACCAATGAATTACATATCTAAATTTTAGTATATAGTTTATCTTCTTTCCGTAATGCTTCTATTAAATTATCTACTATCAGACCTTTATCATATCCTGAAATTAATACTGATAATCGTGCTGCTATACTTCTTTCGTATGGTATTGGACTTTTAAGTAGTTGCAATATATGTCCCGTATCCAAATGTAAATGATGCGGCTCAGGATTTATATCAATATATCCTCTGTCTTTCAGTTGTTCCCTGCTGCTTTTCATATTTACAAAGATATTAAGAAAAATTCAGGCTCTTATTTAAATATGATTTTTTATTAGAAAATGGAATTAGTATTTTTGTAAAAAAAATATTGTGGAAAAATTGAAAAAACCGGAATGGCTTAATAAACGCCTGGATTATCAAAGTATGAAAGAAATGGGAGTTATGCTCCGTAGTCTGAATCTTCATACTGTTTGTGAAGGGGCAAAATGTCCTAATATGGGAGAGTGTTTTCGTAACAGTACAGCTACTTTCATGATACTTGGAGATATTTGTACCAGAAATTGTATGTTTTGTGCTATTTCGGAAGGCAGACCATCACTTGTTGACCCAGAAGAACCCGTAAATCTGGCAGCAGCTGCAAAAAAACTGGATCTGAAACATGTTGTAATAACATCAGTTACCCGCGACGATCTTGAAGACGGAGGCTCAGGACAATTTGCATCATGTATATATGAAATACGTAAAGCCATGCCAGGGACAAGCGTTGAAATATTAATCCCTGATTTTAAGGCAGACAGAAAGGCTCTTGACACTGTAATCAATGCGAAACCAGAAATAATAAACCATAATGTTGAAACTGTTCCGTCACTTTATTCTATAGCCAGACCAATGGCAGATTATAAACAGTCTTTGGACGTTTTAAATTATGTAAAAGAAAAAGACTCGTCGATTTATACAAAATCGGGGATAATGCTTGGGCTTGGCGAGACAAAAGAAGCAGTTGTTCAATTATTTGAAGATCTGGTGGATGTTGGTTGCGACATGTTGACCATTGGCCAGTATTTACCACCTTCACATAACCATGCAAGTTTGAAAGAATATATTACTCCTGAAGTATTTGAAGAATATAAGAAAATTGCACTGGAAAAAGGATTTCGGTATGTTGCTTCGGGACCATATGTCAGAAGTTCCTATAATGCAATTGACGGTATCCGTAAAATCAATAATGGTTAATGAAATATATAGAATTTGATAATCATTTGCGTTCTTCATATAGCTTTGCACTTGAAGAATATATAATGACCAGCCCGGATTTTCCGGATGAATATTTTTTGTTCTGGAGGACCCATCCTACTTTAATGATAGGTAGGTTTCAAAATACAATACAGGAAATCAACAGGAGATTTGTTGAGGAAAACAATGTTGATGTTGTTCGCAGGAATAGCGGAGGCGGTACAATTTATACAGATGAAAATTGCTGGCAGTTTAGTTTTATAACCTGGAAGAAAGCCGGAGTAGTAAAAGATTTCAGAGATTTTACAAAACCTGTTATGGATGCTCTTGAGCAGTTGGGGATAAATGCAGAATTTTCCGGGCGCAATGATTTAATGGCGGGAGGGAAAAAATTCTCCGGAAATGCACAGTTCGGAATGAAAGACAGATTCCTTCACCATGGAGCGATTTTATTTGATACAAACCTTGATAATCTGGTCAGATCATTAAATGTAAATGATGAAAAAATAATATCAAAAGGGATAAAATCTGTAAAAGAAAGAGTAACCAATATAAAACCTTTTTTAAAAGATACAGGTATTTCTGGTTTGGAGTTCAGGGACAGAATGATAGAAATATTAAAACATAATATGGAAACGCTGTACTTAAATTCTGATGATATAAAGAATATAGAAGATATAGAAAGGCAGAAATTCCTTACCTGGGAGTGGAATTATGGAAACTCTCCCGAATTTAATATTACTCATTCAAAAAGGCTTGAAGGAGGAAAGGTTGAAATACAACTTAATGTAAGGAACGGAATAATAAATAATTGTTCCATTTTTGGAGATTTCTTCTTTTCGGGAGACATCACATCTGTTCAGAATCTTTTAATTGGTTGCAGATATGATAAGGAATCAATTAAAAATGTTCTGGAAAATGTTTACGGTTCAGACGGTTTTTACAGAATATCAAAAGACGATCTGTTGTCTTGTTTTTTTGAATAAACAGGTTAGATAAACAGAAAATACAAATGAAAACATGCTTTCGGTATGTAACTTTGCAACGCCAATGGTTACATATCTACGATATGCGCCGGCAATTTATATTACCTTTTTACCGGACTATTCATACCTAACAGTATTAAATAAATTAAAGTTATTTGATTATATTTTAATTTGTTTTATTTGGTGGATCACACTAAGACATAGTAAAAAATCTGCGAACAGATTTTCTTACTGTGCATTTAATAATTTACACTACCCGTGATTTATATTCTTTTTATTGGGTAATTTTATTTCAATTTTAAGTCTTCTGCCGTCATATCTTCTGTTTTTAAAGGCTTTCAGAGCCGAATTTTCGAAGTCCGAATCAATTTCAAAAAAAGTATGGGTTTTTAATATTTCTATTTTTCCTATATCGGCTTTGGCAAGGCTGTCATTATTATTGATAAGATCAAGTAGCCTGTGTTTTGAAAAATTATCTTTTTCTCCAAGATTAAGATAGAATTTTGTAAACCTTAATTTTTTATTTTTCCCTGATTTTCTTTTTGAAGAACTTTGATTTTCACTCCTTGATTCTTTTTCGGATATGTTCAGATCCGGAGCATTTTTATAATAAGTAAGGAATCTGTTAAATTCAACCGATACAAATCTTTTTATAAGGTCTTCGCGGCTTAACCATTCCAGTTTTTTTATAATAACAGGCAGGAAATCTTCAATTTGATTGTCAATAGTTTCGATAGATTCAACTTTGTCGATCATATTCATTAATTGTTTCATGCAAATATCTTTGCCGTTGGGGACTGGTTTACGGACGATAGTTTTTTTCAGTGCTTTTTCGATATCCCGTATTTTATGTAATTCCTTACTGTGGATTATTGATACGGCTTCTCCTTTTTTTCCGGCTCTTCCTGTACGTCCGCTCCTGTGAATATATACTTCTTTATCGTCCGGGAGATTGTAATTAATGACATGACTGAGATTGTTGACGTCAAGACCTCTTGCGGCAACATCTGTTGCTACCAGAAGTTGTAGATGTCCTGTACGGAATTTGTTCATTACCTGGTCTCTTTGTGCCTGCGACAGGTCGCCATGTAAAGAATCCGCATTATATCCGTCCTGAATTAATTTATCTGCTACTTCTTGTGTCTCTTTACGGGTGCGGCAGAAAACAATTCCGTAAATATCCGGATTTATATCAGCAATTCGCTTTAGTGCCAGATATCTGTTTTTTGCATTTACCATATAATAAAAATGTTCAACATTTTCTGCTCCGGAGTTTTTTTGTCCTACAGAGATCTCTACTGGTGAATGCATATAATTTTCTGCAATTTTCATTATTTCGGAAGGCATTGTTGCAGAAAATAATAAAGTTTGTTTATTTTCGGGTGTTGTATTCAGAATAGCATCGATATCATCTTTAAAACCCATATTAAGCATTTCGTCAGCTTCGTCGAGTACAAGAAAATCAATTCGGTCTATTTTAAGTACTTTTCTTTTGATAAGGTCGAGAACTCTTCCGGGTGTTCCGGCTACGATATGGACACCTTTCTTCAGGTCTTTTATCTGGTTTTCGATAGATGTGCCGCCATAAACTGCTGTGATTTTTACTTCGGGCATATATTTAGCAAAATTGTTCATATCTTTTGCTATCTGTACACAAAGTTCACGGGTTGGCGATAAAATTATACATTGAGTATTGTCTTTTTTCGGATTTATTTGTTGCAGAACAGGCAATCCGAATGCTGCTGTTTTTCCTGTTCCGGTTTGGGCTAATCCAACAAGGTCATGCTTTGAATCTAATAAATGAGGAATAACCTGCTCCTGGATTGGGGTAGGATTAATAAATCCTAATTCTTTTATAGCTTTTAACAGATTTTTGTTAAGCCCAAAATTTTCAAATGTTAACATATATGATTTTTAAAATATAATTGAAGTAATTTTTCGGACTGCAAAGGTACAATTTGTTTTTGAGTATATATCTTATTATTTGAATTATTTTAAAATAATAAATCATAAGTTACGAATTACAGGTAGTAAATACCGATTAAACTTTAAATTACAGGTTGAGGTATGGGATAATACTGTTTTGAATTTGTAGATTGTGATATATGTATTAAAAACTCAAAAACGTAAGTGTTAATATGTATTTTGCAATCTCAGAAATCTGTATCCTACGCCGAATTCAATATAATCAGCTGCTGCAGCATGAGTTTTCAATATTACATTTGCAAACATACCATTACTGAATGTATACCTTAAGCCGAATTTAGTATATATCCATGTGATGATATTCCCGTCACGGTATTTATTGTAAACATAACTTCCTGCCTGCAATACTAAAGAGAGGTCATAAGTAAAGTATATTTCATGGTATGCATGTATTCCGGCCCTGAAAAGATTAAAAGAATTCTCGTATTTTTCCTGTTCGTTCAGAAATTTCTTTAATGATGGGTCATATATAAAACAAACTCCTAAACCCCAGCTTCTTTTTAATGATGTTCTTAATCCTGCATCTATCAATAATGTATTTACAAAATATTTTTTATCGTCGTGACTGTCATTTTCCTTTATTGAAGCTGCATAATAAGCCGAAATTTCCCATTCTGAATTATACAAATACGGCACAGATATCTTGCGTAAAGAGTATGGATATCTGGAATATAAGTATTTTATGCCAATATTAACTGAAAGCTGATTTATTCCCAGGTTAGGGCTTTCGATTGCTCCTGAAGAAAAATGGTTGAATGATATCCCGGGGCTTATGTATAAAGGAAGATCAGATGGTTTAATATCCAGCAGTAAGGCAAAATACAGATGGGCATTGAAATGTGAACCAATTGCAAGATCATAATAATTGGAGCGTGTATCAAATTTTTTAGTTAAATATGCAAGTCCGGCACCAAGCCTGTATTTTAATATTATTCGTTCTTTTTCTATTATAGGGACTCCCCAAAACCCGAATATAGAATGTGAATGACCGAGTATTTCCGAATTTCCCAATCCTCCCGACAGATAGCCGACTCCAAGTTCAGGGCAGCGCCATAATGTATGCCATGATTTTGAACCGCTTGTTTTTATAGAATAATTGATTTCGCCTATAAACGCATGGTCTTTAATTATATAATTCATATAAGAATGATGAGGCATACTTGTGCCGTAGTGCGACCTGATCTCGAACTGGTGGTATTTATAATTATATCCTTGTCCTGAGCAGGTCAATATGCCTAACAGGAAAATTGTTATAATATAAATTCTTTTCATTTAGTTTTGACCGTAAAATCGGGATAAAGATAATAAAAACCAACAGTTCAACAAATCACCAATAAAAATGAGAATTAAGAATTGATACCTGTGAATTCAACATATAAATTAGTTGATTACAGATAAATATTTATATTTTTACATATTTATTTGCAATAAAGATATATTACTTGTATCTTTGTTAAGATATATCTGTAGTATATGCTTAATTTACAATATTCCTCATATAAATTCAACTACCATAATATCAAAAAAAATCATATCCCATGTTCCGTGATAATTATTTTTTATGTAATTTTGTGACATAAAAATTAAGTATTGGACAGAAAGTATAATTAAAAAATAATTAAAAGTATTATTGTTATGAAAAAAAGTTTAATATTTTTGTTAGTGTTATTTACAGG
>JAISPG010000029.1 GCA_031275085.1 Bacteroidales bacterium | reverse complement strand
TTGTATTTATAATTAAATATTTGATTGAGAAATATCAGGAAATGCTCAACTCCTTAATAATGGGTCGCAAGCCCTAATTTCTATATGAGAACCTGATAGGGAAACGAAGGTCTGAATCAACACATAAATCTTTAAATTTTGAGCGCATGTCATAGTGCACCTCCGTTTCCTTCTCAATCTTTATTTACACATTTACAAAAATAAATGCTTTTTTCCGGATATTATAATCGTTCAGTAGGCTGCCTACTGAACGATTATAATATCCGGAAAAGTTTTCTAATACTCCTATTGTTTTCATTTTTCTGATTGTTTTTTATTTGGCAAATCTAAAGGAGCGAAGTCGAACCAAGCCGAAGTAAGCCGAACCAAGCCGAAGTTAAGAATGGCGAAGCGATTTCACAAACTGTCCCGTCCTAAAGTCAACTTATTTTAGGACGGGACAGCTTGTTATTCATCACAAAAACTTGTCATTCATCACAAATTTGTGTGATAAAGTTATTTTTTGTTCCTTATCTTAAAATTTATGGAGAAATAAAGAGTAAAGACTAAACAAAGATCTTCAAAAAATAACATAACATTTATTTATTTTAAACTAATTCGTGCTTTAATTGTTATTATGTTTTAGAAACAAATATTTTTTTAACCCTAAATTAAACAAAATTATGGCACAAATTTATGACTCATTAAAAAGCCTTATAAATCAGGAAATGATTTCAAGGGCTGCAATAGTTTTAGAAGAAAATGAAAACAATGTAAAAAATGCTGCACATTCGATAATTGCAGGATTATTAGGAGTTATGTTAAAAAAAGGAAATACTCCTCAGATAAAAAATATCTTTGAAGAAGCAGGAAAATTAAATCTTCTTTCTGATATCCGCAACATTGTTGAAGAAAAACCTACTCAGGATCAACAAAGAATCGGTGACGATTTTTTACAACATTTACTGGGAGACAAAGCTGCTGATTTTTCCGATCCTATAGCACAAAAAGCAGATATATCCCGTGTAGCAACCAACAGGTTAGTTTCCATGATCGCTCCTGTTTTCTGCGGATATTTCGGAAACAAGTTGGTAAAAGAAAATTGGAGTATGGATCATTTGATGAAAGAAATTGAAAATCAAAAGAATAATTTTTCGGATAATATACCTGCAAATCTTGTAAAATCTTTTGATTTGTCTTCTATTCTGGAAAAACATGATCCGAATACGGGAAAAAAGAAAAAAAAGAATGGCTGGATCACCTGGGCTATTTTAATAATTCTTTTAATATTAATAATTGCTTTATGGAGATCCTGCAAAAATGACAAAACTGAAAAATATAACGAAGTTGACGTTATAGAACAAACAGAACAAAATAAAGTTGCAAACTCACCTCAAAATGTTTATACGGTAATAACATTATCTGATGGCACAAAATTAAATGTAGCCAAAGGAGGGATTGAGGAAAAAATGATTAACTTTCTTAATTCGAACGAATACAAAAATGCAACAGCAGAAGATCTTAAAAATCATTGGTTTGTTTTTGATAATATAAGATTTGAATTTAACAGCAGTACAAAACTAATGAGTGGTTCGGAAGCGGAAATCAACAACATTATTACTATTCTTAAGAATTATAAAGATGCAAAAATAAGAATAGGTGGATTTGCCGACAAAGTTGGTACGGAAAATGTAAACATGGAAATATCTAAAGAAAGAGCCAGAACTATTGAAAATATGCTTGAAAAAGGAGGATTAGGCTCTCAGGTCGTTAAAGCCGAAGGCTTTGGTGAAGAATATGCAAAACATAATGTCAACGAATCTGATGATGCAAGATCTGAAGACAGGGATATTGCTTTGCGTTTTGTAAAATAAACAAACTAAAATTCTAATATAAAAAACAAGGGTCTGTCCGGATTTTCGGACAGGCCCTTGTTTGTAAACCGTAAAGTCAGGATTTATAAATTTTCTAATATGAAATTTGTCATTTTTGTATATAAATGATAACGGGAATTTCCACCATAAATACTATGATCTTTATTTGGATAATATAAAGTTTCAAACTGAACATTAGCCTCAATTAATTTATCAACAAGATCTATAGAGTTCTGGAAATGTACATTATCATCGGCTGTTCCGTGAATAAGCAGGTAATGTCCTTTCATTTTATTTACATGATGTATAGGAGAATTTTCATCATATCCTTTTGCATTATCCTGAGGCAATCCGTTATATCTTTCTGTATATACCGAATCGTAATATCTCCAGTTTGTAACGGGAGCGACAGCAATTCCCAGTTTAAAATAATCAGCTCCTATGGTCATACATAATGTAGACATATAACCTCCGTAACTCCAACCGAATATACCAATTCTGTTTTTATCAACATATTTAAGGGAACCTAAATATTTTGCTGCTTCAATCTGATCTATAACTTCGTATTTTCCAAGTTGTTCATATGTAACCTGACGGAAATCTTTTCCCCTTGCCCCTGTTCCCCTGTTATCTACAGAAACTATAATATATCCGTTCTGGGCAAGCATTTGCCACCAGGCCATATCCCTGTCCCATGAATTGGTTACAGTCTGATGTCCGGGACCTCCGTAAACGTACATAAATACCGGATGTTCTTTTCCTGATTTAAATTTAGGAGGCTTTATCATCCAACCATTTAACTCTACTCCGTCTCCGGTTGTGAACGAAAAAAATTCTTTTTTAGAAAAGTTATATTCTTCGGTAATTCGTTTTGTAAGAGTTTTATTTGTCTCCAGTTCTCTTATCAGTTTTCCTGAATTATCATTTAATGTTATATATGGAGGAGTATTTGCATCACTGAAATCATTGATAAAATATTTGAATCCTTTGCTAAAATCGGCATCATTTGTTCCTTCTCTTTCTGTTAAAGGTTTTAGGTTCTGACCCTGCAAATCTATACTGTAAATTTCACGGTTCAAAGGAGATGTTTTTGCTGCCTGGAAATATACTGTTTTATTCGTTTCATCAACTCCGTAAAGTGAAGTAACCTGCCATTCTCCTGATGTAATCTGACGAATCTGGTTGCCACTCATGTCATACAGATAAATGTGCAAAAATCCGCTACCTTCATGAGTAAGTAAAAAATGTTTTTTATCATCAAGAAATGTCAGATCATCATTTATTTCTATATATTTAGTATCGGTAAGAGTTAGTACAACATTAGAATGGCCGTTTTCTGAATTTATAAGGTAAAGTTCATAAACATTCTGAAGCCTGTTCATTTTAATTGCTGACAACACATTAGGATCTTTTGTGAACTGTAGACGTGGGATATACATATCTTCCAGGTTTCCCATATCTGCTTTAACGATATTGCGGCTGTCGACATCAACAATATGTAAACTTACTTTAGAATTTTCTTCTCCTGCTTTAGGATATTTAAAATCGTAGTTTTCAGGATAAAGCTGTCCGAAAATCTGCATTGTAAACATTTTAACATCAGATTCGTCAGACTTTAAAAAAGCAATTTTTTTACTGTCAGCCGACCAGTCGTATGCCTTATTATAACTGAACTCTTCTTCATAAACCCAATCAGGAGCACCATTTAAAATTTTATTCCATTCTCCGTCAAAAGTAAGTTGAACTTCTTCGGAATTATTGGTTATATTTTTTACATATATATTATTATCGCGCACAAAGGCTATTTTAGTTCCGTCAGGTGAAAACGATGCTAATTGCTGTTTACCGTTTTCCGAAAGTTTAACTGCTGTTTTTGAAGAAATATCATAAATTATATATTCAGCTTTAAATGAATGACGGTAAATAGGTTCATACTGTGTACTTATGAGTAATTTGGTCTCATCCGGGCTGAATTCATAATCAAAAATCCAATCAAATCCCGGAATTATAACATCTTTTGAAGAAAAAACAACATCAATCTTTTCTCCTGTAGCATAACTGTATTTTGTTATAATATTTCTCGACATATTAAGATTTGTATATGATATACCATCATTCATGGAAGCTATTCCATATACATAATTCTGACGAAATGTCGCTTTGCGGTATAAATCGTCGATAGTAATCTTTGTCTGTGCACTTAGAATATTACAACCAACAAGACAAAAAATAAAAAGAGTAAAAATCCGATTTTTCATAAAATTATTTTTAAGTTTTTATTCTTCACAAAAATAGTTTTTTAAGTTGAAAAAAACTAGCAGGAAATTAGAGGTATTGACTTTGGCCTGGTTTAACTTGGTTCGGCTTACTTCGACTTGGTTCAACTACGCTCACCAGCCGACGCTCAGTAGCCGCCGCTCAGTTCATCGCATTTTAATTTTTAATTCTTAATTCCTTTTATAAATGGTTTTACTTCCTCAAACATTTCTTCCAGTTTTAACATTTCCACTGCAAAAAAATCAAATATTAGTGTCCATGTTTCTTTACGATAAATATTAACATTATCAAGCTGTTTATATATAGCACAAACTTCTTTATCATTATCCAGTATAAACTGTTCGTCCCATATCCAGCCGCTCCCTAAAATATCTTCATAAAGAAGCTCATACTCTTTTAATTTTACAAAAATATCAAAACGTTTATCCTCACTTCTGTTTTCAACAGATAATAATACTTTTGCATTTTCACGGTTCACATCAAATTTCAAAACAAGATCTTTGATCCCTGTATTATATGTCAGCCATTTTCTGTATGCACCCAGATATTTCCTTGAATATACATCAAATGCGATCCAGAAATCCTTTCTTATTTGTGCCGATTCCTCTTTGGAATACATAGTTTTATTTTATTCAAAATTAAAAAAAGATAATGAAATATATGAAAAACTCATTAACACAACAAATATATAAAACTTAAGAAAACCGGAATGATATGACTGAGATTTAATCGAAAAAAAATTGTTTAGCATTATTTATCATGTTAAAAACAGTACCGGTAAAATATTCCGGTACTGCAAACAAATAATCTAAATTATAAAATTAAGACAGAAACAGATTTTAAAGCTCTCCATATTTTTATATGTCTTTCAATATATTCTTTTTCTTTTTTAAGATCTGAAATTAATTTTGGGGTTAACTTTTTTGTTTGTTCAATAGCATTACTTATTTCCTCATCGTGGGAATCAAGTGAGTATAATACATTATGAGCATAATAAATACCGGCTTCTGCATTCACAAGCATATCCCTTATTTTCAACCCATCGACACCGGGGTCCTGGAAATTATTATTTTTATGATCAAGATATTTATTAAAATTTGAAATTCCGAAATTCAGAGCTTCAACTGCTGTATTAAATTCGGCTATTACCAGACGAAACATATTATAATCCAGATGTTCACGGATAAGATCATTGGTAACCCCCATACTAATAATTCTTTTATTGGATTCTTCAAGTTCCGTAGCAACATCCAGGGCAGGCAAACCTTCAATAATATCCTTATAATTAAAATTTCCGCTTATAAGCGTATTACTAAAATCTTTGCCGGCAAATTCCCTGTTTGTAACAGGATTATCAAGAAATTGCCATACAGGATCAAATGGCATGTGTGTTTTAATAAATTCTTCAGGTTTTACCATAAAAAACTCATCTGTAAATTTAGGTACAAATCTGCCTCTTGAAATAAATCCCGAACTCCATGTAGCATCAACAAAATAATAACCTGAATCTATAATTATGCCATTCCATGCATGGTCATAATCAAACATTCCACTGTCACCATCCAAAACATATCCTATTATGGTATAAGATGTTATACCTATGGAATTACACATGGCTGTCATCAGGTCGGAATAATGCTGACAGACACCTTTACGGGTTACCAGGGCTTCATTGATAATATCTTCGGTTGCAACATAACGGCGTTCTCCATATATCTGGGAAACATCATACTCCAGATTATGTGTAATCCATACATATAAAGCTCTTACTTTTTCCGTATCAGAATTAAGATCTTTGGTTAAATAATCTGCAATATTTTCAACTGTAGTAAGTGATACAGGTACTGTTTTATATTTTTCATCAATATTTCTGTAATCCGGCTGACCTAATGATATCAATGAAAATAATATAAAAATAACAATTAATATATTTTTCATGACTTTATTTTATAATTAACAATTGCTTAAAAAGCTTACAACTACACAAAATTATAACCACTAAATTCGATGGGAGTGAATTTGCTTGTAAAACGGACCTTAACCGTATTATATTTTATAAAAAACTTCAATAATTTAACGGCAAACATTATGCCAAAAGAAGAAATTGATCATTAAATCCGAACAATATTCAGAACGGAAACTAAATACAAACACTATCTATTAATTTTCGTATTTTAAGGCAGTTTTAGTAACGAAAAATAAATAATAACTTAGCTGCGGCCGTTGAGCGCAGCCGAAACGGCCGATTTCACGCAACGCAGCTAGTAAATAATGTTCATACTACTCCGGTTTGTTATTTTTTGAGATCAGTTATTGATTATCTTTACAACTAAGTAGTTAATTACTATATTTTTATGTATATTTATAAGTTATTTATTCAGCAATCCAGGATATAATATATTCCCACTCTCCTACTCCGGGATCGCTTATATGCCATTTTCCATTCAATGACAGTTCTTTTACTCCTATTTTAAAGTGACATAGTGCTATACCTATATCAACTTTCTGCAAATCAATTGATTTTCCTGATTCCTTTTTTTTCCTGTCAATATAAAAATGGTATTTGTTATCTATTTTAATAACCCGCCATGGTTGTTTGTTCATTGCAGACGGAGCAAGCCTGAGTAATTCAAGTACCTGATTATATTTATATTTTTTATTGAATTCTAAAGGAATAACCGGCGTATTTTCAAAAAATAGTTCTTCCGGAGGCTTCCTCTGTGAGGGATCGGAAAATTTATCCTTAATTTTTTCCAGAAAACGTTTTGACTGCGCATGATAACCCACAGGAGTTATACACGGAATTATTTCATCTTCCTTTAATTTAAGTAATGTTTCATAGTCTTTCCTGTTCAAACTACCTCCCAACCAGCATGTTCCCAACCCTAAACGGGTAAGTTCAATAATAATATTTTCAAGAGAATATCCGTAATCAACTTCCGAATATTCAAATTTTTCAATAGCTCCTCCGATAAAATAACGGGCATTGGAAATAAATCCGTATGTGCCCAGTTTTACTTTATAATTTTTCTTTGCATCCGATTTTTCAACAAGTACAAATCTGGGTTTATTCCCATATGGTCCTATCTCAGGATCTTTCAACAGTTCGCTGACCTTCAGCAATAAACCCGGCTCAATAGCTTTGTTTTCATAGTTCCGCACCGACCGTCTTATTTTTATAGCTTCCTTATACGTTAACATGATTAGTAGGTGTTCTTAATTTTTATTTTCAAAATTATAAAATAATATATTAATTTCCCTAATTTTATTCACCATAATAAATAAACTTATTAACCCATACATTTCATTTTCCTTAATTACAAAACATAATTCAAATAATATAGTTTTAAATAAAATAATATTGGTATAACCTGATAAAATGAATTATAAAGCAAATGAAAAATTATAAATCAACAATATCTTTGAAGGGAACTTTGAAATTGATACTTTTATTTTTACTTGTTAATTTGGACTTTTTGCTTTAAACTTGTATTTTTCAAAATGAAAATAAAAAACTATCATATAATTATCCTTTCAATAGTTTTAAGCATTTCTGTTTTATTTACCTATCTTTTTGGTTTTGATTCATTAAATATAAATGAAAAATATATAAACGCTAATAATATTGAATCTATATTAAACCAGAAACAATATGATTTAATAATAACCACTGAAGAAATCAGGGAAATACTTGATGATACTGATAAAATCGAGAAGTTCTTTTATGAAGGCAGTAAAGACTTATTTGAAAAGAATGGTACGGGATTCCTGTTATATGAAAATAATATCCTGAAATATTGGACAACTAATGGTATACCGGTACCCACAAGCAGTACATTTCATTTCTTCGACAAACATATAATTAATTTAAATAACGGATGGTATCTGTCTTATCCGGTTCAGGAAAACGAATACCTGATTGTAGGGCTTTTTCAAATAAAGAAAGAATATACTTACGAAAATGACAATTTATCTACTTATTTCTGGCATGAGTTTAATTTGCCGTCAAATATTACAATAAGTACCGATCATGAACAAAACAGCCTGGAAATATGTATCAACGACGGCGAAAATTGCATATATCTGTTAAAAACAGATAGTTATACGGAATTATCAGGTAAAATGTTCACACTGAAACACTTTTTATTGCTTTTCAATCTCCTGATAATCATCATAATAATTTCATTACTTTTTATAAAATTTTATTATAAGTATAAAAACTACAACTGGTTGTTATTCCTTTTTTTAGCCGGAATATTTATCATTCTAAGGTATTGCATGCTTAGATTTAATTATTTCGATATTTTTACCGGTATACAGTTGTTCAGTCCCGAACTTTTTGCCGAATCTTTCTGGTTGCCGTCCCTTGGTGATTATTTTGTTAATGTGATTTTATTTATTGTATTTTCAATTTTATTTTTCAGGTATTTCAATCTTAATATTAAACCTTCTGATAATAAGATTATAAAAATTATTATAAGTATTTCTGCTTCTATTATTCTATTATTTACAACAGGTTTTATTTCGGAGCTTTTTTACGGGTTAGTATGGAACTCTTCAATTTCTTTTGAATTTGATAAGATCCTTAATTTAACCATTTACAGCATTATTGCCACACTTATAATAGTTATAGTAATATTATGTTTTTTACTTATTTTTTACAAATTATTCAATGGTATTAAAAACCATTTTTCTTTACCTGTTTTTTCCATAAGTTTCATTACAATAATCTTACTTATTCTATTATTTTATGATTTAAAAGGTACAAATCCTTATTCATTTTTAATATTCAGCGGCTTATTTTCTTCTCTTTGGATATTATTAGCATATACTGCCGTAAAACAAAACATGAATTATGGTATAAGTATAGTTTTTCTGATTATTATTTCTCTAATAACTTCAGAATATTTTTCCAGATTATCGAATCAGAAAGAACTTGATGCCTACAAAGTTATAACTTATAATCTGGCTGCCGAACGGGATGCAAGTGCCGAATTTTTCATAAAACAAGCCTATTATGAAATACAAAATGATGAAAATATTTCACGTTATATTTTTAAGAAAGATTTCAATTCTTTAAAAAACAGGATTAATAATATCATCTCTTCTAAAAGGTATTTTAATAAATATGAAACCCAAATTACTATATGTTCATGTTCCGATTCTTTATTGGTGGAGCCTGATATGATATCTGTAGATTGCTTCGATTTTTTCAGACAACAGGTAGATATGTTCGGGATAGTAATTCCGAATACTAATTTTTATTTCCTGGATAATCATAACGGCAGAATATCTTATTTGGGAGAAATAAGTACGTTACTCGAAGATTCAACATATATAAATATTTATATAGAACTTAACAGTAAAATTTTCAGTGAAGGACTTGGATATCCGGAACTTTTACTTGATAAAAAACTGGTTGTAAAAAAAGGGACAAAAGATTACAATTATGCTAAATATGTAAATGATAAACTTATTTCCAGTAAAGGAGATTATAAATATCAGTTTACACTTAAGCCTGAAGAAAGAGACACCAGCGAATATTTATATTATATTAAAGATGGCTATATTCATTTCCGTTACCGTCCCGACGAAAATAACCTGATCATATTAAGCAAACCTAATACTCAGTATTCCAACGAATTAGTTTCTTTTACATATGTTTTTGCTATTTTATTCATATTATTCAATCTGTTATGGTTGATAATAAATATCATAAATGGTAAAATAAAAGCAGGAACAAGTTTAAAGACTAAGACCCAAATATCCTATGTCACTATTTTAATTTTATCATTGATCGTAACAGGCAGTATTTCAATATATTTTATTATACAGGCATATAAACAAAAACAAAGGGAAATTTTACAGGATAAAGTATTTTCAGTACTTGTAGAACTGGAACAGACAGTAGGCGATGAACCTGGTTTAACTTATGAGCATTCAAAATATTTAAATACTTTATTGGTGGATTTTTCCAATGTGTTTTATACTGATATAAATATTTTTGACCTCAACGGATTATTATTATCCTCATCCAGGATCGAACTTTATGATAAAGGACTAAAAGGCAGGTATATGGATAGTCGTGCTTATAAAGAATTGATTTTAAATAATTCCGGGGCAATAATAATTAATGAAAATATTGATAAAATTAATTATTTATCGGCATATGTTCCTTTCAGGAACTACAATAATGATGTTATTGCATACCTTAATCTTCCTTACTTTGCCCGACAAAACGAGTATACTGCCGAAATATCTAATTTTATTATTGCATTCTCGAATATATTTTTGTTATTGATACTTATTTCGGTAATTGTCGGAATATTCATCTCCAGACAATTAACCCGTCCGTTAGTTTTAATAAGGGATAAGATAAAAGCAATGGACATCAAGGAAAAAACAGAAAAGATCATTTACAATAAAAATGACGAAATTGGCGGACTTATAAGAGAATATAACAGAAAAGTAGATGAGTTAAGTGAGTCTGTTAACAAATTAGCCCAGTCGGAAAGAGAACTTGCGTGGCGTGAAATGGCAAAACAAATCGCTCATGAAATAAAAAACCCGCTGACACCGATGAAACTCAGTGTCCAGCATCTTGAAAGGGCTTATGACATGAAAGACAAGAATTGGGAAACTACTTATAAAAAAGTGTCAAAAACCCTTATCGAACAAATTGATACTCTTTCAAGAATAGCTTCGGAATTTTCAAATTTTGCACAAATGCCGGATTCCAAGAAAAATATAATTGATCTTAAAGAAGTTATAATGAATTCTGTTCAGCTATTTGCAACTGCAGAAAATGTGAAATTCGTCATTAATTTTAAAGTATCGCATCCTATCACGGTCATAGCAGATAAAGAGCAAATGTTAAGAGTATTCAATAACCTGATAAAAAACAGCATTCAGGCTATTCCCAAAAATAAAGAAGGAATAATTACCATAGAAGCTGAAGAAATGGATAATAATTACATAATAAAAGTTATAGATAACGGTAGTGGCATACCTGAAAATATGATACCTAAAATATTCCAGCCGAATTTCACTACAAAATCTGCCGGAATGGGACTTGGATTGAGTATGGTAAAAAATATGCTCCTAAGCAATAATGCTTCTATCTATTTTAAAACTGCCAAAGATAAAGGGACTGAATTTATAATTGAAATTCCAAAAGCTCAATAACATTAAAACTTTATTCGTTTTACTTTATAAAATTGATTAATTTATTTAAATAAAAAAATATGATAAAAGAAATATTTGAACACAGATCTATAAGGAAATACAAAAACGAACCTATTCCCGATAATGTAATGACTTCAATTCTGAATGCCGCATGTCGGGCTTCAAATACCGGCAATATGCAGGTTTACAGCATTATAGTCACTACAGATAATGAAATTAAGAAAGCTCTTGCTCCTACTCATTTTAATCAGTCTATGGTAACACAAGCACCGGCAATACTTACCTTTTGTGCTGATTTCAACAGGTTTAACAAATGGTGCAAAATGCGAAATGCAGAACCAGGATATGATAATTTTCTGTCATTTTTAACAGCAGCAATAGATGCAGTGATAGCAGCCCAGAATGCATGTCTTGAAGCAGAAAATCACGGGCTTGGAATTTGTTATCTCGGAACTGCAATATATAATCCGGACAAAATAATTGAAATTCTTGACCTGCCAAAAGGAGTTGTTCCTATAACTGCCGTAACAATGGGATATCCCGACGAGAACCCGGAATTAACCGACCGTTTGCCAAGAGAAGCTGTTGTACATTATGAAAAATATAAAGACTTCTCAGAAAGTGATATTAACAGGATTTACGCTGAAAAAGAGGCAAGCGAAGAAAGTAAAAAATTTATAAAAGAAAATAATAAAGATACATTAGCTCAGGTCTTTACAGATGTAAGGTATCCCAAAGTAAATAATGAACATTTTTCTAAAGTTTTATTTGATGTCTTGAAAAAACAAGGGTATATGGAATAGTTTATTTATTGTTAAATGAAGAATTAAGAATGAAGAATTAGAAATTAGAAATTAGGAATGTGATGATCTGAGCGGCGGCTGGTGAGCGTAGTCGAACCAACCGCCGCTCAGTAGCCGTCACTCACCAGCCGGCGCTCAGTAACCACCGCTCACCAACCTGAAGTAACCCGAATCAAGTCAAATTGTGATTATAAATATTTGATCAGGACTGGATATTAAGTAATGCCAACCAGAGACACTAGGAACTTTTAACTACAACTTCAAATAAAATGAATTTTTCAGTTATGTAGTTTAAAGTAGTTTTTTCAAAAGGTTTAACGAATTTCAAATCTATCCTGTCATTAATTTTAATATCGTTTCGTATTTCCTTGTTATTTTCATCTAGGAATAATTCCGGTTCAACTGCTCCTATTACCAGTACAGGTTCTGATAATAAAATGCTATCCGGAATATTTGAAATTTCTTCTATTATCCTTTTCTTCCTGACGGGTATAATTTGTGAATATTTTGAATAGTCAATTCCCTTGTTATCCCAAACGTTATACAGCATAAAATCTTTATGTTCCAGGGAATAATTAGCCCGTAAGCTATCTCTGTATATATTTATGCTGGGATTGAAAACTTCCGGGACAACAATAACGGTTTTTTCCGGATAATTTTTGTCAAGGAACTCTGCAACTTCACTTGCATAAGAAATCGGGGCATACATGTAGTCAGCAATTTTCACACGTAACCTGTAGGCAGAATACAGAAAAAACGGAATTAAAAGCAAATACCAGCTATTGTTGAATTTTAATTTTATTGTCTTAGCTAAAATCACAATAAATGTAAGTATTGTACAAAATAAAAGTACGAAATGATGACGAGTGGGACCTCCCTTAGTTACCTCAAGGAAAAAATATGCACAAACAACTAAAACAATCGCACATACCCATATTATTGTAAGGTTCCTGTTTTTTTTCCATGAATCATAAATTAAAACCACAGCCAAAGGAGGAACAGTTAAAATATATATAGATGTATGATCTGCATTAAATATAAGCATTACAGATTTATATATAATAGTGCTGACCATATAACGTGAATGAGAAAAATTCCATATTTTAAGAGTTTCCATCAGATCGTCAGGCGGGATCAATTGAATGAAAGCAAGTATTAAACTCAGGACCGGAATTAAATTTTGCTTTATATTTATTTTCTCATTATTTATTTTTTGTATTCCTAAATAATAAAACCAGATTGCGGCTGCGATAGGTATTACAGATACATGAAGCTGCATCAGTAACGCAATATAAATATAAACCCCAAGGTTTTTTTTATTCAGTATTGCATTGATACAAAGTGCTAAAAGAAGTAATACCAATATATATTGCCTTACATATATAAAATTATTAAATACACCTATATGAGTCAGGAATATAATTTTTAAAATAAAAGGAATTTCTATTTTAAATAAAAAATACCATATAAAAACACCAATAAATAAAAAATGAATTATACTAACAGACTGGGGTGTAATTGGCATCAAAAATGATAAAATCCAGAGAAAAACATACCACAGTCCTGTAGTTCCTTCATATGCAAATGTTGAAACAAGATCAAAAAAATTACGGTTTCCCAATATGATAAGTAATGGCTGAGCTTCGTCCCTTTCAAATATATGTTCATATTTCAGAAACCCCGTTAACAATAAAAACAATATAAAAATAAGCCATTTAAACCAGACAGATTCAAATATTTTATTAGTTATATCCAACACTTTATAAATAAAGTCTTTCATGAATGATTAATTGAAAATTTATATATTTATCAGTATCAAAAAATAAAATCATCAATAAAATTGATATAACTCAATAAAAAAATTGACAAATATCAATTTTAATAAATTTATTTCAATAATTAAATAAAAACTCAATAAAGATTGCGAAGATATAGAACTTCCGGTAATATTTTAATATTTTTCTCCTTTTTTACCATACGAAACCTAAGACTTACACTTTATACTATAAGTCTATTGGTAAAAATGGTTACAATTTTAATTCTTTTTCATCACCTTTTTCGGAGGATAGGAGTTAAAACCTGCTCCAAGTGTCAGGAATAAAACACTTCCTTTTAGTTTTTCAGAATCTTTATCGAATTGTGGGTTCTGGTATGAAACTTTAAGCCTGATATCTGCAAATATATTTTGTTTATGTCTGCCTCTACGGTTAGTGTTGTCGGGTTTACATGTTCTCTGTCCGAATTTATAATCTATAGCAACACTAATTGTAAGAGGATTTTTTGAAAGTAATCTTATTCCGTCATAATAAAGGCTGTCGCCTCTGGCTCTTCCGTGTATAGCCATAATACCTGCGCCAAGCGACGGAGTTATCCTGAAATTTTCTGTTTCGTAAACATGATACCCAAGTGTAACAGTAGCCAAAGGGGCAACAGAATACTGATGATTATTTTTCCATAAAGTATCATGGAAAAAATCTTGTTTTACAGATGAAAAAACTGTACCTCCCATTCCAAGGTTAAGATTTATTTTTCTGTAATTAATATCAAAACTTGCAAAAAATAAAAATGGATTTTTAAATGTATCCTTAAGCCCATTTGTATATAAAATGGTCCCTGCATTAATAAATAATCCGAATCCCCATTTTCCTTCAAGAAATTCAATATCTATATAATCCTCAACAAACGCTACATATCTGGACTCAGGATAGTTTTCAAGAAAAACTCCTGCTTCCGAAAGCATTTTTTGTTCCATGTATATATCACAAAAATCTGATATCACCAGATAATAATCAAACAGCAGCAAGAGAAAATCCCTTGAATCGGCTTCTAATCCTGATTTTTTGATATTTTCCTGTAATTGTAACTTATTGTTTCTTATATAGTTTATTATTGTTTCCGCCAATATATCAGAGTAATAATATGAATAAGCATTCGTATTATTATAAATAAATCCTGCCTTTTCATCCTTTTTATCTGTTTCCCTTGTATTATTAGCAGAATTAAGCCTTGTACGCTTCATTAATATATCACTCAGCAGTACTTCGTACCTACCCGTTATTAAAAGCAGAATCTCTTCTTCATTTAAAGCAAGATATGCTGTATCACCGGCTTCCAGATCAAAATACCTTCTTACCTCAATTTTACCAGGTTCATTTTTATTAAGATACATCGCTACCGTATCGCGGTAGTTCTTCATTTTTTCAAAAGCAGTTAAATGTTCATCATCCTGAGAATAACAAATACTGGTTATACCAAGTAACAATAATAATATTAAAAGTTTATTCCCGATCAAAATTAATTTATTACAACATAAAATGTAGCCTGTTTTGTAAATTTACTTCAGCCACACCACTATCAATATCCAAAAATAGTAAATTCATTTCAGGGTAGAACTTTTTTATACGTTTTTCTATTCCCTTAGCTACAACATGATTTGCAATACATCCGAACGGTTGTATACAAACCACTTTATTCACTCCCTGACGTGCATAATGTGCAACTTCTGCAGCTATGCTCCAACCTTCACCGAACTGATTCGACAAATCTATTATCTCGGATGCATGTTTAGCTTTCATGAAAATAGTGTCTGCGGGTTGATAATATTTGAATTTTTCCAGTATTTTCTCTGTTTTGTCTATCCTTTTATTCATATATTGGAGTAAAACCGGATTAAAATAATATGTTAACCTGCTTCCCCGTTTTACTCCGTTTTCCATATTAACTTTGGAGTTAACAAAATACTGCATCAAAAAATCCAGAACAGGAGGTGTATCAACTTCCATTCCTTTTGACCTTAACCAATCGGATATATATGCCTGCGCATAATCGTTATATTTGACAAAGATCTCACCTATCAGTCCTATTTTAGAATATTCTTTATCATGTACGGGAATATTGTTGAAATCGGCAACTGCTTCTTCCATAAATTTCAACATCAATTTATGGTCATTTTTCCTTATGGCTTCGTTTCCTCTCTCAACATAAAAATCGAATACTTTTTTAGTATTTCCTTCATGTTTTTCTCTTACAACTATGGAATTATACATTTGTTGTAAACCATCGCCATATAAAACCGTGTAAACTACAATATTAATAACCTTTAAAACAGGTATTTTAAATGCTTTTTGATCATTCTGGTATACTTCACCTGTCGATAACACTATCACAGGAATATCCGGAAATCCGGCACTTTTCAGTCCGTTTTTTATTTGTGAAATATAATTCGTTGCCCTGCACTGTCCTCCTGTCTGTGTTATTGCAACAACAATATCATTCAAATCATATTCACCTGATTGTAAGGCATATATAATGTCGCCCAATACTAAAGTCGACGGATAGCAAACTTCATTATTACCATATTTTAAACCAACTTCAGCCGATTCTTTTGATGATTTTTGTAAATTAACTATCTTATATCCTGCAAGTTCTCCTACTGCCGGCAAAAACGGAGAAGTAGAATCTGAGAACCATGGAAAAAGTATCGTTTTTCTTCTGTCTTTTTCCGTATACGGTACTGCATAGGCTTTATAATCCTTATAACCTTTACCGTTCTCTTTACTCATTGCTTTAAGCGATTCGACCAGTGAACGTAAACGTAATCTTACGGATCCCGGGCTGGCAATTTCATCAATTCTTAATACCGTATGATTTTTTCCGGAATTGTTCAGGATATCCCTTGTTTCATCCATAAAAAACGAATCGGGACCACATCCAAATGAGTTTAATTGTATTAACTGTACATTATGCGGTAATTTTGCAACTTCCAGGGCAGATTGTACCACACGGTTAGGATATGACCATTGCGAAACCAGAGTAAGATCTTTAAATCCGACACTTTCTTCATGTCTGAAAACATCATCGGTAAAAACATGTCCTCCAAGATCGGACATTATCTGCCCTACTTTCTGGTGAACCAACGGATCTGCATGATACGGACGACCAGCTACAACAAATACCATTTCATTATTAGCAACATATTTTTCAAAAAGTTCTTTTTGTTCTTTATGTAATTTATGTTTTACTTCCTTTCTTGTTATCAAAGCTTTCTGATATGCTTTTTCAAATACAGGTCTTGTTACTCCGAATTGGGAAACATATGTAAAACATGCTTTTTTTACTGCTTTGTCGTTATTGAAAGTTATTACCGGTTTATCAAACGGAATATTATATTTTACTGCCGGATCAACAGAACTTTGAATAACTTCGGGATAACCGCTCACTACGGGACAGTTAAAAGAATTTGTAGTACCATCAAATTCTTTTTCTTCCTTTGGGATTATCGGATAAAATATTCTGTCAACTTTTTGTTCTGCAAGATAGAGAATATGACCATGAGCAAGTTTTGCAGGAAAACAAATATTTTCAGACATAACTCCTCCTACTCCATTTCTGTAGAGCGAATAATTTGATTCCGGCGACAACTTCACATTTAAACCACACTGAGTGAACAATTCGTGCCAGAACGGATAATTTTCGAACATATTAAGGATTCTCGGAATTCCTATAGTTATTGCATTTTCTTTTATTTCAGTATCAGCATTGCGGTTGAATAAAATCTCATTTTTCTCATCAAATGCATTAAATCCTTTTTCCGGTGCTGTACTTTTATTAAAAAATATTTTTTCACATTTGTTTCCCGAATAACATATGTTACCGTTATCAAATGAGAATTTTATTATCTGGCAATTATTTGTACATCCTTTACATTGTAATTCTTTTGTTTCTACTTTTTCCAGACCTGCCAGTATTTCACGTCCTTTAAAACCGGCTTCTTTCTTTTCTTTCTGCCACATTTTACGGGCATAAATAGCTGCTCCCAATGCTCCCATAAGTTCCGGACGATCCGTGGAACTTACCGATTTACCCGAAATAAGTTCCAATGCCCTGAATACGGCATCATTACGGAAAGTTCCGCCCTGAACAACAATATTATTGCCTAAAGAATTAAGGTTTGTAATCTTTAATACTTTAAACAAACAGTTTTTTACAACCGAATAAGCCAAACCTGCCGAAATATCTCCAATTCCTGCATTTTCGCGAAGCGATTGTTTAACTTTGGAATTCATAAAAACAGTACAACGCGATCCAAGATCCCTGGGATATTTTGCTACACATGCTAACTCCGAAAATTCAGACAGGTCGACATTCATTGTAGAAGCAAAGTTCTGAAGAAAAGACCCGCATCCCGATGAACATGCTTCATTAAGTTCAATATTCGATATAACTCCATTTTTAGTAAATATGGATTTAATATCCTGTCCGCCTATATCAAGGATAAACGAAACATCCGGATCAACATACTGAGCTCCGGCCAAATGTGCCATTGTTTCTACTATTCCGTAATTAAGTCCTAATGCAGATTTTATAAGTTCTTCGCCATAACCTGTAGATGCTGATGCCAGGATATTATACTTCACAGCGTTCTCGTCGGCTTCATTATAAAATCTGTTAAGCCCTTCCACAACTTTTTTTACCGAACTTCCTTCATTATTAGCATAATAGGAATAAACAATATTCAGATCGGTATCCATAATTACTATCTTCGTTGTGGTGGAACCGGAATCTATACCTAAAAAACAATCAACTTCTTTTCTATCGGTGATTTTATTTATTTTAAGAGATTTTATTTTCCGGTTTTTCTTCCAGTTTTCATATTCTTCCCTGCTTCCAAACAAAACATCTAAAGTATCTTTATGTTCTTCGACTTTATTTTCCAAATGTTTTGACAGCAGGCTAAGGTCTTCATATATTTGATTATCATTATCAAAAAGGGCAGCCCCTAATGCCGGAAAAAATTCACTGTTTACGGGAAGTATAAGATCGTTTTTATCAATATTCAATGCTTCTTTGAAAGATTCCCTCAATTCAGGTATAAATGTCAGCGGACCTCCGATAAATAAAACCTTAGGTTCAATATCATATCCACGTGCAAGAGATGTAATTGTCTGCATTGCGACAGCATCAAGAATTGACTTTGCAACGTCTTCAACCGGTACACTTCTGCTTATCAGGTTCTGAACATCTGTTTTTGCAAAAACTCCGCATCGCGAAGCAACAGGATATACCTTTTTAGCTCTTTCGGCATACAGGCTCAAATCCTGTATAGAAATATTCATAAGGTCTGCCATTTGATCGATAAAGGCTCCTGTTCCGCCTGCGCAACTACCGTTCATACGTATGTCCGGCTGCTTTCCATTGTGAAAAAATACCATCTTTGCATCTTCTCCGCCAAGATCTATCATAGTTTTAGTGTCGGGATACAACTCGGAAACAACTTTAACAGATGCAACTACTTCCTGAACAAACGGAATTCCTGTTCTTTCGGAAATACCTATTCCTGCCGAACCGGTTATATTTATTGTAAATTTAATTTGCGGAAATTTCTCAATAATATTGTCCAACTCTTCAATAAACACATTGTTTATATCTGCTTTATGACGTCTGTAAACTTTATGAACAACTTCATTTCCCGTGCCCAGCACAATTATTTTCAAAGTTGTGGAGCCAACATCCACTCCTATTTTATAAAAATCATTTTTCATAAATAATCCCAATACAGGTTAAGGTTTTAATGCGTTTTTTATAAATTCTGAAATATATTTTTTATGTTCCTGCAACATATTAATATATTCTTCCTGACTGATATCCAATATTGCAGTAGCAATATTTGTAAAAATGAACGGGAACACTCCCAGCGACAAAACACTCAATAAAAAATAATCGGGAGAAGTTTCTTTAATTACTCCATTTTCTACCTCGTTCCTGATCCTTTTTTTTATAGTAGTATATATCCTGTAGGGATCTTTTTCCTTAAGCATTTGTACCAGACGTTCAGGATTCATGTTTACTTCGTTCAACAGAAAATTCGGGATCTGGGGATATTCGGAAAGAATTTCATAGTAAGACTCTATCCAAATGTCCATCAGTTCAAAAAAAGGACGGTCTGATGTAAGTGTTAAAAATATTTTTTCTGCCAGAAAATTGAATGCTTCCTCAAAAATTTGCCCGAACAGGTTATATTTTGACCCGAAATAATAATTTATCATGGCTACATTAGTATCTGATGCTGTTGCAATATCACGTATACTTGTGCCATTATATCCGTTTTTCACAAACAACTCCCTTGCATTGGAGAGTATGCGGTCGCGAACTTCTATAGTGTTCTGCTCATTAAACATTCGTTTTAAACATTTGTTTAGTGCAAAGGAAAGGCTTTTTTAGGAAGCTACAAAATTTTTTTTGAAAAAAATATTATAACGATTTTTAATTCATTATTTTATTATATTTTCACTTTCCTTCAATGACTACAGATAGTGCTTTTTTTATTATTTTAGATATAAAATATCAATATTTAAGTAAAAATATCTTTTTTTATCAATTATTTTAAAAAGTGTATTATTAAATAAAAAAGTCAACATAAATTTGACTTTTATTTATTTAATGCTATATTTGATTTCGATTCTGGTTTCAGGTATCAATTTATAAAAAGCATTAGTATTAACTTAAATTTACGAAAATGAAGAAATCAATTTACATGTTAACCGCATTAGTGTTATTACTTGGTTGCACAATGATCTCAAATGCCCAGATCACATTGGAACATACATTTAACGGACAAACAAGTTATGGGAAATATTATTTATTTACAGGAGATATTGATTATTATATAATGACAGATGATGTAAACAATCAGGTCAAATTCTACAATCCTGACTATTCATTGTACAAATCGGTAAACATTACTCCTGCCAGCGGATATAAATTAAATTCAGCAAGTCTTTATTACACAACCTTATTCAATAGTGATAATAAAATTGAATTTATAGTTCAGTTTCATGATCCGGCTGCTATTTCAGAAGGGAATCATAATTCAAACTATAAGCTAATTGTGTATAACGAAGATGGCACAATAATAAAAGATCTTGGAAGCTTTTATCTTTGTAGTCCCAGCATTTGTCAAATAAATAACGGCGATTACAAATTAGTTCTTTTAAAATGGATATATAACAGTGGTACAACAACTCAAAAAACAGATATTTATTCTCTTCCGGGAACAGTAATTTCAGGAATCTCCTCGCTTGATGAAGGTTCAAGCGACCAATTCCCATTCCCAAACCCTGCCGGTTCGATAATAAACCTTCCATATAAATTAAATCCGGGAGAAACTGCTGTTATGAACATATATAATGTACAGGGAAAATTGATCGAACAAAAGACCGTTGATCATTCTTTTGATAAAATCATGCTTGATGTAAGTAATTATCAAACCGGAAATTACATTTATGAAGTAAATGGTATTTCAAATAAATTTATTGTGAATTAATTAGAAACTTTTATCAATAAAAAAACAGTATTAGCTTTAATACTGTTTTTTTATTGATTCATTTTCTCTGCAAATTTGCTTATAGCATTTTCATCAATTCTGGAAATATTTTTATCTGTTTTTGCGATCTTTTTTATTATCGCTTTTTCAAAAAAATTCATTTTATCGAATCTGAATTCGCCTCCCAGACAGCTTATAGTTTTTGCATGTTTTGATAATTCGGGAGGATATGCTTTTTCCAGCTCATCATTAAGTTTTTGTTCATCTGTTTCCATCCCGCATATATACAATCCTAAAGGTTTTAATATTATTTTTTCTATATTTTTTTCTGCAAAATTATAGATTTTTCTAGAAATTTTTCCTGCATATACCCCTGCTCCAAGTATGATTTTATCATATTGACTTATATCCGGGGATCTTTCCAAATCAATATCAATAAGTTTTATTTTATCATTTTTCAGATATTCACTTATTTTTTCAGCAACTTTTTTTGTAGTACCATACCTGGAAATATAGATAATTGCTGTATTCATAATGGTATCATCTTATTATTAAAATATTTTATTTCATCACAAAAATAGAACATTTCAAACCTCAATTTAGTTATTTCAGATATATTTATTAACAAAGCTAAACACTTATAAGTTTTCTTTGTTTCAGAAAATTATGACAGATAAAATTATGAAAAAATCTTTTTTATTAAATATATTTTTCTTTATTGCTTCGATAGCATTTAACCAAAATATAACAGAGGATCAAAAGAATTATCAGTTCACTCTCGAAGATTGTATAAATTATGCTGTTTCAAACAGTTACACATTACAATCTTATGGTTTGAACCAGGAATCTGTTGAAGCTGGTTTACGTCAGGCCAGGCAATTAAGGCTTCCTTCGGTAAGTGCCAGTATGGGAGAATCTTTCAGCAATTCGAAAAGTGGAACTGTATGGAACGGAAATGCAAGTATAGGTGCAGATATGATCCTCTACCAAGGAGGAAATATAAATAACCAGATCGCTCAGAACAAATTGCTAACCGAACAGGCTGAATATCAGACACAACAATATACTAATTCATTAACTCTGAGTATACTGCAAGCATTTTTAACAGTGTTGAGTAATGAAGAATTATTGAAAAATCAGGAAAAGCTTATAGAAACTACCGAACAGCAAATGTTGCAAGGAAAAGTCCAGTATGATGCCGGACAAATACTTGAAAGCGATTATTTATTGCTAAAAGCTCAATATGCAAGCGACCTCAGTAATATAACAGATTCAAGGATATCACGCGATAACAGCATTTTAAACCTCAAAATATTGTTATCTATGAACCCACTTGATAATTTACATATTATATATCCTGATACTACTGCATTAATACAAATGGCTGAACTTCCCGGACTGGATTCTGTAATAAACCGGACTTATGCAACTTATCCCGATTTGAAATTAAGCCAGTCGAGTATTGAAATGTCCCAATTATATATTAAATCGGCCCAGTCTTCCTATTATCCTTCGCTTAGTTTAAGTGCAGGGGTAAGCACCGGACACAATCCTGATTTTAACGAATTCGGAAACCAATTATCTAATAAATTATCTGAAAATATTTCGTTAAACCTTAAAATTCCGATTTACAGTAATTCACAGACTAAAACGAAAGTTTACCAGAACAAAATTGCTTTGCAACAATCGGAACTTGATTTTAAGCAAAAAGAACTTGACATTTTGCAAACTGTAACTCAAAATTATCAGAATGTTGTTTCTTATTATAATAAATATGAAGCCTCACAAACAAAGGAACAGGCTTATCTTGAAAGTTTCAACGCATATAATGCCATGTATAATGCAGGCGCAATAACCGTTGTAGAACTGCTGCAACAACAAAATAATTATCTGAATGCACTGAATGATTATATACAGAATAAATACAGTTTTATTTTAATGCGTAAATTACTGGATGTATATATGGGGATTCCTGTTAAGATTTAATGAAGAATTAGGAATTAAAAATGAAGAATAAAAATGTGATGAGCAACGATTGGCAGGTAGTAACTGCTGAATGGCGGCTGGTGAGGTCGGTTACTGAGCGTCGGCTGGTGAGCGTAGTTGAACCAAGTCGAAGTAAGTCGAACCAAGTCGAAGTAAGCCGAAGTTAAGAATTAAGAATTAGGTACTTTTAACTATAAATAATAAGTTATGAAAAAGAAAACAATTATATTTTTATGTATTCTTGTGGTGGTAATCGGAGTAATTGTTTATTTTATTGTAGAAAATAACAAGAAAGATATTATAATAAATACTACAAAAGCTAAAGAGTCTACTATACAGAAAATAATAACGGCAACGGGATATATTCAGCCTGTAGATAAAATAGATGTCGGAACACAGGTTTCTGGTGTTATCGAAAAAATATTTGTAGATTTTAACAGTATTGTTGAAAAAGGCCAGATATTGGCAGAACTTGATAAATCAACCCTGAGAGAACAGTTATTACAGGCTGAGACAAAGTTGTCATCGGCACAAAGTGATCTTACTTATGCTCAGCAAAATTTTGCACGTGTCGAACAATTATATAATGCTAAAGCCGCAACACCAGCTTCTTATGAAGATGCATACAACAGACTGGAACAGGCTAAATTTGCATTAACTACGGCTCAGTCAAATAAAGAACAATCTCAGGTAAACCTTTCTTATGCAGAGATTTATTCTCCTATATCAGGTGTTGTTCTTAACCGGGCAGTTGAAGAAGGGCAAACAGTTGCTGCAAGCTTTAATACCCCTACATTATTTACAATTGCCAACGACCTGAAAAAAATGCAGGTAGAAGCAGATGTTGACGAAGCAGATATTGGAAGTGTAAAAATCGGACAACCGGTTAGTTTCAATGTTGATTCTTATCCCGACGATGTATTTTCCGGGGAAGTAAAGCAAATAAGGTTACAGGCAACAGTAACCAGTAATGTTGTAACATATACCGTAATAATAGATGCTCCTAATCCCGACGAAAAATTATTTCCCGGAATGACTGCCAATGTTTCTATAGTTACAAATCAGGAAACCGGAGTTTCAATACCTGTGGAAGCAACAAGATTTACACCTTCTGCCGAAATATCAAAATATGCTGAAGTTATTTCAACAGAATCTTCTGCAAAAAATGATCATAAACACAAAACGGTATGGCTCAAAACTGAGGGTGGAATGAAATCCCATGTTATAACTACCGGACTGGACGATAATATAGATATAATTGTTACAGAAGGTTTATCTGAAGGAGATGAAGTGATATTATCCGCTCCGATTGTAAAGAAAAAGCAAAAAAATAAAGAAGCTGTTGCAAATCCTCTAATGCCAAAAGGACCGGGAGGAAACAGGAACCGCTAATTCACAATAATATTTGACCGTAAAAAAATAATATAATGGCAGACCCTATTTTAAAAATAGAAAACCTTACCCGTGTCTTCAAAGTCGGAAGTGAATCCGTACATGCACTTAAGGGTATCAGCTTTGATGTTTTCAAAGGCGAATTTGTAAGTATCATGGGAACCAGCGGAAGTGGAAAATCTACTTTACTGAACATACTGGGATGCCTCGACCGTCCGACTTCAGGAGAATATTATATAGATAATATTGCTATAAAAGATCTGTCAAAAAACGAATCATCTATTATCCGAAACCGAAAAATAGGTTTTGTATTTCAATCATATAATTTGTTGTCACGCACTAATGCACTTGAAAATGTAGAGCTACCTTTATTATATAATAATACTGTCTCATCCAAAGAAAGAAAGGAAAGAGCGATTGAAGCTTTAAAACAAGTCGGACTGGAAAATCGTATGGATCATATGCCTAATCAGTTATCAGGAGGTCAGCAACAACGTGTTGCCATTGCCAGGGCTTTAGTTAATGACCCGGTAATTGTTTTAGCAGATGAAGCAACCGGAAATCTTGACACACGTACATCATATGAAATAATGAGTTTATTTCAGAAATTACATTCCGAAGGAAAAACTATCGCATTTGTTACACATGAACCTGATATTGCCAATTTTACCAGCAGAACCATCATGCTTCGCGACGGGCGTATCATAAAGGATGAAGCCGTTCAGACAAAATCTGCCCAAGAAGCTCTAAGCAATCTTCCGGTTGAGAGTGATGATATTCCGGAAGAAAAAAGAACCGATAATTAAAACAAAAATGATCTATAAGTTATGAATTTTTATAATCTTCTAAAAATAGCATATAACGCATTAATCCGGAATAAAACCCGTGCATTATTAACAATGCTTGGAATAATCATAGGTATAGCTGCCGTTATTACTATGGTAAGTCTTGGACAGAGCTCAACAATAAGTATAAATGACCAGATATCTTCCATGGGAACCAATATGATCATGGTTATGAGAAATAACCAGAGATCAGGAGGAGTAAGTATAGGTTCGGCAAATGTGCGTAGCCTTACCGAATCGGATGTTGATGCAATAAGGGAAAAAGCTCAGTATATTGACCTTATATCTCCGGTAGTTACAGCTTCAGGGCAATTAATAAACGGGTCGAATAACTGGCCAAGTTCAATACAAGGCGGTAATGAAGAGTTTTTTGAAATAAGAAAATATGAATTAGAATCCGGAACATTCTTTACAAGTGAAGATGTAAGGGCATCTGCAAAAGTTTGTGTTATAGGACAGACAATAGTGGAAAACCTTTTTCCCGGCGGGGAAAATCCAATAGGGAAAACGATAAGATTTAATAAAATTCCATTAAAAATTATCGGAATTCTTGCCAGTAAAGGACAAAACCAGATGGGACAGGATCAGGATGACGTAGTAATTGCTCCGTATACTACCGTACAAAAGAGGATCCTCGCAATTAATTATATCCATATGATAAATCTTTCGGCCCAAAGTGAAGATGTTGCAGAAGATGCCGCCGATGAAATAACAGAAATCCTTAGAATACAACATAAAATAAAACAAGGAGAAGATGATGATTTCAGGGTCAGGACACAACAGGAAATGCTAGAAACAATGAGTTCCATAACAGGATTCCTTACAATTTTATTAGCGGCAATTGCATCTATATCAATGTTAGTTGGGGGTATAGGGATCATGAATATTATGTATGTAACAGTTACTGAAAGGACAAAAGAAATAGGTCTCAGAATGTCGATCGGAGCCCAGAACCGCGATATTTTACTGCAATTCCTTACAGAAAGTACTATTTTAAGCCTTATAGGAGGAATAATAGGAATAATAATGGGAATAGGACTTTCATACGGAATTACTTATTTTCTGAACTGGCCATTTGTAGTAAGTGTAAATGCAGTCCTTATTTCTTTTGCTGTATGTGCGGCAATTGGAATATTTTTCGGATGGTATCCTGCCAAAAAAGCAGCAGCACTGGATCCTATAACTGCCTTACGTTATGAATAGAGATATTACAAACAAAAAATAAATTTCAAATCAAAATGTGAAAATAAAACGTAAGTTAATGGTGGCGGAGGCGAGTTAAAGCTACATTCCGATAAATAGCAAAATACTAAAGTAGCTCTTTCTCTACTCGGCCACTTTTAATTTTATATTATTTAATAAATTTGCAGAAAAAAAATCAAAAATATTCATGCCGGACTTGAAATTTACCACAGAACAAAAAAAAGCGCTTACAGTCATTTGTATGGCAGCATTTTTAGTCCCTTTTATGGGGGCTTCAATAAATCTTGCATTACCTGAGATAAGTGAAAAACTGAATATACATGGTGATTCTTTACATTGGATTGTAACAATATACTTATTGTCTTCTGCAATATTTCAGATCCCTTTTGCTAAAATTGCCGATATTGCCGGACGTCGAAGAATATTTATAACAGGGCTTATTATTTTTTCTGTCTTTACCATGTTATGTGCCTTTTCCACATCAGGGACAATGCTTATTGTTTTTCGTTTTTTCTCCGGCATCGGAAGCGCCATGATATTCGGAACAAATATTGCGATCCTTACCGCAAGTGTGCCGCAAAGTCAAAGAGGAAAGGCATTAGGAATAAATACAATGGCTGTATATTCATCAATGATAGCATCTCCTATCCTGGGAGGTTTCCTCACCTATTATTTCGGATGGAAAAGTATTTTTATTTTTTGCGCGTTAATTGGAGTAATAGTAATTATTTTTTCATTTATATTCCTTAAAAAAGAATGGACCGGACAGCAAAATGATAAGTTTGATCTTATCGGAGCAATTCTTTATGGAGTTTCCCTGTTTGGGATAATTTACGGATTTTCCGAACTAACACATATTCATGGAGTAGTATTCCTTTTCGCAGGGATAATCAGTTTAATTATATTTATCATATATGAAAAACGGGCAAAATTCCCGATCTTAAATATTCAACTTTTCAGTAAAAATAAAGTTTTTGCTTTCTCGTCACTGGCAACTCTTATTAATTATTCTGCAACAATGGGTATAGGTTTTATGATGAGTTTATATCTGCAATATATAAAAGGTTATGATGCAAGGCATGCAGGATTTATTTTTATTGCCCAGGCTTTTACGCAAACTTTATGCTCTTTATGGTCAGGAAAACTATCCGACAGGAAAAATCCGGCTACTCTGGCAACTACCGGAATGGCAATTATTGTTGCAGGACTTGCAGGATTAGTATTCATAACAGAAACAACACCTGTATTTATAATTATAATAATATTGGTATTACTTGGATTCGGATTCGGACTTTTTTCATCTCCAAATTCCAATGTTATTATGAGCTCAGTTGAAAAGGAATATTATAGCCAGGCTTCGGCTACCATGGGAACAATGAGATTAACAGGTCAATCTTTCAGCATGGGCATTGTAGGTATGGTAACAGCAATATTTGTAGGAAACAGACCAATAACGCCGGATCTTCACGAAAATTTCATGAACAGTATGAATACTATATTTTTAATATTCCTGGTACTTTGTATAGTAGGAGTTTTTGCATCAACAATACGTAAAAAAACAACAATCACAAACACATATCTTACACATGAAACAAATTAATAGTTTAAAAACAAGCCTGCTTTTAGCATTTCTTATCAGTTTTATAACCAATGCAATGTTGTTCCTGGCATTTTATTATGTACGAAATAATTTTTCTCCTCCTCCGCACGCTCATGAATATCAACCAAAAGCGGAATATATTGAATTTATTTTTCGTTTTGTATTAAATTTTATCACATCTTTTCTGACAGCATATATATTCTTTAAAATATCAGAAATAATGCCGAAAAAGAAAGTAAGGATACTCCTTATTATTTTATTTTCATTATTATCTACTCTTATTATCAGTTATATATCAATAAAAATACGCATCGAAATACTTCAGGATAAAGTTATTGACGGACGGTTTATTTTCGGGAATATGATGCGCGATGCTTTTATTGCCCTTGTTACATTTTTTTCAGCACAAATAATGTATCTAAGCAGAAAGCAACAGCAATCTGCCATAGAGAACCAGAAACTTGAAGCAGAAAATATGCAAACAAGGTATCAGGCTCTTAAAAATCAGATCGATCCTCATTTTTTGTTCAATTCTTTAAACACATTGAATGCTCTTATAAAAACAGATCCGCCAAAAGCAGAAGAATATGTATTACAGTTATCATATGTTTTCCGTTATATTTTACAACAGGAAGTTATAATACATTTAAATGAAGAACTGAGTTTCACCCAGTCTTACTCAAACCTCATGAAAATAAGATATGGTAGTAACCTGATTTTTGAATTTCATATCGATACAAAATTTTACGATTATGAAGTACTGCCTTTAAGCCTGCAAATTTTAGTTGAAAATGCAATAAAACATAATATAATAACAGCCAAACAGCCTTTAACTATCTCAATATTCAGTAATGAAGATGAAAGTATAACTGTTTCAAATAAAATCCAGGCAAAAAAAGAAGTTGTATCTGGTACAAAAATCGGCTTATCCAATCTTGCAGAACGATACCGATTAATGACAAAGAAGGAAATTATCATAACCAACGACGAAAATATTTTTTCTGTAAAAATTCCAATATTTAAATTCATAAGACTATGATAAAAATTGCAATTGTTGAAGATGAAACTATTGCTGTTGAGTCTTTAAAGAGCTTAATAAACGAATTAAATGCCAATACTGATGTATTAGTGGTATTACAAAGTATTGAAGAAAGTGTTCAATACTTTAAGACTCATCCGATGCCGGATCTTATTTTTATGGATATACATCTTGCCGACGGGTCGTCGTTTGCTATTTTTGATGAAGTTAACATTACATGCCCTATTATTTTTACTACAGCATATAATGAATATGCTTTAAAAGCTTTTCAGGTAAACAGTATTGATTATCTTCTTAAACCAATTTCCAAAAACGATCTGGAACGTGCTTTTAATAAATTCAAAAATTTTTCAGGTTCAAATGAATATTCAGGCGAAATTCTCTCAAACTTTTTAAAACACATACGAAACAGTGAACTTTATTATAAAAACCATTTTCTGGTACCTCATAAAGATAAATTAGTGCCTTTGGCAGTTTCAGATATTGCATACATTTACATTGACAGTAAAAACATTAAAGCCGTAACTTTCAAACAACAAACTTATTATCTTGATAATACTCTGGATGAACTTGAAAATTCTTTAGATCCTAAATTGTTTTTCAGGGCAAACCGTCAGTTCATAATAGCCCATAAAGCAATAAAAGATATTTCGTTATGGTTCGGAAGTAAACTTTCTGTGAATCTTAATATTGAGGTTCCTGAAAAGATAGTGGTGAGCAAAGCCAAAGTTAAAGAATTTAAGAAATGGTTCTCGGAAAGCTAAGGATTATCTTGGTAAACATGGTTTTCGAAATGTTAAACCATAGAAATACCGGATTAACAAATATTTTAAAACCTCAAATGTTTTACAGAAGAACCTCCTCTGGCTATAAGGCGTAAGGATTCTATACCTATCTTTAAATGATCGGAAACATATTGTTCGGTAACAGCTTTATCACTTTCTTCTGTTTTTATACCTGTTGATATCATTGGCTGATCGCTTACCAGCAATAATGCACCTGAAGGAATTTCATTTGCAAAACCAACCGAGAATATTGTTGCCGTTTCCATATCTACTGCCATAGCCCGTGTTTTTCTAAGATATTTTTTAAAGCGTTCGTCGTATTCCCAAACTCTTTTATTGGTTGTAAAAACTGTTCCTGTCCAGTAATCTCTTCCTGCATCCCTTATTGATGTCGATACTGCTCGTTGCAGCATAAATGCAGGCAAAGCCGGCACTTCAGGGGGTAAATAATCATCAGATGTTCCTTCGCTTCTTATTGCTGCAATCGGAAGAATAAGATCTCCCAGTTTATTTTTTGCCTTAAGTCCGCCGCATTTTCCTAAAAATAAAAGAGCATCAGGTGAAATCGCACTCAACAGATCAATAATTGTTGCGGCATTTGGACTTCCCATTCCGAAATTTATTATTGTTATATTATCTGAAGTTGCATTCGGCATATTCTTATCCAGACCGTCAACAGGAACATTATTCCATTCGGCAAAAAGATCAACATATAATTGAAAATTAGTCAGTAATATATATTTGCCAAAACTATCAAGAGACCTCCCTGTATACCGCGGTAACCAATTTTTTACAATTTCTTCTTTAGTAGTCATATATGTACAATTTTATACAAATTTATATAAAAATACTTAAAAATCGAAGATATAAAAATGGAATAGTAAATATAGAAAAATCTGTTTAAGGAAATAGAGGTAGCCAAAAATAATGTATTAAATTTTATTTATAAATAAGCTCTATAACCTGGTTTGGCTCAGCAACAGATCCTACATCATATATAAAAATATCTTCAGAATCTACAAATTTCAGTGATACTCTTGTATCTATATGTGCTTTATAATAGCCGACATCATACAAATAACCGTTTGCTGGAATGATAAAATCTTCTTCGGTCTCATCTTCTTTTTCATAGTTTACAAAGATCCTAGCAATTTCTTTACTGCTGTTGTTTTGTATTTTAAGGAAAAAATATTCATGATTTACATCAAATGAAATATTCTTTTTTGATCTATTGGTAGTCACCTCATCCTCCCATACTATTTCCATTCCCAAAGGCTTGCCTGTAGGAGTTTTACCTTTTGTTACAGCTTTATAGTGAAACGTATTGTTCTCTTCTACTGTAAATACTGCTTCTTCGTCCTTTTCTATTGTTTTCTCAACATCATTGAAAGTAACATCTACTGATGTCTGCGAATTGTTCTTAAATGTTACGGTACGTTCTTTTACACAACTAAAGGATGTTACACAAATAAAAAATACGATAATTGATAAACTGATCTTATGTTTCATAAATTCTTTTTTATTAAAAACTTAAAATAAAACGATTTGTTTTAATATAATATTATTATAAAAATAACGATTTTATCTAATTATTTTTCGTTTTTTTCGGTACAATGATAAAATATACAATCAAAGAAACTGCTAATGTTCCCAGTCCGATCAATGTTTCAACGGTTTTATCTTTAAACAGATATATCATATTCCACAAAACAAAAATCATAAAAATTGCAGGAATAACAGGATATCCCCATGTTTTATACGGGCGTACGGCATCGGGATGTTTTCTACGATGAACAAATACTCCTGCTACTGTTAAAAATGCAAAAATATTCATTACAAAACCGAGGTATGTAAGTAATGTATCAAATGTTGATGAAAACAATAAAATAAGGCTTATGCTGCTTTGAACTATAATTGCAATCAAAGGAACTCCGTTCTTTTGTTTTTTGCTCATAAATCCGAATGCCGGGTAGTCTTCACCAATCACCTGAATAACACGAGGTCCTACAAACACCATAGAGCTAATTGTTGAAATCAGTAACAGGCTTATCAAGCCCGACATTATTATCCCTCCTTCCCTGCCGAAAATATTGTTGGCTGCCACAGCCCCGACGTCAAGTTTGCCGGAAAGTTCGGAAACAGGAGCAACAAGTAGAAAAACGTAATTTAACAGCAAATATAAAACTATAACAATAAGGGTACCTAATACTAAAGATCTTGGTAGATTTTTTGCAGGATTTTTAAGTTCCGATACAAAATAAGCCGAAGCATTCCATCCTGAATATGAATAGTATACATAAATAAGTGAAACAGCAAACCCTGCACTCAAAACCTGTGTCCATGTTGTACTCGTAGGAATTATCGATATATCCTGATGTTCAGGAGCAAAAAATAAACCTGCAACTATAAAAGCGATTATCAATAATATTTTAATGATAGTAAAGATCAACTGAAATGCTCCTCCTGATTTTACTCCTGTGGCATGAATAATGCTTATCAGGATAATAACAGCTGCAGCGATGATCCTGACATCAACAGCAGAATAGATATTAGAAAAATATTCTCCGAGAGCCATTGCAGCCAAAGCAATTGGAGCAGCAAACCCGACAAACATGGAAAAGAAACCCGACATAAATCCTAAAGCCGGATGATATAATTCACTTAAAAAATTATATTCTCCTCCCGACCTTGGCATTACGGAACCCAATTCTCCATAAACCTGTGCTCCCGTAAAAGCTATTATTCCTCCCATAAGCCACAACAGCAAAATAGCAGCAACATCGGTAACCCCTCCTGAAAGCTGAAACCCCAAAGATGTGAACACGCCTGTACCCACCATATTTGCAACTACATAAGCTATAGCTGTAAATAAACCGATCTTTTGAATATTATTATTTGTTTCTTTCACGATATAAATATTACTTTAGCAATAATTTTTGACGGCACAATATTAGCAATAATAATTTAAACGACCGGTAATGGGTTTTAATTTATTTATCAAAATATTTTTCACATATTCAATATTGATCACTATAATATTATCATGTTCGTGCCCTGAAAAAAAACAAAATAGTATTATTGATGAAAAATTTGTTTCCGGAAAAATAACGACTGAAATACCAATTCCTTATGGAAATGATACAATAATTCATATTGAATATGATTCTTCTTATATAGTTTCAACTATAATAAAATATCCATCCGAAAATATCAGCATAAAGGGAACAATATTAATGCTTCACGGCTGGAATCTGCCTCCGGAAGAATGGTGTGAAAATTCCAGCTTTTGCGAAAAAGCATTAAACAAAGGATATGTATTGGTAATTCCACATTATGGAAAAGGAAATTACATATTGGAAATATATCCCGAAACCATCCTTGATTACAGGAAATATCCTACTCTCGAATGGATAAAGAATTTCCAGATCCCTTATCTCCGCCAGCAATTCGGTCTTTTTCATGAAAAACAAGATAATTTTGTTGCAGGAATATCTACAGGAGCACGTGGAGCTACATTACTGACTTATCATATGCCGGAAATCTTTAAAGGAGTTGCAAGCCTGTCGGGAGATTTTGATATAACAAAAATGCCTGACGAATATTTATATTACTCATATTTAGGATATTATAAGGATTTTACGGAAAGATGGAAAAAAGAATGTTTCGCTTACGATTGTAAAAATTATAAAGTACCAACTTACATCGGACACGGAAAAGCAGATAATATTTCTCCGCCTGACCAAAGTATAATGATGTATGATTCATTAAAAAAGATACAGCCTGATCTAAAAGTGACAGTACATTTTCCTGAACATGAAAAGCATGATTATATTTATTGGGAATCGGAAACAGATAATATTCTTAATTTTTTCGATAGCCTGTAAAGGATAATTTATAGACCTAATGCCTATATTACTATATTTGCAGTCCATTACCCACCATTCGGCTCCATTGTATTTTTAATTCTCATTAAGTACACAATCATTCATTAAAGAAAAAATGATAAGCTGCTTTTTTATTTCCATTTTCTACTTTTCCGATTTTCAAACCCCTGTCATCACGAACTGTTCCGTCGTCATCAATACTACCTATTTTCAAGCCCCTGTCATCGCGAACTGTTCCGTTATCATCAATACTGCCGGTTTTCAAACCTCTGTCATCGCGAACTATTCCGTTATCATCAATACTACCGGTTTTCAAGCCCCTGTCATCACGAACTGTTCCGTCATCATCAATACTGCCGGTTTTCAAACCTCTGTCATCGCGAACCGTTCCGTTATCATCAATACTACCTATTTTCAAGCCCCTGTCATCGCGAACATTACCACTCTGACAAAAAGTATTTCCAATTGCAAAAAATAAAAATACTAAAACAAAATAAATTTTTTTCATAATATATAAATTTTAAGATTCTTATATATTATTTGACAACCAGAAAAACAAAAGGTTTAATTATTATACATGAAATTATATATATCGACTTTGAAAAAGATAATGTAAAACATAAAAGAAATAAAAAATATGTTTGTACAATAAGTTTATTCTTATTTTTGTTAATTTTGAACAAAATATTTCATTTTATGAAGACTATTGTTTTGGTTTTTACAATGCTTGTGTTGTCTTTCAACTTATGCTTTTCTCAATCGAAGGAGGAAGAAAGTAAAGAAAAGGTCAATAAGCAATCTGTATTGATCTTTAAAAATACCGTCTATGATTACGGTACTATCAACAAAGGTGATGATGGAACAGCAATATTTCAATTTAAAAATATAACAAAAGATAATGTACAGCTTACTAATGTAAAGGCGTCTTGTGGTTGTACCGACACAGACTGGTCACGTGAACCAATCAAAAAGAAAAAAACCGGAGAAATAAAAGTCAAATATGATACTAATATTGTAGGAAAATTCCACAAAATAATATATGTATATATTGATAAACTAGAAAATCCTTTAAAACTTGAAATAAAAGGAGAGGTAATTAATCCTACTATATAGTAATACAAAAAAATAACATTTTTAAACTAAAATATTGTAGAGGTAATAAATATTTTTAATTATAAAAAAACAATTAATTTTATAAGAAATGCCAAAAATATCAGAAAAAGGGATGGCAATGCCATTATCTCCTATCAGAAAATTGGTTCCTTATGCTGATGATGCAAAAAAAAGAGGAATAAAAGTTTATCATTTAAATATCGGACAGCCTGATATTAAAACTCCTGAAGTTGCATTACAGGCAATAAAGAATCTAAATGAAACAGTTATTGAATACAGCCATTCTGCAGGTAATGCTTCATATAGAACAAGACTGGCGGAATACTACAAAAAAATGGGTATAAACGTTGCTTCCGACGAAATGCTTATTACAACCGGTGGTTCCGAAGCTATAACTATTGCTTTCATGTCCACTCTTAATAATGGTGATGAAGTTATAATACCCGAACCGTTCTATGCTAATTATAATGGTTTTGCAATTCAGTCGGGAGTTGTTATAAAACCAATTACAGCATCTATAACAAACGATTTTGCATTACCTCCTGTTGAAGAGTTTGAAAAGCTTATAACTCCTAAAACCAAAGGTATTGTTATCTGTAACCCTAATAATCCTACAGGTTATTTATATTCGAAAGAAGAATTGTTGAAACTTGCGGAGATAGTAAAAAAACATGATCTGTACCTTTATAGCGATGAGGTTTACCGTGAATTTTGCTATGACGGAAATACTCATTTTTCTGCAATGAACCTGCCAGGTCTGGAACAGAATGTTATAATGATGGATTCTGTCTCTAAAAGGTATAGTATGTGTGGTGTACGTGTAGGATGTTTGATAACAAAAAATAAAGATGTGATCGCAACTGCAATGAAATTTGCACAGGCACGTTTATGTCCTCCTTCATTCGGGCAAATTGCTGCTGAAGCTGCTCTTGAAACTTCAAAAGATTATTTTGATGAAGTTTACAATGAGTATATTGCACGTCGTGATTTTATGGTTAAAGGGCTAAATGAAATCCCGGGCGTTTATTGTCCTAATCCCAAAGGGGCCTTTTATACCGTTGTAAAACTTCCTATTGATAATTCGGATAAATTTGCACAATGGTTACTCGAAGAATTCGATTATAATAAACAAACAGTAATGGTAGCACCGGCTACAGGATTTTATAATACTCCCGGACTCGGAAAAGACGAAATCAGAGTTGCCTATGTTTTAAAAACAGAAGATCTGAAAAATGCTATAGAGGTTTTAAAACATGCACTGGAAGTTTATCCCGGAAGAACACTTTAATATACAAAGAAAATAATAATAAAGTTTAAAGAAGGTATCCCAAAAGCGGATACCTTTTTTTTTATTAAACACAACATATGTTTTTAATTTATTGCAAATAATATTTATATTTTTACATATTTATTTGCAATAAAGATATATTACCTGTATCTTTGTTAAGATATATCTGTAGCATATGCTTAATTTACAATATTCCTAATATAAATTCAACTACCATAATATCAAAAAAATCATATCCCATGTTCCGTGATAATTATCTTTTATGTAATTTTGTGACATAAAAATTAAGTATTGGACAGAAAGTATAATTAAAAAATAATTAAAAGTATTATTGTTATGAAAAAAAGTTTAATATTTTTGTTAGTGTTATTTACAGG
>JAISPG010000020.1 GCA_031275085.1 Bacteroidales bacterium | reverse complement strand
ATACTGTCTATCATAAATGTTATGATAATTTAGTGACGTTGATGTCTTTGAATTTCCAACTTTTTGAACAGGAACACAACTCACTAAATTATGCCGCGTGAAGTATAATAATATTACCTCTCACAGCAATGTTTGGAAGGAAGGGAGTACGGTGTTCAATCATTTCAAGCAAGCAGGAGATTACCTCTTCCTGCCGGCGGCCGGTTACCGAACACTCAACAATGGGCAGTTGAACAAAAGAGGTGAAATGGGCATCTATTTGGAGCAGCAATGCGTATATTACCACCGGTGGCTGGTACTTGAACTTTGACTCCTCGGGTCAATCCACCTATGGCGACAGTCGGGCGAGTGGGTTCTCTGTGCGTTGTGTAGCCATTGAGTAAAACATTCGTCTATTTGCCTGTTAATAATAAGTCGGCCCTCCCCGCCAGAGGGCTGCTGCATTTTATTCATTTCTTAACCCGATGGCTGAATATCAATACCGAAGGCACAGCCTTTGCCGAACGGAAGGTTGAAAGACCAGAAAGACAGGCAGATTTACAAAGAAGACCCTACTTTTGAATTGGTAATGAACATGTACCAAAAAAGCGCATCTACTACCGTATCTGCATTATTAACTACCGGCTTTTCACTGTTTCACCGAATAATACATTTACTCAAAAATTGAAATCGTTGCTGGCGGAATCCCTAAGTATCAACAGCTCTCCTCTCGATTGGCAGAACGAACCGCCCCGGAAAGAACAGTGAATACTCATGATCATCCTTATTGCACTTTAAAATTTTTCTTATCGTGTTATGTTAAGCCTGTCATTGCGGCCTCCGAGCCGCAATCCCTTGATTAATACACTTAACAGAAGGGGATTGTGGGTCAAGCCCACAATGACAAAAGAAAGTTAACTTAACAATAGTTTGTTTTTTATTTAATTTATTTTTTCTATTTTTGCCCCCAATAACACTTACCGTTCTCTTTAATTTTATATTTTTATTTTTTTAGACGAATCCCCAGGGAAAGGAGGTTAAAAACCGGGTATTCGAAAACAAAGATTTTTTAATTAATAACTTAAAAATGAATAAAATGAAAACTTATTTATTTATTTTTCTATTGCTTAGCCCCTTGTGGGTATTTTCATCCTGCCAGGATGATGAAGACAAACTGCCCGGTTCAAAACCGGAGATACTTTTAGGAAAATGGAGAGCCGAATATGAAGCTTCTTTTATGTTTGGCCAGGTAAGACATTTAATAGAAACATATGAATTTACTTCGGGAGGTGGATCTATAAAAACAGTGGAATATTTTCCGGATGAAGACTGCTACGAAGATGATCTTACAATTCATTTTACTGATTGGTCTTATAGGGAGAATGAAATCTATTTTTTGAAAAAAAAGGCAGAGATACAAATAAATGGAGTAAAGCCATTCCTAAATTAACTCCGGATTATTTTATACTTGGTTCAGAATATGCTGGAGAAATTTACTACAAAGTAGTTGATTAAAAGTTATTAACAAATAAAAACGATTGAATCATGAAAACTCATTACAACTTTCGATTATTATTGTCTATCCTGACGATAATTCCGCTTATTGCTTTCTCACAAAACGACCCCAAAGCGTACTGCTCACATACATAACAATATATTTTTACTAACTTTGTCTTATTATCCGTGGGAATCATAAATTGAAAATTACCTGGTAAATAATCTTCCAATTTACTGATTCTTACAAATATATGCAAACATTTAAAGAACTGTTTTGCTGTTATACACTTCTTTTTTATCATGGGTTTAACCATTAATTCGCATTATATATTTACCACCGAATGTAAAGTCATTCTAATATAAAGAAATATTTTATTAACACATAAAGATTTATAAAAATGAAAGAAGTTGTATTATTTGTATCTGTATCCGCTTTTTCTCAAGGAACTGGCAAAAGAGAGACAGATGATTTTATGGGAGAAAAAGTCATTACTGCGTGGGAGCAATTAAATTCTGCGGGTTTATCATGTAAAAACAGTCTAAATTTTTTTAGTCATGAATTTTAAATTAAACAAGATGAGCATAATATTAATATTGGCTGGTATAATTTGCTTGGGAACCGGTTTATTTTTATTGACAAAAAATAAACATGCACAAGAAGAAAACAGAATAGAACAAACGCTGGAAATTGACGATGTTATAAAGCTAAAAGACACTTTGATTAATCTTGCAATTGCTGATGGTGTATTAACTGAGAATGAAAAAAATGAATTAATAAGTTTTGCAAACAAAAATTCACTCGATGGAGAAGCAATAATTTCGGAAGCAGAAGAACGGATAAAAGTTTTATCAACAAAAAATGAGGTTGAAAAGATTGATTACAGTCAAAAAAACGGAATTGATTTTGAAAAGTATGTCGTGGAAAAATTTAACAGGAAATATTTTTCAATAAAAAAGTGGCGGGGTGATAAATATATTAATGGACGATATGCGGAAGATACGCCAGAACCGGATTTATTGATTGAATTCAAACTGGGCGAAAGTAAATTTATCTTTGCTGTGGAGTGCAAGTGGCGACAACATTATTATAAAGGTGGCTTTGAATTTAGCCAGAAAGATTTTGAAAAATATAAGCAATATGAAATAGAAACAAATACACCGGTTTTTACTGTTATTGGCATGGGAGGAACAGGTAAGAATCCCGATCATTTATATATTCTCAATTTTCGCAATATTGAATACAGTTATATAAAGATAGACACTCTGTCAAGATTTGAAAAAGATAAAACCCACAACTTTTTCTATGATTCCAAAAATAAGGAATTAAGGTAAAGTTCTAACGAGGACACGCCTACGAGCGCTTCGCGCTCGTAGGGACGCCCTGACGGTAACATCGCTTCGCGCAACTTTTAGTTTTTAGTTCTCAATCCTGGTATTCAAACACTTTGGCTAACCGGTACTTTTGGTTGCCATTTCATCCAGTTTATTGCCGGTAAGCGTTACCGTCGCTCTTGCCGCGGGGCCAATAATCGGACTGATGCTGCTGATATGAAATTCGGTATCCTTGACATACTTATATGCATTGCTATAGGGAGAACCGTTTATTTTAACATCCACAGTCCCTTCGCTGC
>JAISPG010000019.1 GCA_031275085.1 Bacteroidales bacterium | reverse complement strand
TTTTTTTGGGGGGGTTATTTTTAACTATACCCCACCCCCCCCCGCCGCAAACCCAACTAATTTAAATCGTCTAATCCACCAAAACTTTTCCCGTCATTTCTTTTGGAATTTCCAATCCCATCATTTTAAGGACTGTTGGTGCAACATCTGCCAGAACTCCTGAATTAATATGTTTATATTTGTCGCTGACCAGAATTATCGGAACCGGATTCAATGAATGTGCAGTATTCGGGGATCCGTCTTCATTTAACGCATGATCCGCATTACCATGATCTGCAATAACAATCACGTCATAATTATGTTTTTCTGCAGCTTCAACAACCTCTCCCAAACACTTATCAACAGTCATAACCGCTTTTTCAATTGCCTCGTAAACCCCTGTATGACCAACCATGTCACCATTTGCAAAATTAACTACTATAAAATCAAGATAATCCTTATTTATTTCAGCAACAAGAGCATCTTTTACTTCTATTGCACTCATTTCAGGTTTCAGATCATAAGTAGCAACTTTCGGAGATGGTATCAGTATCCTTTTTTCACTTTTAAATTCGACTTCCTGTCCTCCACTGAAGAAAAAAGTAACATGTGCATATTTTTCCGTTTCGGCAATCCTTAACTGATTAAGACCATTTTCGGCAACTACTTCACCAATGGTATTATGCAAATTGTCTTTTTCATAAATTACATGAACATTCCTGAAAGACTCATCATATCTGGTCATTGTATAATATTGCAAAGGAATTGTCCTCATTCCGTATTCAGGCATATCTTTCTGTGTCAAAACAGTTGTTATCTGACGAAGCCTGTCTGTCCGGAAATTAAAACATATTACAACATCATTTTCCTGTATTTTCACAACCGGTTCATCGTCAGCCTCAACCATAACTACCGGTTTTATGAATTCATCCGTAACACCTTCATCATACGACTCTTGCATAGATTTAAGTATATTTTTACTTTTCTTACCAATTCCATTCACCATAAGGTCATATCCCTCTTTTATCCTTTCCCATCTTTTATCCCTGTCCATGGTATAATAACGACCGATAAGAGTTGCAAGCTTAACATTTGACTTTTCCAGATGCTTTAACAAGTTTTCAACAAATCTGTATCCGCTTCTGGGGTCAGTATCTCTACCGTCGGTAAGAGCATGAATATACGTTTTTTTGAGCCCAAGCCTGTCCGACATGTCAACCAAAGCATTCAAATGTGTATCAAGTGAGTGTACACCGCCATCAGAAACAAGACCAATTAAATGTACATTTTTATCATTTTCTTTAGCATAATTGAAAGCTTCAAGTAAAACAGGATTTTTAAAGAAATTGCCATTTTCTATTTCTTTATTTATCCGTACAAGATCCTGATAAACAATTCTTCCTGCCCCTATATTAAGATGCCCGACTTCGGAGTTTCCCATCTGTCCATCCGGAAGTCCTACATTTTCTCCACTTGCAAGTAATTGGGAATTAGGATACTTTTTTAACAAATTATGATAATTCGGAGTATGTGCCGAACTTATAACATCTGATTTAGTTCCGTCTCCTTTTCCCCAACCGTCAAGGATCATCAATAATACTTTTCTGTTTGCTTTCATTTTTATATTTTTTTTACAAAACAACAAAAGAATTATAAAGTTTTAAAATGATTTCAATTTTTTTTAAAGAAGTTGTTCAATTTTTTTCAAAATTATTTTTTAAAGATAGTTTTTATCACAAACTCAGTTTAACTTTTTAATTTTCTTTTGAAAAAAATATTAATTATTATTGTAAGTAAATTTTTAATTATATTTTGAAAAAGAAAAAATTTGCTACAGAAAAATCTCATGTACAAGTCCTAAAAAAAATGCATTTTTGTACTTATGAGTTAATGCTGACAAAATTTTATGATATGAGTAAATTAACCTTTATACTGTTACTTTTAATACTCCTGCCCGTATGTATGCTAAACGGACAAGAGAAATACTCTAATGCTGAAATTGATCTGAAAATAGAAAAGGAAAAAATTCAGGCACAGAAAGATCTGGAGTCTATCCAAAAAGATATTGATTATTTCAGGCGGGAGCTGGTTGATTATAAGGCTAACTATGAAACTCGTGCTCAACAACAAGATGATAAAATATCAACACACAATACTTATTTTAGTATTTTTTTGGCCATACTTTCTACTGCATTTGCACTTGCCGGATTATTTGGGTATAAGAAAATAAAAGATTCTCAAAAAGAAATGCAAAAAGAAGTCGACGAAATTAAAGAAATAAAAAAAGAAATAGAAACTCATTTAGCCGCAATAAAAGACTCAAGGCAAATTGCAGATAAAGAAATAGAGGAAATAAAAACACATAAAAAAACAGCTGAAGAATTAATTGCCAAATTAAAAGAAAAACCGATAGAAGAACAAACACCAGCAACAAAACAAGAAATTTCAGAATTTGTCGAAACAATTAAAACAATACCTGAAAACGAATTAACAGCAGAAGATTGGTTCTTAAAAGGATATAACGCAGCAATAGAATCGGATTCGCTAAGCGACAAAGTAAAAAAAGAATCAAAATTGAATGAAGCAATTTTATATTTCCAAAAAGTAACAGAACTAGATCCTGATGATGCAAATGCTTATTACAATATGGGAAATGCGTATCGTAATAAAGAAGATTATGACAATGCAATAGAATCTTACAAAAAAGCAATTGAGCTAAAGCCTGATTATGCAATTGCGTATAATAATATGGGAGTTGCGTATGACGATAAATCAGATTATGACAATGCTATAGAATCTTACAAAAAAGCTATAAAACTAAAGCCTGATTATGCAAATGCATATTATAATATGGGAGTTACGTATTTTAATAAAAAAAATTATGACAGAGCAATTGAATGTTACAAAAAAGCAATTGAACTAAAGCCTGATTATGTAGATGCTTATAATAATATGGGAAATACGTATTATGATAAAGAAGATTATGACAATGCTATAGAATGTTACAAAAAAGCAATAGAACTAAAGCCTGATGATGCAGATGCTTATTACAATATGGGAAATACGTATCGTGATAAAGAAGATAATGACATTGCAATAGTATGCTACCAAAAAGCTATAGAACTAAAGCCTGATGATGCAGGTGCTTACATTAACATGGGAGTTGCGTATCGTAAAAAAGAAGATTATGACAATGCTATTAAATGTCTTCAAAAAGCAATAGAACTAAAGCCTGATGATGCAGATGCTTATTACAATATGGGAAATACGTATCGTGATAAAGAAGATAATAACAATGCTATAGAATGTTATAAAAAAGCAATAAAACTAAAGCCTGGTTATGCAGTTGCTTATAATAATATGGGAAATGCGTATGCGGATAAAGAAGATTATGACAATGCTATAGAATCTTACAAAAAAGCAATAAAACTAAAGCCTGATTATGCAGATGCTTATTATAATATGGGAGTCGTGTATATTTACAAAGAAGATTATGACAATGCTATAAAATGTTTCCAAAAAGCAATAGAACTAAAGCCTGATGACGCAGATGCCTATTATAATATGGCTTGTTTGTATTCGTTGCTTAAAGATAAAAAAGAGGCCTTTAACTGGTTAGAAAAGTGTTTGCAAGTGCCTAATCATACATTTAGTAGAAATAAATTTGAAAATGATGCAGACTTTAATTTCATAAAAGAAGATTCACGATTTAAAGAGTTGCTGGATAAATACCTACCTGAAAAGTAGAGTAAAAAGATATGAAATATACGGCATATAATATCCGTAACTGTTGCACAACTCTCAAACTGCGTCAATAATTCTTAAAAAACATAAAATTCCGGCTTCAAATAAGGCGTTTTAGACGAACACAATTTTGTAGCCGGATCATTTTTCTTATTTATAATTTCCGGCTATTTTTTTAATCTAATTAAATTATATATTTTTGTGTTTATAATTATGAATATAGCATTAATAGGATACGGAAAAATGGGTAAAGCAATTGAAAAAATTGCTTTGGAACGAGGGCATAATATTTCGGCGATAATTGATATGAATTCTTCATTAAAAAGCATCGACGATTTGCACGAGAAAGTTGATGTGGCAATTGAATTCACAACTCCGTCGTCAGCAGGAAAAAACATATATGAATGCCTGAAAAAAAGTATTCCGGTTGTATCCGGAACTACAGGCTGGAATATCAATATTCCTGAAATAAAAAACCTATGCAAAGAATATAAAACCTCTATGTTCTATGCATCGAATTTCAGTATAGGAATGAATATTTTTATGGAAATAAATAAAAATCTGGCTGTCATGATGAACAAATTTGATGCTTATAAAGTTTCCATAGAAGAGACACACCACATACACAAGCTCGACAAGCCAAGCGGTACAGCTATAACATTAGCTGAAGACATAATAAAAAAATATTCAAAATACAATAATTGGCAATTATCACCTGTTAATGATGCAGGACACTTAGGTATTTCCTCATTCAGAGAAGGTGAAACTATAGGAGATCATAAAATTACCTGGAAAAGCGATATAGACAAAATAACAATAGAACATTCGGCAAAAAACCGTGATGGTTTTGCTTTGGGAGCAATATTATCTGCCGAATATATCCGGGATAAAGAAGGCTATTTTACTATGAGGGATTTATTAAATTTATAAACAATTTTTATGAGAGAAAATAATTCAAAATCGAAATTATCAAATATTAAAATATTTAAGAAAGAAAACCGCAGGTACATATGGTTCACTCTGGTCAGCATAGGATACATATTATGGGTTATATGGCTGGGGAATTACTGGTGGTTGTTCGGAGAACTTATAATTATTGATATATATATAACTAAATTTGTCAGGTGGGCATTCTGGAAACCACGTAAAGAAAAAAAATATACAAAAACAGCACGTAAAACTCTTGAATGGGTTGATGCTCTTATTTTTGCAATAATAGCAGCCTCATTTATCCGTATATTCTTTTTTGAAGCATTCACAATTCCGACATCATCAATGGAAAAAACTTTGCTTGTAGGCGACTATTTGTTTGTTAGTAAGGTTGCTTATGGTCCCAGAGTACCTATTACTCCTATTTCATTTCCATTTGTTCACCATACATTGCCTCTGACTAAACAAACTCCATCTTATGTAACATGGCTGCAAAACGAATACAGGCGCATGAAAGGCTGGGGAGACGTAAAACGTGACGATATGGTTGTATTCAATTATCCTACCGGAGATACTGTCGTTCTGCAAAATCAGGCCCAGGATTATTATGATATTGTAAGAATAGCTGCATACAGTATGAAAGAATATGACAGAAGTATTTTTCAGATGAGCAGGAATGATTCAACTCTTTTAATCTCTCCAAAAAACAATAATTATTACAATGAATTAGCATACTACATTTTCGAGCCAAGAATAAATCCGGTGCATACAAAACAATTTCTGGATAAAGCTATAAAACAACTTAAAGAAAATGATGCCGAATATTATAAATCCAAAGAAAATTTAAGTAACGAACAAAAAATAAAAACAGACAAAGATTATTATGCCCTGGCAAGGAAAATAATCTGGGATATGTATGATATTACAGTACGTCCTGTTGACAAAAGAGAAAACTATATAAAAAGATGTGTTGGAATTGCAGGTGATAGTTTAATAATAAAAAACGGAGATGTATTCATCAACGGAACAAAACAAAAAAATATCCCAACCAAACAATACAATTACAGAATAACTACAGATGGTAGTAATATTCCAGACAGAGTTTTTAAAGATAACGATATTTACAAATCAGATATAATCAGGATAAGTAATAGTTCTTTTATATTACCTCTTACAGAAGCTAATTATGAAAAATTTTCCAAAATGCCTCTGATCAAACAGGTAAGTAAAGATATAAAACCAAAAGGAGAACCATATTTCAGGATATTTCCGCATAGCCGCCTTCACGACTGGAACGAAGATTGGTTGGGACCGATCTATATCCCTGAAGCCGGAGTTACAATAGAATTAACAATGGAGAATATTCCGGTATATGAACGTATCATCGGTTATTATGAAGATAATGATCTCAAAATTGAAAATAATAAGTTTTATATAAACGGAGAAGAAACAACAAAATATACTTTTAAAATGAATTATTACTGGATGATGGGTGATAACAGGCATAATTCGGCAGATTCACGCTACTGGGGATTTGTACCGGAAAACCATGTTGTCGGAAAAGCATGGCTGATATGGATGTCAAAAAATAAAGAATATGGTGGTATCCGATGGAACAGAATAGGTAAAATTGTCCATAATGAATAAAATATAAAATATGAAAAAAACAAAAATTATTATAATAGTAAGTAGTTGTATTATTTTATTGATTTTATTATTTTTTTCAATATTTAACTTTACAAAGGTTGATGTTTACAAAGAAGGATCTAAAATAAAATTTTATAAAAAAGTAAAAAATGAACATACTCATTTAAATTTTTTTAAACCAAATCCCGAAAAATATCTTGAAATTGAGGATCTTATTATTTATAAAAATCCGAAAAATTTTGATGCTGATTTTTCCGAAAAACAAAACTATTGTGCCCGTTTAATAGCTAAACCAGGTGATAAACTTCACATTGGAGATACAAAAGTGTATGTAAATAACAAAACACTAAACGAAAACTACGATTTATATTTTCTTTACCGTATTACAATGCCGGATTCCGTAAATTTTAAAGAATTACTTAACGACTATAATGTTGAAATTGTTGAAATACTTGCAGAAAATAAAGCATGTAATTTTATTGCAACACAGGAACAAGCTGACGAAGTCGCAAAAATAAAAGATGCTGTAAATATCAGGAAAATTTATCTACCTCTCGGTAGGTTTATATACGGAGTATTTCCGGCAGAAGCTCAGATAGCATGGAATCCTGATAATTTCGGTCCTATAATAATTCCACAAAAAGGAACTACTATTAGCTTACACAGAAAGAATATGCCGCTCTACAGATATATTATTGAAGTGTATGAAGGTAACGAACTATTCCATAATTATGCAAAAACAGTTATAAACGGCAAAACAGTTACAGAATATACTTTCCGAAAGAATTACTATTTTATAATGAATGATAACAGATACGACTATCAGGATTCAAGGGGCTGGGGTTTTATTCCCGAAGATCAGATTTTAGGAAAAGTACTTTAACAAAAACAAATGTCACAAGTTGTTTTATCATCTGCATATTTCCCTAACATACAATATATAAGTAAATTTTTAGCACACGATGATATTATTATCGACATTTATGAACATTATTCCAAGCAAACATACAGGAACAGATGTAATATTTTAAGTGCAAATGGAATACTGCCACTAATTGTACCGGTCAAAAAGAATTATCACTGTCTTATCAAAGACATAGAAATAGACTATTCGGAAAGATGGCAGAAAACACACGAAAGAGCAATATTATCTGCATATAAAAATTCACCTTTTTACGAATACTATATCGATGAATTTATAATCTTTTTCCAAAAAAAGGAAAAATATCTGTATGATCTAAACAACCAAATACTTAACAAAATACTGGATATTCTCAGGATTGAAAAGAAATATAGTTTTTCCGGCGATTTCATCTTATCTGATGATATTTTAAATTACAGGGAAACTATTTCACCAAAAGCATCAAAAAATAAGCCTGATCCATATTTTAAATCATACCCATATATACAGGTATTTTCAGAAAAAATAGAATTTATTCCAAATCTGAGTATTTTAGATCTTATTTTTATGCATGGACCTATGTCTAAAGAATTTATCAAAAAATCCATGCTGATAAAATAAAAAATAATCAGAAAGAAATCGACACAAATATAAACATCAATAAATCAATTTATTCAACAAAAACAAAATTTAAAAAAATATTAAGATTTTGTTGCAATAAAGAAAAAAATTTATATATTTGTAGAAATCAAACTATACATTAAGTGTTTTGAAAGGACCAAAAAGCTAGCATATGAAAAAAAATCTACTAATTTTTTTACTTGTATTTTTTATGTATACCGGGCATGTAAAAGCTCAACAGCTTCCTTTATACAGCCAGTATGTAATGAATGATATTTATATTAATCCGGCTATAACAGGGACCAAAGATTATGATCCGCTGGTATTAAGTATACATAAGCAATGGGTAGGGATAAATAATTCGCCTGCAACACAAACATTAAGCTACCACAAAGCCATGGCAAAACAAAATATCGGCTTGGGTGGAATATTATTTAACGACACTTTCGGACCGGAAAGCCATCTGGGATTACAGCTTCTATTTTCTTATCAATTTCACATAGATAGGGTAAATAAAGTCTCGCTTGGTTTAGCAGGGATTGCAATGCAGTATAAATTGGATCAAAGATTCTATGAACTTACAGATTATTATGATCCGGCAGTTACATATATGGTCGAAAAAACAATTGTCCCTGATGCAAATATTGGTGTATATTTTTACGGGAGAAAATATTATGCAGGTATTACTGCTGCACATTTATTTCAGTCAAAGCTAAAAATAAATAAAAATATTAAAGAAAATAAAATGGTCCGTCATTATTTTATAATGGGAGGATATAAATTTTCATTCCCAAATTCAGATATCTGGGAATTTGAGCCATCCATATTATTAAAATTTACGGAACACACTCCTCTACAGTTTGATATTAATACCAAATTTTACTATAATAAAAATTTCTGGTTCGGATTTTCCATAAGGCCGAATGATTCCTTTATTGCAAATATAGGCTTCAAATATAAACAATATTATATAGGTTATGCTTATGATTTCACTTTTAGTGATTTATCAAGATATACATTTGGTTCCCAGGAAATTCTTTTTGGAATAAACTTTAATGAAAAAGGTGGTAAACGTAATAATAGAAGCTTCTTTTAAATCAACACAAAAAGTAACGATATAAAATATACAAAACGGACTGATTTTATGTCAGTCCGTTTTGTATATTTTCCTAAATTTATTTATTACCACTATTTATTATACTTTCAATATAATTCAGTATTTCATCTTTACCGGTTCCCTCTTCTGCAGAACTTAAAAATACTTCAGGAAGAGTTTCCCATGTTTTAAGTAATTCGTTTTTATATACTTCAATATTGCTTCTGAGTGCATTTGTTCCGGGCTTATCAATTTTCGTAAATACTATGGCAAACGGAACATTACTATTGCCGAGCCATTCCATATATTCAATATCTATTTTCTGGGGAGGGATCCTAGAATCTATCAGAACAAATAAACATGCCAAATTTCTACGGTGTAAAATATAATCAACTGTCATCTTAGAGAAAACTTCTCTCATAGTTTTAGATATCTTAGCAAATCCGTATCCGGGTAAATCTACCAAATACCAGGATTTATTTATAATAAAATGATTTATTTTTTGTGTTTTCCCCGGTTTTGACGATATTTTTGCCAAACTCTTATTTCCGGTAAGCATATTTATTAATGAAGATTTACCAACGTTAGAACGCCCTATAAATGCAAATTCATAAATATCATTATCCGGGCATTTTTTATAATCAATATTCGACATTAAATATTCGGCAGTCTTTATTATCATATTTATTTCTGAAGTAAATTATTCAATTCTTTTACCAATCTCTCTTCATTATAAGGCTTTGAAACAATATTAAGCTCCTTATCTACAATATACATTACAGGTGTTGCAAAAACAGCATAATCAGAGATAATTTCACTTTTCCATCCCTGATAATCACAAATTATTTTCAAATCGGACGGAATTTTTTTCTCTATAATAAAATTATTCAGTTCATCTTCATCCGTATCAATACTTATAGCAACAAGGTCTACATTAGAAAAATACCACATACTTTTTGCCAGCTCAGGGAGCATTGCCGCACAATGATCACACCATGAAGCCCAAAAAATTATAAGAGTATAATCTTTTGTCATTGATGATAAAGTATATTGATGCCCCGTAATTGTTTCAGCTAAAATATCCGGTGCTTTTTTTCCTATTGCCAGATCAGTATTGCTCTTTATCCTCAAATTCAGGTTATTATTTTCATCATTATCCTTACATATATTTCCATACTCATAGCTTAATTTTGAAGAAGCATCATTAAAGCCCATAAGTTCAAATCCAGAAAGAATATATTCAAGAACAAAAGCCGATATTTTCGGATCTTCAAAAAAAATATTATCCATAATCGTACGTACTGCTTCATAATAAGATTGTTCATTAAACGGACGCAACAGTTTAAAATAATTTATAACAGCATTGGAGTATGCATTAGAGTATAATAAATCCAAATCATTCATCTTATAATATTTCCAATAATTTTCTTTTATATATACACTTTTCTCAGCATCATTATATTTCACAGGAACAGGAAACTCTCTTAAAAATTCGATATATCGTGAAGCAAAGCTTCCGGGATTCTGTTTTATTATTTTATTTATAATTTTATCTTTATTTTTTATTTCCGTATTAAGTTCATTTTCAACTGTTTTATAAAACTTCCCTTCCGGATATATGTCCAAAAACTGTTTTAAGATATCTATCTTATATCCTATTCCCATATCTGCTGTAATATATTCGTAAAGCTGTTTATTTTCTTCAGATTCCTCAATTATCATATTATATTGTAAATTATCAGTTTTAGTAATTAATTCTATATTTTCATTATTAAATATAATATCAAAATAATCCTGAGAATCCAGATATATTCTGTATAGTCCTTTTTCCCTATCAACAAATTCATAATTAAATTCTCCGGTAATATCAGTTTCTACAGTAGCAATTAACTTGCTATCGTCTCCAAACTGGCTACATATTTTCAACTCCCGTAAAGAATAACCTCCTATCCTACCGTTAAATGTATATTGTGCATAAGAAGAACTTACAAAAAAGAACAAAAAGAAAACAAAAATAAATGTATATTTCACCATAGAAATTAAATTTTGCTTACACTGTTATTTATAAACGTAAAAATAATGTTTTTACCGGAATTATATTATATTTTTTATATTTTCAATTTTTCAATTCAAGCATTGTTCGATTAAAAGTTATAAGGCTTATGTAAAATCGACTTGTTCAAGTCTGTTTCAATTCAAGCATTGTTCGATTAAAAGATAAATCCGTAATCTCACCATCAACCTGTACGCTCGTTTCAATTCAAGCATTGTTCGATTAAAAGATAGCACCGCCTCATGACGAAAACAATCCTAGTTTGTTTCAATTCAAGCATTGTTCGATTAAAAGTTAGTTTAAAAAATTCAGCCTCTGGCTGGATAAATCGTTTCAATTCAAGCATTGTTCGATTAAAAGCATCTGAACGAGTTTACTAAAAGGACACTTTTCAAGTTTCAATTCAAGCATTGTTCGATTAAAAGAACGAAGCACATATAATGCACTTTCAATTTCTTTCGTTTCAATTCAAGCATTGTTCGATTAAAAGCCACGTTCTGCAGGTGCAATGTTAAGTCCTACTTAGTTTCAATTCAAGCATTGTTCGATTAAAAGCAACTGGAGCAGTAATTCCAAAACAATGTCCTTGTTGGTTTCAATTCAAGCATTGTTCGATTAAAAGAGCCTATTGGCGGATCTGATTGCTCATTACTTCCTGGTTTCAATTCAAGCATTGTTCGATTAAAAGCTCCAGAAGAATATGAAATTGGAAGGATGAGAATATACAGTTTCAATTCAAGCATTGTTCGATTAAAAGTTGCAGTATTACCAGAATAAGTATGTCTGTGTCTGTTTCAATTCAAGCATTGTTCGATTAAAAGAGAATACTGCCCTCTAAATTGACAGTTCCTATGACGTTTCAATTCAAGCATTGTTCGATTAAAAGAAGGTTTAAGTTCTAATTCATCACCAAATAATTGTAAGTTTCAATTCAAGCATTGTTCGATTAAAAGTTAGGCAGTGGTTTGAAACATGCTGTACATTTTCAGTAGTTTCAATTCAAGCATTGTTCGATTAAAAGGAGCTTGGGAATAATGTTTAAACCTAATTACATTTACTTGTTTCAATTCAAGCATTGTTCGATTAAAAGTACATTGCATCAATTTATAAAACAGCCGGATTGTTTGTTTCAATTCAAGCATTGTTCGATTAAAAGTATTTTTACTTATGCTGTTTTTGCATTAGGTCATTCGTTTCAATTCAAGCATTGTTCGATTAAAAGTCAGGAAGACTGTCATCGAATACGCCGAAATTTCCAGTTTCAATTCAAGCATTGTTCGATTAAAAGCCGTAAAAACGACAAAAAAATATACCCTATTATCAGGTAGTTACATTTACAAAATTACATATTTTTTTAGTAAAAAGTTGTCGATGCCCAATAATATATTTTATCCTGGAGATCGACAACTATACTATATATCTGATTTTCAACATGTCAAAGAACAATAACACTTCAGTTTTAAAATAAAATATAACTTTTTATAATAACCGACAACTTATATTATAAAAAATTATCTGTAGATGAACGTTCACATCCAATAATTTCTTTATCCAGCCATTTTTCATTTCTACTTGTAAATATAATCAAACTATCTGTTTCTTCATCCATTATTTCAGAAACTTTAAATTTCAATTCTTTTAGTTTCACTTCTGTTATTTCTCCTTCAAAAACCGAATTTTGTATCCAATTCAAATATTTCCGACAAAGTTTTAACATTTTACCTACACGTTTTTCTCCACAATCGTAAACTAAAATTATATACATATAAAACTGTTTTTATAAGGTTGTAAGACTATAAAATATTATGACTGTAAGATTTATAAAATTATAAAAATTTGAAAAAAGTAAATCATATAAACTCAATTCTTTTGTCTTTATTTTGTTTTCTTTAAATTATGTTTTATCGTTGTAGTTATCGCTAAAATTTCTGTAATTTCCTCATACAAAGGTTCTAATACTTCTTCATTTAAAATTTTGCTATCCTTTAATATTTCAAGCCAAAATTGTGTTTCATCAGCTTCTTCTACAACAATACACATCTTACTATAAAATTCTGCTCTGGACCTTCCTCTTATTGCAGCCCTATAGTTTGCGGCCACTGAAGTTGAAGAACGAACCAATTGTCTGATAAGAATTTTCTCCACTTCATTCGTCTGTTTTAATTTTTTATTACATAAAGAAATCATATTTAGAGCCATTTTTTTTGTACGGTCTCGCATTTGCTCATTAAAAACAATATTTGAATTCCTTTCCATATTTATTCTTTTAAAGTTTTACAAGTTTTCTATATATAATTTATTCTTATCATCTTACGGTCTTTCACTGTCTTACGGTCTTATTATCTTCCATCTTCTATTTCTCATTTTCCTACCACCACATCTTAAATGGTTTATATTCTTCCATATTTAATAAATGTTTACATAATTTATAGCATTCCAATTTTATCAAATGTTTATAACTAACGCTTCTATTTAAAGAACGATGTTTAACTGTCTCACTTAATCTATCTTCAAATGCTTTTACAAAAATTTTTTTCCCATTTGTATTTAACAAACACTTATTCAGTTTTTTGTCAAAATGTTTTTCTTGAATTTCTTTTCTGTTTAACACCTTAAAAATTACTCGATCTACTAATAATGGTTTAAAAATTTCGGAAATATCCAATGATAATGAATAACGACGTTCTCCTGGTGAATGTAAATAACTAATCGTTGGATTAAGTTGTGTTTGATGAATTGCTCTTAGACATTGACTGTAACACATCATATTACCAAATGAGATCAATGCGTTTACCTCATTACTTGGCGGTTGCTTAGTGCGGTTCCCCATTTCAAAATCATTTAAAATCAGATCAAACGCTTCGTAATAAGCCATTCTTATATTGCCTTCCAAACCCATTAATTCATCTGTATCATTTGTTTCTGAAATTGTTTTTATAAAAGTTTCGATTTTAACAATAATATCATCTACTTCCCGGCCTCGTTTATTATAATATTTCAGATTTTTTAACATATTAAAAGCTGCACCTTCTATAAATTTCTGTGCAATATAAATTCTCTTTTTCTTATTTTGATAATGTGAAGTCTGAGCTAATAGCATTTTCCCTGAAAGTAACGAATCTCGCGGCATAAATGAACCTGTATAGTTCTCATAATAATCAAAAAAATGTACTGCAATATCATTCTGTCCAAGAAAATTATATAATGAACTTTTTGCTGTAAGAGAACCAAATATATACAATTCACTAACATGTTCCACAGGAAGGTACCTTGGTTGCCCATTCTTCTCCCCTTCTCCATTTTCACCTGTTTCAATCGGTGTAAATTTCAGAGTATTATCTTTACGTTCGAGATACCCGGGGTTAAAAAGATAATAAGTTTTTTTCATTGATCAATTTCATTTATGTAACAAAATTCATAATAACTACAATTTTTACAAATTTTCGAATTAATTACCGGAGGACATTTTTCTAACCGAATAATTGTTTCTATATCTTTTACAATTTCTATTATTCTATTCCTATCTTTATCGGTTAGTTCAACATGACTTTTATGCCGAATGGTCGGATATTCCAAAATACCGGTTGTTCCTTCAATTCCATTTTGTTCCAATACATAAAGATAATATTTTACCTGCCATTCGTGAGCCGATTCTATTTTATCCGATTTTTTGATTTCATGTACAACTTTATTACGAGCATCATAAAAATCAATTTTACAACCTTCGATTTCCAGTTCTTCATAACGTTCTGAACGTTGCGGATAAGACGTTTCATGAATCAACTTACCTTCGTAAACCAGATCGGAAGTGTGTTCCATATTTATTCCATTTGCAAAGAGCCAAAGCTTTCGTTTGCAAACATGATAGTAGTTGAAATGAGTACCACTGACTTGCATGGTGTTTACATAACTATTAACATTCGTAAAATTAATTATTTATCACATATTTCTCCAACTAATTTTGTCGGAAAACAAACCAATCCTTGCTATAGTCTAAGAATTTGATATGATTTGTTTTGCGTTGCCATTTAATATGTTTTTAAATTATTGAATCCCCACCAAGTAAATCAATCCCTTTTTCAAAATCATAATAATTTCTATCTATCTGATAAAGATTAAAATATTCATTGATACATGGTGGTTGAATTTGTCCTCTTTTAAGTCTGATTTGAATCATTTGGTTCGACATTCTTTTTATTTTAATTTCAATTTTTTTCTTCTTTCTTTTTATGGTATTGATATCGGATTTTCTTTTAAACAATTCAACTAATTGTGTTTGCAATTCCAATAATTCTTCAAATTGCTTATCATTTTCATTTTTGGAAACAAAATATTGAAGCTCTTTCCCATACAATTGTTCATCAATTAATTGAAATTTTCCTATTTTTTCACACATACATTCTGAAATATCTTTTAGAAAATCAAAGTCAAGTTTCGGACTATTTTGTGAATGTTGCGCAAAAAGCAATTCGGATTGTATTTGATTAAAAAAAGATTGTTGAACATAAATCAATTCCTTTTCTTCATAGCTTTGTGATTGGAAGGCTTCTTTTGTAAATCTCAAAATATCTTTATCTTTTCCCCCGTAAATAAGTTCTGAACGAGGTTTCCCGTTTTTACATAATCTAAACAGAATAATTTTTCCTAAAAATTCAAGTCTTCCATTTCTATTGCATCGTCCTGCCGACTGCACGACACTTGCAATTGTTGCAAAATCACGATATAACACTGGAAAATCAATATCAACTCCAGCTTCAATGAGCTGTGTTGAAATCAAAATAATTCTTTTTCCTTCGCGTAAACGTCGTTTGGCTAAATAAATTTTCAACTTTCTATGTTGCGGAGTGAAATGAGTGTTTAATAAAAGTAATTCCTCTTTTTCAACATCATTTTGTAGAAGCTTAAATAAATCTTTTGTATCATCAATTGTATTAAGAATAACTAAAACAGATTTATTTTCTGCTAAAATACATCCTTTCAACTCTTCTATTTCAAGATTTTCTTTTTTATATGAAATCGAATATCTATTAAATAAATAATGATTAAAATATTCTATTGGGAGTAATGAGGTCGGCTTTTTGTAATCGAAAAAGAAATTTCGTGCTTCTTTATTATCACTTGGCAATTCAAAGTTGGGTTGTGTTGCTGTCGAAATAATAGCATAACTTCCAAATTTTTCACAAAACTTTTTGAGATATGCAACAAAAAATCCATAAAGTCGTGGAGGTAATGATTGAATCTCATCCAACAAGAAAATACAATTAGAAAAATTCGGCAATTTTAAAAGTTCCGAATTTCTGTTACTCAACAGCGTTTCAAAAAATCGCACAAACGTTGTAATAACCAAAGGATAAGCAAATGTATTTTCCTGGAATTCCAAAACATTTAATTCTGACAATTTTTCTTCTGTTGAATTGCTATCCAACTCTTTTTGAAGTTCGTCAAATCGGTTGTTATCCGATTTTGAATCAATACGTTGTATATAATTTTCATATCCATCGAAAATCTTTAGTATTTCAGCTTCAACTTGTTCTGTAATAGATAAAAAAGGCAAAGCATAAATAATCCTTTTTGCCCCTTCTTCTTTTATAATTTCGGATGCAAGTGAAAGTAACATCAGTGTTTTTCCTGAACCTGTCGGAGATGTTAGTTCAAAAACTTTTTCTCCTGCTTTCAAATGTATCTGAATATTCCGAATTACCTCTTCTCTTATTTTTGTTCTTAACTTATTGAGTTCTGTATTCTGTTTTAAATTACTCAAATATGTAGGCAATTGAGAAGTAAAAATATTCGAAAAATCTGCAACATCTGTTTTTTGTCGTTCAATGAAATTTTCAAATTTTCCAGCATCTGCTTTATCTGCTTGAATAACACTTGCAAATGCGAATTGATAATCTAAAAAGAAACTTAACGGTTCTATATTTTTATCTAGTTGAAAAATCAATTTATCCGAAAAACATTGCTTTGCTTTATCGTTTGTAAGAATCGACTCAAAATCATCCACATCTAAAAAATATTTCACATATTCGACAAGTGGCATATTTGCATTGTTTTCGAAAAATTGAAACAACTGATAAATCTCTTTTTTAGATAAAATAGAGACGTCAGCTCCTAAATAACCATTGGGAGAAAAATCAGGTAAATTGCCGTGATGTTTAGCTATTAATATTATCAATGCTATTACATCATTGCAAGAAACGTAATCTTTACACAAGAGACTTTGCAATGCTTGGTTTCCACTGTGTGAAAAGCCAAAGGCACAAAACAAAGCATATGCAGACAAATAGGAATGATTTGCATAACCTTCGATGTCAATACCATTCAATTTTGCCTGAAAATTAGGATTAATTTTGCCTAAGTCATGAAAAATTGCAACTAAATCAGCAATTTTTAATTCAGTCAGCTTTTTCACATTTTCCCGAACTCCCTGAATATGTTTTAGCAAAAACTTGTCAGGGTGAGATTTTAATATTTCTAAATCAGAACCCATTTTTCCGCATTATTAGCCTCAACTGAATTATATTCATAATAAATACCGTTAACCAAAAGCGAATGTGGACAATCCGGATAGATAATATTTTTATATTTCTTAGGTTCATTCCAGAAATCGTTATTTTGATGTGTTGGCAATTTATCAAAACCAATACGAAATTCACCAATAATTTCTTTTGGTATATGCTCTCCGGCTATAACAAATCCTTGAGTATTAAAATCAGCTTTACTTATATCGGAAAACTCTCCTTCTGATTTCCATTTTAAATTTGCTGGGCAATTATGCCAACCCAAAACTGGCGGATATATAGATTTTTCTGCTTTAAGAGATTCATTAAATTCATCAAAAATATTTTCGGAACGAATTTCTTTTAATGCTAAAACCACAAGAAAACAGGGATTTTTCAGAAACTCAAAATATTTGGGACTTCCTCCGGCCGTCGGATTAATAGCTGTTTTACCTGTAAATCCCCATGATATTTTTTTTACAGGATTAAGCAATCTAACTCCATATAACAAATCCTCCGATAATTCGGGGAATTTATTTTTCATATCTTCACGTTCAACTCCCAAAACTGCACCAATCAATCCGATCAATGCCGTTTTGGTAATTAAATCATGAGATAACGGATTATTATTTGTTTCCGGTTTCTTAAAGTGTCCCCAATTACCTTCTACGATAAATTGGATTCCTTTCATAACTTTATTTCTTCAAATTTCGACTTTCCTAATAATTCTGACTTTACGCTTTCAATTTCAGTATAATATCTTACTTTTTCAACTTTTTCGAAATTTACAATTTCAATCAATTTCGAAAAATCTAAATTATAATCATCAATACTTCTAATCTCTTCTCCTTTTTTGTCATCTTTTGGTATAATTCTAATCAAACGGTCAACGCCATAAATTTTTTGATTATTTTCTGCATAAATAATTTCCAAAAGAAGTACTGAATTTTGTCCAACTTTACTACGAGAATGAGAACTTCCTTCTCCACTTGTACCATACCAAAGTCCTTCAAACATCAAACTCAAATCCTCATTAGTCATATTTGTTTTTTCGGCAACTTTGGGGTTTACCCAACCATGAATCTGAACTAATGAATAAGGTACTAAAGTTGTAGTTCCTATCGAACCTTGCGTATTGTCAGCTTTAGATGTAAAATGTGTTGTATTTTGATGCATTCGCAAATTTACTTCATTCAGCGATGGGTTTAATAAAGCAAATTGGACCGGTCCTGTAAATTGAGTATGTCCATTTATCATCGGCTTATTATCAACTTTTATACTCTTTGCTTCATCTCCTAATGTAGAAATTCCACCAAAAAGACGAACGTCGATTTGTTCTTTCAAAAGCTCGGCGATGTCTAATAATTTATTCGGATTTCTATTTTCAGCTAACCACTTTAAAACACCTTTGGAATCTGTTTTCCCCGCTCCAGTATTTTCACTGACATAAATAGGTAACTTTTTAATTTCTTCAAAGTATGTACGGACATATCTTTTCATTCGCACATCGCTGACTAAAATTTTTTTAGTTTCTTCATCATAACGCTGTTCGCCCGTGAAAGGGTCTCCGTTAGGAATGTTGTATGATGTTTCATACAAAAATAAAATTTCTGACTTTTTTAACTTATTGTCCATTTTGTTTCTGTTTTAAATGATTGATATTAATTTGCATATTCTTTTTGAATTTCTTCTTTTTTGGGAATAGGCTTAAAATATGCTTCCATAAAACCAAAAGCACTTTCGTCCTTATCATATTTACCTTCGAAATTTTTTATTTTTTGTGCAAGGTCATAAGATATTTGACGTGTGTATTTCGCTTTATCATGCATTATTAATTTCTGTTCAATGTCAGTTTTGAGTTTCATAAAATCGGCCAGATTCCCTATACGGCGAGTGAGATTTCCAACGTAATTCTTTTCAAAAGAATTTATTTCCGACTTGAGACTCTTTGCCAATTCTCCAAGCATGTAACCAATTTGATAACTTTCTGAGTTGCTGATTTCCATAATTTTTTTATTTTTTAATTCGTAATTCTGTATTGATAATAAAAACTTTAAATCGTATTTAAGAAAACTATACTTTGCATCTCCCGATCTGATACTAAATTCAACATTTTGGATAAAGGCAGGCAATAATACATCATCATAGAAATAGTTTTCCGTATATATTAATGGTAAAATTTTCAATAAATGTGATTGATACTTAGGATTTGGTTTAAATGATACTTTATTTGTTTTAACATCATATTGCGGATTACCCAGAATACAACGAAACGAATAATCAAATTTTAATGGAAATAATTCTTTTTCTGTTCTAATAAAAGATTTACGTTCTTCTTCTATTTCATAAGCAATATCATTTATTCGTTTCATTATCAACCGCAATTTACTCTTCTCGATTCCTGATATTTCTATCAAATCGCTATCAGGAGATGTAAGGCCTCCTTTTTTGCATAGGATCAAATCAAAAGAGGTAATATTTTTATTTTCATCAGAAGAAAAATCAAAAAATATATCTTCCTTAATACTTTCTTTATTGGCTTCAGCTATTCTATTTTCATCTTTCTTCTCAATAAAAATCTCATAATCAGAAGCTTTTAAATTAATTCCTCTCGGCAATACGATTAATTTAATATCTGTTCCGGAAATCAAACGTCCTTTATTTGTAAAATCTAAAGCATAAAATAAATCCTGCAATTCATTTTCATCAAAATTTTTTGACTTGAATTTATTCTCTATTAAAAAACCGGGAAATTGAATATCATTCTTTTTATCACCGGAACATAGTGTTTTATATAACGTTTTTTTTAAAACTAATCCATTTTTTCCTTCATCAACAAATTCTGAAAGAATCTTTTTATTTATTTGAGACAGATCTTCTGAAAATTGATACCATTGTTTATTTTCAGGAAAATCAAAATGAATAAAAACAGAAAAATTACTCAATTCAAACAATTGTTTTTTTTGATGAAGTGTTAATGCCGATACATCAGACTCGATACCTATTTTTTTTAAATTTGCATTTGACAATGCCTGATAACTAATGGATGTAGCAAGAGAATATAAAATTTCTTCATTATTAAGAAAATCTATGAAATTTTCATTCCCTTTATTTTCAAAAAAATAATTGATTGCAGATGCATATTTCAAAATACGTTCAATGAATAATAAATCTGTTTTTAATAAATCATGAAATTTTGTTATGATTGAATCGGAATCTAACATTTCCATAAGATTCTCATAATCACTATTTCCACGTTTGAAAGAACTCGGTCGATATGCCGCATTTGAGTGGAATGGATTCTCTAATCGATAATATCCACTTTCACCTGTTTCAATTGAACTGTCTTTCTTTAAGCTTCCTTTTCTTTCGTAATAAATATCTCCAAAGATATATTTTACTAAACCGTCGCTATCCGAAGTTTTAAATTTCAAATAATATAATTGTTCCCTTTGATTTTCAGGTGTTAATTTCACATTCTCCCATTCAAAAGTAAAATCAGATTTGACAGGTATAGTAATACATATCGGCCAATTTCCATCTTTATCTTTAGGGCAACTCTCTACATATTTAAAATATTTCAGATTGTTTTCCGAATTTCGAAAAGCTTTTCCTATTTGCAATACTGTATCTAGACTCATATATCACGTTTTTTAAATTCATTTATAAATATAATGGCATATCGTTTTCATATTTCATCATCTTCAAAATTTATTAAGGATATTTATCCTCGATAACCGCTTCTTTTTTAACCATAAGAAGCGGTTTTTTACACACCTTCCACATCCTCATTCACCTTCTCCAAATTAAACTCATTAGCATCCCATATTTCATTATCTTCCAATCCAAGCCATTCACGGAGCTCATCAGCCTCTTCACTTTCAGGTTCAGTTTCAAAAATTACTTTCATATTTTCATATCTCCAGATACCGCCACAATCTTCGGGTGGACAAGTGCCTTTTCCGCCAATACATGATGCATTCAATGACTTAGCATCAGTAATTTCCTCCAACGTAATTTTATGTCTCCAATCATCTCCGAAATCATAAATATACACATATGTTTGTCCTTTTTTTGTAAAAATATCTTTCAACTGCACTCCCATAGCATCAACCACCGAATCCAAATAGTCTTCCGACAACAGCGAAATTCGTGGTTCCGAGCCATAACCTTGTGGCGAAAACTGGTATAAATGATAATCAGACCACCCAAAGGCAGCTTGTATGGCTTCATGAAATTTATGAAACGAAAATGTTTCAGGAACCAATACTCTTCGCCACACAGGAGGTTTTATAATTCCTCTGATCTGAATTTTAAATTGTAACATATTTTAATTATTTATTTGATTATTATGTTATTTAACCATTACTTCCACCATACCAAACCCTAAACTTCCCTTCTCTCCTATCCCACTGTTATACATTATCTTAATTAAATCCACAGGTGCATTGATTTTAAACTTACAATTATATCCCCGCACTCTTGTTTCCTCCGAAGTTCCGGCTTTTATTAAGATAAGCTTGGATTTTGGCTCACTTACATGGACAAAATCAAAATTTATTTCTTCAATATTAATAGGGTATTCTTTTCCGTAAAATACATGATATTTATTTAATAAATTTTTCAAAACTGCCTGTTTGGCGTATTCTTCAGCAGGATTTACATATTCTATTTTTCCATTATTATTTTTTCTGGAAATGCTTATAGGAGTAAGTGTTTTAAAATACATTTCTTCCTTAAATTCAGGTTCAGGAATAATTTCAACGTTTTTAACATAAAAATCAACCTGAGTCTTTTTATCTCCAATACTAAATTTTTGCTTAAGAAATATACCTTTTATAAAATTTTCGGTTGACCTTTCGGGCAGAAAAGAAATATACCAGTAAACACTATCCGAATGAATTAAAATTCTACCTTTTTCCCTATCAATGGTATAACTAGGGATAATAAAGTTTGAAAAAGTAAATAATTTAAATGATTTTCCGTTTAATTGAAACCCGTTATTATGAAGCCATTTCGAATATTCCAGGTTTCCGCGCTGCAATGTTTTATATATAAATGATGATAATTCATACTGATAATTTATCGGAAGGATATTTTGCTGACGGTCTAATTCTACATTTAACTTAAATAACATTACATATGACAATTATAAATTTATATTGCCAATATATGAATAAAATAAATATTAATCAATATTTTTAATGAATTTATCTAAAAAGTAAAAAATAAATAACAAATAATAAGTTAAAATTTATTCAGCACAATTTAAAAATACAAATCTCAAACAATTATAAATAATTTATTTCAGTAATCTTTTCTTCATCTGTTGGAATTCCTCTTCGGTAATTATACCTTCTTCTTTTAAGTTCTGTAATTTTAAAAGTTCGTCAGCTACAGACGTTTTCTTAGGTTTCTTCTTGTTTGAATCAATACTCAAAATTCCTTTGATAATTGCATAAAACAAAAGAACAATTACTCCTAATATCAATATTCTAAAAACATATACCATATAAGTACAAATTTAACAAGCTTTTTTTAATAACCTATATTATTTCTACAATTTCGGAATCATCTGATTCATATAATGTTAATCTGTTTTTTAGTTCCATAATTTCATTTCTTAGTTGTATTACTTTATTAAGCAAATGATTTATAGCATCAATTCCTTCAACATTAATCGACAGGTCGTAATACAATCTGCTGAACATTTCGAGGTCTCCAAGTTGTGATTCTTCAATATATCTTTCGCCCTCTATTATAACAAATTCCACTAATCCTCCTTCTTCCAGCAATAGGATAAAGGATTGGTCCACATTACTGTTATGGCAATATTCTTTTAGTATAATTAAATCTTTTTCCATAATAAAGCTGTTAACTTAGACTTTGAATCTTTCTGAAAAGTTCTTTCTGTTCTTCAGTAAGTTTTTCAGGTATTACAACAGAATATGTAACAATAAGATCTCCATAATGTCCTTCTTTTTTATAAACCGGAAAACCTTTTCCTTTTAAACGTACTTTTGTATTATTCTGTGTTCCTGGCTTCACATTTAATTTAACTTTACCGTCGAGAGTATCAACAATTTGTTCTCCGCCAAGTATTGCAGTGTAAATATCCAGAGAAACAGTGACATAAAGATCATTACCTACTCTTTTAAAACGATTATCATCCGGAATTATAAATGTAATATAAAGATCGCCTGCCGGACCATTATTAACACCAGATCCCCCCTGTCCTTTCAACTTTATTGTTTGTCCATTTGCAATACCTGCAGGAACTGTAATACGTAAATTTTTACCATTTACCGTAATAACTTTTTTATGTGTTTTTGTAGCTTCGTTCAGCGATAAATGTAACTCAGCATTAAAATCCTGCCCTTTAAAACCCCGGTTACTACTTTTACCACTCTTTCTGCCTGATCCGAAAAGAGATTCGAAAAAACTCGAAAATCCTTCATCACCACCAGCCTCCGACCAGAAAGATCCTCCCATATCGCCATAACCATATTGCCCCTGACCACGTCCATACTGATTTTGCTGTGATTCAAATTCATCAGCATGTTTCCAGTTTTCTCCGTATTTGTCATATTTTTTTCTTTTTTCGGGATCGCTTAATACTTCATTAGCTTCATTGATCTCCTGAAATTTACGTTTAGCATCTTTATCATCCGGATTTAAATCCGGATGATATTTTCGTGCTAATTTTTTATATGCTTTCTTTATTGCATCCTGTGATGCGCTCTTATCAACGCCAAGTATTTTATAATAATCTATATATGCCATTATTTTTCAACAGGTATATTTTTAAGAATATCCAATAAGTGATCCCACCACATTTTTACCGTTTTTATTTCAATTTTTTCATCAGGAGAATGTACGCCGCGTAAAGTCGGACCAAACGAGATCATATCCAGATCCGGATATTTTTCTAAAAATAATCCACATTCCAAACCTGCATGTATTGCTCTTACAACCGGTTTTTTTCCAAAAAGTTTTTCATAAGATTTTTCTGCAATCTTTAAAATTTCCGAATCCGGGTCAGGAGCCCATCCCGGATAACCGTCACCCGATTCTACAGTAGCTCCTGCAAGATCAAAAACTGCTTTAACCATATTATTTATATCTGTCTTTCCAGACTCTAAAGAACTCCTTTGGCTAGTAACAACTTTTACAGTATCATTATCATTAAATTTAACTGCCGCCAGATTGGTCGAAGTTTCTACCAAACCGTTTATTGCAGGACTCATAGCAAATACTCCATGAGGACAAGCATATAAACCATATGTAAGATTTTTCTGAGTTTCTTTATCAATAACAAAATCAGGTATTGAAACTTCATTTAATTCCAAATTAACCTTAGGTTCTGTAATTATTATTTCTTTCTGAATATTTTTCTTGAATTTTTCAAAATCCGATATTAAGTTATCCTTATACTTAGGATCAGTTGTAAATATAAATTCAGCTTCACGCGGAATCGCATTATGTTTATTTCCGCCGTCAAAGGAAGACAAACGGACATCATATTTATTTGTCAGATCAAATAAAAAACGGTTTGCTATCTTATTTGAATTTCCATAACCTTTATGTATTTCGTCGCCACTATGGCCACCTTTTAATCCGTTAACAATAAATTTAAAAGCAATATGATCATTTGAAATTTTCTCCTTTTTAAATTTAAAAGTTGCAGTTGCATCTATTCCTCCTGCGCAACCTATAAATATTTCTCCTTCATCTTCAGAATCCAGATTTAATAATATCTTGGAATCAAAAAAAACTTCCTTAAGTTCGAATGCTCCGGTCAGCCCTGTTTCTTCATCAACAGTAAACAAACATTCCAAAGGACCGTGTTCTATTGTATTATCAGTTAAAATTGCCATCTGTGCAGCAACTCCTATACCATCGTCGGCACCAAGAGTCGTTCCTTTTGCTTTTACCCATTCTCCATCAATATAAGGAATTATAGGGTCTTTCTCAAAATCAATTTCAACATCTTTATTACTTTCACAAACCATATCCATATGACTTTGCAAAACGACAGATTTCCGGTTTTCCCAACCTTTTGCAGCCGGTTTCCTTATTAATATATTGCCAATATGATCTCTTTTGGCTTCCAGATTATTTTCTTTTGCAAAATTCAATAAAAATGCAATAATTTTCTCTTCTTTCTTTGATGGACGTGGAACCTGAGTAATCTGCTCAAAATATTTCCACACATTTTTAGGCTCTAAGTTGTTTAATACATTCATTTTTATTATCTTTATATTTTCCGATAAAATTATGTTTTTTTTATCATAAAATAATGATATTTGTAAAACAATTTAAAAAATAAATAATCATGTATAGAAATCTGGTTATAACGATAATAATTCTATTTATATTTATAACTGCCTGTAAAAAAGACAATAACACAATAACCGGTAATATATCCGACCTTACCACCGGAGAAGCTATTTCAAATGCAACTGTTGATCTTTACTTCAGTGAAATATCCTCTTCAGGAAATTATAATCCGACATTTAAACATTTTGGAACAACTACAACAGATGCTTCCGGAAATTACAGGTTTGAGTTCGATAGTAAGCTTTTTATTGAGTTAAGACTAAAATTCACTAAAGAAGGTTATCACACAACAAATATTGAATTTGATCCTGAAGGGACTTCCAGCTTTTCTTATGTAAAAAATATGAAACTTCCGATAGAAGCTTATCTTAAAGTTCAATTAATAAAATCTTCCGGTAATACCACGGACAATGTAATGTTGAGAATATCGGGAATAAACCCTGAATGTCTTGTGTGTTGCGATGAGGAACAAAGGAACTATTATGGTAATAAAATAAATGAAACATTTATATGTCCTGTTGTTGGCGGGGATTCTCTCCACTTTGAAGTTTTAAGCGGATCAACACAAATCTTAAAAAGTTTATATTGTCCACCTGTGGATACTACTTTTTTCCAAATATTATTATAGAATTATTTAAAAGTTATTTTCAGTTTACAAGGCTTTCTCCCACTTTTATTGCTTCTCCTTTTCCAAGAGGAATATTTTGTAAATATTCTTCTTCTAGCAATATAATAACACTTGATCCCATCTCAAAATATCCCAATTCTTCACCTTTTTTTAAAAAAACAGGAGTTTTATATTCCGTGGAAGAGTATTCTCCTTTTTTCATATTGGTTTCCATATCAGAATCAAAAGATAATTTAGCCTTTCCTACCAACATTGCGCCTATCAACACAAAACGGAATTTACCATAATCGGAATTTCCATGGATTACAATTCTCTCGTTACGGCAATAAACCCTGTCTTTTCTGTCTACCACTTTTTGGCTTACAGACCTTAAAGTTCCCGGCAAATATATTGTTTTAGTAATAGCCATATCAAAACAAGCATGTACTCTATGATAATTTGAGGGGGCCAGATATAAAATGGAATATGATTTTAAATTATCTATATTTTCAAGGATAAGATCGTCAACATAGTAATATTGGTGTTTCACATAGATTTTATTTTGCGGATTTACATGACCATAATCAAGTATATAGCCATCGACAGGTGATATTATACCATTCCCTAAAGGTCTTGCTCCATCTTTTAATCTACGTGTAAAAAATGAATTAAATGTTTCAAAACCATTTTCAGGAATCTGGTAATCATCTAATGAAATATTATACCTGTTTTTAAACAATCTGATAAACCTTCTGACAAACCATCGAGGATATTTTATATTTGACAAATGTCCCGCAATGCGGGATGCCAAATTCCTGTAGTTTTGTTTTTGTTGCTTATCTGATGTCATTACATTATTTGTTATTAAAATAATTCATTGTTCTTTCAATTCCAAGTATAGGGAAATTCTTTATCGCATCAGTTGCAATATCTATTCTTTCAGGTAAAAATTTACATTCTTCTTCTGACCATTCTCCTAGTACATAATTTACTTGTCTTCCTTGTCCAAAATTATTGCCGATACCAAATCTTAGCCTTGTATAATTATTTGTTCCCAGAATATCTTCAATATTTTGCAATCCGTTATGACCTCCACTTCCTCCTTTTGTTTTTATTCTAATTGTTCCGAATGGTAATGCTATATCGTCTACGATAACCATCATATTTTCGACCGGTATCTTTTCACTGTTTAAATAATAATTAACAGCACGACCGCTTAAATTCATAAAAGTTGTTGGTTTTATGAGAATAAGAGTTCGTCCCTTATATTTTAATTCTGCCCTGTAAGCATAACGCTTATCTGAAAAAACAATGCCGGAGTTCTCTGTTAGAACATCCAGCACTGTAAATCCAATATTATGACGAGTATTTTTATATTCAAAACCCGGATTCCCTAAACCTACGATAAGATATTTCATAGTTCAGGAAAAAAAAATTATTCAGCAGATTCTTCAGATTCGTCTTCAGATCCTTCTTCTGCAACAGCTACTCCACGAGCAGAAGCAACCATCATCACAACACTGTTCTTCGGATCTGTAAATTCAAGAATATCAGATGACAGATCTTTTATTCTTATTGATTGTCCGATTCTTAAATTAGATATATCCACGTTAAAATATTCAGGAATATCATCCATAAGTCCTTTAACATTGATTTTTCTAACATTTTGTTTTAATTTCCCCCCTGCTTTAACACCCGGAGATGATCCTGTTACTTTCATCGGAATACCGATTTTTATCGGTTTATCGGTTTTTACTTCATAAAAATCAATATGAAGTATTTTATCAGAAACCGGATGGAATTGAATATCTTTAACGATACTTACATGTTTTTTTCCATCAATAATAATATCTGCAAACATTACATCAGGAGTGTAAATAAGTTTACGGACTGCACTTTGAGATGTGTAAAAATGGACATTTTCTTCGCCACCATAGATCACACATGGAATGTTTTCATCTTTTCTTACTTTTTTTGTTGCTTTTTTGCCTAAATCGGTACGTAAATTGGCATTAACTTCAAAATGTTTCATCTTATAAATTTTTGTTGTGCTACTAAACACTGTAATTACAGCGTCCCATCACACGTTTGACAATAAGTCCGCAAATTTAAACAATTATCAGAAAAAACAAAAGGAAAATGTTTATTTAATAATGAAGTATACAACAAAAATACTTCAAAATCCGGCATTAACTTAATCAATGTGCTTATCTGTATAGTGTTTAAATTGTTACAGCTTTAAATTCAGAAAATAATATTAAACATCCCAGGTGTTAACATAAAAAAATATAAAAATCTGTTTCAAATAAAAATAATTCAATTACATTTGCATCGTTATCGGTTTTTCAGAATTTATATTTTGAAACGAAGAGGGAAACATGTGAAAATCATGTACAGTACCCGCTGCTGTAAGCTCTAAAATATGTTGCAAACTTCAAGCCACTGTCAAGAACAGTTGAAAGTAAAAAGTTTATAAGCGAAGAATTATGGACACATGACGTTTTATCATTAAACAAAAGTTCATACAAATTTTCACAAACTAGACTTTATACTTTATAAACTTTACAAACTTTTAACTAAAAAGATGGGAAGGCATTGCAACATAGAGTAAGTCAGAAGACCTGCCGCTAACAGTCAATACATTGAAGGCTTTCGGGGACAAAAGCCAAACATGATAAACGCGTGTTTTGATTTCCCTTATACCTGCAAAGTTTTTGACACCAAGTTAATTTATTTATTTTTTAATTTTTAATTATTTAAAGTTATGAAAAAAATTTTATTTAGTTTTTTATTACTCATAGCGGGTATTACTATGAGTATGGGTCAAAATGTAGTAGATTTTGAAGAGTTGAATCTTGAGCCTGAGTCGCATTGGAATGGAAGCGATGAAAGTGGAAGTTTTTCAAGCGGTTATTTAAAATTGTATAATGATTATGACGCAAGTTATGCCTCATGGCAAGGATTTGCATACACAAATGAAACAGATGTCGCAACTTTCAGTTACACAAACTATTCGGCAGCATCGGGAAGTGGTGTAAATAATTCAGAAAAATATGCAATTGCTTTTATTGGTTCGGATTGGATGAACGACTACTCTCCTACTCCGGTAATGATAAAAATAGATACGGAAAACGCTCCGCAGTCCTATAATGGTATGTATATTTCGTTAAGTACTTATGTTTCGCTATATATGGACGGAACTTGGGAAGGAAGTTCATACGAAAATGAAAAATTCTGGCTTTCATTGATAGTAACAGCTATCAATAGCGAAAATCTCGAAGAAATCACAAAAGAATTTATACTTGCCGATTATCGCTTCGAAATTGAAGACGGATTTAGACTTTCCGATTGGACATACATAGACCTAACTTGGGCTGACGAAAAAGATAGCCTGATTTTCGTAATGGCATCTAACGATTCCGGCGATTATGGAATTAATACTCCTACATATTTCTGTATAGATAATTTCGGCACAAACGCTCCATCAGAAATTCCAGATATGATAGTTGAAGCAAACGAAACATATAATATTAATACCGGACAATCAATAGAACTTCCCATATATGTAAAAGGAGGCATGCAGCCATATAGTTTCACATGGAGTAGTGAAAACGGATTAAATGATTATACTGCTCAAATCCCAACAGCATCGCCTTTACAAAATACAACATATACAGTAATAATTACCGATGCAGAAGGAACAGAAATTACAAAATACATTACAGTTAATGTTAACGATGTTAGTATTGACAACAATATATTTGAAAATTTACAAGTATATAAAAATTCTTCAGATGAACTTATCATATCAAATTCCCAAATAATTGATCTGGTTTCAGTTTATGATATAACAGGAAAATTAATTCTTGAAAAAAACATTAATAATTATAGCACCAAACTTTCTATATCAAATTTTCCACAAGGAATTTATATGGTAAATGTAATCTGCGGACAAAACCAAATCACTAAAAAAATAATGAAATAATGAAAAAAATTACTTTGATAATAGTTTTTTTTATCGTCCTTCATAACAGCTGTTTTTCACAAATTTTTACAGGCGATGGAATTGCTATACACAAAGATTCGTCCATCATTGTTTCATGGGCAGTATCTGCTAATGTTGAACGTGGGTATATCAACATTGCAGATACTTCCTTTCTTTATACCGAACGAGGCATTACCGACAATAAAGCATTTAACGGAAGCGTAGAAAATGTAATCGGAAAAGCAAATGGGAAATTTCTAAGCCTTGGTGATGGCGGACATGTAATACTTCAGTTTGAGAAACCGATAACAAATGGTCTGGGACCTGATTTTGCAGTTTTCGAAAATGTAATCTTCACTCCTCCAAACCAAACAGAACTTGCTTTTGTTGAATTAGCATTTGTAGAAGTAAGCAGTGACGGAATAAATTATGAACGTTTTCCGGCAGTTTCAAATTTACAATACGAACAGCAGGTTGAAACTTTTGATGCTGTTGACTGGACTTTGTTCGAAAATTTTGCCGGAGTTTATCCGGTATTTTATGGTTACCCTTTTGATCTGGATGATATTCCCGGGGAAGTCGTCGATAAATTACATATAACACACGTAAAAATTATCGATGCTATCGGAAATATAAACCCTGATTATGCCAGTTATGACTCTAAGGGAAATATAGTTAACGACCCATGGCCAACCCCATTTGCAACATGCGGTTTTGATCTTGACGCCGTAGGAGTTATACATGAAATTAAATCATACACAACAACCGCATCCGAAAATAATACTTTTGTATATCCTAATCCTGCTAAAGATTTTATTAATATTTATTCCGAAAATTTAAAAACTATAAAACTATATGATCTTACCGGACGGGAAATGCTAAATATACCTGTCGCAGGTAACGAATATTATTTAAACGTTGAAAATATGGAAAACGGAATTTACATAATTGTATTAGAATGTTCTGATAATATATATTCAAAAAAGATCATCATAGGTGAATAAAATAATAAGTATCATATTGTTTTTATTATTAGTCCTAAACCATTTATATTCGCAAGACTTTTTTCCTCCAGACAGTGTTAATATATTAAAAGAAGTTCCTATACATGCCAAAAGAAAATTAGACCTGACAGGTTCAAAAGTTATAAAACTGGATTCCTTAGTTATCGAACAAAAATCTAAAGAAAACCTTTCCGAATTATTATCCGAAAACAGTACTGTTTTTATAAAATCTCACGGAAAAGGCTCATTAGCGACTGCCTCTTTCAGGGGAACCAATGCTTCGCATACAAAAGTAAGCTGGAATAATGTAAATCTAAATTCTCCTGCAATGGGAACGGTAGATCTGTCACAAATACCTTTAATAATTACGGATGATGTCACAATATATCACGGAGCAGCATCACTTAACAGGAATAATAATGCATTAGGCGGACTTATAGAACTTAATACAAAAACCGACTGGAAAAAAGGAATAAGATTAAAACTTATTTCTGCTGCCGGTAGCTTCTCAACATTCGACGAACTCTTGGAAATAAAAGCAGGAAATAAAAAAATACAGTCGGCAAGCAAAATATATTATAATTACTCAAAAAACGATTTTTCATTTTATAACAATGATATAACTGACGGAAACAAAGAAAAAAGAAAAAATGCCGATTATTCAAAAAAAGGTTTTGAGCAGGAATTATTTTTCAGGATAAATTCTTCTAATATTATCTCAGTTAAAGGTTGGATACAAGATTCTGACAGAGGTGTACCGGGACTTACAACAAACGAAAGCGGTTTAAATAATAATATCAACAGAGAAAAATACCATATGCTGGTTTACTCGGCAGAATATTTAAACATTCAGGAAAAGTCCAGATTCGAATTACATCACGGAGGTAATTACCATAATTCTGACTATTTAAGTAAAAATTTTATTAATGGTGTAGGTTATCTTAAAGTCATTGACTCCGAAGGAAAATCATTTTCGGCATATAATTCCGCATCATACAAATATAACCTCGGCAAACAAACTGAAATTTCAGCCAGATTAAACTTTAATGTATATGATGTAAATTCTTTCGAAAAAATAAGAGCTGAAGGATATGATACAACAAGATATGAAGGAGGTTTAACAATATCTTTATACACCAGTATAATAAAAAAGCTGCGACTAGGTATTCTGGTTAAGCAGGATTTTTATAATAAAAAATTAACTCCATTCGTACCGTCATTCTTTTCAGAATATTATATAACACAACATCTTATTTTAAAAGCATCAGTGGCACGGAATTATAATTTGCCGGGATTAAATGATCTGTATTATGTTCCCGGAGGAAATCCTGACTTATTACCCGAAAAAGGTTTTAGTACCGATGGGGGAATACAGTCTGTTATATCAGGGAAAAAATATAATTTACGATCAGAAATAAGCATAAACTACAGTAATATAAAAGATTGGATCTTATGGCGTCCGACAGCGATGGGCTACTGGACTCCGGATAATATCGAGAAAGTAATTGCTTACGGAACAGATATTAATTTTAACCTTAATATAAATTTTGCAAAAATCAGACTAAATGCTGTTGCAAATTATTCATATACCCGCTCAAAAAATATGTCGGAAAAATTCGGTGAAAATGATAATTCAATAGGAAAGCAATTACCGTACATTCCTGTTCACTCTGCAAATTTGTTTTCCCAAATCGAATTCCGAAAATTCTTTTTTTCATATCAATGGAATTATTACAGCGAACGTTATACAACCTCTGCAGCAGAGCCCGGTTTACTAACAAGTATATATCCATATTTTATGAACAATATCGGGATAGGAAAAGAATTAATATATAAAGACTATTTTTTCAGGCTGAGTTTTAATATTTACAATTTATTCAATGAGTCGTACCGATCTGTTTTGTGGCAACCAATGCCCGGAATCAATTACTCAGTACAATTAACTATAAAATTCAGATAAAAAACCATGGTTACAAATTATAAATTACAAATAATAAATAATAAAAAAATAACAAATATTTTCTCCATTAATAAGTTTGAGATTTGGAATTCAGGAATTGTATATTATTTGAAATTTGTTATTTATAATTTGTTATTTTCTTTTCGCACAGGTGTATTTATTATCCTATTATTATTTCTAAATTCCTGTATGAAAGATGATATGCGTCCGATCAAGGAATTTAATACAAGTAATAAAGGTGTTTTTGTTGTTTGTGAAGGTAACTTCATGTATGGGAATGCTTCCTTATCCTATTATGATAAACAATATAAAACTGTTGAAAATACTGTCTTTCTTAAAGCAAACGGGATTCCGCTCGGTGATGTGGCACAAAGTTTAACAATCTATGATTCTACTGCCTACATTGTGGTAAATAATAGTGGTAAAATTTATATGATTGATGTTAATAATTTTGTATACAAAGGAAAAATAACCGGTTTAGTTTCTCCCAGATACATGCAGTTTATAAGCCCGTCAAAAGCATATGTTACCGATATGTATTCCAAATGTATATATACAGTTAACCCGCAAACTTCTTCCATAATTAATACTATAGATATTGCAACCGAATCGGAACAATATTACCGGCACTCTTCCGAAGAAATTGTATTTTGTGACAAGTATATGTTCACAAATTCATGGTCTTACAATGATAAAATATTAGTTATCGACACAGAAACAGATAAATTGATTGATACTATTACGGTTTTTAAACAGCCACGAAAAATAATTCTCGATAAAAACAAAAAATTATGGGTACTATGCGACGGAGGTTATGACAATTCTCCTTACCAGGATAAAAGTGGAATAGTAAAGATAAATACCGGGAATTTTCAGATTGAAAAAATGTTTGAACTGAACAACAGCAGTATTTCTTCGGACATGAAAATCAATTTCAACGGAGATACTATTTATTATATTGACCGGCATATATACAGATTTCATGTAAATGATAACGAATTACCGACAACAGAATATATTAATTCTGGAAACAAAAATTTATATGCATTGGGAATTGACCCTTACAATTCTGACCTTTATGTATCTGACGCTATTGATTTTATGCAATCAGGAGTTATTTACAGATATAATGCCAATAAAGAATGTGTAGATACTTTTGAAGTTGGAATAATTCCAAATTCATTTGTATTCAAGTAATATAAAATAGATTTTTAATTCTGAAATTATTTAAAGTTTTGTATTTGATCGTAATCAAAATCGCAATTACTCCACTCATTGTCTATTGTTGCCCCTACCTTTTTGTAAAGATCTATAGCACGCTCATTCCAATTCAAGACCTGCCATCTTAATCTCCTGCAATTTTCTTTTTTTGCCAGCTTAAATATTTCATCAAGTAATGCTGTCCCTATACCTTCTCCCCTATATTCCGGTTTTACATAAAGATCATCCAGATACAGTGACTTTCCTACCCAGGTAAAATATGCAAAAAAGTAAAGCGCCATTCCTATTACTTCACCATCTTCTTTTTCTACGACAAAACAGCCAAAAAGATTTTTTTCTTCTTTCATCAATTCCGGAGTATTTATCACCTTTTCTTCTGCTTTTTCAAATCTGGCAAGATCTTTTATCAGATTAATTATATAAGGAAAATCTTTATCTTCCGCAACTCTTATATTATAATTTTTCATCTCAAATTAATTATATATGTAAAATACTATGAAAATATTCAGTTCTCAAATTTAAATAAACTATAGTAAAAATATATATTTATTATAATCACTAAAACAAACAATACATCTAAGCCATTTAATAAAACATTATGAGACAAGCCTTTAAATAAATTTAATAAAATTTAAATAGTACAATTCCTTAACAATATTATATGTAGCATATTTAAAAATAATTTCGGATGTTAAACTAAGAAAATATTACTATATCTGCCCTGTCAGTAGTTACATAAAAATAATGCAGCTTTGCAAAACAAGGTTCGCATTATTTTTTATTTTCTTTTTAAAATCAAATACAATCAAGGGTTACATTTTAGGTTACACCAAGGGTTACATTATTAATATCAATTGCAGATTTAAAAAAAACGGATAATTACCAAATTGATATTATATTATATGTACTTTTGTCCAAACCTACCCCTTTAATGCAAATTATAATAAAGTAAGACCTTGACTCAATACACTAATAGTCAATTAGTTTCACAAAGGAATTTAAATTCCTGATTAAAAAATTAAGGTATTATTATAATGAAATCAAAGTTATTCCAGTCTTATAACTCCAACAACCATGGCTATAGAATTTATTTGAGATTTGGATAATTCAAAAGAATCATAATCCTTATTTTCACTTACCAGTAATATGTGACTTTCATTCGTACTTTTTTTAATTCTTTTTATTAATGCACCCTGGTCGGTATCGATAACATATACTTTATTCCACTGAAAAAATATATCATTCAAATTAAGTCTTTTACATGCCACAATATCCCCACTGTTATATTTTGGCGTCATGGAAGATCCTCTTACCTGAATAAGGAATTCAGCATCTTTAAATATAGGAATAATATAATACTCACATTCATATTCCATTATTTTCAACTCGCCTTTCATATAACCGGCCATCGCATCTATAGGAATCAATGGAATTGCTTTTGCACCTGATATATTTTTTTCTTCAAAAAAATTTAATTGTTTATCATATTCTTTTTCTTCATAAAGTTTATAATTATTAATACCCACACTATCATTTGACATAAGCATATCCCCAACACCATCAACAATCCAAACTTTATTTATATTACCACTAATAGAAGACAATCTATCAATAAAATCTCCGGGTAATGGGACTTTTCCGTTTATGACCTGAGAAAATGACGATTTATTAGAATAACCAAGTAATCTGCCAATATCCATTTGACTATTTCCAAAACCATTCCCAATAAGCCATTTTATGACAGACTTAATTCTATTATATATATCCATATCAAATTTTTGGTAAAAAGTTTATGTCCAATTTGGAAAATATAAACTTTGTTTATATTTTTGTAATATCAGTTAAATAAATAAAATAAGTCAAAGTAACAAAAAACATTTAAAAAATCCAATAGTATGAAAACCATAAAGAATTGATATAAAATACAAATATTCAGACTTTTTGTTCACAAAAAACAATTATAATTTTTAATTTACTGTAATAAAAAAACATAATAAACAAAATAGAAAGAAATAACTCATTTACTCTACTTCCATTATGAAGACATTAAACATAACATTAATAAACAACAAAAATATCGGAAATAAAAGCATAAATATATACTATATAAATAATTTTATATTTCATAAATCAAAAATACAGATAATATGTCAAAATATTATTAAAAAAATTATTTAATATAAAATATTTTTTTTAAATAATATTTATAAACTATGTTTTAATAAATAAAATAACAATATGAATAATAAAATTCAATATAAATATAACAATTATTACAATGAACAATGTGTAATATTATACTTATCACATTTTATACCAATTAAGAATATTATTTTAGTATTACTCTATTCTTTTTTCGAATAACAATAAAAGCCATACCATAAATTAATAATAGGAAAAATTTAATAATAAAACAATTTTTTAAGTAAAAACAAAACAATTATAAACTTAATAAAAAGTATAATCAACAAATGCCACACTTCTGGATAGATACAAAAACTAAAAATGAAATCCTCGTTGTAACTTATAGCGAATTAGTACCGGCATTTTATACCAGCGAAAAATATTTAAGAAGAAAAGTATCTGAAGATATGGCACGTGGTTACGGCTTACGAAGAATCAGGAAAGGTGGTGGCCACGATTCCGTTGCTTTATTGGAATTTGATAGTCTGCCGTTAAAAATAAAAGACAGGTTATATGATCCGCGTAAAGAAATGCACATATTGGAACAATACTATGAATATGACATTAATGCACTTCAATTTTTCAGAGAATATATTTTTGAAGACGGAAGAAGAATAAATAAAAAAAATCAAGAAGAATATATAATAAATGCATCTGTTATCAATGCAATTATAAAATTAAAATACGACAGAGAAACTGCAATTAAAAGTTGCGGTAAACACCCTAAACAAATCTGGAAAAGTTTATGTGATGACACTACAACATTCAATGAAATTCTAGACAAAAAATATAATCAGAACCATACTTTACAAAAAAATGAGCGCCGGTTTCGCGAAACAATAGAAAATTATAAAAAAACAGGATATGAATCACTGATAAGTAAATATCATACAACCAAAAATGCTCAGAAAGTAGATGAAAAAACATTGGCATTATTCGAAAGTTTATTTACAAGCTTAGGATATAAACCCGGTTTTACAGACGTATATGAAATATATTATGATTTTATTAATGGTAAAAAAACAATAATTTCAAATTCTACGGCAGAAGTATTCGATCCTGCAGATTTTAAACCGTTAAGTAATGCTACAATTCGTTCATATCTGAAAAAATGGGAAAGTAAAAACGCAACTTTACGGCTTCGTACCGGAGACAGACAGAAATTAATACAACTTACAAAACCTCATCATAGCCTTGATATTCCAAAATTTGCAGGCAGCATTATTTCCGTCGATGACAGGCAACCTCCTTTTGAATATGCAAAAGGACAGAGAGTATGGTTCTATCTTGGATATGACATTGGTGCCCAATGCTATACTACATGGGTATACGGAAAATCAAAAGAAGGGATTCTCATTGAATTTTATCGTCAAATGGTACGAAATTATTCCGAATGGGGGTTTTCGCTGCCTGCTGAAATCGAGTGCGAAGCATCATTGAACAGTTCTTTAAAAAGCAGTCTGCTAAAAGAAGGTAACATGTTTCAATATGTTCGTATAGAGGCTAATAATCCACGTGGAAAATACATAGAAAGAAAAAACCGTGATGCCCGTTATGGAGAAGAAAAACAATTGGAAGGCTGGATTGCCAGACCATTTGTAAAATCAGAAGCAAATCAGTCCGGTACTAAAAATATTCCAATCCTGCCATATAACGAAATCATTACAAAAGTTTTACATACATACGAAAATTATAACAACACCCCTCACCCATTGCACCCGGGAAAAACCAGATGGGAAGTTTTTTGTGAAATGCAAAACCCCGGTTTAAAACCTATAAACTGGCATGGTATACTCCCGTATATCGGGTATAAAACAAAAACATCATGTAATGTAGGGATAATAAAATTAAACGGCGGAGAATGCCTGCTTGGTAAAAACGGTAAAATATCAACAGGAGAAGACCTTATTAAAATAATGAAAATTATTGAAGGTAAACAACTGGAAGTTTTATGGCTCGACGACAACAAAGGTAAGATATTAAAGGCATTTGCCTATGTAAACGGAGAATATATATGTGAAGTTTTAGCAAAACCAAAGTATAATCGTGCAAAAATAGAACAGGTAAAAGCAGATTATGCAGCCCGCGAATTAATGAGTAAATATGTTATAACAATTGAAAATTATGGTAAAAAGAGAAAAAATGAAATTGAAAAAATAACAATAATAAACGAATCGCCGGCAGCAATAATTCTTAAAAATAAATTTATAATCGACGAATTACACACAATAAAACCAAACTATCTAATAAATAATGAAGTCCGGATACTGGAAGACAATGATGATTTTTACGAAAGTTCGGATATCAGCGAAACAAGTTTTAGAAAAAGTTTTAAAGACACATATTAAATTTTAAATTATGATCTTAAGCAGCGATTTTAAACAACAAGTAAGAGAAGAATTATTAAGTTTTAAAAGTAATGACTATGTTTTTTCAAGGCAACATGGGATCGATAATTCAGTTCTCTCAAAAATTAAAAAAGGTGAAATAACAAACCTTATAAGCGATGAGCAATGGCTGAATATTGGAAAAATCCTGGGAATTACCCAGAATAAAAGAGATTGGAATATTGCCCGTACCGATGTCTTTTCAATAATTGAAGAAGAAGTAATGTTTTGTAAAGAATATTCAAAATCGCGAATATTTATTGATGATTGCGGCATTGGAAAAACATTTACGGCAAAATATTTAAGCCGCAATATCAAAAACTGTTTTTATATCGACGCGTCTCAGGCAAAAACAAAAAACCGTTTTATTCGTTTGCTGGCCGGTATTCTCGGGATCGATAACAAAGGCTCGTATGCTGATATAATTTCAAATATTAAATATTATCTGTGTGTATCAACAAAACCTGTAATCATTATAGATGAAAGTGGCGACCTCGACTATCCGGCATTTTTAGAAATCAAGGAATTATGGAATGCTACCGAGAATTTATGCGGCTGGTATATGATAGGTGCCGAAGGGCTTCGTGCAAAAATAGAACGCGGAATAAATAATAAAAAAGTAGGCTATCGCGAAATATTTTCACGATTTAGCGAAAAATACTCCACTGCTATTCCTTTAGGTAATCATGAACGTATGTGTTTCTACAGAAAACTTATAACCGATGTATTATCAGTAAATATAAAAAATAAAGAACAAATACCTCAAATTGTAAAAAAATGCCTGATCCAGCAAAATGGAAATATTGGCGGTTTACGACGTGCTGAAGCTTTATTAATTTTAAATCAGGAAAACTATGGGAACAAAGAAGAAAATGCGTAGAACTTTATCTGTAAGCAATCTATATGCAAAAAAATTTAAAACGTTACAATTAAGCGGCGGTATATTCGGAGATGTTTTAACAGGTGCTCCGTCGGCAGGCTCCTGGTTAATTTACGGCAAAGAAAAAAACGGGAAAACAACACTAAGTTTAATGTTAGCCGATTACCTGAGCAGAACTAACAAAGTATTATACTTACAAATAGAAGAAGGTTTAGGTCATACAATACAGGAACCTTTTATCGAGGCTATGAAAAGAGTGGGAATAAGTCCGTCTAACCGCAGCTTACAAATATTAGGAGACATAGAACTCAGTGAACTACGGGAAAGATTGTTAACCCGCCGTTCTCCCGATATTATTTTTATTGATAATGTAACCGTTTGCGACTGGCTAAAAAATGGCGGAGCCAGAAAATTAATGAGAGAATTCAATAAAAAAATATTCATTTTTATTGCACATGAAGACGATAACGGAGACCCTTTCGGAGCTACTGCAAAAATGATAAAAAAACTTTCGATACCGATATTCCATGTTGACGGATTAAGATGCCTGGTATCGGGAAGATGCGTAAAAGGCGGAAATATTGTTATAGATCTGCATAAATCACAGTTAATACACGGAAATCAATAACTATAAATATGAAAAAACGATCCGCATCCCAGAATAAACATTTATACTGGCTATTTAGCAAATTAAACATCAAAAATGATACCAAAGCTGATTTAGCCTGGCATTACAGTCGGAACAGATCGGAACACACAAGCGATCTAAGCTATATTGAATGTCAGCAATTAATAAATGATCTCGAAAAACTGCTTTGCAAGCAAGAAAAAAACAAAATAAAAAATATTAACAGTGAAGATATAGAAAAACTTGACAAATACCGGAAAGGTCTTATTAAGGCAATATTTTCATGGTATGACCTGCAAAACAAGAAAGTCGATCTGAAATATGTAAAAGCTACAGCCTGCAGAGCTGCCGGAGTCGAAAAATTCAATGATATCACAATACTATCATTAACCAGGCTATATGGAGAATTTTGCCGGAAACAAACTGCTCTTGATGAAATAAACAGCAAATATTTTAAAATCGGATTAAATTAAAAAATTATGGAAACAAAACAAGTAGAAATGACCTCTCAGGAACTTGCTGAATTTGAACAATACAAGGCCGAAAAAATACGAAAAGAAAAAGCCGAAAGACAAAGACAAAACAGAGAAACGTACAAACAGCTTATAGACGAATTAATTGAATCAAGTTTTCCGCGACTGAATGAATTAAGTAAAACACTATCTCATGAAAAAGCAAAAATTTTTGATACATTTCATCAGGCAATTCAAATGAAAGCAGAAATTTATGAAGTCAGAACACTTCAGAAGTCGCATACATTTACAAATAAACAGGGCAATAAGCGTATAACTCTGGGACAATATGAAACCGATGGTTATGACGACACAGTTAATGAAGGAATAAGCAAAGTGAAACAATTTATTTCGAGCCTGGCAAAAGATAAAGAAAGCGAAATGCTTGTAAATGCAATTATCCGTTTACTGTCTAAAGATCAAAAAGGGAATCTAAAAGCCAGCAGGATAATGCAATTAAAGAAAATGTCGGAAGAAAGCGAAAATGAAACATTTACAGAAGGTGTAAATATTATAGAAGAAGCTTATCGACCACAAATTTCAAAATTCTACATAAGAGCAGAAATTAAAACAGACCTTGGGACATGGGAAAATATCCCTCTTGGAATAACCGAAGCGTAAAAAAGAAAAATTATGAAAACAAAAAAAATTATAAAAGTAATAGCTTATATTCTTTTGACTCCATTCTTCATAATTGGGATCCTGATCTGCAAAACAAGTATGATCACATATTCCATAGGAGAATTATTAATGTTGAACATAAAACAGGCCAAAACCAGTTTTAAGCGAACATTCACTAATAAGAAATTTTTATAAACAATCTGTAAGAGCTATTTATACCTAACAGAACAAAAAGATAAATATCATGGCATTTTCAAGAAAATTTTTACTGAAAAGAGTTAAAGAAGTAAATGAAATATATATGAATCATTCAAAAAGAGGCTTATCTAATGAATATATTTACAGAAACTATATCCGTAATGTATTTCATATTTCACGAAGTACTTTTTATGAATATTTAACAATACCTTATGCAAAAGAAATAAAAGAAATAGAAAATAAAGAAAAAGAGCAGCCAAAATCATTCGACGACAATAAAACCGACAATCTGAATACCTGAAATGAAATCACATTCTTTATTTTCTATTTCTTTTATCAATATATTTTTATTATTCGCTTTCCTGATTTGTTAAAACAGGCTCATCCTTCGATATAAGACAATCATCCATGTCCCATACATCATATGATTTTTCATTTATCACAAAATTTATATTGTACAACAACTCATAACATTCATAAATTCCGTTAGCAAATTTCTTTTTTAGTTTTGTCCGGCAAAAACGGCTGAAATTAACAGAATTCAATTTTTGAAGAGCCTTATCCACATCTTCGATCAAACCATAGATCCCAAAAGACTTATCATTCTGTGGATTAGTATCCTGCGGCTTAGTATCGGCAACACATATGCTGATTTTTGCATTAGCTTGCTGGATACCATCACTAAGGTGAACATATTTTATTTTTTTTATATCTATCAGACAACATGGAAAATTCTCATTTTCATTTGTCAGCTGTCCACAGTTTTTTTCGACATATATGCCGGAAGGCAACTCTGTTTTAAGATGTTCTTTAATTGATAAAAAAATACTTTCCATTCTTTTTATTTTTAATTATTTTTAATAGCTTTTTTTAGTACACAAAAATCACATTAAACAAAAATTACATTTAGCAATTTTCTTAATCTTTACAAAAACTCATTGATTTTATATGTAATTTTCTGAGTAAAATTACATATACAACACTTCAAAAACCTAAATTCAGTCCAACCATTGGACTAATGTGTCCAACCTCCGGACTGTTTCTTGCTTTCGGCTTTTTCAGAATATACATTTGCCGGAAATGATTTCTCATAATCTCAAAAATGCGACAAATAAAAGAAATAATCATCCACTGCACTGCCACTCCGGAAGGACGTAATCATACTGTCGGCGATATCGACAGATGGCATAAGCAAAAAGGATGGGACGAAATAGGCTATCATTTCCTCATAGATATAAACGGGGAGATCATGCAGGGGCGTAATATTGAAAAAGCGGGCATCCACACGGTCGGTCATAACGCTAACAGCATTGCAATCTGCTATGTTGGAGGTTGCGACAAAAATATGAGAACAAAGGATACCCGCACCCCTGTACAAGCCATAGCAATAAGAAAATTAGCAAATGATTTAAAAATAAAATACCCCGGAGTAAAAGTTTACGGACACCGCGACTTTAATGCTACAGATTGTCCCGGTTTTGATGTACACACACAATTATAGAATGGAAAATATAGCAACAACAGTATTAATTGCATTAGGAACAGGAATAGCAGGAAGTTTTTCGGGATGGCTATTCGGAAGAAAAAAACAAAGAATAGAAGAAATTGATCTGGCAACATCAACATGGAATAAAATAGTGGATAGTCTGGAAGTTCAGATCGACAAATTACTGCAACAGAGAGTTGCCGACAGCGAAAAAATAGATAATCTGAGTAATCGCATCAAAGAACTGCAAAATGAAATAGAAATAATGCAGTCAAAAATTAAAATGGTTGAAACATTGGAAAGAACAATATCCAAATATGAGAAACTTCTTACTGATAATAATATTAAATATTAGCACACTATTTATTTTCGGTTGCAAAACTGTAGAAAAAACTACAGAAAGCAAAGAACAGATAAATAAAAGTGCTTCTGTTAGCAGTGTTTCTGCCGATAGTGTAATAATATGGAAACACGACAGTATTTTCATTTACATTGCCGGTGACACTGTCTTAAAGGAAGTTTTCCGTACTCAATACAGAGACCGCTATCATTACGATACTCTAAAGATAGCCGACAGCATATATATTGATAAAATCAATACTATAATTAAAACAGAAATTAAAACCACAAATATTCTTAAATGGTGGCAAAAAACTTTGATAGGGATCGGCATTGCCGCTATACTAATAGCAGTAATAAAGATATATAAACAATTTTCTTAAGTTAATAAATAAATAGTAACTAAATTTTTACAAAATGGCATTAAACGACATTAAATTTACAAAAACTAACGGCGGTATGGGACGTACTGCTGCAAACGAAGATCCTGTTTCAGGGCTTATTATGGGTTTAGAAGGAATAGACGTATCTAAACTTACTGGTTTCGACAAGGTTGTATTGAAAGCGAAAACCGATACAACCGATGAAATTGCATTATACACTACAAAATTAAGATTTTTCGAACAACTGGCAGGTTTGGGTATTACAGAACAAATACTGGAAACCAGTGTAAACTTAGGCAACAATCATTCTTACACTAGTGATAAATTACTTGAAATTGAAAAAGAACTTGCAGGACAGTATAAACATGCTGTTGCATGTAATACAATTGTATATCATGTAAAAGAATTTTTCCGCATGAACAATGCCGGGACTCTTTATTTTACTATCAAAACAGGAAATGATGTTGAAAGTAGTGATATAGAAAAGTTGCAGGACTATTCAGGAGGTATTATAAGGCAAGTTGCTGTATTCACTAAAGAGCTGGAAGTTGATACTATTAACCTAATTGATAAATACCAGGAAGTTTGTGCAAATACAATTGACGGCGGTCTGGAAGCTAAACATAAACCATTATCTGTAGTAGTAGGATATTGCGGAATATCATATGATGTTAATACAGAAGAGATCATTGATAACAACGAAGTAGTTACAGGTTATGAAATAAAACTAACAAAAACAAAAATAGAATCAGAAACAGAAGACTCTAAAAATGCGACTCTTGCAAAATTTACAAAGGCTAATGATTACATTTTAAAAGACAGATGCAATGTTTCTTTAGTAATAAGTTGTGACTTAGACACTAACATCATTGCTAAATTAGGTCCGTATGCATATTACTCATGTATAGGTACTACTTTAGGAGCAATTAGTAAAGCTTCTGTCCACGAATGTATTGCATGGGTCCAGAAATTCCCGCTAAGTTTAAGCGTTCCTGGATTTATTTCCGGAGATGTTTTAAGAAATGTTTCAAATTCCGATCTGGAACTAATCAATGATCAACGTTATATTTTCGTTCGTACACATGTAGGCGATGCAAATAACTATTTCAACGACAGCTATACTTTAGATGTAGAAACAAGCGACTATGCTTATATCGAAAATGTAAGGACAATGGATAAAGCATGCCGCGGAATAAGGACCAACTTATTGCCTTATCTTAATTCTCCATTGCATGTAAATGCCACAACAGGTAAAATGCAAAATTATGTTATTGAAAATTTAAAGACAGTAGCAGGAAAAACTCTGGAGTTAATGGAACAAGCCGGTGAATTAAGCGGATATATTGTTGATATTGATCCCGACCAGAATGTAGTATCAAACTCTACAGTTGAGTTTGTAATAAAGAAAGTTGGCGTTGGCGTAATGAGGCATGTAAGGATACAGATCGGATATACAACACAAATAAGCTAATAAAAAAATAAACAAAAAATAATTAATAATTAAAATTATGGATTTAAACGTAAGAAATATTGTTCCCCAGATAAATGGTGTAGTTCCATCATGGGCAAATTTACTTGTCACAATCGGAGGACAACCTGTAACAGGAGTAACTTCAATAGATTATAATGATACCCAGGAAGTTACCGACATAAAAGGATTAGGAAATGTAACACAAGGCCGCGGATACGGACCTATAGAATATTCCGGAAGTATTACCTTGTTACGCGATGATATAGAAACTATAAGAGAAAACAGCGAAACCGGAAGACTTCAGGATCTACCACCTTTTGATATTATAATTCAGTTCATCAGACCCGGAGATGTAAAAATAATCACTCATAAACTTATCGATTGTCAGTTCAAAGGTGATGGAATGACTATAAAACAGGGTGACACAAAAAACGAACAATCTATCGACCTTATAATCGGAAAAATAGATCGTAAATATTAAAAAGGTTAGTACAAGAGCAAAATTACAGGTTATTTAATTAAATAACCTGTAACCTGCTCCTTGTAAAACTATAAAATAAATTCTCGTGATCTGAATGCTTTAATGGTTAATTAAATTACAAAAAAATGGAAACAAAGACAAATAAAGAATTTTTTATTGAAAAATACGGAGAGGCTCAAATCTCCGCATGGAAACAACAATACGGAAATATATTCTGCTATAAAACAACAGATGGAAAAAGTTGTGTATTAAGACCGGCAGACCTCATAACTTTAGATGCATGCCGTGTTACGGCAGGACGCAGCAGTATAAAATTCGATATGGCTCTGGTTGAAAACTGCTGGTTAGGTGGCGACAAAGAGTTATTGAGTATTGACAAATACCGTATGGGACTTTTCGACTGGCTTGGCGGTATCATTCAAAAAATCGAAGGTGAATTGGAGGAGTTCTAAACCTTAGCAAGATAAAACGCCCCGATGATGAGGATAATAATATATATATAGATCCTCATCACCGGCTTGCTAAGGACCTTAATTACCAATACAGATTCATGAGAGCATATATCAGATATCACTTTCATTATACACCTGAAGTACTCGGTAAAATGAGCCTAAAACAAATGGCTGAGGCGTTTTCGGATTTATTGTTTATAAAAGAAAAGAATAGAAAAATTTAATTTATCAAAAAATGATAAACGACAATATAAAAGATCATTCAGAAGACCCTCTAAAAAAGTATAAGAATAATTTTATAAATGATGGACAATACTATCATGCCCAAGATAAAACTTATTATGATTATAAAATTGATCTGCTTTCTCCTAAAGAACTGGAAATCTTTAATAAATTCGGTAATTCGTCAATAATATGGCATTATATCACCCCGGATATTATTGATAATATACCTGACGGACTTATTACAAGACTTTCTCCAAAACAAGTTTTTCAACTCATGATAATCATGAAGAAAAAACCTTATGCAGAAGAAATACTAACAAGCTATATGGATTCTTTTGATGATGAACATTTAAATTGGTCAATATCTCAAGATTACGACAGGCTATATAATCCCTCAAATAGATATTCTATAGAATATTCTAACAATTTTATACTTGGCAGTATATATGAGACAAATCCAGAGTTAGCGAAAAAAATCGAAGATATAGACCCTACATTATCTAAAATAATTTTTCCGGAAATTTTTCAGGTTAATGAGGAATTTCAGGATTATATTGAAAATCCTGATGGAACTAAATATCTCCAATATCATAAATTATATACAAAATCAGATGGAGATAATTTTGTCTGGTTTTATACAGCTAATGAATCCGGTAAGATAATTCCTTATGGCGGGTTAAACTGGTTAGATAATGTTACTGTAAAACCGCCAATAGAAGAAGAAGGTCCTACTGCTGAGGAAATCAAGAAGTTTATTTTACAAACCGGGGTAAAAATTTTTCCGCCAACAGCTATTATTGATGCAATTTTAACAATTTTCACAGGAGAAGATATAAATGGAAATAAACAAGAAGGATTTATTGATAGATATCTTTTCCCCATCTTAGGTTCTGTTCCTATAACAGGAACAGCAAAACTATTAAAAGTTTCCGAAAAAACATTGGATATTTTAGATATAATTGATACATCTGTAGACGTAGTCACTAATACATATACAGTAATTCAGGAATATGACAGACATTTTGGAGATAAAGATTCTCAACCCAAAATTCAGGATTTAGGCTCATATAAAGATGGAAAAATTACAGAAGTGAAAAATAATACTTCATTGTTCAAAAATAATACTATTTCAATGGGCACTATGGATAATATGCCATCGTATATTCCCAAAGATATTCAGGAGGAAATAATAGAGTCTCTTACTATCCAATATGGTAATGATATAAATACAAATGAACCAATCATTTTCGATTTATGTACTCTTTTTGAAACAGACCATAACACCTACGAACTAACAAAAAATAACCTGATATTGGGAAAACCAATAAACGATTCTACATACCAAAAGATATTAAATCTCGATTATCTTGAAAACACTTCCTTAAACGACTCAACTGATGAATCCGAGATAGACTATAGAATAAATACAGGCTTTCCTGAAGATGACATTTATATATTTTCACCAAATGAAGATAATTCATTTTTACAAGATGCAGAAGAAACTCTTGTTGAAGATAACAATGTAATTCACAATAATAATCAACAATTAGAGTATTTAATTCCTGACAGAACAGCTCTTAATAACTATCCACAAACTTTAATTGAAAATCAACACCAGGATTTTAATACTTTAATGATCAATTGGTTAAAGCAAATCCAAAATTGTACCGAATAACATAAAATCTATGAGTATAAACATAAAAATACCTAAAAAAGCATATAATTTTATTGACAAGAACTTTGTCGATAAAATCAATATTTCCGACAAAGTAAAAAGAGAATCATACGGTCTTGCTTTCGGTTCAGATCCTGTTGGCACTGCAATTGACCTTATGATACTGAAAACTTCCGATAACAGGAAATTTATATTTTTTGAAGGAGCCCGTGTAGATGTAACCAAACGCAGTTCAATTACCGAAACATCAATCACAGGTAAAAGTTCAAAAGTCACCGGAACAATCAAAGAATATATAAACGATACCGATTATGATGTAAATGTTTCATGTAATATTATAACCGGTTATATGGGAGATAAACTTGCAAAAGCGGCAATAGGCAGTATTGCGGCAATAAGTAATTTTTCGATAGCCGAAAAAGTTGAAGGGCGCCTTCATAACATTGTTAAGGACAAACCCCCATATATGGAAATAAAGCTTCTTAACGATGTACTATCATCCAGCGATTCCATATTTGTATACCATGCATACCTGAACGGGGTTTTCGGAATAAACAAACTGGCATTTAAAAGCTGCAGCTTTAACCAGAGTGGATTGAGACAACTGAATGTTATGCCTCTGAATATAAGTTTTGTCAGCGACAGGGACTATGAATTCTTAGTATCTGAATTTTAAAAAACTTTTAGAATATGTTGAAATTAAGTGTCAGAATAGAAGTAATACATGAACAAGCCGGGGGCACCGGTAAAAAGATTGAATTTAACAATGTAAATTCAATAAATATCACTACTTCTATAGAAAATTTTACAGATCTATGCAAAATAACCCTTCCACGCAAAGCACGTTTTGAAGGAACCGATATAACAAAAATAATAAGCCCTGATGATAAAATAACCGTACAGCTTGGTTATGATGATAACCTAAGGACCGTATTCCGCGGATATATAACAAAAATTTCAACTACAATTCCATTAACTATCGAATGTGAGAACGAAGGATACAAACTGAAAAGAATAAAAACAGATCCAAAAACGTATCCCGATTTTGATATTGAGGATTTCTGTAAAGAAAATATACCCGGTTTTTCGCTGAAAGTAAATCCCTGTAAACACGGAAAAATATTTCTGGACCAGGAAATGAGTTTGACCGCAGCACTGAATTTCCTTAAAGAATCACTAAAAATATATAATTATTATTTCTTTTTCCGTGAAGAAAAAAACGAAAGCATTTTCTATGGGATTTACGATCATTCCCAGATCCCTGAGAATAACCGCAGAACAGGAAAATTTGAATTTGGAAAAAATGTAATAGACAGCTCCTTAAAACTGACTATGAAAAAAGATATAAATACACAGGTAATAACACAAAGTATATCATCAGGAACAGAGACATCAAAACCGGAAGGAGTAACAGAAAAATGGCCGGTTATTGATAATGAAAAGTATAAAAAAGAAACTCATTTTATTGAATCACTGATCAATTACGATCCGGTAAGCTTAAAAAAAACTCTTTCGGAATTAGCTAAGCTAAGACACGAAAATCTTACGAGAGATACTATGGAAGGAACTATAACCACATTCGGAGAACCTTTTGTGCGTAAAGGAGATGTTGCATTTTTAATTGATGAAAACGTTCCTGAACATAACAATAAAAAATTCCTGATAACAGGAGTAACATACAACTTCGGACAATCAGGCTACAGGCAAATATTAACATTAGGAGGAGAAATAAAATGAACGAAGCAGAAATTTTAAGGAAAATAGTTTTAGGCAATAATAACAAACTCAACAGTTTTGTTGCTAAAGTCACAAAAGTACACGACAGAACATGCGATGTTGATATTGTACTTACAGGAGCACCACTGGAAGGAGTAAAACTTAACACTGCAGGACAAAGTATTGTTATCAAACCACAGGAAGGCAGCCATGTTGTTGTAACAAAATTAAGCAATGCAGACAGTTTTGTATCACTTTATTCCGAAATAGAAGAAGTTGCTCTTGATATTAAAGGAAATATTACATTAAATGTAGAAGGAGGAATTAATATTGATACAAGTGATGATATAATTTTTAATGGTGGTGAAAATGGTGGACTGATAATAATTGAAAAACTGACTGAAAAACTCAAAGAATTAACAGAATGGTGTCAAAATCACAAACACGATGTTTCGGGAATAACAACCACATGTAGTTGTGGAGGAACTGTATCGTTTTCTGGAGAGGTTGCTGCCCCTGAGGATAAAACTCCCGAATTCAATTATGAAAAATATGAAAATCCAAAAATCCAACACTAATGAAAGGAATAATAACAGATATTAACGGAAATCTTATGGTATCGGGCAAAAGCCTGCAAATTGCAGATAACCGCCGGCAAATAGCAGAACATTTAATAATAGCTTTCACCGGAGAATATAAACATGCACCGTTGCTCGGAGGGAATATAAAACAAATGATAGCCGGTTTTGCCGATCCGTTCTGGAGTATCAATATAAAAAACCAGCTATATAAAGCTTTGGTAGAGGTAGATGAAATAACAGTAAATAACGATGAAATAGAAATAGAACTAAAAGATTAAATTATGGCACGAACAATCAAAGAAATTGCAGAAAAAATTAAGAAGGATTTTATTTCTTCACATACATTACGGACAATTTACAACCTGAACGATGAATATGAAAGCTATACCGGCGAAAACGAAAACTTCTACGACAAACATTTCTCGGAAATATCAATAGAAACTTTGCTGATAAATATAGTTGCAGCAGTTGCAGCAGTTATTGAAAATATGTTCGACTGGTTTAAAAAAGATATTACCGAACTTGTTGAACAGGAACGCTACGGTCATCCCGGATGGTACGAAAAAATGGCTTGCCGTTTTCAATATGGGGATGATATAGACGAAAATTACTATTCTTACGAAACCGGAGAACCATTTTCTGAAAGTGATATTTATTCTGTAATTAGTATCGGTAAACAGGTAGTTAAATACGCCTATGCCGAAGAAAACGGATCAGGTGCCGGTGTTGTTATAAAAATTGCAGGAAAAAACAATGATACTCTTGAACCCATAGATGAGATCCAGGAAAAAGCTTTTACGGAATATATAAACCGTATAAAACCTGCAGGAATTCCCGTAAAAGTAATAAACAAAATACCTGACTCACTGTCTATAAAACTCTCCATTTATTACAATCCGCTGGTAATGGATAATGAGGGAAAACTACTGGAAAACGATGATATAGAACCCGTTAGCGATGCAATAAAAAACTATCTTAATAACTTAGAGTTCAACGGGGAATTTATAAACATGCGGCTTGTAGATGAAATACAAAAAGCAGAAGGTGTGGAAATAGTAGACCTGGAAGAAGTAAAAGCAAAACATGCTGAATATGAGGAAAAAATTGTAAAAGTAAGACATACGCCATATGCAGGATATATGACCTTAAATTTTGATTCGAATGATGATTTTGATATAACTTATATACCTAACAACAATGTACAGATTTAATTTAAAAAGATTTATATTATTCCTGTTGCCGGTTTCGTTACGCGGTAATATTCTAAACTTTATCACGGCATTATGTTCTCCGTTTTCAGATGTCTATTCTGAATTCTTAGAATTTCGGGATAAACAATTCAAAATATTATCCTACAATTCGCAATACCCGAATTTACAAAGATTACTGAACGATGAACACGACCCGGAACAAAGAAGAATAAAAGTACATGACGGAGAATACCTCGATCATCTGGTCGTTTATCCTTCCGGAGAAAACGAGCCTTTATTGATTTTGAACCCTGGTCATGAAAATGGTATTATTGTTATACATAAATACACTGCATATGAATACCCGAATCCGGTCATGGAATTACCAGCCGAATTTGAAAATAACACAGACTGTCTTGCCCGTATCGACAGAGGGGTCAGTTTTTATAAATTTTCAGGAATAGAGTTTGATAAAATATATGTTGATTAATAATAATTAAAAATAAATATAAAATGAATAAATTAAATAATGTTAATCGCACCGGCGGTTATCCTCTTGTAGGAGAAAATCTAAAAATTTTAGCTGAAGACTATCCTAAATACATTACAGGAATACTTAACGGGCTGGATCTACCTGAAAAAACATGTGTATTCCTTCAAATGAATACATCAACAACAAATATGCTAACCGATAGCCTGGTTTATATAACACATGGTAGTTCATCAGGTCAATCAAAGGCATCTCAATTTGGGCTATCAAATTTAACAAAAGGCGATATTTATATGCTAAGAGTTAATAATACCAATGTTAATGCATATGATCTGCTGTCAGGGATTCAAAAAATGGGAATAAGTTTTACTACCAACAATTTTTCTATTACAGGTTTCAGCAATATAACCACTAATCAGGAAGCAGTTTTAATTAATGATAGCAATTCAGTTTTTAATTTTATTTCTTATTCTGACGCTCTTAGATATATTGTTTTAAATGAAACTAATTATGATCTATCCGGCGTATCCGTAGGTGTATATACAAACAATGTACTTTCAAGCCCGCCATCAATTAAAAACGAAAGTCAAATAAGAAATGGTGCTATCAATACAAGCTTCGATAATATTCTAAAAATTCAAAATGGGCATTGTTTTATTCAGCTGGGAACAATAAATACAAAAAAAGTTAATAATGACGAAAAAGTTGTAATTAAACTTCCTGATAGTTTTATGGTAAACGGATATCTACCGGTCATGATAGGATGTAATAATATTGTGACTCTAGATATAAACAGAATAAGCAGATTTTATTCACGTAATTATACATTAGGATATTTAATCAATAATTTCATAATATATGATGCTGTTGATTATGATATGCAATATATTACATTATCATATTTTGCCTCAAAAGCAGATAGTTTTAATGCCTACAGTTATGTAGGTGGAGTAGGATATCATAATAATAGTATTTAGAATCTCGAGATGGGGATATAAACAAGCAGAATTAAACAAACTTCAGCTTAAGTTCCACCGGCAAATAGCGTCATAAACAAAACGATAAGATAATAAAAACAAAAATGATAATAAAAGTAAAAGAAAGACAAACATTTTTCGATATAGCTTTACAATACCAGGGCAGTATGGAGTCTATATTTGATATGGTAATAAGAAACAATATCTCCATAAGCGATATACCGGAAAATGGTATGGAACTGGAAATTTCACCTGTCATCGAAGATAAAAAAGTGGTAAATTATTATAAAAACAACAATATAGAACCGGCTACTGCTTCATACAAAAATGTAGATAATATTCCTATAATGACCATTGACGGGATAAATTGTGTTACACATAACCATGATGAAATGATCGTAGTAAACGGAGAAGATTAAAAAAAAATAATTAAAATGGAAGAAGTAAGAAAATTTAAAGATTTCTCGGAAAAACAAATACCTGCAAATGCCGATTATATAGTCGGATATGAATCTGCAAGTATGAAAGAAATAAGAGTTCCCGTAAGCAGTTTAACTTCAAGAGGAACCAATGGAAGCAGTGTCCAGATACAATATAGCTCCGACGGCAGTTCGTGGCACTACCCTTCCCAGTCCGGCGACATATATATGAGACAAAAAATAGGTACCGACCCGTGGAGCCAGACATTTAGAATTGCAATAAAAGAAATACGCGAAATATCGGTATTATTTACAAAAAAATCTATGAACGGCGAAATCAGCCCTGTTCCTTTCAAATGGATAAATGATCTTCAAATACAGGAGGTTGTTATGATGTCGAACGCAACAAGCTTTACGGCAACAATTAATGGCAAAGAACATAATCCGGAAAATATGGGTGGTGTAAAAATAAATGCAGGAACCGAATTCAGGATAACAGAAATGAATATAACAGCAGGTAACACTCAGGGAAATGTTCTGGTGATATTTAAAGAAGCATGATGAATTTAAAAGCAATCTATATATATATATCGTAGTTCTGCCATAACTATAGCAGAATATTATCCGTAAGTATAAAATGATTGTAATATATAAAGTTAAAAATAAAAATTCAAAAAACAAGAAATTTATATTTGATAAACATTAAGTTATGGCAATATTTAAAAGTATAAGAGATCCCTTTTACAAAGAATTACTGACAAACGATAATACTATATATTGTTGCTCAATAACCGGAAGTGATAATAATCCCGGAACCAGGGAAGCTCCCGTTCAGACTATTCAAAGAGCATTAAAAATTGAAAATAAAAACTTTGTATGTGTCAACGACGGCATATATGATGCAGGATCAGGCTATCCGCATGCAAATCATAAGGTACTTTTTGCAGATAAGAATTTCTGCACCATAATAGGAACTTATGTGGCACACGAATCCTGTGTTTATAATTTTCATATCGACAAAATATACGGTACAACTCCGGACAATGATACTACCCCAGGTTTTAACAATTGCTGTATATATGAATTTGAGCATTATAAAAAAGGTATTGTCATGAGTTCCAGATATAATTATATAGAAAATTTTATAGCAAGAGGAATTTCATACACCTATTTAGAAAATTTTACAATAAAAAATTTTAAAAACTATCTTCTCAGGGCATATGAAGATGGGATTTTATTAAATCATATATTTATTAATGAAATAGATTTATACAAATATACCAACCAAAGTATTGAAATATATCCGAAATTTAAATATTGTTTATTCAGGAAATCTTTAAAATGGAGCTGGAATGGTAATATTATACCCATAACATATTCCGAAGATAAAGAAAACTGGATAAATGATTTAAAATCTTCACTACAAGACTATGCAGAAAAGAACCTACAAGAAGATGACAGTAAGTACCTTACCAATATTGCTAATAAATCATTTCTCGAAAATAACTTAATACATGATGATATAGAGGATACCCCTATTTTCAATAAATATGACAAAGAAAATAATCCTGTGGATCTTAGCCTATATCTGGATAAAAATAATCCTGCTTTACATATGAGTAGTCATAATAGCTTTGTTGGTGCATTTCCTCCAAGTGTAAGAATAAATATGAAAGAAATAATCAATGTAGATAATGATGGTTGCGATGATTACAATGAACCCGGAAATTTATTAATCTATAACGATTCTGACGGAAGTTATGAAGGCGATAAATCTTCAAATCAAATATGGAACAGTACCCGTTCAAATATTATCACCCCGGAACTGTGCTGTTTTGATTTTTCCGGCATACAAGGATTTCTTGAAACAGGATTAAATACAAGACTTTATTTTGGAAAAAAACAAATATATGATGCAAACAATATTCCGGTAGAAACAATAGAAGTAATTCCTTATGATGATGAAAATACACTGTCTGTATTCCCCAGATTTTCATGTTCATTATCAGAAAATACCCAGATATGGTATCACAAATCCGGTAATAAATCAGGAATGCCGGTATTGTTTAATGACCTTGCAGATATAGGAATATTAAGCAATGTCGACCTGAAAATATACGGTAATTATGCAGTCACTACAGCTGATTATAATAGTAATGACCTGGAACTTAGCGGTAATTATATAGCAAAAAAAATTAGCATCAGATACTTCAGGTTAGAGTTAAATCTGCATTTTGCAAATTAAAAAATAACAAAATAATAAATACATAAATATGTCAGTATTTAAAAGAACAAGAGATCCGTTTTATAATAGTTTGCTAACAGATGACAATACAATATATTGCTGTACTGCCACAGGTAGTGATGATAATCCGGGAACCAGGGAGGCTCCGCTTAAATCTCTTGCAGGAGCGTTAAAACTAAATAAATCATTTATTTGCATAAACGATGGTATATATAATATACCAGAAATCTATGGTCCGGTAAGTCATAATAATGTTTTTGCTGATAAAAGCAGTGTAGTGATCAAAGGCGATTATTATACATACGATCATCATGTGATGAATATTCAACTTGAAAGGATAATAGGTGAAGGCGTACATAGTAATAATACTACAGGATTTCACAATTGCTATATATATGAATTCGAACTGGCACAAAAAAATCTATATCATTCAGAATTTAACTATGTTGAAAATTTCATATCAAGATATATTGGCAGATTTATTAAAAATTTTACAATAAAAAATTTTAAAAATCACTATGTTCAAGGTGATAGTATCTTACAGGATCATATATTCACAAATGAAGTTGACTTATACAGATACAAAAACCAGGGAACAAGCATATATCCGGTATTTGAATATTGTCTTTTCAGAAAAGCCTTAAAATGGACATGGAATGAAGTAACCATTCCTGTAACATATTCCGAAAATAAAGAAAACTGGATAACTGATCTGAAGAATTCATTAAAAAACTACGCTATAGGTAATCTTACCGGAACTAATCAGGACTATCTTTTAGCAATTGTTGAAAATTCTTTTCAAAAAGGAAATATTATACACGATGACCTGAATGACACACCTGTTTTCAACAAATACGATAATGATAATAATCCCGTAGATTTAACACTGTTTCTTGATGAAAATAATCCGGCACTATATATGAGCAGCACGGAAAGTTTTGTAGGTGCATTTTTTCCCAATCTGAAAATGAATATGGGAATAATCCATAATATTTACGAAAACGGAACGTACGATCCGACTATTGGTGGGAATTTATTAATATATAATGAAAATGACGGCAGCTACGAAGTCAATACCACATCTTACCAAAAATGGAACAGGGTTAGTTCCGGGGTCATAAAGCCTAATATGCGCAACTTCATGTTTTCAGGAATACAGGGTATTTTAAGTTCCGAAACAAATACAAAGTACTATTTTGGAAAAAAACAACAATTTAATGACAATTATATTCCTGTAGAAACAATTGAAGTCATTCCTTATGATGACGAAAATACAGTATCTCAATTTCCAAAATTTTCGTGTTCCTTAAATGAAGATACTCAAATATGGTTCCATAAGAACGGCGGACCTGTTTTATTCAACGATCTTGAAGGTATGAATATAAAAAATTCCGTGAATTCTGATCTATATGGCGAATATGCTGTCACCACTGCAGATATAAACAGCAACGACCTTATGAACCGCAACGATTGTATAGCAAAAAACATAGAAATAAAATATTTTAAATTAGAGGTAAATTTTCATTTTTCAGAATAAAAATTTTTAAACAATATGTCAGTATTTAAAAGAACAAGAGATCCTTACTACAATGAACTACTCACAGACGACAACACTGTTTACTGTTGTTCAATAATGGGTAGCGACAGCAATACCGGAACCAGGGAAGCACCGGTAAAAACTATAGGAAAAGCCCTTATTACAAATAAAAAATATGTTTGTATCAATGACGGAGTATATGAAACATTCGGAGGATATCCCCAGGTCTTCCACCATTGCATATTTCCGGATAAAAATTATTTCGAAATAAAAGGAGGCTATTATACATATGACTATTATATTTTTAATTTACATGTAAATAATGTTATTGGAACAACACAAAATAATATTTTCAGCGGATTCAGGAATTGCAGGATCTCAGAATTTAATGTAATAAACAGAAACAATAAACAATTATCAATATATAACTATGTTGATAACTTTATATCGACTTATGTCAATAGTACATATATCAAAAATTTTACTATTAAGAATTTTAAAAATTATATCACTAATACTGACAATATATTATTAGATCATATATTTATAAATGAAATCGATCTGTACAGATACAAATCTCAAACAATTGATATATTTCCTACATTTAATAACTGTTTATTCAGGAAATCTTTAAAATGGAGCTGGAATGGTAATATTATACCTGTATCATACTCCGAAGATAAGAAAAAATGGATAGATGATTTAAAATCTTCACTACAAGACTATGCAGAAAAGAACCTACAAGAAGATGACTGTAAGTACCTTGCCAATATTGCCAATAAATCATTTCCCGAAAATAACGTAATACATGATGATATAGAGGATACCCCTATTTTCAATAAATATGACAAAGAGAATAATCCTGTAGACCTTACTTTATATCTGGACGACAATAACCCTGCTTTATATATGAGCAGTACAGGAAGTTTTACGGGAGCATACTTTCCTAATGTTGATATAAAAATGGGAAATATAATAAATTTAAACCCTGACGGAACATATAATTATGAAAATACAGGTGATTTATTGATTTATAATGAGTCTGAAGGAAACTACACGGTAAACAGGCTTTCGCAGCAAACATGGAATTGTGTACGTTCCGGTGTAATAAAACCTAATTCACGTAATTTCGATTTTTCCGGAATACAATGTATTTTTAATACGGGAATAAACACAAAACATTATTTTGGAAAAAAACAACAGTATAATAATAGTAATATTCCGGTAGAAACAATTGAAGTTATCCCTTATGACGATGAAAACAAAGTGTCGGAATTTCCAAAATTTTCATGCTCCCTGTCAGGAGATACTCAAATATGGTTCCATAAAAACGGTAACCCTGTGTTATTTAATGACCTTGAAAAAATCGGAATAAACAGTACCGTAGATTTAAATACATATGGGAACTATGCAGTTACCACAGCCGACTATAACTCAGTTCATCTGGAGAATAATACCGATTACATCGCTAAAAAAATCAATATAAGATACTTTCAGTTAGAATTAAATTTACATTTTACAGAATAGAATAATATGAGTACAAAATTAAGATTTTTCGGAGTTAAGGCTCCTGTCCATGTTCCGGCACGAATTAATAATATAGGGCTAAAATTTATTCCGTATAAACCAAAGATAAAATTTCAGGGAGCCAGATTGACACCTGCAGAGGATTCGGAAATAAATTACCAGGTCAGCATTACACATAAAGTAATTTAAATACCACAAAAGCTATACCTAACTCTCGTCTTTGTTAAGCAACTGAGTGCATACAATTATTGAACATTCAATAAAGTGTGCACTCTAATTTTTTATATAACATAACATACCTCATAAAAAAATTGTACTTTTTAATTTAAAAAACCGTACTTTTTAATTTGCGGATTATAGGAGCGCTATTAACACATATCGCAACGAATATGCAGCAGAGGAAAATGAATGTGCAGCAGGGGAAAATGGATATGCAGCAGGGGAAAATGGATATGTAGCAGGGGAAAATGGATATGCAGTAGGGGAAAATGGATATGTAGCAGGGGAAAATGGATATGTAGCAGGGAGAAATGAATGTGCAACACATCGCAACGAATATGTAACAGGGAAAAATGAATGTGTAATACATCGCAATGAATATGTAGCATATCGCAATAAATATGCAACAGAGAAAAAACTCAACGTAAAAAAACAGGTAGAAATCAAAGAAATATTTAATTTAAAAAAAATGCAAATAATAAATCACAACTTAGCTGCGGTCGTTGAGTATTTCGGTCAGTGAACGTAGTCGAACTGCCGAAACGACCGGTCTCACACAGCGCAGCAAGTAAACAAGATCCAATCACCAATATTTCAAATCCCAAACAGTTAGAAACAGTCACGAAGTTTGTAATTTAAAGATTGAGATCTGTCTTTTGACAATTGGAATTTTATCTAATTTATCAACCTAACTTTTACATTGAATCAGGAAAATGAACATGTAACAGGTAAAATGAGTATACAGATATCTAAAAACCAAAAGAGGTTATCAAAAAATAACCTCTTTTCAAATTTGTCGGGGTGATTAGACTCGAACTAACGACCCCGCGCCCCCCAGACGCGTACTCTAACCAACTGAGCTACACCCCGCAAATTTCTTAAATTTATTATATATAAATTTTATCTTTGCTTTTCTGCAATAAAAAAATGACCTTTGCGTTCAATTCTTTAAACAAAATTGAGATTACAAATTTAATTAGTTATACTTTATATTGCAAACATTTTATTTTTATTATTTGTTCTATTTATAATTTTTTTCAACATGAAGTTTTCTCTGAACATTATAAATCCGAACCATAACACTCCTGTCCTGAAATGAAAAGATGTATATTTTTCTTATTAATAATGTTTCCGTTAGTAATTTTCGGGCAAAAATACACTATAAGCGGATACATTAAAGATAAGTCCAGCGGCGAAGAGTTACTGGGGGCAAATGTAATTGTGAACGAAGGTAAAAGCGGTACCAGCGCAAACTCATATGGTTTCTATTCCATTTCGTTACCGGCAGGTACTTATGAAATATCTTTCTCATTTGTCGGATACGCCGAACAAAAAAAGACAATAAATTTAGACTCCGATAAAACTCTGAATATAGAACTCGAAAATTCTGCTGTAGTTACCCAGGAAGTTGTTGTAAGCAGTGAAAGAAGCCGGAATGTTGAAGACAGTAGAATGAGCGTTACTAAAATTCCTATTGAAACGGTCAAGACCTTACCTGCATTTATGGGAGAAGTTGATGTACTTAAAACAGTGCAGCTTTTACCCGGAGTTCAAGCGGCAGGTGATGGAAATTCAGGATTTTACGTAAGAGGTGGCGGTCCTGACCAGAACCTTATATTACTCGACGAAGCAATAATTTATAACGCATCACACCTGTTAGGTTTTTTCTCTGTTTTTAATGCCGATGCTATTAAAGACATGGAAATATATAAAGGAGGAATGCCTGCTCAATATGGTGGAAGGATCAGTTCCGTACTGGATATTTCTATGAAAAACGGAAATATGAAAAAATTTGAAGCAGAAGGAGGAATCGGAACCATCTCATCACGCCTTACAGTTCAGGGACCTATAGTAAAAGACAAAGCTTCATTTTTAATATCCGGAAGAAGAACTTATATAGACCTGCTGATCAAGCCTTTTACAAAAAAAGAATCATTATTACGCAGCTCAGGATATTATTTCTATGATGTTAATGCAAAATTTAATTACAGATTTTCAGATAAAGACAGACTATACATAAGCGCATATTACGGTGAAGATGTTTTTAACTTTAAAAGTAACGACGCCGGTTTTGCCATGGGAATCCCCTGGGGAAACGGAATGGCATCAATAAGATGGAACCACTTATTTTCAAATAAATTCTTTTCAAATACCACTTTTGTTGCATCCGATTATAAATTCCAGACCTCAATTGAAATGACATCAGATGAAAATAGCGGAACAGATTTCAGCTTTATTCAGGATTCAGGAATAAGAGATTTTTATATAAAACAAGATTTCACATGGCTTCCAAATCCAAAACATAATATAAAATTCGGTCTGGAATATATTTATCATATATTTTCTCCTAATTCAGTATCAGCTTCGCTTGCAGATATGTCGTTTGAATCCGTTACAAAAAATAAACAATATGCACACGAAGCAGCAATATATATCGGCGATGATTTCAAAATAAACGACAGGATTACTTTATATGCAGGAGTAAGAGGATCAATATTTAATCAGGTAGGACCATTTACAAGATATATAAAAGATGAATATTATCTGCAAACCATAGATTCTGTTGTTTATAAAAAAAATGAAAGTGTGGCTTTATACCATTCAATAGAACCGAGAGTTTCGATAAAAGTCGGTTTAGATAAAAGCTCATCAATTAAAGCATCTTTTATGCAAAATAAACAATATATACACCTTGCATCACTTTCTGCATCGACATTACCGACCGATCTTTGGGTTCCGTGCAGCGACAGGCTAAAACCACAAATGGGAAGACAATATGCAATAGGATATTTCAGGAATTTTTTCAACGACCATTTTGAGGCTTCAGTAGAAGTATATTACAAAGACATGTACAACCTTATTGAATATGCCGACGGAGCTTTGCCGGGCGATGAAGTAGTACAGGACAACGCTGATAATTATTTTATTACCGGAGACGGTAATTCGTACGGGATTGAGTTTTTTATAAAAAAAAGAACCGGAAGTTTTACCGGATGGATCGGATATACATTATCTAAAACAGACAGGTTTTTTGACGATGTAAACGATGGTAAAAAATTTCCTGCAAAATATGACAGAAGACATGATATTTCGGTAACTGCAACTTATACTATAACCGAAAAATTAACAGCATCGGCAATTTTCATATATGCGACCGGAAATACCACAACATTACCTGCCAGCCGCTATATGATCGACGGCGAACTAACAAGTGAATACGGAGAACGTAATTCATACCGGATGGCTCCATATCACAGGCTCGACCTGTCATTAACGTGGGATCATAAAAAAACTGACAAATGGACATCATCATGGAATTTCTCAATATATAATGTCTATAACCGGAAAAATCCTTATTTTGTGTATTTTGAAAATAGTGGAACTGTAAAAGACGGGACTTTTAAAACAACAGCCAAACAAGTTTCCCTGTTCCCCATTCTGCCTTCTGTAACATGGAATTTTAAATTTTAATATCATGAAACAAAAAAATATAATAAATATTTTGGGTATTATCCTTACAACGCTAATGATATTTGTTTCATGCGAAAAGGATATATCTGTAGATCTGCCGCGTCCCGAAGAAAAAATAACTATTGAAGGATTTATTGACCTTGACGATTATCCAATCGTGTTTATAACAAAAAATTCTGCCTACTTTGATGAAATAGATACAACATATGTCGAAAACCTGATCATAAGCGGAGATATGGCTACCGTAATTGTAGATAACGGTTCTGTTTTCGACACTTTAGTGCATGCGGAATTTCCGCGGTGGCCCTATAAAGGATATGTAGGAACAAAATTTAAAGGACAAATAAATGGCAGATATAATTTACAAATAAAATACGGAGAAAATAAATACTTTTCCACAACCACAATAAGAGACACAATCGCAATAGATTCTGTATGGTATTCACATATACCCCTGCGCGATACTATAGGCTATCTTTCCGTGAGCTGGAGAAACCCTCCCGGATATGGAGATTACTTTACCTTAACCCTGAAAACAGGAGCTGAACAAAAATGGTTCTACAGATCACTTGTTGTACATCTTATAGACGACAAACTTTTAGAAACCAACGAAAATATAACTATACCTTATATAATGAAAGGATATGAACGGAATTCATATTTTCCCCGAAACACTGATACTACAAGCTTTTCGGAACGATATCTTTTTCAGATCGGCGATACTGTATCATTAAAACTTTCCACAATCGACGAAAATTCATACTTATTCTGGAATTCATGGGAAAGGAATAATATGACAGACGGCAATCCGTTTACTAACCCAGCAAGTGTAAAATCGAACATTACCGGAGCTCCTGCAAACGGATACTGGATAGGTTACGGAGCATATAAGAATACTTATTATATAAATGATGAATATGAAGTTATTCCTTTATACATGAATAATAACCCTTTTCTAATTGAAAGTAAATATTAAAGTTGGTTGAAAATTGAAAAAGATTTCCAGACATTTTTAACTTTCAACTAAATCACCATGTTGTAAAATACATAAAAATATTAGTAAATCAATATTTTTTTTCCTAAAATTGTGAATTATTGTAAACAACATTTTTATGACAAATACACCAATAAACGTTGACATTGTAAACGAAGAAATTAAAAAATCGGAGTTAAAAGATTTAGGTAAAGCTACAATAAGAGAAATTGTAGGATTAGTTAATAAAATACAGGAAGCGTCAAAGGAAAAATATATCCGGATGGAAATGGGCAGCCCTAGTCTGGCTCCGCCTGAAGTAGGCGTAAACGGCGAAATAGAAGCATTAAAAAGAGGTGTTGCTTCCGATTATCCAATGGTTGACGGTGTAAAAGAATTAAAAATTGAAGCATCGAGATTTATAAAAAATTTCGTGGGCATCGACCTTAAACCTGAAGGATGTGTTCCTACCGTAGGCTCAATGCAGGGCGGATATGCAACTTTTTTGTTATGCGGAAACATTGACCCCAAAAAAGATACGGCATTATTTATAGATCCGGGCTTTCCTGTCCAGAAACAGCAATTTAACGTTCTGAATCAGAAGTTTGAAAGTTTTGATGTATACAACTATCGTGGCGAAGCATTAAGGGATAAACTTGAATCATTCCTTTCAAAAGGAAATATTAATTCAATAATATATTCCAACCCTAATAATCCGACATGGATATGTTTCACAGAAAAAGAACTAAAAATAATCGGAGAACTGGCAACAAAATATGATGTAATAGTAATTGAAGATCTTGCATATTTCGCTATGGATTTCCGTCGCGATCTTTTCCATCCCGGAAAACCTCCGTATCAGGTCTCTGTTGCAAATTATACTGATAATTATGTTTTACTGATTTCCGCATCAAAAGCATTCAGTTATGCCGGCCAGAGAATTGCAGTAGTTGCCATATCCGATAAATTATATAACCGCCCCTATCCTAACCTTATCAAACGGTTCGGTAGCGAAAAATTCGGATATACATTCGTAATGAGAATAATTTATGCTTTAAGTTCCGGAGTATGCCACTCAACCCAGTACGGAATGGCAGCAATGCTTAAAGCTGCTAATGACGGCAAATTTAACTTTATTGAAGAAGTTAAGGAATACGGTAAAAGAGCAAAAATCATGAAAAAAATGTTTGTTGATGCCGGATTTAAAATAGTATATGATAAAGATATAGATGTTGATATAGCAGACGGATTTTATTTTACAATTTCCTATCCCGGCTATTCCGGAGGAGAATTAGTAAAAGAACTATTATATTATGGTATTAGCGCAATAGCACTTGACGACACAGGCAGCTTAAGAACAGAAGGACTCAGGGCATGTGTATCCCAAATAACCGAAGATCAGATGCCGGTGCTTGCCAAAAGACTTGAAGCATTCAAAAAAGATCACTCAAATTAAAAAATACTATAACAAAAGGGGAAAAACGGTTTCCCCTTTTGTTATTAACAGTCAAGAAAATCATGTCTTTAAAATTTAATACACAAAAATCTCTGGATGAAATTTCAAACGAATTAAAATTATACTATCCCGACCTTGAAATAAAAAAGAAAAATAAGTCAACACTATATATCCGTAACGGTAAAATAATCGGGATAATAAGGCTGAAAAGAAATATTGTTTCCATACATGGAGATTTGAATTTCAAGAATCCATTGATAGTTTTTCTTATTATACTGGGAGTACTTCTAACAATTGTAGGAGTCCTGATCATTTTTGCAATATTATATGCAATTTATGGTAAAAATATCAAATCATTCAAAGAAGAAATCTATAAAAACATTTCCCCTGATGCATAAATCTGAAGATTATTATCAAAAATTTAAAGATTATACTGATAAATTCCTGCATAATGCAAAAGACGAACTAACAAAAAAGAATATACAACTAAAAATAACCCACAGTATAAATGTAGAAAATAACAGTAAAGCTATTGCTTTATCTGGAAATCTGGACAGCGGGAATGTTTTCATTGCCGGATTATGTGGTTTGTTTCACGATATAGGAAGATTCGAACAATATACAAGATATAATACATTCAGGGATGATGAATCAATTTATCACGGGCAGTTAGGTGTTGAAGTATTGAACGACACGAAAATGCTTAACAAATTACCTGAAAAAACCAATCAAATTATCTTACAGTCAACTTATAACCATGGTTTATTAAGTATTCCGGAAACAGAAGATCCTGATGTATTATTATTTTCCAAAATAACCAGGGATGCCGACAAAATCGATATTTACCGGATTGTAGCAGAATATTACCATAATCCGGGTCCAAGAAACATTGCTCTTGAATACGGATTGGAACACATTCCGGCAATTTCTGAAAATGTAATGGATAACTTTTATAAACATAAAGTCGTATCAAAAGAAAATCTCTCAACATTAAACGATTTTAAAGCTATGCAACTTTCATGGATATTTGACATAAATTTTTCCCATACAAAAAAAACGATAATACAAAACAAATATCCGGACATTATTCTATCAAGTATGGAAGATACTCCTCAAAAAAAAGAATTACAGGAAATTATCAAATCTTACTTTTTATCAGCTTAAGGATTAAGGTTCTGTTTGATATAATCTTTTGGTTTATAATTATTTTTTATTTTTGATATTTCCATTGGTACAACTTCTATCTCTGTCTGAAGTTTCATTTTTTTGGTAACATACCTGTCCAGAAACGACATTATCTCTTCCCTGTTATTATATAAAGGAGCTACTGCAAGATAATGATCGACATTTCTTTCCGAATAAAAATAATAATTTGCTTCTCTCTTTCTTAATTGTTTTGCCAGATTTTCTGAGCCATATAGCCCGTACCTGAAAAATTTTAATTTATTATAAGGTACATTTTTATCGGCATCACCATGAAACATCTGTATTGGAGCAGGCATATCCTTCCATTTCAGTTTTCCGTCCATACTAAAAATAGCACCTGCACAGGAAATAATACCGGCATAATTAAAATTTTCAGGAAGCCTTTTTGCTAATTCACCTCCATTGCTGATTTCATAAGCAGCATGTAAAACGGTAATTCCTCCGGCACTTGATCCGGTCGCGGATATCATATTCTTATCTATGCCCCATTCTTCAGAATGTTTTAAAATAAAATCAGTTGCATCATAAAGATCTTCTACGGCAATATCTATCGTATATTCAAAATATTTCAAAAACTTTTTAAAAGTAACTTTTTTATTATCCTTGATATCTTCTGCTTTTTTAAATCCTAAGCGATAATCAATTGCAACAACAGTATATCCGTTAAGAGCTAAAAAATTATAATAATCTATATAGGACTCTTCATCTCTGCTTCCTGCGTAAAAGCCTCCTCCAAATACAAAAATCATACAAGGTTTCTGTTCATTGGAAGAAGTTTTTAATTCATATTTATCCAAATACAAAGTATCAGTATCCTTTATTGCATACAAAAAAGTTTCTTTTAAAATTATTGTGTCATTATCCTGTCTGGAATACCCCCCAAATGTTAAAAATAATAACATTAGTAAGATCAAAGATCTTTTCATCTTCATAAATACGTGTTTAATAATTCCCGAACATAACAATTTATTCTTCAAATTGTTCTTTTTAAAAGAATACATTAAAAATTATTCTTAATTTGAAAATTGTGTTTGAAGAAATTTAAAACATATATTTGTATGTTTTATAAAAAATATTGAATTCGATGGAAACGGACATAAAAAAAATAAGACAGGATTTTCCTATATTACAGGAAAAAATATATGATAAGGACCTGGTATATTTAGATAATGCAGCAACAACACAAAAACCTGATATTGTTATCAATACGATTTCGGAATACTACAGAAAATATAACTCAAATGTCCATCGCGGAATTCATTATCTGAGTAATTTTTCGACAACTGCATATGAAAATACACGGGAAACAATACACAAATTTATAAATAGTAAATACAAAGAAGAAATTATTTTTACCAAAGGGACGACAGAATCAATAAATCTGGTTGCATTTTCTTTTGGAGAAGCCTTTGTTAAAGAAGGAGATGAAATTATAGTTTCGGAAATGGAACATCATTCTAATATTGTTCCGTGGCAGTTACTTGCTGAACGAAAAAAATGCAAAATTAAAGTACTCCCTTTTGATGATAGCGGAGAACTTATTATTTCGGAACTGGAAAACCTGATTACTGAAAAAACAAAAATCATTGCAGTAACCCAGGTTTCAAATGTATTAGGTACAGTAAATCCGGTAAAAAAAATAATTGAAATTGCTCATTCAAAAAATGTTTCCGTACTAATAGACGGAGCTCAGGGAATACAGCACACATTTGTTGATGTTCAGAAAATGGATTGTGACTTCTATGTATTTTCAGCCCATAAAATCTATGGTCCGACAGGAGTTGGAGTTTTATATGGAAAAAAAGAAATACTGGAAAAAATGCCTCCATATCAAAGCGGTGGAGAAATGATCTCAAAGGTTACCTTCGAAAAAACTACTTTTAATGAACTTCCATATAAGTTTGAAGCCGGAACTCCAAATTATATTGATGTCATTGCATTTGAAAAGGCAATTCATTATGTAAATGACATAGGTATTCATAATATAAAAAAATACGAAGATAAATTACTGGAATATGCCACCGAACAAATTCTAAAAATTGACGGAATTAAAATAATCGGAGAAGCAAAACATAAATCAAGTGTTTTATCATTCACAGTAAATGATATACATCCAGCAGATATTGGCACAATTCTTGACAAAATGGGTATAGCAATACGCACAGGAACTCATTGCGCAGAAACAGCTATGCAACATTTTAAAATAAATGGTACGGCACGTGCATCATTCGCATTTTACAATACTTTAGAAGAAATTGATAAATTTATTATTTCTTTGGAAAAATCTATAATGATGTTACGATGATCCATGTAAAATATTTACAGGAATTATTACAATCATTAATTTCATTGATCAATCATTACAATTAATTGTTATCTTAATTAATTTTGTAACAAAACTAAGATTTTATTATTTTGCAACTTTAAATTTAAGTGTGTACAGATTAAAAAAAATAATATTACCGTTTTTATTTATCCTGATATATTCTGCGGGATTTTCTCAATTTTATAACGGGCATCAGATGAAGTTCGGAAAAAACCGTGTGCAATTTGAAGAATTTGAATGGTTTTATTACAGGTTTGAGAAATTCGATACTTATTTTTATGCAGGAAGCGGCGAAGCTGCTATGAGAACTGCAGAAATTGCAAATCAAAGTATAGGAGAAATCGAAACTTTTTTTGAACATCAGCTTTCAAAAAGAATTGTATTTGTTATTTATCAGAACCTTTCCGATTTCAGGCAAAGTAATATAGGACTTGATACCGGAGACGACCAGTACAACATAGGTGGGGTAATTAAAGTAATTGACAATATTGCTTTTATATATATTGAAGAAGATATTACAAAACTAAGAGAACAAATACGTGCTGCAATTGCAAATATAATTCTCAATGAAATGCTTTATGGTAGTAATATCAGGAATAAAATTGCAAATAATACCCTGATAAGTATGCCGGAATGGTATATTAAAGGATTGGTTGCTTTTGTATCAAAAGAATGGAGTGCAGAAGAAGAGAATCAAACAAAAAATGCACTTAATTCGGGACAGTTTAAACATTTTAACCAGCTTACAGAAGAAAATGCTGCAATTGCAGGACATTCAATCTGGAATTATATTGAAAAAACATATGGAAAACAAGTCATACCTAATATAGTTTATCTGACAAGACTGACCAAAAGCATTGAAAGCGGATTTCTTTACGTTTTGGGAATGTCTTTAAAGTCTTTACAAACAAACTGGACCGAATTTTATAGAGTACAATATGATTCATTTGACTATACAGCAGAAGATCCTGCAGGAGAAAGTCTTATAAAAAGAAGCCGGAAAAACACAAATTACTATCAGGTATGTTATAGCCCAAATTCAAAAAAAGTTGCCTGGGCTGAAAATAAAATGGGTAAATATTGGATAAAGATAAAAGATATTGAAACCAATAAAATAAAAACCATATTTAAAAGAGAACATAAATTAGTTCAAATTACTGATTACTCCTACCCTATTATAAAATGGCATCCTTCCGGACAATTACTTGGATTTATTATCGAAAAAAAAGGTGGAATTTATTATATCACCTATAATCTTGAAACTAAAGAATTCAAACAAATAGAAATTGCTGCATTAGAAAAAGTTTCTTCTTTCGATTATTCACACGATGGAATGACACTTGTTTTCTCTGCTTTCAGTTACGGACAATCAGATATTTTCCTGTTCAATATCGCTGCAAATACACTTACAAACATAACACAAGATATTGCAGATGACTACAATCCTTCATATATTAATAATTCACAACAAATTATTTTTACTTCAAAAAGAAAAAACGAAGAGTTAGGCGATAAAAAGAACAATTTTATTGAAACTCAAAAATATAATGATGTATTTGTTTATGACCTCAAATCAAAAAATATAAAACAAATCACTAAAACAGAGAATATACAAGAAACTCAGGCTAACCTAAAAAACGGAAAGTATACATATGTTTCCGACGAAAATGGTATATATAATTTTTATGCTGCAAATATTGATTCTCTTATAAGTTTTATTGATACAACAACCCATTACAGGCATTTTCTTGTTACCGAACAACTTACAAATTATAAATACAATATACTTGATATTGATATAAATAAATATAACGACGAAAATGTTTTCTCATATAAAAGTAATAATAAGTTTCAACTATTCTATGATAAAAATTTTCCTGATCCGGTCGGTAATGTAAAAAAGACTACGGCCAGAAGCTTTTTTGAGAATGAAATAAAAAGAGAAGAAACAATAAAAAAAGAAACACATATTTCATCTGACTCTCTAGGAAATAGAAATATAGACCCTTTAGAACAACCGGTCAATATAGACAATTACGATTTCGATTTCGAAAGCTCTTTAATTACAACCGCTGAAAATACCAATGAAGAATTTGATGAAAACGGACGAGCCAAAAATCCGCGTACACACAGATACTTTACGACTTTCTACACAAATTATCTGGTGACTCAAGTTGATTTCAGTTTTTTAAATAATTCATACCAACCATTTACGGGAAATGCATTTTATTTTTATCCCGGCTTTAACCTTATCTTTAAAGTAGGAACTTCCGACCTTTTTGAAGATTACAGAATAACAGCCGGCGCCAGATTGTCTGCTAATCTGTCAGGTAACGAATATTTATTAAGTTTTGAGAGCTTAAAAAAAAGGTGGAATAAACAATTAATACTACATCGTCAGGTAATGCTTAGTGATACTGATAATTATTATACACGTAAGACATTTACACATGAAGCTTTTTATATAATGAGATATCCTTTTTCTCAAGTGGATGCATTACAATTTACAGGAAATTTCAGACATAATCACTTTACAAATTTATCACTTGACAACCAAAGTTTGTTAAGTAAGCCCGGAAATGAATACTGGCTCAGTTTGAAAGCAGAATATATATTTGACAATACAAACGAATTAGCTACAAACATTTTATCCGGATTTCGTTTTAAAATATTTGGAGAAGCCTTTAAACAACTGGATAAAAAAGAAACAGATATGTTTGTTGTAGGATGTGACTTCAGATATTATCAACCTATCCACAAAAATTTGATATTTGCCGCACGTTTTGCTTCAAGTTATTCATTCGGAAGTGCTAAATTAATATACTATCTCGGCGGAATTGACAATTGGATAAAATTATCCCAGAAAAATCCGATATTCGATACAGATATACGTATCGATCCTGATGTTAACTACGTATATCAGGCTGTTGCAACAAATATGCGTGGTTTCTCTCAAAATATCCGTAACGGTACCAACTTTGCAGTATTAAATACAGAAATACGATGGCCATTTGTATCATACTTTTTTCCAAAACCAATAAATAACGATTTTTTAAAAAATCTTCAACTTATAGGTTTCTTTGATATCGGAAGTGCCTGGAGTGGTATAACACCGTTCAGCGGTAATAATGCATATCAAAATGATCATTACGATCAAAATTCAATATCTGTAATTATTTATAATAATAATTATCCGATAGTTTCCGGTTACGGATTTGGGGTCCGCAGTAAACTATTCGGTTATTTTATAAGAGTCGACTGGGCATGGGGGCTAGAAAATAATACCATATTACCAGCAATGTTCTATTTATCCTTAGGGCTTGACTTTTAAAAATCTCTTTATATAAAAAATCATATGAGCCAAGACATAATAAAAGTAATAAAAGAAAAAAGTCAAAATATACTTCCTTTGATAATTAATGTCAGAAGGCATATTCACAAATTTCCCGAACTATCATTTCAGGAAATAGAAACAGCAAAATACATCAAAAGTATTCTGACGGATTATAAAATCGAAATCGATGAAAGTTTCGGAGAAAATACTGCAATTGGAATTATCAGAGGGAAAAAAACAGGGAAAAATATTGCTCTTAGAGCAGATATTGATGCTCTGCCTATCAACGAAGAAAACAATACGGAATATTCATCCACAAAACCTGGAATAATGCATGCATGCGGACATGATGCACATGCCGCATCATTAATCGGTACTGCAATAATCCTTAAGGAATTGTCCAATTTCATAAAAGGTAATATTATCTTAATTTTTCAACCTGCTGAAGAAAGAAATCCGGGAGGTGCAAAAATTCTCATAGAAAAAGGTATTCTAAAAAAATATCAGATAACTAATATTATTGCACAACATGTAACACCAGAAGTTAAAACAGGGCATTTCTGTTTTGGCTCAGGTAATCTTATGGCATCAACTGATGAATTATATATTGAATTTAGCGGTGTTGGCGGTCATGCGGCATTACCTGCAAAAAGAAGCGATACAACACTTGCAGTTGTCGATTTCATAAAAAAAGCTAACGACCTGCAAAATGAATTAAATGTAAAAACCCCTGTTATAATAGCTTTTGGCAAAATAAATGTTGACGGTTCTGTAAATGTAATACCTCCTTTAAGCAAGGCAGAAGGAACTATGAGAACGTTTGATGAAAATACCCGGAAATATATAAAAGAACATTTAAAAGATCTGGCAAAAAAAATAGCAAAAAATTACGATTGTACCGTAAATTTTGAAATTCGTGATGGCTATCCAAGCCTTATAAATAATACAATATTATCAGAAAAAGTTTTGGGAATTGCAAAAGAGTACATTCCTGTTGAAAGTGTTGAAGAGTTTAAACCTCGTATGACATCCGAAGATTTTGCTTTTTTTTCGAGAGAAATACCGGCAGTGCTTTACAGATCCGGAATTGAAGGAAACGGATTTGGAAAAACAGGCTTACATCACCCTAATTTTGATATTGATGAAAGTTTTTTTTCATATTCCACAGGATTGATGGCATATATTGCATTGAAAATTAGTTCATGATAATTAGAAGGATTGAAAGCTATTAGTTATAACATATTAAATCAAGATTTTTTACCTTATTTTCTATTTCTTAAAAACCTTTCTCTAAAAAAACAAATTATACGTACCTCTGTATAATTTAGAGATTTTTTTATAATTAAACGATTAACAATGAGAAAATTAGATATTACAGAAATAAAACGATTAACTCCTGAAGATTTTAAAGAAGCAGAAAAAAATCCATTAATTGTTGTACTTGATAATATCAGAAGTCATCATAATACCGGAGCTGTTTTTCGTACCTGTGATGCTTTTGCATGTGAAGCTGTTTATTTATGTGGAATTACAGGAACCCCACCACATCGGGATATACACAAAACAGCGCTGGGAGCGACTGAAACTGTACACTGGGAATATTTTGAAAATACGATGGAGGCTGTAAAAATATTAAAATCCAAAAACTATAAACTTATTGCCCTTGAAATTGCAGAAAACAGTACTCATATCGATGAATATTTACCTGAAAAAAACGAAAAAACAGCATTAATTCTAGGTAATGAAGTAAACGGAATAGATCAGAAAATTCTTGATATTTGCGATATTTGTATTGAAATTCCGCAATATGGGACAAAACATTCGCTGAATGTATCTGTCAGCGGTGGAATTGCAATATGGACTCTTACAAAAAAGATGAGATATAACTAATCATCAATGTATTGATCTTTCTTTGTTAAAAACTATTTTTTTTTTGTTTTGTCAATTAATCATTTTATCATATTTTAGTCTAAAAATATTTTGAATGGAGTCTAAAAACCATAATTCAAGAATACGCGAAATTCTATCAGATTACTTAGAAAAAAACAATTTGAGAAAAACTGTTGAACGTTTTGCTATTCTTGATGAAATATACTCAAAACCTACAGGACATTTTGATATTGAAAGCCTGTATGTATCCATGAAAAATAAGAACTACAGGGTTAGCCGTGCAACTTTATACAATAGTATGGATATCCTTATAGATGCCGGACTTGTATCAAGACACCAGTTCGGTAAAAACTTAGGAATTTACGAAAAAGTATTTGAACGTTCCCAACACGATCACCTGATTTGTTCAAATTGTGGAAAAGTAACAGAATTTTGTGATCCAAGGATTATTGAAATTGAGAATAGTGTTTCAAAAAGTAATAACTTTAAAATCAGTCATCATTCCTTATATTTTTATGGAATATGTTCTGATTGCCAAATAACAAAAATATAAGTAAAAATGAAAATTGATGTTCTGCTAGGATTACAATGGGGAGACGAAGGTAAAGGTAAAATTGTTGATGTCCTTACTCCTAAGTACGATATTATTGCAAGATTTCAGGGAGGTCCTAACGCAGGACATACACTTGAATTTAACAATATAAAACATGTTTTGCATACTATACCATCCGGTATTTTCCATGAAAAAAAGATCAATATCATAGGAAATGGAGTTGTAATTGATCCGGTAATTCTGAAAGATGAAATTGAAAAAGCCGAAAAAGTCGGTGCTGATCTCAAAACAAATCTGTTAATAAGCCGTAAAGCAGAATTAATAATGCCTACCCATCGCTTATTGGATAAAGCTTATGAGGAATCTAAAAAAGATCAAAAAATAGGTTCTACTCTTAAAGGTATAGGACCTGCATATACTGATAAAACAGCACGTATAGCCTTAAAAACCGGAGATATTTTTCAAAACGATTTTATTGAAAAATATAATGCTACTAAAGCACATCATGAAAAAATATTTAAAGGCTATGGGTTTACTGAAACCAATCCGGAATATGAAAAAGAATGGTTTGCTGCATTAGAATATTTAAAAGCATTTAAATTTATTGATTCGGAAATATTTATAAATGAAGCTTTAAAAAATGATCTAAAAACTCTGGCAGAAGGAGCACAAGGTACGATGCTCGATATTGACTTTGGTTCCTACCCTTTTGTTACTTCATCAAATACAACTACTGCAGGAGTTTGTACAGGACTTGGGGTTTCTCCTCATAAAGTCGGAGATGTTTACGGAATTTGTAAAGCATATTGTACACGCGTTGGAAGTGGCCCCTTTCCTACCGAACTTTTTGATGAAACAGGCGAATTATTAAGAAAAAACGGAAATGAATACGGAGCCACTACCGGGAGACCACGCCGTTGCGGATGGCTTGACATGGTAGCTTTACGTTATTCGATAATGCTTAACGGTGTTACTAAACTTATTATTACCAAAGCAGATGTATTAAGTGGCTTTGACACAATTAAAGTTGCTGTAGGTTATAAAATAAACGGTGAAATAATTGATTACGTACCATACGATCTTAATACCGACATTGAAATTATTTATGAAGAATTACCAGGCTGGAAAACAGATCTGACAAATTGCAAAAAACAAAAAAATCTTCCTGCTGAATTAATAAACTATTTAAAATATATTCATATAAAAACCGGAGTTAAAGTAAAATATGTATCTGTAGGTCCAGACAGGACACAAACTATAAAGCTTAAACAGTAAATTTATAAATTCTTAAAGTTGAAATTTATTAAAAATATAATTTAACTTTTTACTTTATAAACTTTTAACTTTACAAATTAATTTATATTTTCGCACCGCAAAAAGAGCTATTAGCTCAGTTGGTTTAGAGCGCTAGCTTGACAGGCTAGAGGTCGCTGGTTCGAATCCAGCATGGCTCACAAAAATTAAAGCCCGAATTGGTCGGGCTTTTTTGTTTCAAAGCAATTGCGAATAGAGAGATTTAGATAATTAAACAATTTTATTATTGATTCTTATTATCCAACTTGTTCCCCAAAATATATTTAAGTTCTTGCACGATTTTTGCAGTTATTATACTATAGATTGGGTTATTTAACCACATTAGATAAAGGAAAAGAATTAGAATAAAATCCCTTATATACCTGAATAATGTAAAACCACCTTCTTTTGAAAAAGAATATTAATATATACAACAACACAGCATTTTATTTGTTATATTTAAAATATAAAGAAGGTTTAAATCTAAAAAATAACAACTATGAACGATAATATATTTGAAAAAGGAAAAGTTATGGAACTTTTCGAACTGATTGATTATTCCAATGGAGGTGTTGTCAGTAAACAGATTTTAAAGAACGAAGCAGGCAATATTACATTATTTTCTTTCGACAAAGGTCAAGGACTAAGCGAACACACTGCCCCATTTGATGCAATGGTACAGGTCTTGGACGGTAAAGTCGAAATTAAAATCGGTGGTAATCCTGTTGTTGTTAAAGAAGGAGAAAGTATTATTATGCCTGCCCATATTACACATGCCTTATTTGCTGTTGAAAAATTCAAAATGTTATTGACCATGATCAAAGGATAAAGTTTTACAAAATACATGACAAAAACATTTGCTGATAAAATAATTGATTTTAACCGGCATCTTAACTATACCGACAGGTTACCGGTAGAATTCCGGGTGCTCAATCCTTTTCTGGATAATCCTGAAACTGCAAAAGTATCAGAACAATTTTATCATCAATATTATAACGATTCCATACAACGCCGGTTTATCATAGGGATAAACCCCGGAAGACATGGCGCTGGAATTACCGGTATACCTTTTACAGATACAAAACGTCTGGAAAGCATTTGTGGTATCAAGATGAAATCGGCACAAACTCATGAAGTTTCCTCTGTCTTTATATACGAAATGATTGATCAATATGGTGGCGCTGAGAATTTTTATAAAAAGTTTTATATTAATTCACCTTTCCCATTAGCAATCACTCGTCGGACAAAAGACGGAAAATGGGTCAATGCTAATTATTATGATGAATCAGAACTATTTGAGATGACTGAAAATTTTATGATTTCTTCATTAAAAAAACAAATTGACTTTGGATTAGATACTTCCGAAGTTTTTGTTCTGGGAAAGAAAAATGCCAGATATATTGAAAAAATGAATAAAAAAGCAAAACTATTCGATCAGTTGACAATACTTGAACATCCCAGATACATTCAACAATATAAATCAAAAGAGAAACAGTTCTATATTGACAAATATATTTCAACACTAAATAGTGTCAAATGAACGATCCTACGCGACATACCATTTATACCATAGGGCATTCAACACATACTATGAATGATTTTATTGCAATATTACAATCCTTTGATATTAAAATCCTTGTCGATATAAGGAGTATGCCTGGATCACGTAGATTTCCACAATTTGACAAAGAAAATCTTGAAACAGTATTACCTGAAAGTGGGATCCGTTATATCTATATGAAAGATTTAGGCGGAAGAAGAAAAGTCAGGAAAGATTCAAAAAATAATCGATGGAAAAATGCTTCTTTTCGAGGCTACGCGGATTATATGGAAACAGATAATTTTGAAAATGCCGTTACAGAATTGGAAAATATTGCATTGCAGGCTCCCACGGCTTATATGTGTGCCGAATCTGTCTGGTGGCGATGCCATCGTTCCTTAATATCCGATTATCTTAAAGCAAAAGGCTGGAAAGTCCTGCATATCATGAATATAGGAAAAATACAGGAACATACTTATACTTCTCCAGCCAAAGTAATTAATAACCATGTATCTTATACAGATTAAAATAAATGATGAGTAATAGTTGATTTCCGGGACTTATCTAAGAATCATCAAAAATATATTATGAAAACAAAATTTAAAATAGGCGATAAAGTAAGCTGGAACTCTGAAGCCGGACAAGTTTCGGGAACAATCATTAAAATACATACTTCGGATTTTGATTATAAAGGCTATACCCATCATGCTACTGAAGACGAGCCACAGTATGAAATCAAAAGCGATAAGAGTGATCATATTGCTACCCATAAAGGAAAAGCACTCACAAAGATTTGATTTATTTAATTTTATAAAGTTATTTAATGTTGAATATTATCATAATTTTTAATCTCAAAACAATTTATATCTCATTTATCCTAATTAGTTTCAATTTAATTCGAAAGTAAAGATTCCGTTTAAATAAATAATTAACCTTTCATTATTTCCTTACTTCTATTAAAATATATTTTTCAATAATTAAAAATATATAAATTAATTTGCATTATACATATTTTTCATTTTCCTTTATATGTATATTTTAAAATTATATAATTTTTAATAAAATATTATAAAAAAGAAATATTTATCAAATAAAATCATAATCATATAAATATTTAATATTTTAAATCATATATGCAGGTTAAAAATGGCTAACCATCCATTATTATAAAGTAGTATTTAATCTACAAAAAGTTGACAGATAAGTAAATAAAGTATTAATCATTAAAAATCAATTAATTATGGCAAATAATTTAAAAAGAAACCAAACTCCTGTTCCTTCCAGTGATACATTTATACTAACTCTCAGTAAAGCATATGAAGGAACTCCTGTGCTTCCAAATGCAAAATGTGAATTCAGCTATAACTGGGACTTTGACCGAAATATGGGATTAGCATACTTAACATCAATTAATGGAACAAAAGTTGACATAACATTACATCCGTTAGGTATACTAGGAATGTTAGGATTCATGTCTAACATAGAACCAACTACCGTTGAAATTGACGGGAAAAAAATTGTTATATTCAGAGTTATCATGGATATTTACTTAAGAAATAATGAACGAGTTGCGGCAATCATGTTCAATGAAGACGGTTCATGTACTGAAACTACAGAGAACTGGGATAGCAATGCTGCTTCCGGATTAATCAAATAATTTGGATTGCAGTATCTAAAATGATATAATTTTACAATGCCCACTAAACACTCAACCCTTAAATTTAATGATGCAAACGAATTGTTTTTAAGGGTTGGGTTATTTTATTTCCATATTTATACATTCTACTTCCAATATCTCTTCATCCTCATTATACAGATATATGTTGAATTTTTCATGATTTTTAAGTTCATCCCTCTTAAAAAACCACCTAAAAGAAACAACCGTATCATTCTTTAAAATATTTTTAACCGGAGTTTCATGCAAATAGTTTTCATTACTGATCACCAGTCTTGCATTTGGCATTACATTATTTTTATGTTTTACAATAGCCTTCAAGTGAATAGTTCTTTTGGGCGATTGTAACAAATCTGAGGCAGAAACTTCATGTATATAACTATAAGGAGAATCTTTGTTTATTATGCCTGCTGTATTATTATCTTTAGAAAATGTATTTATTTCAATAAAATCATCAATTGACATTGATCTGTTCACAATAATATTTTTGCCATAATAATAAGAAGTAACCCAATGTAAAAAACTACTTTCTACATTAGGAATTTCAAAAAGAAATAAAGTTTTTGTATTTCTATTAAGCTGTGGTATATATAATTTATCCCCGGAACTATTCTTTATATAATTTCTTACCCATACTTGTTCTTTGTATTCCTTTTCGGCATTACCTGAATATATATCCCAATATGCATTTTTAACATTAGCAGAAGTTGTTACTGAAAAAAAGAAACCGATAAACAGAAAAAAATACCCCAGATTATTATTCAATTTTTCTGAAATCTGTTTTACAACCATTCTATTTCCAAGTGTACTTATTATAAATAATAATAAAATTGTAGCAACAAAAAAAGACGGAACCAGTCCACGTAATCTCAATTCATGATTAGTATGCCCGAGTGAATATAATAAAACAAATACTCCAATATAAACTATAAAAATAACTAAAAGAAATAAAAAAATATTCGAATATCTACTCAATGGGAAAAAATTCCGTTTTTTATTTTTGGATATCATAAGTATACCTAACAACATCAATATTGTCCCCAGGTTAAAGAACCAGGATATTAAGAATTTTCCGGTATGAAAAAAAGAAATAAAAAAAGCTCCCATGAAATTCATATTATCAGAGTAATCTCCTTCATTATATATCCTGTTTCCCGTTCCCGGAGCAAGTAATACAAAAAGTACAAATACTATACTAAGCACAAGAAGAAAATATGAGTGTTTTTTTAGTTTCTCCCCTTTCAGTATGCAATTTAAAAAAAATAAAACAATAGTCAGCATTGTTAAAATCATCCATACCTCATGGGAACCTATTATAAAAATTAGTAAAACTGCAGAAGCAATAATATAAAAAGCATTTTGTTTTTTATTAAAATATCTGATAAAAATTCCAAGTAAAAATAAGTAAAAAATCAAAGGGAAAATATACACCGTTGCACCGGAATACCAATAAAATTGGTGAATATCCGGCACATAAGCATAAAAAAAAGATAGCAGTATTAAAGAATACAATAAATTATCCCACCATTTTTTTGGGTTAACAGATCGAAAAAGATAAACAATTCCCGCATATATCAAAAACATCATCACGGCAGGAAAGATTTTTGTAAACATTTCACTCATAAATGGGCGCCCCGGCCATAACATAAAAAATGCATTTGCAAATCTGCCGTTATAGCCGTTAATATACCAATAATATATTCCATCCCAATAAGATTTATCTATATGATTAAATGCATGGAACAAGTCATCACATACTCCGGGTAAATTAAACCGCATCAAATATATAAATGGATATACAGAAAAAATACAAACAAAAAGAATGCAGATTTTCAAAATATTTTTTATGTTAAAATATTTTTTTGATACATGTAACATAAACTATCTTTTTATTAAATGATTATCGGATATTATACCTAAATTTATTTTTCAGTCTTTAGATTCTAATCCTTCTATCTTTACCGAAATATTCTTCAACACAACCCTGTTTTTTTCAACCCATTCATAATCTTCTATATAGAAATAAACAAGTAATAAAATATCGGTTGCTCCACTCACTTTAAACGTTCTGGTAATGTTCATTTTTTGCCATTCTCCTATTCTTACTTTAGACTCAGGAATGTATTTTATTATTTTGTCAACATTGGAATTATTTCTTACAATATTTTTACCTACGCATCCAAAAAATATGTTAAAATAATTTCCTACACCTAAACTATCAAGTATTTTAATATCTGCTTCCAATGTTATTTTTATTTTTTCCCATCCACTGGCAAAAGCCGGCATTGGGATCTTAATAGGAGGAAAAAAATCCATCTGATATCTTTCCTGTTTCTCAGGTGTTGACAAGTATAAAGAATCTTCTTGAAAAAAGAATGCAATATTTTTAAATTCATCCAATGAAAATATCGGATAATTTGTTAGTCTATCATTATATACATACTCATTAATATATTTTAAGTTTTCTAGCCTGTCATACATTATACTTTTAAGTGAATCTGAATCCGGAACTTCAATTAAGTCTGCATTCTCATTCATTACATATAAAGCATTATTTTCACTATTATAATAATATTTATCATATAACATTTCTTTTATTTCCTGGGCAAGCCTTAAAAATAAATGTCGTTGCTTAGAGTTAAAAGTTGATGAAGTATCTAACGATGTCCCTACCCAGCTTACATATTTACTGGTTTTTAAGTTAAAATTATCTCTTAAGAGTGCAGTAATTGAAGGAGTAATATCATTATGCGATACAATTGAAGTAAATTGCCTAGTCGTTTTAAGTAATGGCGAATAGATAATTAAAGGTACATGAAACATTGATAAATTATCTCTCATATAAAATTCTGAAGCATGGTCTCCTGTAATAACAAATATTGTATTTTCAAAATCAGGCCTGTTTTTATATTTCTGAAAAAAATCCCTCAAACTATTATCAGAATAAACTATGCCGGCAATTTTATTTCGATACATTTTATGTATTCTCTGTCTACTATCAGACACAGTTTCTATTATTTTATCTGTTTGTTCAAATACATATTTAAAGTTTGGATTATCATCATTAAGTTCATCATGGGAAGAAATTGTAATTATCATATTGAACATGGGATCTTCAGAGTCCATAGAATTTAGTTCTTCTATTGTTTTAGTATACATTATATCATCATTATATCCCCATGGTGTTCCTTCATATTTTTTCCCATTTTTTCTGTAATCTTCATAAAATAAAGACATATAATCAACTTCCTGTGCAATCAAATATTCTCCTACTGCATCAAAATTAAAAGAGCCTGCATAAAAAACATTGGTATGATAATTGTTATTTTTTAGTATAGATATTAATGTATTATTACGAGGCATATTTCCAAATTGAAATCCTTTGAAACCATATGGTAATGATCCTGTTATAGCAGGAACTGCACCAAAACTTCTTGGAGTAGTTGAAAAACAATTTTTCCAGAATAAACTCTCATCTGCCAGTGAATCAATAAATGGAGTAAAACTAACCCTGTCTGCATTTTTACCGCTCCACTCCCGTCCTAATGATTCAACAATAACAAAAACAATGTTCGGCATAGTATCGGATCTATAGAAAAAAGGAGAAAGAGTACTTTCAATATCGTCAACTCTTTCAAGTGGATAGTATCTGTCAGGAATAGTTCTGTCAGGATTCAATGTAAAATAAAAATCCAACTGGTCTTCCTTTACTTTAATAATACCATCTGCCATTGCATCCTTTTCCCGTTGTTGCCATTTTACATAGTCCCGTACTGATTTTATACAATACCAGCTTTTATTAACAATATAAGTCTTTACGTTATATCTATTTAAATAGTCTTTTTTAAGTAAACTATCTATGTTTATACAATACAATGACCCAAAAATCAAGAAAATAAAGATCAGAGCAAGGTTAAATAAATGAATTTTTTTTCTATTTAGAAAATAGCTAAGAAAAATAAATATTCCTAACACTACTAATGCGAAAACAACAGGTACAAATAAAGTCATTGATGCCTTTACTGTAATAATTATTTCAGACAATGAACGTTCAATAAACTCACTACCCATCAAAACACCGGACTTTTCAGAATACATCAATAATGCTATTTCTGAAAGCAGTAAAAATGCAGACAAAAAAGAAGTTATAAATATTGCAATTTTTTTGTTTATTAGATTTATTAAAATAAATAATGGGAACAATAAGATTGAAAAAAAACATGCAACAAAAGAATTATACAATATAGAACGTAAAACAATATTTGGATTTAATATATCAGAAGTAAAACTCAGTTTTATTGTTTCAAAAATCTTTAATGATATAATTGAAATAACAAATAAAAAAGAGATCAATAAAAATGGCTTAATGTAATATAAAAATCTTTTCATCTTATTTAAGATATACTCTCATATAATCTATATAAACAGGCTTTTTATCATTACTAGTTACAAAAATTTCTATTTCATCACTTATAATTCCTGAAACATCATATTCATAATAAATAGTATTTTCAATTATTTCTTCAAAAGCCACACGCTTAATGTCATCGCCGTCTTTTATTGTTAATACTAAAACAGGATTATCTTTGGCATTTATTTCAATAACAATTTTTTTCTCCGGAGTACTTAATAACCTCTCCTTTTCAAATTTGTAAATATACGAGTCAGGCATGCCGGAATCTAAAACAAAAGGTATCCTGGGCGAATTTAATTTTATAAACTCTTCAATTGTAATGGAATGATCCAAAGTTACGTCTTTTTTAAAATAAGCTTCAGTAAGCCAATACCAGTAATCACCTTTTTGAGGAGAAACGTGAAAAAACATTATTGTATTGGTTTTTCTGTTAAATTCAGGAATTTTCAATGAATATTCTGCGCAATTTTTTAAATAATTCTGTACCCATGCATTTTCAGATGTTTCCTTACGGGCATTACCTGAAATGATATCCGAATATGCTCTTAACACATTAGGGGATATAAAAAAAATAACAATAAACCCGCTTAATATAAGAAGGTTAGATATATTTTTATTTAACTTTTGAGAAATCTTCACTATTCCAGGATGCCAGGAAATTTTATAAATTAACAACAAGATAATTAAAGTTGCTACAAAAAAATTAGGAGCATATCCTCTGGAAAAATATTTAATATTATCATTTGTAACTGAAAATATGATAACAAAAAAGCCAAAGTATATTACAAAAAGAAATAGAATGAATAAGATACCTTTAGGTATAAAATTCTTTAGTTTTTCGGTTGTTTTTTTAGGCATACACAACACTCCCAAAAAACAAAGTAAAGAACCGATATTAAAATACCATTTTAATATTGGCTTCCACATGTGTATAAAAGAATATTTTATTGCTTCTTTAATATTCCTGTTAGGAGACGAAGTACTTTCATCATTTAACCTCCTGTTCGTACCTGGTGCGAAAACCATTGCTGCAGTAAATATTACAGCAAAAAATAATATAAGTAATGAATGCCATTTTATTGCTTCTTTTTTTAATATACTATTTAAAAAGAATAATGCAATAGTAACAAGAGTAATAATCATCCAGTTTTCATGAGAACCTATTATGAAAAACATTAATATAATTGAAGAGACAATGTAAAAGAAACTTGAACTTTTATTAAAATATTTAATAAAATTCCCCAGTAAAAAAAGATAAAAAACAGCAGGGACAATATAAACAGTTGCTCCTGAATACCAATGAAACAAATGTATATCAGGCACATAAGCTACGAAAAACGCTAAGATCAATAAAGAATAAATAATATTGTTTTTCCAGTCTTTCCTGTTTACCGCATCGAACAAATATAATATTCCGCAAAATATTCCACAAATCATGACTATTGGAAAAGTTCTGGCAAACCATATTTCCATAAACGGCCGTCCGGGTAACTGCATAAAAACAGCATTAGCATAACGACCATTATATCCACTCTGATACCAATAAAAAATTCCATCAAAAAAAGATTTATCTTCATAAAAGAAACCATGAAAAAGATCATCTTCTGCTCCAGGTACATTAAGAAAAGATAAATAAATAAATGGAAATATTATTGATAATGAGCACAAAATTATAAGCACTGTCAGAGTAGTATTTATAATTTTATTTGATTTCAGGTTTGTAGATTCAGAAAATAGCATCTCCTTAATATATCGGTAATTTTATTTTAATTATTATTTAATTCCTGATAGTCAGATTTAACATATCCAATATTTGATATCAAAAAATCTCTCACTAAAAATGGTTCACTTGATGACAATCTAAATGAAGTTATTTCTTCTTTTTTATTTTTATTATTTATTCTTATAATATTTACACCACAATTTGCAGCTTCCTTTTCAATTCCATTTATATGTACCACAGGTTTTTCAACACAATCGGGTATATTGAATCCAAATTTAAATGATTTATATGGAGCATAATAATAAACAATTGCTTCATTTGATGTAACATCATAAAATAAATATTCTCCTTTATCTGTATCTATCGAATTATTATTCACTTTTGATAATATAATAAACATCTCCTCGCTTTTGATATTTTCATATTTAGTAAAACAATAAATATCCTGTTCATGGTTAAAACCTCCAACAAAATTAGAAAAATTATCACAAATATTCAACTCCTTACCTAACTTTAGACCTATATAATTCTTCCAACTAAATGTTTGGGTACAAACATCATATCCTAAATACGAAGAAGTTGAACTCATATCATTCATATATATAAACGCATTGTCAGGGATTTCATCAAAAAGCCCTTTGTCTATTAGCTTGTCCATTATTTTAAATCGACTCTGGCTTCGCTGCCAGTCTCTGCTCAAATTATCATTAGAATATCCGATAATTATTGAGAAACAAAACACAAATGAAGTGAAAAATATAATTACCAGATATCTTAATACCTTTATATTATAACATAGTTTAAAACATGCATACATAAAAATGCCCATCAGTAATGTGATGCTAAAATAAGAATAGAATGATGTAACATATCCGCCATGTGTATGCCAGTTTGTTGTATTATATTTATCTGACACCGCTAAAAGTATATGTACTGAAAAGGTAAAAATTATAGCAACAACTGCACCTATCAATAGTTTTTTCCAAGGAATGGAATTCTTCATGGTTAAAAACAAGTATACAAATACAAAACATTGTAATATTGTATTTATAAAAGCATGAATATTTACGTGAGAGAGTATATACCAAAAATTATTATGATGTCCGGTCGCCAATATTGAATTTACTTCCATAGCATTTTGAGATGTATAATAGGCGTATGCCGGTATTGCTATTTTATTATAATTCCACAATATCTTAAAAAAGTTTTTAATGCTGAAATTTTTTGCAAAAGAACTTCCTGCATAAAATTCCATTTCATTTTTCACCATTTCGCGATACATAAAATAAATAACAATATATAGTATCGCAACAAAACAAAACGGCAAAACTTCCTTATAAAAGGATTTATCTTTTAATACAGTTTTACCTTTTTCTATGATATTTTTTATTAATAAAAATGCAACAATAAAAAATAGGAAGATTAAAAATGTTTCATAAAAAAGTAAAGCAATAGTATAAAGGACAACAGATAAAATCAAATATTTATATTTTTTTGTCTCAATGTATTTAAGAAGCTGTAAAATAGAAAATAAAAAAATAGTAAAACTAAAAGAAAAAAAGAATGGATATGCCATTATAGGCACAAAACAATTTGGTGTAACTGATAAAAATGCAAAGAGTAATAAAAAAACTAATAAAGCAAATTCCTTAAGCTTAAAAATTTTTCTAATTACTATCATAAATGTTATAAATGATAACAATAAAAAAGAATACTGAATTATTTTTGTATAATAAAAATTATCCACTATGTAAGGTATACTATATAACGGTTTAGTGATCAAAAAATAAAAACGTCCTGCTCCTATTGAGTACCAATATGCATCAGTAAATATATCTCCCCTTCTCATTGTCATATAGTATTCAAGGTCGTCAGCAGTTACAAAACCTACTTTAAAAAAGGGATATAAGGTCAATATAACAATTAATGCAAATAAGAGCAATAAAAATGATGAAATTTGTTTATTCTTCATAAATTACTTATATTATAAATTTGAATTATTTTTAAAATTATATGTATTATTTACAACATAAATAGGTCTTCCTTTTATTTCGTCAAACATATAACTAATATATTGTCCAATTATTCCAGTTATCAATAGTTGAATTCCGGCAAAAGCACTTAAAAACACTATAAGCGTAGTATATCCTGAAACTGGAGATTCCAGTATCCACATTATTACTGAATATATTATGAGAACGAAACTTACCAGGCAAAAAAACAAACCAATAATTATTCCTAATTGTAAAGGAAATTTTGAAAAGGATGATATTGCAGTAAAAGAGAGCATGAGTAATTTAAAGAATGAATATTTACTTTTACCTGCAATTCTTTCTTTTGCGACATATTCTATAGTTGTTTTACTAAATCCTACCAATTGAATAATCCCCCTTAAAAAGCGTGAACGTTCTCTATAGTTTGTTCTAAGTATTTCACAAACTTTAGCAGAAACAAGAAAAAAATCCGATGCATTTTCCACAAGTTTTACATTTGATATTTTATTTATAAACCTGTAAAATAATTTTGAATTCATTTTTTGTATAATACCCGCATCATAACGATCTGTTCTGACCATATTTACAACTTCAAAACCTTCTTTATTTTTTTGAAGCATTTCAGGAATCATCTCAGGCGGATGTTGCAAATCACTATCCATACATATAACAGCATCACCGGAGCTATAGTCTATACCTGCTATCATTGCTGCTTCATGTCCAAAATTCCTTGAAAAATTTATAATTTTTATATTGTTATCTTTTTTAGCTAAATTCTCAAGGATAAAAAGACTATTATCAATACTTCCGTCATTCACAAAAATAATTTCATATGCTATGTTTAAGGTAGACAAGACATGTGTTAATTTTTCATAAAATAATATAAGTCCCTCTTCTTCATTATAAACAGATGCAACTATTGAGCAAGCTATTTTTTCAGTTATCATTGCTTAAAAATTTTATTTACATTCATCCTCAGTACTCAAGTACAAGACTCCCATTTCTCCTACAAACTTAGTTTCATAAAACTTTTCTTTATCAAAATCAAATACCGAATTATATAAAGAATCCTTAATAAACGGAACATAAGAGATATTATGGTATTCTAAATACTGATCCGGCAGATTTTTAATATCATAATCTATTCCCGTTATATTTCTATAATTTAACTTTTGATTAAACTTTATACGTGTCATTTTAGGTGCTGATATTTCAAAATTAACACATTCATCATTACTATAAATAGTAAATTCCCCGTTTTCATCGGTAAAAGTATTCAATCCTACGGACCACCACTCGTTCCAACCTCTTATTACAGCTCCTTCAACAGGCTCTTTTGTTTTTTTATCTAATATTTTTCCCTTGATAAGTATGTTATTGTACCCCATCATATTAAAATAATTTACCGGCCTGACTTTTTCCCCCGGTTTGTATTGTGAAAAATTCTGAATTTCTTTTGCGGCAGGTTTTATTGTTCCTATTATTATATGCTTTCCATCAGCTGTTACAGTTGTTCCTTCATGATTTAAAATTCCGGTATATTTTGCTTCGTAATTCCCATATACAGCTTCCTGAAAATCCCACCAGCCAAAACCAATTCCTCCACAATCCAGTACATATTGATAGATATCGCGCATGAACATTGCCTGATCTTCATAAGAAGTAGAATCATTTTCAGCAGGTAACGAGGTTTCGCCTATCATCCATGGCTTATTTACGTAAGAGCTATACCAGTATATTTCATTTTTCACTCTCAACGGATGGTATGTATGGAAAGCTATAAAATCGACCGGAAGCAATGCAGGGTCCCACTCAAAAACTTCTATGGGCTCTGAAAAACCTATTGTCATCATTTGATTAGGGGCATAGGAATTCATCATTTTTTTCCATCCTGATACAATTTTACAGGCATCTGTTTTTTTACGATTTGGTTCTTCATCAAAATACAATGGTTCGTTGATAAAATCATAAGAAAAAATTACAGGATTATCTTTAAATTTTTTTAAAATATTTATCGTAAAATCCTCCAGATCTTTATTAATAGGAGCCTTTATCAATAACATAACTCTTAAATCTTTTTCTTCTGCAATATTTATAGCTCTTTCCAAGCCATTCAGTATTTTCTCATAGTTTTCATTTATAAAAAACTTTTCTCCATCTGCTCCATAATAATATTTATCATCATTTTTACCTATTCTGTCAAAGCACAACCGAATTGAATTAAATCCCATTTCTTTTATTAATTGGAAATGGCCTCTTAACTGATCTTCAATTTCATCCTTAGTATTAGTTTCAAAAACACCTATCTTTTCATAATCTACATGTGGCGAAATAACAAACTCATTATCAATATACCTACACGATATAATATAGTTAAGCATTACCGGAAAATATTTTTCATCTTTTAATTTTAATATATTGTCTTCAATATATATAAAATCTGTTTCTGATAAATCGGGCTTTATTATTATATCAGTACTGTTTTTACAAGAAAAAAACATTGTAGTTACAAAAAAAAATAAAACACTATATAAAAAAAACCTCATGCTTAAAAAATCTTTAATTTCTATTATATTTGCAAATATAGATTTTTTTTTCTCTAACTAATAAACTTTCTTCATGAATAAGAACATTATATCTTTCTTAGTTATTGTTTTGTTATTATTGTCTGCCTGCAACAATAAGGAAAACACTATAACTTCGTTTAAGTATCCTAAATCCAAGATTTGGGCACATAATGCCAATGATACTCTAGTTGCACAAACTAAAGAAGATTTATTTAACGGATTGGAAATTGACCTGGTATATTCTGAATATCAAGATCTTCTGTTTGTTGGTCATGATTTATGGGATACAATAAAAGATATTACTTTTGACAAATGGTTATCATCACTAAAAAAAACAGAAAATAAATGCTACTGGCTCGATGTCAAAAATATAAATATAGAAAATGCAGAAAAAATAACTACTCACATATTAGATGCTACAGAAAAATTTAAAATAAAAAATAAAGTAATTATTGAAAGTCCTGATCACAATGCTCTCCAAAATGTTAAAAATGCCGGACTTGCAGTTCTTTTATGGGTTGATAATTTCAGCTCGTGGGAAAATAAAGATACTGTATTATGGAAAAAAATTGTCACAGATAAAATCAATATTTTAAAACCTGATGCTATCAGCTGCTTCTATCATATGTATCCTTTACTATCTGATTCATTTCCGGAAATGAATGTTCATTACTGGAATACCCCCATTTATGAAATCAATAGTAACATAGAACTAACCAAAGAGTTATGTCGCGTTCCAAATGTAAAAGTTGTTTTAGTGGATTATGATGAACCTATAAAATACTAATATTTTATAATCTTAATAACACAAATGCATTTATCTTTATAATATTATTTTCGCCCTGTTCGGAAAATCTTTGATTTTCCGAACAGGGCGAAAATAAACAAGAATCAATAAACTTTCTTACAAATTATCATCAAAATATCTTGTAACAGTTCTCATTAAATGTACTCTGTCGAGTCCTCTTACATTGTGTTCATGAGAAGGATATACAAAATAATCAACCAGTACTTTCTTTTCAATACATTTATCCAGAAAATTAAGACTATGTTGCCATACAACTACAGGGTCCATAGCTCCGTGTATTATCATTAAGCGACCTGTAAGTTTTTCTGCTTTATTCAACAAATTAGAGTTTTCATAACCTTCAGGATTTTCGTCAGGAGTATCCATATATCTTTCTCCGTACATTATTTCGTATAATTCCCAATTAATAACAGGTCCGCCTGCTACTCCGACTTTAAAAATATCTGCATGGTCAGTCATTAATGTTGTAGTCATGAATCCGCCATAACTCCAGCCATGTACTCCTATCCTATCCATATCTACATATCCCAGGCTTCGAAGGAACTCAACACCTGTAAGCTGATCCTGTACTTCTATTGTACCTAACTGACGATGTATTATATTTTCAAATTCAAGTCCTCTGTTTGCAGAACCACGGTTATCCAATGTAAATACAATATATCCCTTTTGAGCCATATAATAATCCCATCCTGCAGCGCCACCAAGCCACCTGTTTGCAATTAGCTGAGCATGAGGTCCTCCATAAACATAAACAATACAGGGATATTTTTTTGCCGGATCAAAATCAACAGGTAATACCATACGGTAATAAAGATCCGTTTTTCCATCATTTGCTTTCAGTGTTCCGATTTTCATTTCTCCCAACTTATAGTCAGCCAAAGGATTCTTTGAAATAAGTATTGTGCTTGTTTTTTTACCTTTTGTATCATATAGTATATACCCGTTAGGGACCGTAACACTGGAATAAATATCTATAACATAGGCGCCATCTGCCGACACAATAGCATTGTGACTTCCGGAATCTTTTGTTATTCTTATCATTGCTCCACTGGCAATATTTACCCTGTAAATATCAAAATCAACAGGAGTTTCTTTATTGGCTTTTATAATAATATCCTTACCATTTGCCGTAAAACCATATAATTCCTGAACTTCAAATTCTCCTTTCGTTATTTGTGAAATCTCTCTGCCTTCCAAATCATATAAATATAAATGAGAGTAACCATTTTTTCTGGTTTGCCATATAAACTTTGAAGGATCTGACGGTAAAAAAGTCATAGGAGTAGAAGGTTCAACATATTTTTCATTTCTTTCCTCAAATAAAGTTTTCACGAAGTTTCCTGTTTCAACATCATACTGGTTCAATTTCATATAATTTTGTTCTCTGTTAAGAACTGCTATATAAATATATTTTTCATCAGGATTCCACGCTATATTAGTAAGATACTGTTCTTTTGGCTCTCCGGTTTTAATATAATGTATATTTCCGGAAGATATATTATAAATTCCTAAAGTTACCTCTTCGCTTTTCATTCCTGCCATACAATATTTGATATCATTCAACTCTGCAATTCTGGCATGTGTATCAACCAACGGATAATCAGATACCATAGTTTCGTCCTTACGGTAAAATGCCAGATAATTTCCTTCTGGTGACCAAAAAGTTCCTTTATGGATTCCAAATTCATTACGATGAACTGTCTGACCATAAACGATCCCTTTATTTGATTCATTACTAACTGCCTTCCGGTTGCCTTCTTCTTGCTGTATAAACAAGTTATTCTCTATTGTATATGCTACCGATGAGTTCTTTTCGCAATAATCCGGATTTTCAACATCATCGCTAATTTCAATATATTTTTTTAATTCTTTTTTATTAATATCAACTTCAATAATGCTATTTTTCTTATTAATTCTTATTATATCTTTTGATATCCATTTATAAGATGGGAATGTTGAATATTTACCAATACCTGAATTTTCTATTATATTATTAAGCTCATCAAGATCAATTATCAAATTTTCTTTTTTAAGATCAAAACTCTTTGATACTAAAGAATTGTCCTTAATCTGTGTAAAATCCTTGCTGTCAGGTCTAAACGATATTCCTCTTAAATATTCGGGATATAACTCACGATATAATCCAACTACAGCATCATCAATTGTTAATGATTTTGTCTGGCAAAAAATTAATTGCGATAAAAATAATGCAATAACCAAAAAAAATAATCCTGTTCTTTTCATTATATAACCTTTAAATATTCTTAATTACTTATAAGCCTGATACGAGTAAAAATAAAACTGATTTTAATTTATTATTACCTAAAACAATAAAATATTATACTTTTACATTTACAAATATAAAAACATATAATTTACATGCCAAATTCAAGATTAATATTAATAATATTTTATTGTTTTTTCATATTATTCCTGAGTTGTAACCAACATAAAACTCCAGATACAAATGATGAAAAAAATACTACAATTCATTCGGAAGAGATTAAAGATACAATCCGGAAAGTAGTACTTATACCTGAAAAAAATAACATAGAAAAAAAACTGGAAGAAATGGGTTTAGTAAAAATCCTGGATTCCATACCTGAAATAATAGTAGAACTGAAATATGCTAGTAATGATAATTTTATCGGTTTTGACTTTTATGGTGAATTAATTAATGCATATTCACAACCGGAATGTCTCGAAAAATTAAAAAATGCATATTATATTTTACAGGAAAAATTACCCGGATATACTTTTATTATTTATGATGCTGTGCGTAGTATAGAATCCCAGCAATTAATGTGGGATTCTATTAAAGTTCCCGAAAAAAATAAATTCTGGTATGTTGCCGATCCGCAAAAAGGTTCTATTCATAATTACGGAATGGCTTTAGATCTGACTATAGCTGATGAAAATGGTATTCCTCTTGATATGGGGACAAAATTCGATTATTTCGGAGAACTTGCATTTCCCGATAAAACAGACTATTTTTACAAAAACGGTGAACTTAATAAAGACCAGTATGAAAACCGGAATCTATTAATGTCAATAATGAAAAATGCCGGATTTATTGTGTCAAAAACAGAATGGTGGCATTATAACGCATCTTCATTGAACGATGCAAAAAATAAATATAAAATTTTTAGTATAAATGATTAAAATACAAATCTCAAATGATAATTAAACCCCAACTTAGTATCATTAACCTTACACAGCACAACAAAAATACACTTAGTTGAGATTTGTATTTTAAAAATTGAAACTCATTTGAAGTTTATAATTTAAGATTTGAAACTTAACAAATATGATAGTAAGAACTTTTAATGTGCCGAATAATGTTGAATTTTCTATTTATTCGGAAGTTGACTACTCCTGGTTTGAAAGTCTGATTTTAGGAAGGGATACTGTAATAATAAGTGATTCCAATATTTTCGACTTGTATCCGGACATTATAAAAAAATATAAAAATATAATACTGGAAGCCGGTGAAAATCTAAAAAGCACAGAAACAATACTTGATATAATAAAAAAACTCATAGAATATAATGTTGACAGAAATTCCCTGTTAATAGGATTTGGAGGAGGTGTTATTTGTGATATTACAGGATTTGTTGCAAGTATATATATGCGTGGAATAAGTTTCGGATTTGTTCCCACAACACTATTAGCCCAGATAGATGCTTCCGTGGGAGGTAAAAACGGAATTAACTTCGGATATCTAAAAAATTATATTGGAACTATATCCCAACCAGAATTTATCATTTGTGATACAAACTTATTAAAAACATTACCTGTAGCAGAATATAAAAGCGGACTGGGTGAAGTCCTGAAATATTCACTGATCTGTAATTACGAACTGTTTGATATACTTAATGAATATAATGAATCTATCAAATATATATATAATGATTTTCTTGATTCAATTGTAAAAAGTTGCATCAAATCCAAACTTAAAATTGTACAACAGGATGTAAATGATCATGGATACAGGCATATATTAAATTTTGGACATACATTCGGACATTGTTTTGAAATAACTGAAAATCTACCGCACGGGATTGCTGTTGTAAAAGGAATGATTGTTGCCATGGACTTATCACTAAAGTCAGGATATATGAACGAAAAAGCCTATAAAACAATAATGAATACAATAAAAAAACTTGATTTTGAAATAAACTACACATTAACGGAAGAGCATTTAAAACTGCTTGGTAATGATAAAAAGAAAAATGGAAATACTATTAATTTCGTATTTTTAAAAGATATCGGCGACGCATTTATTTCTAAAGTAAAAACAGAAGACCTTATCGCAGCTCTTTCATGAAAATTTCAATAAAACCGTCCGTACTTTCAGGACAAATTAATGCCAAACCTTCTAAAAGCTACGAACAAAGACTTTTAGCAGGAGTTTTATTATCAGGAGGTAATTGTATTATTTCAAATTGTGGAAATTCAGACGATGTAGTCGCTGCCAGAACAATTATAGAAACATTAGGATGTAACATTATTACAGAAAAAAATATATTAAAAATATCATCTTCAGATATCTCCGGTAATAATGTCATTAATTGTAATGAATCAGCTTTATGTGCCAGGCTTTTTACTCCTATTGCATGCTTATTAAAAAGTAAATTTATAGTTACCGGTAATAATACCTTGTTAAACAGACCTGTTGCTGATGGATTCGAAATTTTTAAAGCTATGGGATCAGATTTATCTTATAAAGATAATAAACTTCCTGTAGAATTTTCAAATGCTGTAATAAAAAGTGGGAAATATACCATTGACGGAAGTAAAACATCCCAGCTTATAAGTGGATTAATTATGGCACTATCAGCTGTTAACGGTAATTCGCAATTAATTATTGAAAACCCTGCCAGTATTGATTATATAAATTTAACAATTAATATATTAAAAAATTTTGACATAAATTGTCATGTCGAAATTTGTCAACAAAATAATTTAATAGTTAATATAATTGGAAATCAGAATTATAAACCGGGGAGTTTTGAAACCGAAAATGACTGGAGTAGTGCCTCCCCCATATTGGTTGCAGGTGCATTATGCGGAAATATTTCAATTAAAGGTTTAAATAAATATTCAGTACAGGCTGATAAGAATATTTTAAATGTATTTGACCTGGCAAATGTAAATTATAGTTGGAAAAATGATATTTTAACAGTAAAAAGATCAGAAACAAAAGCGTTTGAATTTAACGCTGTAAATTGTCCTGATCTAATTCCTCCCATAGTTGTACTGGCATTATTTACAAAAGGTGCATCAAAAATTCACGGAGCCGGAAGATTATTACATAAGGAAAGTTCCAGAGGTGAAGTTCTTTTAAAGGAATTACAGAAGATCGGGGCCGATATTAGCATATCAGATGATATAATAGAAATCACAGGAAAAAAAGAATATAATACTGCAATTTTAGATTCGTACAACGATCATCGTATTGCAATGGCATTATCAGTTGCCGGACTTAAAATAAATAACGGTATTGAAATAAAAAATCCGGAATGCATTAAAAAATCATATCCGGAGTTTTATGAAGATTTAAAAACTTTAAATGCAAATATCGCCCTGTCTTGTGACTAAACAACCGGATATTTTTGTTTGCAGTTATTTTTATTCTATTTCTATTTCCTCTGTTTGTTGAGTTAGTGTTTTTCCCGATCCAAATTTTACTTCAATATTAAATTTTTGCTTACTCCCTGATGATGGATTTTCTCTAAGGTATATATCATATTTTGTGTTTCTGACTTCATAACTTCTTACCGCATTAATATCTTTCAACCTTGAATCTACTGGTATAAATTCACCTCCATAACGCGTTTTAAAATATTCAGTCACATTACTTCCTGCCAAATGTTCATCATCAAAATCATATTCTGTAGTAATCATAATAGAACTAACCGTATCTTTTAAGATATATTTATCCGATGGTTTAGTAAATGCATAAGCCGATTGTATAATATTTATTTTTGCTTTTTCAGAATTTGCTAAAACTTGGTAATCAAATTCAATTCTTGTTCCGTATGTTAATGGGTTAAAAGTTAGTTTATCTGTTTGTCGATAGTTTAACTCTTCGTTTTCATAATAAATCTCTAAATCACTAACACTCATATTATTCCATTCAAAATAATATGTTTCAACCTCCTCACAACCGGTATCAATCAACAGGACAAAAACTATTAATATCGGAAAAATAAATAATCTTTTATAATTCATCTTATTCTATTTTTATCGGGTTTATTAACAACTTTTATCAAGATGAACGGCTAACTATTGATTATATTGTATATGATATATTTTTATCAATAAAAAGAACCCTGAAATAACCAAAGGACCAAATATTATTCCCCAAAAGCCAAATAAAGGGATTCCAAGTAACACACCAAATATTACAATTAAAGGGTGTGTATTTGTCATAGCTTTCATTAAAATTGTGCGGCAAACATAATCAGTATTAGCAATAAAAATTATGCTGTATGCAGCTAACACAAATCCCTGCCATACATTTCCCACAGCAAACTGGAAAATTGTAAGCGGGATCCATATTGCAGCAGTACCAATAAGTGGAACCAACCCCATTACTCCTGTTAGAAATGCTAAAAATATAACTTTATCAAGACCAACAATCCAATATCCTATTCCTGCAACAAGAGCCTGTGCCGCCATAACAACAGGAATTCCTATTGCATTACTATATACCATGGTTTTTACCTCCTTGGTTATCATTGCCAGATTTTTACCGTCAAAAGGGATATATTTCATTACTGTTTTTTCCATTATTCTCGATTTAACAAGCATAAAGTATAAAACAATAATCATAAAAATAAAATTAAGTACAACATTGTATGTCTTATTCAAAACATTAGATGCTAATTCTGATAATACAGATCTGAATTGATTGAATAAATCTTTCGACATCAGATTAAATCCTATAAATCCGTTTATTGTATCCGACAAATTTCCAAATCCCTCAACTATATCTTCGCGATGTATACTTGGTACTTCTGCAATAACAAGTTCGAAAACCAAAAAGAATAATCCCAGCAAAACCATTAATGTGGAAAAGACCAGCAACAAAGATGATAACCATGGTTTCCAGTTCTTTTTTTCTACCAGCTTAAAATTTAAGGACCTAAGAACTATATATAGCGTAAAAGCTCCCAGAAATGCATTTATCAAAAAACCTAACTGCTGCCAGATAATAATACCGATACCTATCAATGCTATAATAAACAACAACTGACGAAAAAAATCATTTCGTTCTTTTTTCTCCACATTTATCATAATTTAGTTTTTTTAATGTTTAATTGTTTTGTACATTTTCAGTATTATAACCACAAACAAAAATAATTGTTCATATTCAATAAAATAATTATTTCTTACATAATATATGTAAAAATAGAAGTTTATTTATAAAAAATTAACAGTCAAAAATATGATTTGTTACTTATCTTTAACAGTTTTTTCACATACAAAAACCGGATTTTTCAATTCAACTTTTGCTGTAGCCGTAGAATAAGTTTTATAGCCTCCCGACAAATTCTTTACATTATGGTGGCCATTAGCCATTAATATCCTCAAAGCCAGATATGCTCTGAGGCCTATAGCACAATAAACATAAACAGGTTCACCCGACGGAATCTCTGATAATCTGTCACGTAACTGTTCCAAAGGAATATTTACTGCACCGGGAATAGAACCTTTCTGAAATTCTTTCTCGGTACGAACATCCAGCAATAATGTGTTTCCGTACCCTACTGAACGAATTTCCCGCCATGAAATTACAGGCATGTAACCATTAACTATATTTGTCGCAGTATATCCGGCAATCGCAACGGGATCTTTTGCCGAAGAATATGGTGGTGCATAAGCATGTTCTATTTTTGTAAGATCAAAAACAGTGCCACCTAATTTTATTACAAGAGCAATCTGATCTATTCTTTTATCAACTCCATCCTCCCCAACTACCTGGGCTCCGAATATCTTTCCGTTCTCCGGATCAAATATTAATTTTATGGATAATTGAGTCCCTCCGGGATAATATCCGGCATGAGATACAGAATGAGTTACAGATGATTTATATACAATTCCTGCTCCACTTAATTTCTTTGCTGAAAGTCCGGTAGAAGCAACTGTTAAATCAAATATTTTAGCTATTGCGGTACCTATTGCTCCTTCATATTTGGTTGTATTATTCAAAACCATATTATCCGCAACTATCCTACCTTGTCTGTTTGCTGGATTTGCCAGATAATTCAACCAGTTCGCCCCTGTTAACGGATGTGGAAATTCAATTGCATCTCCTACAGCATAAATATCCTTAACCGAAGTTTCTAGATACTCATTAACAAGTATCCCACCCATATCTCCGAGCCTTATATCTGTTCCTTCTGTCAAAGATACCTCAGGTCTGACTCCTACAGAAAGTATTACAACATCCGTTGTTATAATTGTTCCATCAGATAAAACCGCATTTATTTTATTTTTATTTTTTTCAAAACGAATAACAGCCTGTTCTAAAATTAAATTGATTCCTTTATATAATAAATGTTGATGAACAAAAGCTGCCATTGAAAAATCAAGTGGTGCCATTACCTGCTCGCTCATCTCTACAATTGAGACTTCAGCTCCTGTATTATGAAGATTCTCAGCCATTTCTAACCCGATGAATCCAGCTCCGACAATTAATGCTTTTTCAATTTTTTTTGTAGTAACATAATTTTTTATAGCATCTGTATCATTTATATTACGTAATGTAAAGATACCTTCAATGTCGATACCGGATATAGGCGGAATTACCGGAACAGCTCCGGGAGACAGCAATAATTTATCATATCTTTCAATGTACTCATTGTCTTCTCTATCAACTATTACTACCTCTTTTTTATCCGGATTTATCTGTGTTACCTTATTCTTTACACGTACATCGATATTAAATCTTCTGCCGAAAGATTCCGGAGTCTGTAAAAACAGATCTTCACGTTTTTTTATAACTCCACCAATATAATATGGTAATCCGCAATTCGCATAAGATATATAATCGTCTTTTTCCAGTAATATTATTTCCGCTTTTTCATCAATGCGTCTTATTCTTGCTGCAGCTGTAGCTCCACCGGCAACACCGCCCACTATCACATATTTCATTTGTTTACTTTTTTATATTAAGTGCAAAATTAATAATCAAAATATATTTTATATAACATTATTATGAAAAATAAGTTTAGTAACTGCGGCAAGAAAGTAATAATCTCATTTTTTCTTTTTGCCTTTACATACAGATTATAAAAATCATGCTTAATTGTTTCTAAATAAATTTGATATTTTTTTATAAACTTCTTCATTTCGCCTATTTCTTTAAATAAGACAAGCTATTTTTATAATGTCAACAGAATTTACTGTTCATACTCCAAAATCATCAAATGCTATCATTTCTTTCGGAACTCCCAGATCGTCAAGCATTGCAAGAACAGCATCATTCATTACAGGAGGTCCGCAAAGGTAATATTCAATTTCTTCCGGTTCATCAACTTTTGATAAATAATTATTATACAAAACCTTATGAATAAAACCAATATCTCCTTTCCAGTTATCTTCGGGCAAAGGTTCTGAAAGTGCAACATTAAAAGAAAAATTCGGAAATTCTTCGGCAATCTTTTCAAATTCGTCCTGATAAAACATTTCCCGTAAAGATCTTGCTCCATACCAGAATGAAGCCTTTCTCGAAGTTCTTTTTGTCAGGAACTGGTCAAAAATATGAGATCTCATCGGAGCCATTCCTGCGCCACCACCAATAAAAACCATTTCGCGTCCTGTATCTTTTATATGGAAATCACCGTAAGGTCCCGATATTGTTATTTTATCTCCGGGTTTACGCGAAAATATATATGAAGAACATATTCCCGGATTCGTACTCATAAATGCTTTGGTTCTACCGTTCCACGGAGGTGTTGCAATACGTATATTCAACATAATGATGTTACCTTCGGCAGGATAGTTAGCCATTGAATATGCCCTGAATGTTTCTTCGTCATTTTTCATTTTTAAATCCCATATATTCAGTTTATCCCAATCTTCGCGGTATTCTTCTTCAACATTTATATTTTTTCTGTAATCAATTTCAATTTCCGGTACATCTATCTGAATATACTCTCCCGATCTGAATTTTAAATTCTCACCTTCAGGTAGTTTCACAACAAATTCTTTTATAAATGTAGCTACATTATGATTTGAAATAACTTCACACTCCCATTTTTTAATATCTAAAATAGAAGCAGGAACTTCTATTTTTAAATCATTTCTTACTTTCACCTGACAGGATAATCTCCAGAAATTTTGTTGTTCTTTTCTTGTAAAAAAACCTGTTTCAGTTGGTAATATACTACCTCCTCCTTCCAGAACACGGCAACGGCACATTCCGCAAGTTCCACCGCCACCACAAGCAGAAGCAACAAATATTTTATTATCTCCAAGAGTTTGAAGAAGTGTTCCGCCAGGTTCTGTTTCTACAATTTTATCTTCATTTATAGTAATCTTTACTTTACCCTGAGGTGTAAGTTTTGTTTTTGCATACAATAACAAAGACACTAAAATTATGACTATCAATAAAAATACAACTATTGCCGTTATTATGATTACTATATTTGATGCTAATATTATCATAGTTGCTTATTTTTATAATTGAAATCCCATAAACCCCATAAAAGCTAATCCCATAAGTCCCGTTATAATAAATGTTATTCCCAACCCTTTCAAAGGTTTTGGAACATTTGAATATTTAATCTTTTCACGGATTGCAGCAATACTTACAATTGCAAGAAGCCAACCGATACCACTTCCTAAACCGTAAACAGTAGCTTCTCCCACATGTGCAAAATCTTTTTCTACCATAAATAAAGAACCTCCCATAATTGCACAGTTAACTGCAATCAACGGAAGAAATATTCCCAGAGAATTATATAAAGCCGGAGTAAATTTTTCAACTACCATTTCCACTAATTGTGTAATTGATGCTATAACTGCAATAAAAAGTATAAATGATAAAAATGACAGATCAATATCGGCAAAACTCTCTGATAACCATGCTAAAGCTCCTTGTTTCAAAACATAATTTTGCAAAAGATAGTTGATAGGAACAGTTATTGTTAATACAAAAACAACTGCAATCCCCAATCCAAAAGAAGTTTTAACAGTTTTTGAGACAGCAAGATAAGAACACATGCCTAAAAAATAGGCAAATACCATGTTGTCTACAAATATTGATTTTACAAATATATTAATACTTTCCATAACTTTAATCCTCTATTAATTCACGATTTTTACTGCGTTGTATCCAAATAATTATTCCTACTACGATCAAAGCCATTGGTGGCAATATCATCAGTCCGTTATTAGAATAACCTGCTTCATAAAAAGAGTCCGGAATAACCTGGAATCCCCATATTGTTCCACTTCCTAACAACTCACGAGAAAATCCGACAATAATTAAAATTATACCATACCCAAGACCATTTCCTATTCCGTCTAAAAAACTTGGAATAGGCTTGTTTGATAAAGCGAATGCTTCTATCCTGCCCATAATAATACAATTGGTTATTATCAAACCAACAAATACGGACAACTGTTTGCTGATATCATAAGCAAAAGCTTTCAGAATCTGATCGACAATTATCACCAAAGCAGCAACTACCACCAATTGAACAATTATTCTTATCCGTTTAGGAATAGTATTTCTCAATAAAGACAAAACTACATTAGACATTGCTGTAACAAAAGTTACACTTAATGCCATCACTACTGCCGGCTCCAGCTTGACGGTAACCGCCAAAGCAGAACATATCCCCAAAACCTGAACTGTAATCGGATTATCTTTATTTATAGGATTGGTTATTAATTTTAAGTTCTTTTTTGACATACTATAATTTTATATGAAAATCAACTGATAAAAATAAATTTTTATTAATTCTTTACTTTCTTAATATATCCTAAATATGCATTTAAGCAATTTTTCAACATATCTCGAACTCCGTTAGAAGTTATTGTACCTCCCGAAACAGCATCTACTGCATGTATATTACCTTCCGTTACTTTTTTCGAAACATCAATCGAAACAAAATTATTATTTTCATCAAAAATCTTTTTACCTTTAAAATTCACCTGAAAAACAGCAGTTGATATTTCTGCTCCCAAACCCGGAGTTTCAGAAGCATGATCAAAATTTACCCCGTAAACAGTATTTAAATCACTGTCTAAAGAAATATAACCCCATATGCCTCCCCACAAACCTTTACCATTTAAAGTAAAAATATATTTCTTTGACCCGTCGTCTAATTTTGCTATATATACAGGCAAGTTCTGTTCATTTTCTTCTTTTCTTAGTTCTTCTTTCAGAGAAATTGTAAAAGCATCAATTCCATTTACATTCTCACCGTTTCTGTTAACAACAAAAGATTCAACTATATATTTATTATATAGATCTTCCACATCTTTAGTTGTAGAACTTATATTTATAGTTTTAAGAATATTTGCTTTTTTTTCTAATTCGACATTTTTTTCCTGTCTCGGTCCTAATCCTACGGCAATAAATGTTAATACCGTAGCAACAATAACAACCAACAGTATTGAATATATAAATGTATATTTATTACTATTTTTATCCATAATAATTAAGATTTAACTGCAACGGTACGCTTTTGTCTCTTTTTTATATTTGACTGAACAATCATATGATCAATCAACGGCGCAAAAACATTCATTAATAAAATTGCCAGCATCATACCTTCCGGATAGCCGGGATTTGCAACCCTGATCAAAATAGCAAGCACACCTATTAAAAATCCGTAAATATATTTTCCCTTGTTTGTTTGTGTTGCTGTTACCGGATCTGTTGCCATAAATACCGTACCAAATAAAAATCCGCCCAAAATAAGATGTTCGTACCATGGAATTTCCATCGCAGGATTCATATTTATAGCATTAAATATCAGCCCCATAATGCTGCCGCCAAGCACTACAGACAACATTATTCTCCAGCTTCCAATACCTGTGACCAGTAAAACTACAGCTCCTATTAATATTGCAATTACAGAAGTTTCTCCAACAGATCCCGGAATTGTTCCAACGATCATATCAATAATATTAATTTTTTCTCCAAACCCGTCAACAAGAACTGAACTCCCGTTTGCAACCTGCCCCAGTAATGTTTCCCCTGAAAATCCGTCAACAATATTTTCTCCTTTGATTAAACCGCTTATCCAAACCTTGTCTCCGGTCATCAATGAAGGATATGCCAGAAATAAAAATATTCTGGCTGTTAATGCAGGATTTAGAAAATTCATTCCGGTTCCACCAAAAACTTCTTTTCCTAATATAACAGCAAACGCTGTTGCTAAAGCAAGCATCCACAAAGGAATATCTATAGGAACAATTAAAGGGATTAACATTCCTGTTACTAAAAAACCTTCATTAACATCATGATGTCTTATCTGTGCAAAAGTAAATTCAATACTAAGCCCAACAACATAAGTAACTATCAACAAAGGCAAAACTTTCAGAAATCCATACCAGAACATAGGCCAAAAAGATTGCTCTTGTCCTGTTGCAATAAAATGTTGCAGTCCCGTATTATACATTCCAAAAAGCAGACATGGGATTAATGCCAGAACTACAATAATCATAGTTCTTTTCATGTCTATAGCATCCCGGATATGCGAACCTTTTGTTGTTACCTTGTCCGGCACATATAAAAATGTTTCGAACGCATCGACTGTTGAATGCAGAAAGTAAAATTTACTTCCCTTTTCAAATTTAGGTTTTATTTTATCAATTTGTTTTCTTAAAAAATTCATTATCCCTACAGATTGTTTTCAATTATTTTTTTCAATTCGTCTTTACTTGGTAAAACAGTTTGATATTTGCTGGCAAAAATTTGCTTATTATCCTCCGGAAGTGTATATTTTACCAATGTATCGCTTTTCTCTTTACATAAAATTATTCCTATTGTTTTATTTTCATTATCTAATTTCACACGTCTGTCATAATAATTCACATACATTTGCATTTGTCCAATATCCTGATGTGTTAATTCACCTATCTTTAAATCAATAAGAACAAAACATTGTAAGATACGATTATAGAATACCAGATCAACTCTAAAATGTTTCTCATCAAATGTAAACCTGACCTGACGACCAACAAACATAAAACCCTTACCAAGTTCCAAAAGAAAATGTTCTAATTTATCAATTAGTTTTTGTTCAAGATTAGTCTCCGAATATGATGTATTTTCAGGAAGTCCGATAAATTCCAGTATATACGGATCCTTAAGTGTATCTTGCGGACTTTCAACAACCTGCCCTTTTTCTGAAAGCTCTTTTACCTTATTTTTATCACGACTTAAAACCAGTCTTTCATATAATGCAGAATCAAATTGACGTTGCAATTCCCTTAAACTCCAATTATTCTGATATGCTTCAATCTCATAAAATTTACGTTCCTGCGGGTTAATAATCCGCATAAGTTTCAAATAATGTGACCAGCTTAGCTTAAATTCAGGCGTTTCAAAAATACTAGAAACCGTCTCGTAATTCTCTATTTTAAAAATACTAGAACCCGTCTCGTATTTTTTATCATTCTCATTTTCAAGAACTTTATAACTATTTTGTTCAGAATATACCAAATAAAAATTACGCATATTCTGCAAATTATCAACAGAATAACCTTTTCCAAATTCTTTAGTTAATAATTCTGATAATTCTATTAAAATCCGCTTACCGTATTCTGCACGCTCTTTCCCTTCCTGCTCATCTTCAACAATAATTCTGCCAATTTCGTAATAAGTATAAACCATTGTTCTGTTTACACTTCTTACAACCTCCTTACGAGCTTCGGTAAGCAAATTAACAACTTTATCGAAAAGTCCATTTTTATTTTGCTGCAGAATTTTCATACGCTTTTTCTACTTTTACGACATTTCCTTTCTAATTAATTCCAATCCGCTACGTATTATAGATTGTACTTCTATTTTGGAGGTACAAACAAATTCGCATAATGCCAGGTCTTCCTCAATAACTTCATATATTCCCAACTGCTCCATTTTGTCAATATCTTCAGTAATTACTGCTTTCACCAATAATTGAGGATATATATCCATAGGGCAGACTTTTTCATATTCGCCGGTAACAACATATGCCCGTTCTCCACCATGCAAATTTGTATCAATTTCAAATTTTTTATTAGGTATTAATGCAGATAAAAATGTCTTTGAATTAGACAATTTATTCAATCCGGGAGCTGCCCACCCAAACATTTCATAATGATTACCTTCGGGAATAACAGTTATTGTTGTATCAAAAAAACCAAGTGAAGGATTATCCGATACATTCCTGCCTGTAAGAACACTTCCTGAAATTACACGATAATTATTATTTTCTGTATTATTCTTTATGATTTCTTTGATATCAGAGCCTGCAACAATTTTATAATAACCGGGATTTTTAATTTCTGAACCGCTTAATGCTACTGTTCTTTCAGGATAATATTCTCCTGTAAGCAATATATTCCCGACAATAACCAGATCTGCAGCATTTATTGTCCAAACTATATCTCCTTTATTTACTGGTTTTATATGATTGATCTGGACTCCAACCAGACCGGCCGGATGCGGACCATCAAAATAATTTATTTCATAATCTCCTTTATTATCAATAATATCAACCAGTTTCGAATCTTTCTTAAAATTTAAAAACAATTTTGAACCGGTAAAATTTTTTAGAGCTTTTAATGCTGTATTTATCTGCTCTTTTTTATCTTTTAAAATAAAATCAAAATCAGCAGTTAATGGAGCAGAATCAAAAAATGAAATAAAAATATCACGTGGCTTATCATTAGGATTTGCGACAATACCATAAGGCCTTTGTTTTATAAGTGGCCAGGCCCCGGAAGCCAATAATATATTTTTAAGTAATTCCGGATTATCAGTAAAATCATTAGTAATATCAAATTTTACTAACTCATCTTTTTCATCAGCTTCAATAATTATTTCTATTATTTTTCTCTTTTCGCCCCTGATAATATCAAGAATTTTTCCACTTACCGGAGACGTAAAAAATATTTCCGGAATATTTTTATCAAAATAAACAACTTCTCCCCTTTTTACGGTATCATTCTTTTTTAATTTTAACTTTGGGATTATTCCAAAAAAATCATCAGGCCTTAATACAAAATACTTAGCGGAGATTTGTCCTTTCATTTCCGGTAATGGTTCTCCTTTTAGTTTAATATCAAGTCCTTTTCTAATTTTATATGTTTTTGCCATTATAAAAACAAATTTGTCTTATGAAATGATTTAACAAAAATAATGTTTTCAAATTGTTAAAAAGCTTATTCAAATAGAAGATTATATTATAAAAATTTCAAGAATAAAGTTTTTTTTTAAATATTATATAATAATATTACATTATTTTATAATTATTTAAACAGAATAACATAATTATATATAAATTATCTAAATTTGTTTACAGTATACTTAAACAATTAGAATATATAAAAATGGAATTAAGTGGAGCTGCCGGGAATCGAACCCGGGTCCAAACAAGAAACAAAGGTGCTTTCTACATGTTTATTCTATTATTGATTGTCGGGAAAAGATCCGGGAACAGACACCCAAACCTAAACCTTATCTTCTTAAATTTCGCTTTCGTGCCGAAGTTTCACAAATGCTATTCCGGTATTTTTTGCTACCCCTTGGCCGAAGCGGAACCGGACGGTCCAATCGAGGGATATTTCGTTCCGGTACCTTGTACCGGAATTAAGTTTAACCTACTGTAATTCGATTAAGCAGCGAAAGCATAATTATCTGCGCCATTTAATTGTCTGCGAAAAAGTTTTACGGGATTATCCACATTGCCCGACATGCTTACACAATCATTTACCTTGCTGTCAAAACCAGGTCAGCCCCATTATTTTTGCAAATGATGAATAAGAATTTTTATTTTTCTGATTCCGTCAAAGAACTTTCTGCAAAAGTACAAAAAAAGATGATAATTTCATAATTAATTTAATTTTTAAAATACCCGGCTTTCAATCTTTTACTCATATCTTTTTATAAAAATCATTTTATTTGTTACCGGAATGTGTTATATTTAATGTAACAGAATAATTGGAGAAATTTTGTCGAAAGAAACTTACATCATCATTAAAAAACAAAGTAAAAAAGGGCTTGAAGTATTTTATACCAGATACGGAAAAAAACTTTATGCTTATGCTGTTCAAAACTGGAAAACAGATGAAGATACAGCATGGGATTTAATTTATAAAACTTATAACAGGATAAGTGAAAAAATTGATAGTTACAACTTTGAAAATGAAGAAAAATTCGGATCATTAGTTATGCTTTCCTTCCTGAATAATCTAAGGAACCATTATCGTGATATTCAAAAACAGATCCAGATTGTTTCCGAAGATCATATAAACTTAAATAATATTTCTGAAGAAAATGAAGAAAATGAGAATCCGGATTCTATTCATATGAAATCACTTAAAGAAGAACTTGAAAAACTGGAAGACTGGGAAAGAATGTTATTATTACTGAAAGCTCAGCAAATGCCATATTCTGAAATTGCAAAATATATTGATAAACCCGAAAACCAATTAAAGGTTTATTATGCCAGACTGAAAAAAAAGATTGCAGAAAAAATAACTAAAAATACGGAGGTGAACCATGAATAAAAATATAAAAAATATGGCACCTGATAATTTTGAAGCATTACTGCTCCAAACGATCATAAATGATTTTTCAAAAAATAAAGAAATCCAAAAATCAATAGATATGAATGCAGCTTATGTTTTTACCATGCCTATAGAGCCAGGCATTGAAAGTATTAGCGATCAAAAAATTAAAGAAATTATTGGTAAATCAAAAAAATCATGGTTTATTAATATTAAGGTCGTATTTTTCTTAGGTATAATTGGTTTAATAACATTCTTTGCCTATAATTTGCTAAATAACAATACTTCGGGAAATGAATCCGGAACTCCAAAAACAAATATTATTCCTGTTACAAACAATTATGAAGAAAATAAAACAGATACTCTCGTTGTAAAAGAAGAAATTATTTCCGGAATACATGAACAAACACACACGTATATATCAAAAATTGAGAACATTACTCCGTATATAAATAATTTTGCTATTGATACTGTTGGAACAGAACGAACAGAAGAAAATAAAGAAGCCATTCCAGCTGTATACACATATAAAGAACCTATTAATAACAATTTCCCTGTTATAAAATCATTTCACCCCGAATATGTTGAAGAAACAAATTCAAAAAAATCAGGAAGGTCACCGGGGAAAAATGTAACTGCCGATAAATATACAATTACCGGATATCAATGTTTGGTTTATCCGAAAGATTATTCTCCAAAACCACCAAGAAATCTTGACAGCGCAATAATAATACACCCAAATTCTAATCAGATTACACCTATTCGAACATTACCGGAAACCGTAATGATTCCTTTGTACGATGGTATTCCGTTTAAAACAGGATTCGACAATATGAGATTTATTTCGCATACAATCGACCATCTTGGAAATAAAGTAGATACACGCGATGGAATACTAAAATTAAAACTTCCCGAATATTTCAGAATTTATAATAACGAAATTTTAGCTGCCGGAAATTCACAAAAATATTTTTCCGAAAACGATAATTACAAATATCTGAAACCTTTTTATATCAGCAAAACAGAAGTATCTAATCTTGATTATAATGAATTTATTTATTGGGTAGTAGTAAGATATAATGGAGGTAAACCGGAACACATAAAAACTCCAAATGAAAATCCTGATTTTTTTCAATATACATTTTATAAACAAAATGATGAAGTTGAAAAACATTTCGGAACGAATACTATAAATATTTATCCAAATGTAGAATGTTGGCGAACAGAATCAAATCATACTGAACCGATGGTAGAATACTATCTTCATCATCCTGCTTATGGAATCTATCCTGTTGTTGGAGTAAGTTACTGGCAGGCTTTGGCTTATGTCGATTGGCTTACTTATATTTGGGAACAGAACTTAAAAGACAATAATCTACCTTATGAAATCGAATTTGACCTGCCATACGATTATGAATGGGAGCTGGCTTCCCGTGACATACTATTAACCATAGGATATGGAGAAGAAGGCGATTATTTTACAAGGTCAAAAGATTTCAGTGATAATATATGTAATCTTGCAGTAAAATCCCATAATGATAAAAAGCTTAGAGAAAGTATGGGACTTGAAGTTTATTCAAATTTGTCATTTGGAGATATCCCGGAATCCACAAAGTCAGACACGGAATTTTTACATTTTTACAAATTTGGTAGAAGACCAATATATAATAAAATAAGCGATATAAAATTTATGGGCGGCAATGTTTCGGAATGGACAAAAATGGATTATTCGCCTGGTTGGGAACAATATATTACAGAAGAAAGAAAAAGAGTTAAAGAAACGAATAGTCCTGACAATGAATATTTATTGATATTGGAAAAATATTTTGATGATAATTATAATGATAAAAACGGAAAACTGGTGCATGGTGCTAATTGGACTGACAAAAGAAACCATAGCGGTGCCATAGATTTAAAAAGCGCTTTAAGTGCAAAAGTTTTCATAAATCCGGATGAACAATTACCAACCGTAGGATTTAGATTTGTAATGAGAATAAAACTAAAAGACGAAGAAAAAATCGTAAATAAAATAAATATCATAGGTCGAAACCTTGAAGGAATAGACTACTCACTTATAAGACAAAATGCAAAAAGCTCCAAATCTAAATATACATTTAATCCTCCCAACGGGTTCAGCCTTATTCCTAATGGAAAATTCCATGATGATAATGAAGAAGTACACATAGAGACATTTTGGGCACAACAAACTGAAACAACAAATCTTACGTGGATGTTATTCCTGAATTATCTTATTGACAATAATCGTACCGATGATTTAAAAAAATGCATTCCTAATGATGAAAACTGGAAAATAAAAATAAATTATGAAATTGACACAGCTTATTCAAACCAGAAAATTATGGATTTCAGCAAATTATATCAATACATGCCTTTTCCGAAAAAATTTATAACCGATAATAAAATAGATAAAATGATATTTTCGCATTTTGCTTTTGAACCCGTAAGAGGTATAAGTCACGAAGCAGCACAAATATTTGCCGACTGGCTAAGTGAAATGTACAATTTAAACGATAAAAACAAGTTTCGCCTGCCAACAGAAACAGAGTGGGAATACATGGCAAAAATGGGAAATAAATGTTCTCCATATAGGCTCTACCCGTGGAACGGACCATATGTAAGACTTCCTGACTGTTCATTAAAAGCAAGGTTTTATACAACACAATTCTTTGAAAAAAAGGAAATAGTAAACAACAATAATTGTTCGTACACCAAAACCGGATATTATACATATGAAGAAATCAAAGACTCTCTACCGTTTACAGAATTAGTTTCAAAACAAAACAGTGAAACCACGGATTATTTATTACCTGATACATATTGGACAAAATACAGTGGACCGCTTGTTTGTGCATCATTAATTCCAAACGATTCCAAACTGTACGACATGAGTGGGAATATTGCCGAAATGATAAATGTGCCAACAAAAACCAAAGGTGGAAGCTGGGCAAGTACAAGACATTTTATAGAAATAAAGAACAGTGAGAACTGGAGCGGAAAACCTTCCGATTGTGTAGGGTTCAGATTAATATTTAACCCATAACCATATATTATCTAGTGTTAAGATAAAACAATATAATATGATATTAAAATATAAAATATACATAATAGCTTACGTTTGGATAAACGCCATCTTATTATATCTGCCGCAAAAACAGTGCCATTCACAGGAAAATCATACACGTCCGCCCAGAAAATATGAATATATCAAAAATAATATGGTGATTTCCTCTGAAAATATCGAAGAAATCAAAAAAGCACAAAATTTTGTTGAAAAATCAAAAATAGAAAAATATGATACAATTATAAGTATTGGTTCATGGAATGGGAACAGGGAATTTTTATGGTCGTTGTTTACTGATAGTGTTCATTTTTATTTACAGGATGTTGATATTTCCAGTCTTACAAAATTCAGGATAGAAGAAGTATGTATACCACACTATTCAAAAATGCGGCAAACACCTGTTACAAATACTTTTGCAATAATAAAAGGCACACAAAAACATTTTGGGATAAATGATAATTCAGTATCAAAAGTTATAATGTATAATGTTTACCATCATTTTAAAAATGATATTATTATGGTTAAAGAAGCGAAAAGAGTTTTACAAAATAATGGAAATCTAATAATCTGGGAAAATGTTACCGAACGCAACATGAAAACAAGACGATATTGTGGGGACAAAGGGAAGTATAAAACACAGGAAAATTTCGTAAATGACATTGTTAATCTTGGATTTATATGTGATACTGTCTATAAAGATATTGGCGATCGAAGAATCTTTTTTTTCACTAAAAAAACTAACTAAAACTACATTTATGAAAAAAAAATATTTCCTGATCGTCATTTGCTCACTAACATTATTATGTATTTCGTGTAAAACCCAAAAAACTGTTTGTCCCAAAATACAATTGTATAAAAATATACACTCTGCCCGCGTTATTACCGAAGCAAATACTAAAGTAATTGAAAGTACTAAGGATTTTATGATAAAAAGCAGAATAAAAAACCATGATACAGTTCTTAGTATTGGTGCTGAAACCGGTGAAAAAGAGTTTATTATTTCAATGTTTACCGACAGTATACTGTTTTACCTGGAAGATATTAATACATCAAGGATTTCGCAAAATAATATTGAAATTGTTTATACTCCTTACTATTCCAAAATGAGAGGTTCGCCAATAACAAATAAATTTGTTACTGTAAAAGGTACACCTAAAACAATACCTATGTCTGATAATTCCGTAAATAAAATTATTATATATAAAGCTTATCATCATTTTAAACATGATACCGACATGATGAACGAATGCTACCGTATACTAAGGAAAAACGGAATAATGACAATAGGCGAACATGTACTGAAAAAGAATAAAAAAAGCCGGAAATTCTGTACTGGAGGAGGTTGGTACAAAACAGAAGAAAATTTTGTAAAAGATATTGAAAAAACCGGCTTTAAATCTGATACAATATATTCATCGGATGAATACTGGAGAATATTTGTTTTTTCAAAATAATAATTCACTGGTTAGTGTGGATTATGTATACATAGAACTTTTATACACCAAAACGGACAATTTCTTATTGCCTCTCCCAACCTAAAAGACCAGCGGTCCCGGATGTTTTGCCGAAACATCCGGGACCGCTGATTTATCTGATTATAAAGTGATAACTTTTAAAAATTATCCCATTTTTATATAAAATACTTTTTATTTACATTTAAGAATCTTTCTGCTTATAACTTCGTCGCCTGTAACAATTCTCAGATAATAAACAGATGAAACAAATTCATCAGTATTAATATTTATCCTATGGACATCATGATAAGATGTACTATGATTATGAGAATAAATAAGTTTTCCCATTTCATCATAAATCTCAACCAGAACTAAATCATAATTACTTATATTATTAAGATCTATATTAATATAATCATTAAACGGCATAGGATAAACATCAACAAAAAGCTTTTGATTATTCTCGCAATAAACGGACACAACTTCATATACTTTTTGTTTCATATCATAATCGACCTGTTTTAGTCTATAATATACAGTTTCATTAAAGACCATATTATCTTTAAACGAATAATTATTTATAACATTAGAGTTACCACAGCCTTTAACTCTTCCAATTTCAGAAAAGTTACTTACATTACCAACAGATCTTTCTACAATAAAATAGTCGTTATTTATTTCAGATGCTGTATTCCATTCTAAAGTAATACCGTTATCAGTACAATAAGCCTTAAAACTTATTAGTTCGACAGGGAGAACCATAAGATCGTCAACAGTAGCATAACTGATGATATTCATACTACTTTCTTCTGATTTAGATTGTGAAACAATTCCTTTAATCATCACAGGCTCCCTTGAAGTAATTGCTCCCGAATTATGATTAACAACAACTGTCTTGTCATTTGCCGTATTAAATCCTACATTTTGCCACATACTACCATTTGATATGGCTATAGTAAGAAAATCTACTTCCAAAGTATTCTCATCTTCTTCCGTAACATCTGCTACTGTTTCAGCACTGCAAAATGCATGAATACATGATTCGTGTCCCAATGTCGCACAATTATTGTTATCTTCCCAGTACAATGTTATGTATGCCTGAACATCTTTTTCTGTTTCAACCGACCAATTTTCGCGGTCACTTACATGATGTATATCTGCATCAGTATTATTACTGAAACTCCAGTAAGGTGGCATATTATCATTATCAAAATTATATGAAACAGTTATTACAGTACTTTCATCAAATCCTGAATATGGTTCTATTTTTATGCCACCATAAACTACATAAAACGCATTATTTGTTCCCGGTAAGGCTCTCCATCTAACATCACCAATAGGGTAAATAAAATCATTTGATCCAACTTTTGTAACTATACCATTTACAAAACTATTTGTTGAAGACCCGTTAGCATATGAACCTTGTTTAAATGTCAGGCTTCCTGCTTCAGAGTAGTAAACTATACCATTTAAAAATTCAACACCATAATTAATCGCTATAGGTGATATAATTTCAACCGATCCGTTTTCTGATACTTCATTTGTATTATCAAATACAACTTTATAAAAATCGCCATTATGGTCAATTGTCTGTTTATTGTCTCCATTAAATAAAACCGTACTTTCTCCGGAATAATATAATCCTGTATTTATCCAATCACCGGCAACATATATATCCGATAGTCCTGCAGTAACTTCGCCGGCATTAATAAAATCACCTGAAATCCTTAATTCAGAATCATTTTCCATCACAAATCCTGAATTATCTTCTATCATCAGATTTTTAGAAGATTGAGAACTTAAAGCAGGTAATATAAGCGAATTTATTATGCATGTGTTATTCGGAATAATAACATTAATATTTTCATTCGGCGTAATAGTAGGAATACTATAACTATTATTTTCATAAATTACCCAGTTGGAACTTTGATCCCAATTACTGTTGGTTTTTCCTGTCCATATAAAATCACCATCGGACAACACACTTTCAGCAGGCTGAATCACATTAATGTTCAACACATTGGAAGAAGATCTTTTTACAACTTCGGCAGGAGATCCGCCGGTAAAAATAAGTTTGTATATCATTTCTGCCGAATATTCTCCTTCTCCGGAAACTGTTATACTGGTCGAATTGGTAGGTGTTCCAATATTTACACCATTTTTCTTCCATTGATATAATATTTCGTGGTTATTAAGATCGGTTATAGGGTTTAAAACTGATATTACAACTTCATTATACTGGCAAACAGTCAGTTCCGAACTTTCAGAATCTGAAAAAACAATTTCTACATCAGGCATTGTAAAATCAAAAGATACTTTTACCTGCCCATTGGCGCCTTTTCCGGGCAATCTTTGATCTCCACCAGCTATCCAAGATCTTCTCACGCCGCCACCGCCGGGAAAACCGCCATCAATACCATTGCCCCCATTTGCTTTTGCTCCGCCACCGCCAAAACCGCCACCGGATGGAGCTGAAGTGTTTTCTGTCGAGGTATTGGCTCCATTTGTTCCATCAGATGAAATACCTGCAGAACTTCCTCCTGCTCCCCCATAGCCAACAGTACCTGAAGCTCCTCCATCTCCGCCGGCACCTCCTTTATATTGAATAGTTCCATAAGGGTTATTTAAAAAACCATGATCATTATCTGCACCTCCTTGATTGGTGCCGACACCATCTCCACCTCTGGATTGAATATTTCCAAAAAAAGAATTTTCACCATGATAACCACTTCCTCCATCAATGTTTTGATTCCGATCATTTCCTCCTTGCCCAACTCGTAAAGATATGGCAGGATTATTCAGCTGATATTGTTCAAAACGAGAATAATACCCTCCGGCTCCGCCACCGCCTCTTTTTTCATAATCTGTAATAAGCGCTCCTCGTCCGCCGGCACCCCAAACTTCAACTTTTTTTGCCTGAGTTACTCCATAAGGAACATTAAATACATAATTTCCACTTGTTGTGTTATCACCATAAGTAATAACAATTTCTTCCTGAGCATTTACATACGCATGTACCAATATAGTACAAATAATAAAATTAAATAGTTTTAATGTTTTTTTCATCGCTTTTTCAATTTTTACAGGCTCTACCATAACTGGTTTATTCTGATTTTCAATAGTTCATAAAGTTTTTTAAAAAAATTTAGATAATTATCCCACTTACAATTTCTTGCAAAAAAATGATTTTAAAATTTCATTCAAAAATATGATCCTTAATCATCTGAAAAACAAAACGTTACTCGCTACAACAAAGCTACTTTAACAAATTATTCACTCTACCAAAGTACAAAAATAATCACTTTTTTTCAAAAAACCAAACTGGCAACATATTTTTTTAAAAAATATACAAAAAATGGTAATTATTAAGAATGATTATACCAATCGATATATAGTTAATACATAAATAATAACGGTATTACATTACCGCTATAATCACATTTTTCACGAATCATACCACAATAATTCAGAAGAATCTTATAAATATTACTCTGATTTTATCAAAAAATTTTTAAACGATCTTTCATTTTTTTATATCACAAAACTATTTATTCCAGTGCGTAATATACTTATACAAAAAAAATACCATATTTGATGCAAAAAAAAACTAATAATATAATATGAAATCTATTTTAAACCATATTGCAAGAATTTATTTAGAACTATTCTAAAAAAAAGAAAAAATATTTTATAATTTTGCAAAACAAATACGTAAATAAAATGCGTTATTAACAAATACAAATAATGGAAAAAGAACAAGATAAGGTATTACGTGAAGTTACGCAATCCGAATACAAATACGGATTTGTCACCGATATTGATACTGATGAAATACCCATAGGTTTAACAGAAGAAACGGTAAGATCAATTTCCGGAAAAAAAAATGAACCGGACTGGTTGCTGGAATTCAGGTTAAAAGCATTTGAAAAATGGAAAACTATGAAAATGCCGGACTGGGCACATCTTAACATTCCTGAAATAAATTATCAGGATATTATTTATTATTCAGCTCCAAAACAAAAACCTTCCTTAAAAAGTATTGATGATATCGACCCTGAAATAAAAAATACTTTTGATAAATTAGGTATACCGCTTGACGAACAAAAACGTTTGTCGGGCGTTGCTGTCGATGCAGTAATGGACAGTATTTCAGTAAAAACTACATTTCAGGAAGCTTTAGCTGAAAAAGGAATAATTTTCTGTTCTTTTTCAGAAGCAGTACAGGAACATCCTGACCTGGTAAAAAAATATATGGGCAGTATTGTACCATACAGCGATAATTATTTTGCCGCATTAAATTCTGCTGTATTCAGCGATGGTTCCTTTTGCTATATTCCAAAAGGAGTAAGGTCTCCTATGGAGTTATCGACATATTTCAGAATAAATGCAGGAAATACCGGACAATTTGAAAGGACATTAATAATTGCCGATGAAGACAGTTTTGTAAGTTATATGGAAGGTTGTACGGCACCAATGCGTGACGAGAACCAGCTTCATGCTGCAATTGTTGAAATTATTGCCCATAAAAATGCCGAAGTAAAATATGCAACCGTACAAAACTGGTACCCAGGTAACAAAGAAGGAAAAGGGGGAATTTATAATTTTGTAACCAAACGTGGGCTTTGTAAAGGTAATAATTCAAAAATAAGCTGGGTACAAGTAGAAACAGGATCGGCAATAACATGGAAATATCCGAGTACAATTTTGAAAGGGGATAATTCTGTTTCCGAATTTTACTCAGTAGCTGTCACCAATAATTTTCAACAGGCAGATACCGGAACCAAAATGATACACCTGGGAAAAAATACCAGTAGTACCATTATTTCAAAAGGAATTTCAGCAGGTAAGAGCAGTAACTCATACCGTGGTTTGGTAAAAGTAGCTGAAAAAGCTGAAAATTCGCGTAATTTTTCCCAATGTGATTCATTATTACTTGGAGATAAATGTGGTGCACATACCTTTCCATATATAGAAGTTGATAATGACTCTTCAATAGTTGAGCATGAAGCAACGACTTCCAAAATAAGCGAAGAACAAATCTTTTATTGTAATCAGAGAGGAATTTCAACCGAAGATGCTATAGGATTAATAGTTAACGGATATGCCAAAGAAGTTATAAACAGGCTACCTATGGAGTTTGCAGTGGAAGCTCAAAAACTATTGCAAATCAGTCTGGAAGGAAGTGTAGGATAATTAAGAATTAAAAGAATCTTAAATTGACGCGGTTAAATTATGCAGTAAGCATATCCGGGTGAAAAAAAATAAAAAGATTAATGGATAATAATAACGAAATATACAATTACATAGCAACTATAAACTTTAAAGTTAAAGAGCTTAGCGGGTTTATTAAAGGGAAACCTGAGCTATTAAGGAGTTTCGTTATGTACATTTCTTCAAATACAAAAGAAGCCTGGAGAGCATCATGGGTTTTAGCATATTATAGTTCAAAATACCATGAAGACTTAAATCCATATGCTGACGAAATTATCCGTGCCTTAAAAAAAATCAATATTGACGGTCATATACGAGAAACTCTGAAAATATTACAAAATCTTGATCTTTCGGAAGAACAAACAAGTGAAGTATTCGACATTTGTTATGATCTTTTGCTGGATAACCACCGGAAGCCATCAGTAAGAAGTATTGCTTTTCAGTTTTTACTGAAAGTTTCCAAAGAATATCCTGAATTAAAAAATGAAATAATAGCAATTTTTGAAAATATAAAAGAATATTTACCGCACGGAATAAAACATTCTATGCAAATAAGACTAAATAATAACAATTTAACAAAATAATACCATGTTAGTTATTAAAAATTTACATGCGGAGATCAATGGCAAAAAAATCCTGAAAGGGATCAATCTTGAAATAAAAGCAGGAGAGATACATGCAATAATGGGACCCAACGGATCGGGAAAATCTACACTATCGGCAGTTCTTGCAGGAAAAGAAGATTTTACTGTTACTGAAGGGGAAATATATTATATGGGTAAAGACATCTCCGATTTAAACGTTGAAGAAAGAGCAAACGAAGGAATATTTCTAAGTTTTCAGTATCCTGTTGAAATTCCCGGTGTAAGCATGATAAATTTTATGAAAACCGCAGTAAATTCCCAAAGAAAGTACAAAGACCTCCCTCCTATGAGTTCTGCCGAATTTTTAAAATATATGAGAGAAATGCAAGATTTGGTAGGACTAAAATCAGACCTGGCAAGCCGTTCGGTAAATGTAGGTTTTTCAGGAGGTGAAAAAAAACGGAACGAAATATTCCAGATGGCAATGCTCAAACCAAAACTTGCAATTCTTGACGAAACAGATTCCGGGCTTGATATTGATGCTTTAAGGATTGTTGCCAATGGTGTTAACAAACTAAAAACTCCCGAAAATTCCGTAATTGTAATTACGCATTACCAAAGGCTTCTGGATTTTATTGTTCCGGATATTGTTCATGTCCTGTACGACGGCAGGATTGTAAAAACTGCAGGTAAAGAACTTGCTCTTGAACTGGAAGCAAAAGGATATAACTGGATAAAAGAAGAAATAGATAATTAAAATTCATTGATTGTTTAATGTTGGCCGGATTCTTAATTCTTAATTTTTAATTCTTAATTATCAACTATAAGCCAACTTATAAAATAATATCATGAAAAAAGTTTTAAAAAAATATATTAATATATATCAGGATCTTTCTGATGATTTTGCAAAGAATGGCAATCAAAAAGTTTTTGAATACCGTAATGAAGCATTAAAAAAATTCAAACAGAACGGCATTCCCGATAAAAATGACGAAAACTATAAATATACCGGAATAGAAAAAATATTTGAAAACGACTATGAATATTTTCCGGATGCAAAACAATCGTTTGTTGATATTAATGAATATTTTAAGTGTGAAATCGGCGATATGGATACTCATGTAGTATTATTATCAAACGGATCATATTATGAAAAAAATAAACCCATTGAAGATCTTCCGGAAGGTGTAATTATTTGCGGATTAAATGAAGCAATGAATAAATATCCGGAAATATTTGATAAATACTATAATCAACATGCTTCCGAAATAAATGACGGGTTTGTTTCATTAAATACAATGCTTGCTAATGATGGACTATTTATTTTTATTCCTGAAAATACAAAATTAAATAAAACCATACAATTAATAAATCTTACTCACGGTTTCGGAAACAAAAGCCTGTTTAAAAGAAATTTATTCATAATTGAAGAAAATTCCGAATTATCGCTTATTGTCTGTGATCATACACTGAACAATAGTAATAATTTTGTTGTTGATGTCACAGAATCCCATATAGGGAAAAAGTCTGTTTTCAAATATTATGCATTACAAAATGAACCTAAAAAATCGTCAGTAATAAATAACCATTTTATTACTCTTGAAGAATATTCAAAAGTAAATTCATTAATTTTATCGCTTCATGGGGGCATTATAAGGAATAATATTTATGCGAAACTTTCAGGTGAGTATTCTCATGTAAAATTATACGGACTCGGACTTGCGGATAATAACCAGATATTTGATAATTATACTTTCATTGATCATAAAGTTCCTAACTGTAAAAGTAATGAATTATACAAAAATATACTTGATGATTCGGCATTGACAGCTTTTGCAGGAAGGATCATTGTAAGACCTGATGCCCAGAAAACCGAAGCATTCCAAACAAATAACAATATAAGTTTAACTTCCGGTGCAAAAGTCAGAACAAAACCTCAACTGGAAATTTATGCCGATGATGTAAAATGCAGCCATGGTGCCACTATTGGTCAATTAGATAAAGATGCTTTATTTTATCTGCGCTCAAGGGGGATTAATGCAAAAGAAGCAAGATTAATGCTTATGTTTGCTTTTGCTAACGACATTCTGCTTGAAATAGATGTTGAACCATTAAGAAACAGGATGTCAGATCTTATTAATTCCCGTTTAAGAGGGGAATTACCCGGCTGTTCTCATTGTTTACAAGGTTGTCATAAATAGGGTTATTAGCTTTAATGTGAATTACAATTTTTTTGATATTTTATCAGGATATCCAAAATAAATTACCCCATTTTTAAAGAAAAAACTTTAAAAATGGGGTAATTTTAATGAAAAATCAGAATCTAATTCACTGATTTTAATATTTTTAACGTTTAAATAATTAGCCTAAACTGAATTATAATAACGTTTGTTATTCTTCAGTTATTACAATTTCATTTATAAGGCTTCCCTGTCTTATTTTATCAATTACATCCAATCCTTCAACTACTTTGCCAAAACATGTATGATTCCTGTCAAGATGTGCAGTATTTTCTCTGCTATGGCAAATAAAAAATTGTGATCCGCCTGTATTTCTACCGGCATGAGCCATTGATAAAACACCTCTGTCATGATACTGATTTCCGCCCGTCAATTCACAATCAATAGTGTAACCAGGACCTCCCGTACCAACACGGGGATTATTTGCATCCTTTGAATATGGGCAACCTCCCTGAATAACAAATTGCGGAATAACCCTATGAAATCTTAAACCATTGTAATATCCATCTTTTGCCAGTTTAATAAAATTCTTAACTGTATTAGGAGCATCTTCATTGAAAAATTCTACTTTCATCACTCCTTCTTCTGTTCTTATTTCAGCTTTACTCATTTTTTATTTTTAATTATAATTTATTTTCTTTATTCCAATCTGCATATTTAAAATCGCAATTCCTATAAGATTCATCGATTTTTATATATGTAGTATTTAATTTACCACTAATCCATTTTTTTATAGCCTTCTGATTTTCATTCTGAAGTGCATATTGTTGTATTTCCTGATAGTCATCTTTAAGATTGGCCGTATGTTTGTCTACTTTGGTGTCAACTCTCAGAATCTTCATGGCTTTTCCTCCCCTGTTATCGCTCCCTAAAAAAGGACGTGAGACTTCTCCTGCTTTTAATCCGGAAATAGCCCTTCTGGTATATGAATCTACAAAGTCATTTGTAAGTTTGGATGTTCCGTAATAAGGGTTGGTAACTTTTCCTTCGTTCAATTTAGTATCGGAATCACTGTATTTTTTTACTGCATCTAAAAAACTTATAGAATCTGAAACAAGAAGATTGTAAATGCTGTCTGCCTTTTGTTCTGCAATCTGAACCTGATCTATACTTGTTTTAGGAACCATAAGTATGTGCCGGAAATTCATCATATTACCACGTTTTTCAATCAATTGTATAATATGAAAACCAAATTCTGTTTCAATAACTCTGGATATATCACTTGTATTGGTAAGAGCAAAACCCACAGAAGCAAATTCCGGAACCAGATCGGTACGGCTCACAAAGCCGAGTTCTCCTCCATTAGCAGCAGAACCAGGATCTTCAGAATATAAAACCGCCATTGTAGAGAAACTTTCCCCATTAAGTATCCTGTCTCTTATATCGTTAAGTTTTTTTATTGTTCCATCTTTTTCTTCTTTTGTAATTACAGGAGTAATAACTATTTCGGATAATTCAAAATATGGCTCGATAACAGGAAGACTATCCGGTGGAATTGCTTCGTAATATGCCCTCACTTCAGACGGGGTAATTTTAACATTGGAAGTAACTGCCGCTTGAGCTTTTTGTGTAAGTAATTGTTCCTGTATTATACGGCTAAAATCGCTTTTAATTTCAAGTATTGATTTTCCGTAAAATTCTTCCAGTTTTTTTTCAGATCCCAGTTGAGTTATAAAAATGTTAAGTCTTCTATTCAACTCCTGACTTATCTCTTTTTCCGTCACTTCAAGGCTATCTGCTTTTGCCTGTAATAATAACAATTTTTGAAATAGCAGATCTTCCAGGATTTCACATTTTAGATCTCCTTCATCAGAATAATTTCCCTGACTTATGTATTGAATATACTGATTTTCGATATCCGATCGCAGGATGATCTCACTTCCGACAACTGCAACTATTTGATCAATTACCGACTGCGATCTGGCAGATAAAGATCCTAATACTATTATCAGTATAACTAAAATTTTTTTCAACATGTTTATTTATTTTAATATAATTACTCCAGATTTAACGGCTTCTTCTACAAGATTATTTTTCATCCGGATATATTTATCTCTTTTCCTGTTATTTATTATTATCTGAATTATATCTTCTCTTACAAAATCCAACGGACTACTCTGACCTTTTAATATATAATCGTCTATTTTAACAATGAATCTTTTATCTCCTTCAACATAATCAAGAACTGAAATATAAGATAATTCATGGTCTAAAATCTGGCTTGTATAATGTATTAAATTAAAGAATTCCTTTATAGGCATCCATTCTTTTATAAAATAGACTTTTTTGTTTGTTCCCTTACAATAATCCTTAAGAGCTTCTTCATCTGCCAGAGTTGAAGTCCATACTTTTTCCAAAACATCATAATATGAAGATACATTCGCATCCATGATAAGGTAATGAGCTTTAACACATGTAGATTTCAATACATAGTCTTCCAGGTTATTCTGATAATATTCATTTATTTCTTCTTCTGTTATTTTATAATCGGTATTAAGTATTTGATCAATATAATAATACGTATATAACTGACGGTGGTAGTTTTTTATTTTATCCGATATTCCTGCAGTATCTTCAAGATTTTGTAAAGCCTCCTGATATATAAGCCTTTCCACAAGCCATTCTTCAATGTAATTATTTATTATAACGGCACTGTCTTCCGGCGTTACATTATCAGGTAATAATTTTATTATATCTTTTCTGAAAAGGTATTCATTTCCAATACTTGCGACTATTTCGTCGTTTACTACAAGGCTATCCTTTTTTCCACACGAAATAACAAAAAGCAATAACAGTATAAAAAAAGAAATGAATATTTTTTTTATCATTTTATATAATATTATATTATCTAGCGATTTGCCTTAATACATCATCATGAACAATAATCTTGTATTTTTCACGAAGATATTTTATCCATTCTTTTTCAAGATAATTCTGATAATCTGCTGTAATTATGCCGCGAGCTTCGTTTAAAGTCTTAGGCTGAGGACCAATAACTTTTATCAGAGTTACATTATTGTTTTCCGGATCTATTATTGTCTGGCTATAATTTTCTTTTTCAGGAATGCTGTTCTCCCTAATTAGTTGGTCTACTTTTAATGTTACATTTTTTTCATTAAGATAAGATTCTTCAAGAATAACATTTTCAGGATCTTTTTTATTCAACTTTGCCAGTATTATTTCACTGTTCTGACCTTTATTTAATGATTTTGCCAATGCATTGGCTGTTTTATTATCTTTAGTTTTATATACCTTTACATCATAACGATAATTCCACATATAATTATTTTTATTTTCGTTATGAAAGCTTGCAAGTCCTGTCGTATCTTTTACAGCTTTGGTCCAAACCATTTTATCGGTAAGTTCAAACAATAAAATTCCATCATGGTATTCTTTTAATAAGTATTTGAAGTCAGGATATTTATCTTCCAGGATTTCCTCTTCGTATCCAATAAGCATTTTATTTGCAAAATTACCAAATGCATTGTTTACATACATTGTAATATCCTGTACTGGCTGTTTTCTATTAAATTTTATGATATAATTATAAAAATCATTCTGCGTATATGAGAGATTATTAAACGTAAGAACAACTTTAGTCAGGTCTATATTTTCTTCAATTTTCCAGGTTCCTTCAAAAATTGAATCAGTAACATATTTTGTAAAATCTGATACATTTTCCGGATATGTTATAAGGTTATATTCTTCTTTAAGTCTTGCAAGAACTGCTTCTCTGCTTTTTGATGTTCTTGCAGTATTTGTTATCTGGGATTTAATATTATTTTTTATTTCATCAAATGGCTTTATCGGTTCGATTTCCAATAGTTTTATTATGTGATAACCATATCCTGTTTCAATTATAGGAGAAATATCACCGACATTATTAAGTTTAAAAGTAGCTTCTTCAAATTCTTTTATCATTCTGCCGCCAACAGATATCCATCCTAATTCTCCTCCTTTCGCAGCAGTTTTTCTGTCATCGCTCACTTCTTCTGCAACTTTAGCAAAATCTTCACCATTTTTTAATCTCTCCTCAATTTTAATTATTTTATCTTTTATTTCTTTTACAGAGCCGCTTGATAATCCAGGAGGAACAACTTTCATAATATGAGCGACTTTATATTTTCCTTTAGCCGGTCTCTTATCCGTAACCTTTAAAACATGATATCCGTATCCTGTTCTGAACGGTTTTGAAAATTTTCCTACCGGAGTATTATACATTTCGGTCTCAAACTCATAAACTAATCCAAAAACAGTACGATAGCCTATGTTTCCACCATTGACAACTACGGATTCATCTTCAGAGTATTCTTCTGCCAACTTCTCAAAATCTTCTCCTTTTTTTAATTTTTCATATACTTCATTTATTTTTTCATATGCTTTTAATGTATCTTCAGGAGTAAGATTTTTAGGTAATTTTATAAGTATGTGGCTTACTTCAACATCGTATTGCATGCGATCATATGCTTCTTTCACGATATCTTCTTCTATTTTCTGGTCATTCAGATAAGGCTGTGCCAACTGTGACCTGTAACCATACAGTTCATTTTTGAAAGAAGAAGAGGTATCCAGGCCTAACTCTACAGCTTCGTGAACTTTTAATTTAAAATTACAAAAAAGATCCATATAATCTTTTAATGCGTCGTAATTCATTGCATTAGCATCAGTATTATTTTTCCTGTAAATATGAAGAAATTCATCTGCATATATTTTTTCATCATCTATTTCTAATAAAGCTTTTTCCTGAGCAAATATTGCTACAACAAATAATATTGCCAAAAGAGTAATTATTGTTTTTTTCATACTTTAAAAATTTTTATTACATTTTAAGTTAAAAGTATCTAATATTCAGTATCCAGTGTTTAATTATTATTTCTTTATTAATTAACTTTATTTGCTTCGTGAGATCGCAAACCCGGTTCTTAATTTAGTCCATTCTCGAATAATTTGGAGCCTCTCTGGTTATAGTCACATCATGCGGATGGTTCTCTATTACTCCGTTTGTTGTAATTCTCACAAATTTTGCTTTTTCCTGAAGGTCTCTAATACTTCCAGCTCCGCAATATCCCATTCCTGCCTTTAGCCCGCCGATAAGCTGATAAATAACTTCATTCAGTGTTCCTTTATAAGGCACTCTGCCTGAAATTCCTTCCGGAACCAGTTTTTTTATGTTATCTTCCATATCCTGAAAATAACGGTCTTTAGATCCTTGTTGCATAGCGTCAAGAGATCCCATACCGCGGTATGATTTAAATTTTCGTCCGTTATATATGATCGTATCACCCGGAGCTTCCTCTGTACCTGCAAATAATCCACCTGCCATAATAGAACTTGCTCCTGCTGCTATAGCCTTAACAATATCTCCTGAATATCTTATACCGCCATCGGCAATAGCTGGAATATCTCTACCTTTAAGAGCATCTGCAACTTCAAAAACAGCGGAAAGCTGAGGCATTCCAACTCCGGCAACCACCCTTGTTGTACAAATAGACCCTGGTCCTATTCCAACCTTAACAGCATCGGCACCGGCATCGGCCAAGGCAATAGCAGCTTCGGCTGTTGCAATATTTCCAACAACTATATCAATTCCGGGAAAACGTTTTTTTGCTGCTTTCAGCATTTCAATAATATTTTTCGAATGTCCGTGTGCCGAATCCATTACAATCGCATCAACTCCGGCTTCAACCAAAGCAGTGATCCTTTGCAGGCTATCTGCAGTTACGCCTACTGCCGCAGCAACCCTTAAACGCCCATGTTCATCTTTACACGAATGTGGACAATCAGCAGCCTTAGTTATATCTTTATAGGTTATTAAACCTACTAGTTTATAATTTTTATCTACAACTGGAAGTTTTTCAATGCGATATTTCATAAAAATATCTTTTGCCCTGTCTAATTCTATTCCTTGTTCGGTTGTAATAATATTTTCCGATGTCATAACATCTCTGATCGGCTTATTAATATCGGTCTGAAACCTCATATCTCTACTGGTAACAATACCTTTAAGTATATTTTCAGAATCAACAACGGGGATTCCTCCGATATTATAATCCATCATTATTTTGATAGCATCGCCAACATTTCCTCCAATATTTATAGTAACAGGATTAAGAATCATTGCATTTTCAGCTCTTTTAACCTGTTTAACATGTTTGGCCTGATCTGTTATCGACATATTTTTATGAATAACTCCTATACCTCCTTCCCTGGCAATAGCAATTGCCATTTTACTATCCGTAACTGTATCCATGGCTGCCGATACTATAGGAGTATTAATTACAATGTTTCTGGAAAATTTTGATGTTAGATTTACCAGGGAAGGTAACACTTCCGAATACGCAGGTATTAAAAGCACATCGTCAAATGTCAAACCTTCTAAAACTATTTTACCGGAGTTTTTCATAAATTATTCCTATCTATTTTAAAATTTTACGAAATTACATTTTTTTAAAGGTTCTTCAAAGACTTTTTTTTTATTTTTATAGTATGATGAATACCAGTTTATTATGATGATTATCAGTCAAAATTATTAACTTTATGGTATTCGATTAACTCCTCTAATGGGTTACAAACAAAACACAAATCTTTTATTTTGTATCTATCTGCTATTTCTATTATAAAATCTTTAAAATTTATTGCAATACTTCCACAAAATCCAAGCATATATTTATGTGGATTATCATATATTTTGATGTATTTTTCAAAAAAATCTTCAAAAGATTTCTGAATCAGTTTTTGTAACTGCGGATGATCAATATTATTCTTTATAAAAATACAAAAACCGGCCAAATACCTGTTCGGATGGGGATTTCTGTATATTGCGTTAAGTATGGACGAATGTGTTGCACCTGTTTCGGAAAGGATTTGTGCAGTTAGTTCATCATCAAATCGTTTCTCGAGATATTGTTTGGCAAATTCTTTTCCTATTGAAGCCCCACTACCCTCATCTCCCAAAATAAATCCAAGAGAAATGGCATTTTTTATAATAGAATTTCCATCATAAAAGCATGAATTTGTTCCGGTCCCCATTATTGCAGCAATACCTGAATTTTGTTTAAGAACTGCTCTTGCTGTACCAAGCATATCGGAATAAATATATACGGCAGCATTAAAAAAATACTCTTCCAATGCTGCTCTCAAATGCGGTAAGTTATCCTGACTACCACAACCCGAACCATAGAAAAAAACTTTTTTTATTATTAATGGATCCGGAACTGCAGGATAATTCTCAGTTATTGCTTCAATAATTTTTTCAAATGTCACGAAATACGGATTCAAACCTATTGTTTTAAAAGAATCAATCCTGTTTCCTTCATTATCGGTTATTATCCACTCTGTTTTTGTGGAACCGCTATCTGCAAAAATATACATATCTTTTTTAGTTATAAATTATTAGTACCTGGTTGAAAACTACCAACACCTGGTTTCTCATTTTCATTTTTAATTAACTTTGTTAAACTCGTTCCAATTCTAAGTTCATAGCGTCATAAGAATATCATATTCAACAGTTTCATCAAAAAATTTCACTCCGGTCTCTACCGAACATTTGCCCATTAAAAAACTAAGTCCGTTTGTAACAATAAAAAAAGGAGCCGAAATCTCATAATTATAATTCCATATCTGGTCAAATACTTTTTGGTCAAGAGGTACTACAGGCGATTTACATTCCACAATTACCAACGGATTAATATTCCTGTCGTAGACTAATGCATCGAAACGATATGTTCTGCCTGCAATTGATAAACTCTTTTCTACTGCAATAAGATTCTGAGGGAATTTCAACTCTGAAACCAGATATTTTAAAAGATTTTGTCGTACCCATTCTTCCGGAGTACAAATAATCCATTTTTTTCGTAATTCGTCGTATATAAAAAACTTTTCAGCTTCTTTTTTTAAACGGAATTTTCGCTCCGGAAAACAAAGTTCGTAAAAAGGGCTATTCTTATTTTCTTTCATATAAAATCAATACACGCCATACTGGTTTATTTAATATTACCTGCAGAAGCCTTAATACTATCTTTTTTGTTTTGCTCAGGCATAGACTTAACTATATTAGTACTTATATTTAATTCAAATCCAACGATCAAAACCATTGCTATTATGTAAAATAACAACATTACAACAATTACAGTACCTATAGAACCATAAAGTTTATTGTAATGAGAAAAATTATTTACATAAAAAGCAAATATATAAACTGCTAATATTAGTGTAATTGTTGAGAATGCTGCTCCTGGCGTGAAAAATCTGAACCGGCTTTTTTTGGCCGGAGCCAAATAATATAAAAAAGATATTGCCAGAAAAAATAAGAAAATTATAGTAAGCCATTTTATAACAAAATAAAGAATTGAAATAGAATTTCTATCCAATTTTGGATAATAACCGACTATAATATCAAAAATTCTTCCTCCCATAACAATAAGTGTGATGGCAATTATAAGAAGTATACTCATTATTATTACAAGAAGAAGTGATATTAATCTGTCTCCGACAAAATTCCTTGTATTGACTTCATGATAACTTGTATTAAATGCATCTATCAAAGCAACAATCCCATTTGATGAAAAAATCAACATCAACAGGAAACCTATTGACAATACACTACTTCTTTGATTCATAAGAGTATCGGAAATAGTGTCATAAAATAAATTATATGCATTTACAGGCAAAACATTTTCTAAAAGACCGAATAGTTCATATTGAAAATTATCTATTGGAATGAAGGGTATTAAACTAAGGAAAAATATTAAAGTAGGGAATATTGCAATAAAAAAGCTATATGCAACACTGGCAGCTCTCATTGAAATTGCTCCTTCTATCATTCCTTTAATAAAAAGTACAGTAACATCATATAATGAATGTCCGTTCAGCCCCGGTAGTTTTATTTTATCGGTCGCTGCTTTTATTCTGACAAGGATCCTTAAAGCAATTCTTTTAATTTTTTTCATCATTAATTGCTTTAAGACTTAAATCCAGGCTTCTTATCCTATGCGTAAGCGCTCCAACTGATACGAAATCTACTCCACATTCTGCATATTTACGAATATTTTCCAATGTAATGCATCCGCTTGATTCAGTTTCAAATCTTCCGGCAATTAAATCAACTGCAATTTTTGTATCTTGTAATGTAAAATTATCCAACATTATACGGTTTATATGTCCAACTCTCAGAACTTCCCTAACATCGTCCAGTGAGCGTGTTTCAACTTCAATCTTTAAATTTAAAAACCGTTCTTTCAGATAATTGTTTGCATTTATTATAGCTTTTTCTATTCCTCCGGCATAGTCTATATGATTATCTTTAAGCATTATCATATCATATAACCCTATGCGATGGTTCATTCCTCCGCCGATCCTTACAGCTTCTTTTTCAATAAGGCGTAATCCTGGTGTCGTTTTGCGCGTATCAAGCACCTTTGTTTTCAGCCCTTGTAATTCATCGGTATATTTTCTCGTTTCCGTAGCAATTCCGCTCATCCGCTGCATAAAATTAAGAATTGTACGTTCTGCTTTTAATATATCGATCTGAGGACCGGAAAGTATAAAAACAATATCTCCGGGATCAACTTTTGTGCCGTCCTTTATAATTACATCTACAAATAATTCTTTTGAAAAATAATCACAAACCTTTATTGCCACATCTACTCCGGCAATAATACCCGGTTCTTTTACAAGTAATTTTGCTTTTCCTTTTTCATCTTTATTTATTGTAGACAAAGAGGAATGGTCGCCATCTCCGACATCTTCCTTATAAGCACGTTCGATCAGGCTTTGTAAATACTCTTCCGGTATCATTCTTCTTCTATTCTCATCTGATGAATCAAAGGATTACCACCACTTTCTTTTATCAGAAAATAAACTCTATAAGTCTTTCCTGATGTAGTTTCCATATTACAAATAGCATATTTGGCTCCTTCTTTACCTCCCTGATGAAGCAAAGTAAAGTTTTTTACCTTATTTTTATCAAAATGATTTTTCAATATTTGTTCTGCCTGCTGTTTACTGTAAATATCTTCCTTATCGAGAATAACCAATTCAACCGACGAATTAAAGTACTTTGCAAGTTCCGTTGCATTTCCGACTTTCATCGCATCAAAAATTTTAGGAGGAATATCCAGAACAGGCACAGAATAAGACGATATTGCTATACTTATTATAATAGCTGACAATATTATTTTTATATTTTTCATGTTTTATTTAAATTTGTTATCAAAAAATAATACTCAAATATTGCACCAAAGTAATAATTTTTGCAAGATATGAAATATTTTTTAATTTTCGGGATTATTTTTGACCTTTTTTACTATAAATTATGAATATTATATTATATGTTGTAGGCAAAACTGATGATAATTATCTTAACGAAGGAACCGATAAATATTTTAAAAGAATAAAACATTATATAAATTTTGATCTTCAAATAATTAAAGATATAAAGAATACAAAAAATATTACGGAAGATATTCAAAAAAAACTTGAAGGAGAAAAAATCCTTGCCGGAATAACTAACAGTGACATAATTGTATTGCTCGACGAAAAAGGAAAAGAACTCAATTCCCGTGAGTTCTCAGGTTTTTTGACAAAACAAATGAATTCGGGAATAAAAAACCTGGTGTTCATCATAGGAGGTCCTTATGGTTTCTCTGAACAAGTATATGAAAGAGCTAATCATAAAATATCTTTATCAAAAATGACCTTTTCTCACCAAATAATAAGACTGATATTTGCAGAACAACTTTACAGGGCTTTTACAATAATTAATAATGAACCGTATCACCACGACTAAATATAAAATAATAGTAAGTGAACCTTGGAATTTCACAAGTATTTCAGGAAATAATATTATAATTGGCGAAATTATAAATAAATCCTTGTCAAATATTATTTTAAAATCTGATTACGTTATAAAATTTGGGTAAGATAAAGGTAATATACTATTATTAAAGCCAAGATTTAAAGGAGAAACGTTTAATAATATAAATGAGCTAACAGTAAACGGAGCTATTCTTCTAATAGATAATTATGAAAATAAAACGGAAGAATATTTAGAAAAGAATAGTAAATTTGTAATTATTGGAACCTTAAAAGAAGTTTTATAACTACAATATAAAATAATAGTTTTTTTAAACATTAGATTTAAACAAAATAATAAAAACTAAAACTCATAAAGAATGAAATATGGATATTTAATAATATTATTTTTCCTATTTTTTATAATTTCTTGTCATACAAATAATAAAATGCAGCAAGATAAGATTTTTAAACAAAATTTATCTTCTACAAGTTCTTATAAATTAAAACTTAAAAAAAATGGTAAATGTGTTGAATATCGCATTCGTACTCATTCTCTCTCTACCAAAAAGCATAAAGGGAAATGGGAATTACATGGAGACACATTAATATTACAATATAAAAAATTTGGATTAGGAAAAAATCGCACTTTTAAGCATTTTATAAATGAAGATTTTACAAAAATTTACTTACTTAATGGTACAGAACTTTTTATTGAAGATATGAAAAAGGATTAATTTTGAATCTATCTTGGGGGAACTGACACCGATATTCGAAATTCTTAAATACTTAGTATTCAAATTCCGTAAAATTTTATTTTTCTACATTTTATTTCCAGACCGTCTGGGTTTTAGTCTATAGTATTATAGTCGCATTAAATAATTAATATAAAATATTTGAAAATTAATTCCTAAAATATGCTAAATAATATGTTAAAATTAATTAATCATAATAAAAGATAAAATATTTTTTTATTTTTGTACAATGTAGTTATTTTTTATTATTTAATATAATAGTTAACAAAATTTAATTTTATGAATGATTTTATGCTTCCTGTTGACAATTTCAACTTAAAAAACCGTGAACATATCTATTTGTTGCAACAAGCATTGCTGGCATTAGGATATCCAATAGACCCAAATGAAATATGGGTATATGAAAAAACGACAAAGGCTGCCGTACTGTCTTTTCAGGAAGATAATGACATAAAGATGAATGATCGCAATGTATCTTCCGAAACTCTAATAAGAATAAATTCAGCACTGGAAAATGTATATAAAATATATGGTTATATCAGGAACGATATAGGAGTAGCTATTCCGGATATAAATATAACAGTAACACTGGTTATTCCATCCTTTGAAGAAATAATAGGATCGGCGCGGTCTCTTAGTGACGGAAAATATTGTTGTTATTTAAATATTCCGAAAGAATTTATTTCCGAAAAAGGAGGTATGAAAATGAGCATGCCTGTAATAATGAGTTTTTATGATGTTACTGACAAAGAAGTCTACAAAACAGATATATTTTCATTTGATAGTATATCCAAAGAATTAAGTTTTAATTACGAAAGTTTTATTAATTACAGACAGTCTTTGAGCGATTATATAATTGAAAGTTTAAGCATTATGAATATCCAAGATGGTGAGCTTTGGGAAATGATGCCGGACGATATCATCAAGCTTTCTCTCCAATTATCTATCGATTTCAATATGTTAATAAAAATGACGCTGGCAAATGAACTGCAAAAACAATCAGGATTTGACAGAGCAATAATTTTCGGAATAATATGTCAAAATGTTCCGCAAAATATTCCATTTAAGCTGCTGCTTCAAACAAAAGATCAGGAAGAATGGGATTTACATAAAAAAATGATATTTGAAAAAATAGATTATGGAATGCTATTTGTCTCTATTGAAACACTAACTAATGCTATAGTTAATTCTTATAAATACAACTATACAAACTATAAGCTTATTCAAAAGGAATATGGTGAAGTCGAAAAACTGGCATCTGCTATATTCAATTATATAAGAAAAACAGGAATACGTAAAAACATACTTGACGGCGATTCTTCCTTATATGATATAATAACCGCGGTCAGTGAAAAAGCTACAGATCCTTTATTAAATGACATATTGGATATTTTTCTGAAAAATTCGGATAACCTTGATAAATTTATCGAAGAGTTTAATTCTGAAAAATACTACACCCTATATGGAACGGAAACTGTAAATATAATATCAGCAGGTTTCAATATAAGCAGAATAGCATGGAATTTTCCTCCGATGGTAAAACTCATGTATAATAATTTTGATAAAGACCTGCTTAATACCAATACTAAAATTCTTGGGACATTAAATTTAAAGCTTATATCGGAATTTGTAAAAGCAACAGGTTATCCCAAAAGTATTCCCGGAAGTTCGGAAGAAGAAAAAGCGACCAATTATATAAATCTGATATATGCCGATATTCAAATAATGTATCCTGATATAAATGCAGTAACATTAATTATTGATGATCCTGATCTGAAATTTGATTATGATAAAGAAATACTGAATATTTTATTATCCAATCCTGATTTTAACATCTTAAAAGACCGGATCGATAAATTAAATATAGATAATCCGGAAATCACCGGACAATTAAAAAAATTCCAGAATGTTGCAAGAATATCTCCAACTCCTGATGATACGTTAAATTTACTTAAATGCGATATTACAAACGCTGCTCAAGTATATTATACAGGTAAGCAACAATTAAAAAATATTTTTGAGACCAAATTACTAAGAAAATCATATTCTGAAGAGCAAATAAACGGTATATACAACCTGTCTACCGGACGTTATGCCCTTAATTTATTTGCATTTTCCGATATTCACAATTCTTTCCACCAGGCAACGCCGGTATCAATCTCCCCCTACGAGAGACATAAACTTGCTGATGAATTTAAAGATGAAATTCCGGATATAGAAATATTGTTTGGAGATGAAACAATGTGTGAATGTCCTTATGACAGTTCAGTATACAGTGCAGCAGCTTACCTTGCAGACTTACTGGCATTTCTGAAAGGAAGGCGTACAAGTAGCAATAATACAATGGCAGTAGTAGAATATCTTGTACAAAAAAGACCGGATATTGAATTAATATACCTTAACGAACAAAACACGAATACATTACTTCCATATATTGACCTGATCTGCGAAGTACTAGAAGAAGCTGTTTTAAAAACAGAATATAATTTTAACCGTAGTGTTTCACAATGTCAAACCACATTATCAAGCAAAGAATTACTGGCTGCTCCCGAACATTTATTACAATACGGAGATATTACGGCATACGACATGATAAAAGAAAATCTTTTTCCGATGTATGCTCCCCTGAATTTATGGCAAACAGAAACACGTACTTTTTTAAAAGAAATAGGAATAAACCGCTATGAACTAATTGACTATTTTATTTTTATTAATACCACTTTAGGTCCCCCTGAAAGCAGGTTTGCAGCTGAATATTTTGAATTAACCAGCTTTGAAGAAAGTGTTGTTACAGGTAATTATGGTACTGTTATTTCCAGAAACAGTGTGTGGAGCAGGTTACAGGATTTCAGTGGCGATATAAAAAGAATGCTTGTTACCGACTTTATGAAAGATACTAATCTTAATGTTTATCAAGTACTGGACATTGCAAATTCAAAATGGCCCGGAATAAAGACAAACTTTACAACTGATTGTTCATATAAAAATGAATATATAGAAGGAACAGCAATTAGATTTGATAAAACCCACCGTTTTATCCGGTTATGGCAAAAAACCGGCTGGAAAATATGGGAACTTGATTTATTAATGTCGGGTAATTATCTGATGGATTCACCCGAACCGGATTTGTCAATACTTACCCTTTCTGATATTGGTTTTTTTAATATTAATCAAAAAAAATTAAACCTTTCAGTGGAAGATGCTGTAGTTTTATACGGCAATATAAGCACGGACGATTATTTTGAAAATGGACGTAGACAACAAAGTATCTATGACAAGATATTTTTAAATACTACATTAAGAAATCCTGTAAATGAAAAACTCGAAAATATAAAAAACGGCAATAATTATGCAAGCTTTGACGATTTTTCAGAAGAAGATAAAAGCATAATAGCTGCATGTGTTTCTTTAACATTAGATGAATTGTTATATTTAAATTCTGTCTGGGATCAGGGTGAATACGGAATTGAATTCCTGAGTTACCTGTATCGCTACAGTATTTTATCAAAGAAGACAAAATTTTCTGTTTATGAGACTTTTTTGTGGGTTAGCATGATAAATGATGATGATGATGAAAGCCCATGTTTGCCATTTAATATGAATTACCGTAATATGTTTGACATTCCTTCTATTATCAAAGAGTCCTCTTTTACATTAACAGATATAGAATATTTAGTAAGATACGGTAAAGATGGAGATGAAAATGAAATATCCGAAAACGCTAAGTTACTTGCCCTAACCAATGAACAACTAATTGATCATACTGAAAAAATCCTTACAATACTTGAAGCTGGAAAACTTGCTATTCCGTCTGAAGATCAGATAATAAAAAAAACAGAAAACCCGGAAAATCCGGAAGATCCGGAAAATACCGGAACATATATAACAAATGAAGAGTATAAAAACTATTTTATAAACTATCTCCTCACTGTTGAAAGATTCAGCAATGAAGAACTTATATTTCAGATATTAGACCTGATTGAAGCAGAGATAAACATTACAGATGACAAAATCAGTGTATTTATCGATGAAATATTTCCCGAAATGGTTGGCATTACTTTGGAAGGTAAAGAAATACTGATGGATCTGGACCCCATAACAACATCTTCTTACCTTGAAGAAAGATATACATATATAATTAATTATATAAATCAGACAAACGTATATCTATCATTAATAGAATCCATTGCAGAATCCTTTGATGTTTCCACTCCTATTATAGAACAATATCTATTACATAAGTTTAGAACCGGAGAAGGAATAAAAAATCTTATTGAAAAGATAATTGAGGCTTATATCCCTGAAAATGAAGAAACTGAAACAAAACTCCATGATATACTGAAGCTAATTAATAAAGCCTGCCTTGTTATAAAAAAGCTTGACCTGACACTGGAGGAATACACATTATTATTTAAAATGGACGATACTGCCTCTTTTGGACTATTTTATTTCAATTACGAAAATATTGAAACTGATCTTTATACTATACTGAGACTGATTAAAATAGTTGAGTATCAAAAAACATTTGGAACTGCAAATAATGGACTAAACCTGTTTAAAATATTAGATCAAGCTTCTGATTACGATCAATTTGTCGAACTTTTTTCAAATTTAACAGGATATAGTGTAGAAGAGATCAATCTTATAATAAAAGGTGATCTTGATCTGCATTTTCCAATAACCATATTTCATCTGTCATTCGTACCTTATGGAAATTCTGTTTATGATTCCGTTTTGAAATTATCCCGTATTTCCAAACAATATAATGTTTCAATATCACAATTATACAAGTGGACAAAAAGAGATAATAATAACGAAAAAGCAATAAGCCAGGAAGTAAAAGACAAATTTAAATCGCTTTATGATATTAACACATGGCTTGATAAAATGCCGGAGATACAAAACCCTATACGCGAAGCAAAAAGTTTTGCCCTTGCAGAATTTTTAATCATAAAATATTCAAGAGATAGCGGACAATGGTACGACAGAACCGATCTTTATTCAAATTTTCTTCTGGATACGGAAATGTCGTCATGTATGAAAATATCCCGTATAGTACAAGCAACCAATTCTGTCCAGTTATTTGTGCAGCGTGCCAAACTGAATATGGAACAACCTGTTGTTATTGACGAAGAATATGATGAACAATGGAAACAATGGGAATGGATGAAAAAATACAGGCTTTGGGAAGCTAACCGTAAAATATTCCTGTATCCCGAAAACTGGATAGAACCGGAGTTACGTGATAATAAAACAAGTTTTTTTAAAGAACTGGAAGATGAACTAAGCCAGAACGAAATAAATGAACAGAACGTAGAAATCGCTGTTGACAACTATTTAAAGAAACTTTCCGATATATCCAGACTAACTATTATAGGATATAACACAAATACTGTTTTTTTTGATGATAAACATCATCTAGATACTGATCCAACAAAAGATAAAATAATAGAATACCATATAGTTGGCCGTACAAATTCAAAGCCATACCAGTATTACTACAGGAAACTGGATATTTTTACAAATATATGGACCAATTGGCTGAAAATTGATCTTGAAATTGAAACAGATAATATTGTTCCTGTAGTATTTAATAATAAATTACATTTATTCTGGCTAAATGTTATAAACAAAAATATAAATACTTCAAAAAATAATGAGCCTGGAGACCCAATAGAATATGCAGAAGTGCAATTATGCTGGACTATCTATAAAAACAATAAATGGTCGGAAATAAATTATTCATATAAAAAACATATAGAATTCAGAGATGTATACAACACATACCCAATGCCAAAAAAATCTGATTATTTTTTGTCTGTTCATGGTGGAGATTCGGAATCTCTGGTATTTTTTGTAAATATGTCCCGAAATGAGGATACTATGACTACACCTTTCAGATATGGAGTTTTTTATTTTAACGGAGATGTTTACAGAGCTATCTCAATGTCAAATCATATTATCTATAATGGTATTTCTGCGGATTATCCACTCCCTAGCGCTGCACATTATTTGTATGAAATCACATACATTGAAAAAATTAAAAATATCTTATCTCAAATGAATGAGGACGAAATTCCTGAAATATATTTATATTCAATGTGGGGTAATGTGAAATTCAACGTATCTATAATATCTTCAAGGTTTTATATGAAGCCGGCAAATGCAATATCAGAAAGGACTGGGGTATATGATCCTGGAATTTCCAAAAATGGAAATAATATTACAAAAGACAATATGCTTACTACAAATAAGAAAGATCCTAACTTTTTTATTTTGGTCAATAACAGAAGATATTATGAAGCTTTTCCAGAATCTTTATATGCTTTTCCATCCTTTTACCAGGATTCTGCACGTACATTTTTTATAAATCCGGTTATTGAAAGTTCTAAAAGAAAATATCTATTTTTTCCACACTATCATCCTTATACTAAACTATTCAGAGAAGAACTCTATAAAAACGGTATAGACGGCATATTTAACAGATCAATACAAACCCCATCATCAGAACAGTATGACTTTTACAAGGAATATGATCCGGACAGCAGAATCGGTAAGATCAGATCAACACCTGAATATGTAAAAGAAATAGTTGATTTTAACAGTTCCGGTTCCTATTCGGCATATAACTGGGAACTATTTTTTCACATACCATTTTATATTGCGAATAAATTAAGCCAGGAACAAAAATTTGAAGAAGCAATGAAATGGTATAATTACATATTTAATCCGACAACTACAACATCGGGAAGCAGTCCGCAAAAATTCTGGGTTACCAAACCTCTATACGAAATAAATGACATTACTTATCAGTCGCAGCATATAGCAAGGATCCTTAGCAATATCAGTTTGCATGTTAATGAAATAAACGAATGGCTTAATAATCCGTATAATCCTCACCTGATCGCACGCAGCAGACTGGTTGCCTATCAAAAAGCAATAGTAATGAAATATATAGATAATATAATTGCATGGGCGGACCAGCTTTTCAGGCAGGATACCCTGGAATCTAATAATGAGGCAACATTACTGTATATTCTGGCATATGAAATATTAGGAAAACGTCCTGCACTTATTCCTAAAGATTATGAAAATATATCATACATAAATTTTCAAGATATTGAAGATGCACATTATGATCTACTTGACGGATATGGTAGAATAGCCACGAATAGTGATCAGAATGCCCAATATATCAGAAGTATTGTTCCTGACTCTAATAGTGGAAACAATATATATACCTCTGTCAATAATTACCAGTTTCTGGAAAGTTTATCAAATCAGGAAAGGAGCAACAGAATAAATACTGATATAGATGCCGGTAGTCCTGTTGTTATCGAAACAATCGGAAATTCTGCAACTTACCTTATTGAAAATAAAACAGAAACTGTGCCTTCAAAAATTCCAACTTACAATGAACATCCAGACAGTCATTTTTTTAATTATGAAGTAAGCATAACAGAAGGTTTAGCCGATAGAAACTGGAATGAAAGAGCACAATTACCGACATATCCATTACATAATACAATGAATCTTCCGCGTATTGATGCCAAGAATTTTTGTATTCCACATAACGAACAATTATGGGGATATTGGGATATTGTTGAAGACCGTTTGTTTAAATTACGCAATTGCATGAATATAGAAGGAATTGTAAGGGAGCTTCCTTTATTTGAACCGCCTATAGATCCGGCAATGCTTGTAAAAGCTGTAGCAGCAGGTCTGTCAATCGGAGATGCACTAAACGAAATTACTGCCCCTCAACCATATTACAGATTCAGGATTATTCTGCAAAAAGCTATTGAATTTACTTCTGAAGTAAAACAACTTGGAGATAAACTACTTTCGGCACTGGAGAAAAAAGATGCTGAAACATTAGGACTGTTAAACAGTATCCAACAGATAAACCTACTACAATCTTCCTTACAGGTCAGGAAGCTGCAGGTCGACGAAGCCAGTGAAAATATAGAAGCCATAAACCAAAGCATACTTATGACCGAAGCCAGAAAAGAATATTACAGCAGCAGGGAATCCGTTAATTCTCTGGAATCAAAATCATTTGATTTAAGCATAGCTGCCGGGACTATGGATATAGCAATATCGTCAGGAAAAATACTTGCTGCTGGTCTAAGTTATATCCCCGATTTTCAGACAGGTGGAGCCGGAGCAACGGGATCTCCTGTTACTGTATTTTCTATTGGCGGTACTCAAATTTCAAGTTCATTAAGTTTGACTATGGATGGTTTGTCTGTTATTGGTAGAACCTTAGACAGAGCATCTTCTCTGTCAGCAACAAAAGCCGGTTATCAACGCCGTAAAGAAGACTGGGATTTTCAGGCAGCACAGGCAAATATAGAAATAGAACAGCTTAAAACACAACTGGTAGCTGCCGAAATACGACTTATGGTAGCTGAAAAAGAATTGCAGAGTTTTGAATTACAGATTGAACAGGGAAAATCAATACTGGATTATTATAAATCAAAATATACAAATGAAGACCTTTATAATTGGATGGTAACCAAAATTTCTTCTGTTTTTTTCCAGTCATACAAACTGGCTTATGATATGGCAAAAAAAGCTGAAAACTGTTATTGCCACGAACTGGGAATATATGAAACTCCAAATTTTATACAATTCGGTTACTGGGACAGTCTAAGAAGAGGATTATTGAGCGGCGAACAACTTTTAGCAGGATTACATCAATTAGATGCAGCATATATTAATGCAAATAAACGCACGCTTGAGTTAACAAAACATATTTCACTGGCTGAAATATACCCTGGCGAATTAATTAAATTGAAAACCAGTAGTGATAACTCTATTGAAATTGAGCTGCCCGAAATGCTATTTAATATGGACTATCCGGGACATTATATGAGACGTATAAAATCCGTTTCAATAACTATACCGAATGTAGCAGGGCCTTTTACAAATATCAGTTGCATGCTTACTTTGCAGAAATCAAAAGTACGTGTTAAGTCTACCTTAGTGAACGGTACAATTTACACAGAAGAAACTCCTACCGACAACAGATTTGTTTACCAGACAGGCGGAAGAGAATATATATGTACAAGCAATGCACAAAATGATTCCGGTATGTTTGAACTGAATTTTAGCGACGAGCGTTATCTTCCTTTTGAAAATGCAGGTGTAATAAGTTCCTGGCAGATAAGATTCCCATCCGGAATAAGCCAGATAAATCTGGATAGTATTTCCGATGTGATCCTGCATATAAATTATACTGCATTACATGACGGCAGACTTGAAAATGAAGCGATTAAAGAGCTACGCGATAATTTACCGGAAATGGGAGCTGTTTTATTCAGTCCGAAAGTAGATTTTCCTGATGAATGGTATAAAATGTCTTCGTCGCTGAATGAAACTAAATTTACCATAACAGAAAAAAATCTTCCGTTCTTTATGAGGATGCAACAACCCAATATATATAAAATATCCGTAAATTTATCATCTTTGAACGATCTGGAAGTTGGCGGCAACACGCCTAAACTTATATTCAAGAAAAATGAAAATAGTATTGAAATAGAATTGACAAAATATGTAAGGAAAATAAAAGATAATAACGATACAATTAATGGTGAGGCTAACGGCAATATTTACTTATATGCAGGAGAATATGAGCCAGCAAGCGGTAATATAGCAACTTTGGGCGAATGGAAATTAGAGTTTTCTGGTTTTAGCCCTAAAAATGTTGAAAACATAGTAGCCGGATTCATACTAAAAAACAACTAAAGAGATAATAAAATTATTAGTTTTTCTTAAAATAAAAACAAGAAAATATGAAAAATAAAGAAAATATCTCTAAATCTGATTTATCATTAAGTAAACATATTCAAAATACAGAAAAAAAGACAACAAAAACATCACAAAATCTAGGAAGAACAGATAATGCTAATGATAATTCAAAAGGAACCGCAGAAAGTAAACAAACTTCAATAAGTTTACCGACAGGAGGAGGAGCAATCCGCGGAATAGGAGAAAAATTTCAGGCAAATCCTGTTACCGGAACAGCTTCTTTTAATGTTCCAATAACAATAAGCGAAGGAAGAGGAGATTTTACTCCTCAACTTTCCCTTAATTATGATTCGGGAAGCGGAAACAGCGTTTTTGGCATTGGCTGGAGCATAGGATTATCAAATATAACCCGCAAAACCGATAAAGGATTGCCTGAATATCATGATATCCCTGATAGCGAAAGTGATATATTCATTTTGTCGGGAACAGAAGATCTGGTTCCTGTAATGAATTCAAACGGTAGCCGTAAAAAAAGAATTGAAGAGAATTATACGGTTTATTACTATGCTCCGCGTACCGAAGGTCTGTTTGCATCAATAGAGCGCTGGGTCGATAATAATAACAGTGATGATGCTAAAAATAATTGTCACTGGCGAACTGTCAGCCGTGATAATATAGTATCTATATATGGTTTGAGGAAAAAAAATGCAATATCTGATCCCAGCCATCCGGACAGAATATTCTCATGGCTTATTGAAGAAAGCTGGGATGCCAAAGGAAACATTATGCAATTTGAATACGTTGTAGAAAATACTACAGGCGTCACTGAAAGCAGTTTTGAGTATAACAGGATAAATAATGAACGTAGCTTTACAAACAAATATCTTAAAAGAGTAAAGTACGGTAATAAAGCCATGAGAAATTCTGAAAATCCTATAAACAGTGAATATGACGGAGGTTTTCACTTAAATCTGGTTTTTGACTATGGCGATCACAACGAAACCAATCCTTTGCCTGAAGCAGATGTTGAATGGGCTTCAAGAAAAGATCCTTTTTCTTCTTACAGGTCAGGATTTGATATTCGGACCTACAGATTATGCAAAAGGATACTAATGTTCCACGATTTCGAACATACCGAAAATGGTATCGGCACAAATCCCGTTCTGGTAAGATCAACAATATTGGAATATGATACTGACCCGGCTTTCAGTATACTAAAAAAAATAACACATAAGGGACATAACGGAAACAATAGTGAAACTCTTCCTCCTTTAGAGTTTAAATATACAACAGCCGAAATCGGCGACAAACTCAAAGCAGTACCGGAAGAACTTTTAAACGACATACCTTCAGGAACGGATAACAGTAATTATATATGGAGTGACCTATATAGTGAAGGCATAAGCGGAATTTTACACCAGAATGATCATGCATGGTACTTTAAACCTAACCTGGGAGACATCCGTTTTCAGAATGAAGATATTGATGAACCTGTCCCTGTATTTGAAAATATAAGAAAAGTTGTTCCGAAGCCGGCAGCAGTAACAGGACGATACACTTCATACAGGCTTGACGATATAAACAGCGACAATTATCCTGAATTAATAATACAAAACCATGGATTGAACGGCTATTATTCTATGAATGAAGACGGGAAATGGGAAAATTTCAAAAACTTCAAAAATATTCCGAACATAGACTATACTGATGATAATCTCCGTTTCATGGACCTTAGCGGCGACGGACTTAGCGATATTGTAATAAGCCATGGTGGCCGGTTCGATATATATTTCAGCGAAGGAAAAGAAGGTTATGGAAATTACAGGAAAGTTGAATGCTCTACGGAAGCGGGAAATGCTCCGGTACTGGTATTCTCAGATGTACGACACCGTATATTCCTTGCCGACATGAGCGGTGACGGACTTACGGATATTGTAAAAATAACCGGACAATCGGTCTGTTACTGGCCAAACACAGGATACGGACGTTTCGGTGAAAAAATAATAATGGGTTCTCCTCCCCTGTTCGACAGTTTCGACCAATTTGATACAAGATATATTCATCTGGCAGATGTCGACGGAACCGGAACTACCGATATCCTGTATATTTCGTACGGAAAAATACGATATTTTAAAAACCTGTCGGGAAACCAATGGGAAGAACAGCAAACATCCGGCAATCTGGTCTATAATTACACCAAATACAATTATATACAGGTTGTCGACCTTCTTGGTAATGGAACACAATGTGTAGTTTTCAGCAGTTCGTTACCTACAGAAATAAAGAATATGTTCTATCTGGAACTAACTTCAGGAATAAAACCTTTCCTGTTAAATTACATAAATAATAATATGGGAGCAGAAAGAAAACTTCATTATGCTCCGTCAACCAAATTTTATATAAAAGATAAACTACAGCAAAAACCATGGATAACAAAACTACCGTTTGTCGTACATGTTTTGGAAAAAGTAGAAATTATTGATAATGTAGGTGAAAAACATTTCACAAGCAAATATACTTATCATCACGGATATTATGATACCGCAGAGCGGGAATTCCGCGGATTCGGGATGGTAGAACAATTAGACACCGAAACGTTTAAAGAATGGAGCGAAAATAATAACAATATTACTGATATGAACTACTCCCCTCCCGTTCTTACAAAAACATGGTTCCATACAGGATTTTACAAAAACCGTAAGAGCATAAGCAAACAATACGCTGCAGAATACTATCAGTATGGTGAAGATTGGAAACTTCCAGATACCAAATTTCCCGGAGATTTAACAGGCGAAGAATCCCGTGAAGCATGCCGGGCATTAAAAGGAAACCCGTTGAGAATAGAAGTTTATGCACGTGACAACACCTATGAGCAAAACATTCCATATACAATTACAGAAAATTCATACCTTATAAAAACAATACAGGAAAAAGATAAAAATAAACATGCAGTATTTTCTGTGCTTCCCCAGGAAACTCTGACTATAAACTACGAACGAAACGATCAGGATTTCAGGGTTGTTCATTCACTTAATCTTGAATACGACGAATATGACAATCCGCTCAAGCAAGCAAAAGTAGCATATAAACGTACTCATGCCGATGCCATTGCCGGACAGAACAAAACCTTAGTAACAATCACGAAAAATTCATTTTTTAATTCCAATGAGAATTCCGGTTTTCACAGGATCGGAGTCCCTGTTGAAACTATTAATTTTGAAACAGAGTATTTTCAAAACCGATCAAATAAAATCCGAATATCTGATTTTTCGAATTCTGAAATTAACCTCAAAAAAATCCAGCATCAATACACATACTATTACAACGAAGATTGCAGCGCACCTCTTGAGCCAGGAGAAGTTGCATCCCATGCCCTGGTTTACAGAACGGAAACACTGACACTGACACAAGAACTTATAGAAAAATTTTGCGACCACGATCTCGAAAACAATCTCTATCCCGAATCCGGAGCGCAATACAACATTCTTGAGAACGTAGAATATATAAATCTGACTGAAGAAATCATAAAATCATATCTTACAGAAAATGATGAAGATGAAGAAGAAAATGAAACTAAACTAAATTATATACTTCGCAACGAAGAATACTGGATCCCATCAACAATAGTCGGATATGACCATATGAGTTTCTACATGCCGGTAAGCGAGACCGACCAGTTTGATAATATTACAACTATTACTTATGATGAATACAAACTGTTACCTATAGAAATTATTGCGCCATTAAACCATGCGACAAGCATTGAAAATAATTATTATCACCTGCAACCAACGAAAATAACCGACCCAAACGGAAATGTTACCCAAGTAGCACTAAATACATTAGGAATGGTAACAGCACAAACAGTATATGGCAAAAACCCGGGAGAAGGTGATGTATCATTAGATTCGCCAACAATAAAATACGAATACAACCTGGATAACTGGTACAAAATAATTACCGATCCCGAAACAAATGAGCAGGTCGAAAACCATAAACCCGTTTATGTTTACACAAAAACAAAAACAGAACACGGTACTGACAGTAAATTCATTGAAACTTTCGAATATACCGACGGATTAGGTAATCTCATAATGGTAAAAACTACTGCAGAAGATAAAAAAGTTATAAACGAAGAAAACCAGATAATCTACATTCCGCAATTTTTAACATCAGGAAAAACAATATACGACAATAAAGGAAATATAGTAAAACAATATGAACCATGGTTCAGCGATAATCCGGATTATGAATCCGAAACCGAAACAGTTCAGCACGGAGTTACACCAATAATGCATTATGACCCGCTGGGAAGGTTGATCAAAACAGATTTTCCCGACGGCACAACCTCCCGTGTAGAGTTTAATGCATGGCAGCAAAGCAATTTTGATCAGAATGACTGCGACGAAAATTCTCCACATTATAATACTCCTCAGGTAGTTTACATAAGCCCTCTCGGAACTGCTTTTAAAACTGTCGACAAAAATACAGGTTTTGGTAACGATGCAGAAACCACTCAAACTTTAGATATACTGGAACAGGTTTTATTTATTGAAGATGCCTGCGGAAGAATTATGACAAAAAACCTTTACGATCTTGCAGGACAGCTTATTTTCACATACAATATAGATTCAGGACCAAGGAGAATTCTTTACAATGCAGCGCAGCAGCCGGTATACAAATGGGATAGCAGAAATCATCAAATAAAAATAAACTATGATGAGCTTATGCGACCAACAGATACCTATCTTATATCTTTAGAATTTGAGAAACTTGTAGAAAAAATTGTTTACGGAACCCCAGGTGCCGATCCTCTTTATGATTATGACAACAATCAAATTGGAAAAATAAAAGAAATTTATGCACAGGACGGAAAAACTATTTACAACTTATATGATTTTAAAGGAAATATATTAACTTTGACAAAACAATTTGCAGAAGATTATGCTCCAACTTTAGATTATACTAATTTTGAAGATGTGATCCTGCAAACTGAAATTTTTGAGATATTAACAGATTACGACGCTTTGAACAGACCAGTCCGCATAACACAACCCGATGGCACTATTGTAGAGAATATTTACAATAAAGGAGGTCTGTTAAAAGCAGTTACGCACAACAACCAAGGATATATAACCGATATACTCTATAATGCAAGAGGACAACGAGAAGATATTTATTACGGAAACGGAAGCAAAACAAAATACGAATATAATCCGAACAACTTCCGTTTAACACGACTATTGACAACAAAAAATACCGGTCAGGATATTTTGCAGGATTTGAATTATGAATATGATTCAGTTGGAAACATAGTAAAACAAACAGACAATGCACAGTTGACGTATTATTTCAGCAACTCTGCAATTGAACCTGTTTGCACATATGAATACGATGCTTTATATCGTTTGATAAAAGCAACAGGACGTGAAAAAGAAGGACTTACTGATCCCGGATGGGAGGATTTTCAAAATGATTTACCTGTTCCAAATACGGATTCCAATGCTTTGCAGAATTACACTCATAAATTTTCTTATGATGAACTGGGAAATATACTAAGCGACAACTGGAAAGAATATGTTTATGATACTCAAACAAATCGGTTATTAAAACACGAAGAAGAGCAAACTTTAGATGATTATTTTTATGATAACCATGGTAATATTATCTCCATGACACACTTACCTACAATGGAGTGGGATTATAAAGATCAACTGATTTCAACAACAAACGGAACCTTTACTTCGTATTACAACTATGATAATGAAGGTAACAGAAGTCGTAAGGTAGTAGAAAAAACAGTAAACAATATAATAGTAAGAGAAGAACGATATTATATTGGTGGATATGAGATATACAAACATTTTACCAACTTAGAAAACGACTATGAGCGTGAAACAATAAAGATTGCAGATGACATTAAAACTTTTGTACTTATAGAAACCAAATCAATAATTGAGATTGAAGACGGGGAGATTGAGAAAACTCCTGAACCACCAATTATACGTTATCAATATGATAATCACCTCGGTTCAGCCTGTCTGGAATTGGACGCAGAAGGTAATATTATAAGCTATGAGGAATATCATCCGTTTGGAACGACTAGTTATAGGGCAGGTAATGATATTGTGAAAGTGTCTTTGAAAAGGTACAAATATTGTGGCAAAGAGCGAGACGAGGAAACTGGTTTGTATTATTATGGTGCTAGATACTATGCCGCTTGGCTGTGTAGGTTCGTGAGTGTTGACCCACTGCAACATGAGTATCCGCATTATACGCCATATCAATATGCAGGGAATAAACCGATAACTTATATTGATTTGGATGGGCTGGAGGAAGCAAAAAGAGATTTCACAACAGAACCACCAGATACATATACAATTCAAAAAGGCGATACTTTTTGGGATTTAGCAAATAAATGGGGACTGGAACAAGGTGTGTTAGAATCTTTAAATCCTACTTTAAACCCAACAAATTTGCAGATTGGACAAGAAATAATTTCTACTCCAGATTATCCTGTTAATGCTCCTTTTACTCAAACTTATACTGTAAATACGACAGAAACCCAATATATTGAGCAAGAACAATCACGTTCTTTTGGCCCATCTCTTGCAACTGCCGGAGCTTTTTCTCTATCAGATGGACTCCTTCCTATCGGGGAAATAGCAGGTCTTTTACTTTTAGCAGGAACTGCGGCATATTTTGCATTAACTAAAGCTCCAACAATTTCTATTCCTATTGAAATTCCTAAAGTAGAAACAAAAACAGAACCATCACCATTTAATTATGTTACTTATACAAAAACACATTCGGAAACAGGCTTTGTTTATGTAGGAAGGTCAAGCGGATATGGTTCGCCTGAAAGTATTGTAAAAAGTAGAGATATTAACCACCACAAGACCGCAGAAGGCTATGGCGAGGCTGTTTTGTCAAATTCGTTACAATCGCAAGTCTTAGGAGGGTTTAACTATAGACTGAATGATCCTGCGTATTGGGCAATTCGAGGAAGTGAACAATTGCAAATTGAACATTATAGAGGACTTGGAATTTCTGGTAATACAAGAAATGGGATTTCTGATTTTAACCAGTTTAGAGATAAATATATAAATGCGGCAAGAAAATTATTAGGACATTAGTGTATGAATACAAAATATAAAATTGAAGCTGATAATTTAGCTAAGGCTATAGATATTGCTAATGAAGTAATAAAAACATATAACCCAGAAGGGTGGGATAATAACATTATAAATTTTTATATTAAAAATAATTTAGAAACTCGAGATAATGTATTAAATCCAGAGCCAAAATTCGCTAATCTTACTAGCTTAAAGTATGCTATTGAAAGTGTTTTTACTTCTTTTCAGGAATCCTCAGGAAAAGCTTATGATATTTTTTGGCAAAAAATAAAAGAAGCTGGATTGCCATATAAAAGAGAAAATAAGTTAGCCAAAATTCTCAAAAGAGGAAAAATAAATAATGACTTAGAATATAATTTTATTGTAGATGTGATGATTCCTTATCAACAGGAGGGGCTTATAGATAAAAATGATATAATAAAATTAAATGAGATGATTGGAAAATTTGAGAATAAATCTAAGAAATGAATCTTTTAGCCTCTTTCGGGAGGCTATTTTCTTTCCATTCCACCACACCGCCAACGTGCCATCCATCCCGCCGAAGTCCCCGAAAGTCGAGAACCCAAAAGCAACAAGTAAAAGCGAACAATCATTTATTCCACCATAAACTAAAAATTAAACGCAAAATTGAGCATTTACTACCATACGGCAAGGACAAATATTAGATCGTTTACCCTCATGGATATAGAAAACATTGCTCAATTTTTGGGATATTACAGTCTTACATCAACACAAATTTATACCCATTTCATTTAAAACTTTTTTCCTTTTTTGTTCATAATCTGAATTTTAGATTATATTTGTAGATGTTTATTACAAATGAACCAGAATAGTTCAAATATCAGCTTTGAATCCCTAAAATTCAACTCATACTGCAATATATCTTCAATAGAAAGTGTGGAAAATTTATATATAGATAACCTCCTTTATCAAATGGGTGCTCGATACTATGCGAGTTGGCTGTGCAGGTTTATTTCAACTGACCCGATGAAAGAGGAACGAACGTGGGTAAGTCCGTATAATTATTGCCAAAATAATCCGATTACAATAACAGACCCTACGGGGGCGTTGGATGATGATCCGCCGAAAGGCAGGGATAATACGAGAATGCCAGCGGAAGAAATCCCATCAATTGACCGCAATAATGTAAATAAACCTTTTGTTAAAAATTTTTCTTTTAATAATTTAGAAAAAATAAAAGCGGAACAGGAAAAGCAAGATTTGTTACAAATAACCGGAACTATATTGCAAAAAGAACCGAGCGTATTTGAGCAAATAAGAATGGCTAATGACATATTACCATATCTATATAAAGAAAATACCCCCGACCGTATTGGAGCACATGTAACAAGTTTTATTATTGATATTGCTTTAGATGTAGTTGATGATGCAACGACAACCACAACAGGTTTAATTCATGGACCGGAACGGTCTGTTAATGCTTCTGGAAATATCAATAATCGAGTAGAATATGAGGAAGGATTTATGAACACTTTAATAAACTTTGCACCAACACCAAACGCTAAAATTCCGGCAACTAAATTAAATGCGTCTGAATTTAGCGTTATACATAAAGGCACGAAAGTATTATCCAAACCAAAATCAGAAGTTGGCATTATCATAAGAAAAGGTAATATAGCAACGACTGAAGCTATTAAGGCAGAAAAAAATGCAAGTAATACTATAAAAGTTTTTGGGAATTTAGGTAGTGTAAAAAAGCAAATTGAAGATAGAAAGTAATTATCATGAAGTACAGAAAATATATTATAATCATTATTAGTATTTTGCTTTTTTCATTATTGATTTATTTTATAAAAAATAATAGAATAGTTAAACAACACAGGGCTGTGGAATATAGTAATATGGGAATGCAGCTGAAAGAAGAAGGCAAGTATGACAAGGCTTTAGAATATTTAAACAAGTCAATAAAATATGATCCTTTAGATTTTATAACTTATAATAATAGGGGTAGTGTTTATGAGGCTTTGGGTCAATTAGAAGAAGCAGAAAAAGATTACACAAGGGCTATAGAAATAAATCCCAAATATTCTCCGGCATATAATGGCAGAGGTCATTTAATGTATATAATGGGAGAATTTATAAAATCTATTGATGATTGCTCTAATGCAATAAAATATGATTCAACATATTTTGCCGCTTATTCAGGCAGAGCTTTATCTTACTATGGCATAGGCAAGTATGAAGAAGCATTGAATGATTTTAACAAATCTATTGAATTAAATGAAAATTTTGGGAAAGCTTACATTAACAGAGGAATAGTCAAATATCATATAGAAGATATTGACGGTGCTTGTGATGATTGGAAAAAATCTATTGAACTTGGCGAGGAATTAGGTGAAGAATATGTAAATGCTTACTGCGATTAATTCGACAAAATTGAGAAAAATAAAATTCAAGCCTCTTTCCCCGGGAGGCTTTTTTATTTCCATTCCGGCACACAGCCTAACGTTCCTCCATAACGCCGAAACCCCCGAAAGGCTATAATTCAAAAGCCATAAGTAAAAGCGAACAGTCAGTTATTCCACCATATAACTAAAATTAAAAAAGGGATCTGCCCCAAATAATTATCCAACTACCCGAAGCAAAAAGGCAAATACCCAAAACAATTGTCCAGATATGAAATTAAAAAAGGTAGTTACCCGAAGCAATAATCTAACTACCCAGAATAAAAAGGTAACTGCCCGAAAAAGGAATCCAGTTGCCCGAAAGAAAAATACAACTACCCAAAAGAATTATCCAAATAGATGAAGACTTAATCCTGATGAACTATTAAATGATCTATTTTGAAAACCAAAAAGAGTAATTTGATTATGATTTTTACTAAATGATAATCTTAACAAGTCATTTAAAAAGCAAAATATTGCTTTTGATCTTCTATTTTAGGTATCTTTTTTGCCCGATTTAGAAAAGTTATTAACAATCGGACTTTTGACTTATGTTCCGCTACTTGTCTACCTCCTCTTTTATTTGTATGGCATTTTTTTATTTTTACCATTATGAAGAACCTGCAAATATTAAATTCATTTCATCATTTTCAAAGACGGACTTCTGACAATTGACGTTTTGGGCGGTATAAACCTGCAACAAATAGAATGTTTAGTTTGTGGAAATTACAATAAATCTTTTTTTACGGCTTGATATTCAAAAGGGTTTATAAATGAGTTTTTATATTTTTTCATTTTGTAATGGTTTGAAAATTGTACAGAGAATAATAATTTTAATACCAATATTCATACTAAATATAAAGATTGTTTTTTTATAATGAAATGTATGAATTTTCGATAAACACCTACTACCCTACTCTATAGACTTTACAATAAAAAAGACCGTAAATTACGGTCTTTTTTATTGTCATTATTTAATGATTAATTTCCTGCAAGTTTTTTATAAAAATTATATCTCCATTGTGCATTTCTTTCTGCTTCTGCAAATAAAGCATCTGCTTCTGCAGGGAAAAGCTTTTTAAGAGAATTATAACGTACTTCTCCCATTAGGAAATCCTGGAATTTAGACCAATCAGGTTCTTTACTATCTAATTCAAAAGGATTTTTACCTTCTGCTTCTAATAGTGGATTGTATCTGTAATTTGCCCAATATCCGCATTCAACAGCACGCTTCGCTTCATCCTGGGATTTCCCCATACCGACTTTTAAACCGTGGTTTATACAAGGAGCATAAGCAATTACTAATGATGGTCCCGGATATGCTTCGGCTTCTTTGATTGCTTTAAAGTATTGAGCTTGACTTGCACCCATCGAAACCTGAGCAACATAAACATAACCATAAGTCATAGCCATTGCGCCAAGGTCTTTTTTGCGGGTTCTCATACCGGCAGCTGCAAATTTTGCAACAGCAGCAACAGGAGTAGATTTAGAAGCTTGTCCGCCTGTGTTTGAATATACTTCGGTATCCATTACAAGAACGTTAACATCTTTGCCGGAAGCAAGAACATGGTCTAAACCTCCATAACCGATATCATAAGCCCAACCGTCGCCACCGAAAATCCACATTGATTTTTTTACCAAATATTGTTTCTTAGCGATAACTTCTTTAGCGATATCGTCGTTCAATCCTGAAATAGCAGCAAGTAATCTATCAGAAGCTTTTTCGGAACCTGCCGAATCGTTCATATTTTCTAACCATTCTTTAGCAGCTTCAGCAGCTTCGCCTGTCCATTTAGCTTCTTTTAATAGCATTGCTAACTTTTCTCTCATTTTTTCTACAGCAGAAGCCATACCTAAACCAAATTCTGCATTATCTTCAAATAATGAGTTTGCCCAAGATGGTCCTCTTCCTGTTTTGTATGATTTACAATAAGGAGTTGCCGGAGCAGAAGCACCATAAATTGAAGAACAACCGGTTGCATTAGCAATCATCATTCTTTCGCCAAACAATTGAGTTATTGCTTTGATGTATGGAGTTTCTCCACAACCTGCACATGCACCAGAAAATTCGAATAATGGCTGAGCAAATTGTGAATTTTTAACATTTTGATTTTTATCTAAAACTTCGTCTTTGTAACCAACAACTTCGTCCATATAATACCAACGGTCCATTTCGCCCATTTGAGTTGCTAATGGTTTCATTACAAGAGCTTTTTGTTTAGAAGGACAAATATCGGCACAGTTACCGCAACCTGTACAATCTAAAACACTAACTTGCATTTTAAATTTGTATTCTTTAGTTCCGCCAATGCCCTGGATAGTTTTTGTTCCTGCAGGAGCATTTTTAACTTCTTCGTCGGTCAATAAGAAAGGACGAATAGCTGCGTGAGGACAAACATAAGAACATTGGTTACATTGGATACAATTTTCAGGAATCCATTCCGGAACATTTACAGCAATACCGCGTTTTTCGTATTTAGCTGTTCCGTGTGGGAATGTACCGTCTTCGCGACCGTTGAAAGTAGAAACCGGTAATTTGTCTCCGTTTTGAGAGTTCATTACATCGGCTACTTTTGATATAAATTCAGGAACTTCACGAGTTCTTCCTACTTTAAATCCTTCGGTTTCTATGTTAGCCCATTCTGCCGGGATTTCAATTTTTTCAACAGCAGAACCACGGTCAACAGCAGCGTAATTCATCTTTACAATGTTTTCACCTTTTTTACCATAAGATTTATCAATAGCTTTCTTCATTTCGCTAACAGCTAATTCGTAAGGAACTACATTAGAAATTTTGAAGAATGCTGATTGTAATATAGTATTAGTTCTGTTTCCCAAGCCAATCTCTTCAGCTATTTTTGTTGCGTTTATTATATACAATTGAATATTCTTTTCAGCAAGAACTTTTTTCATATGGTCAGGAATTCTGTTCTTGGTTTCTTCAATATCCCATAAAGAGTTTAACAAAAACATTCCGCCGGGTCTGATTCCTTCTAATACATCATATTGATGCAAATATGCAGGAACGTGGCAAGCAACAAAATCAGGAGTAGTTACCAAATAAGGAGCTTTAATTTCTTTATCACCAAATCTTAAGTGAGAAGCTGTAAAACCTCCTGATTTTTTTGAATCGTAAGAGAAATATGCCTGACAGTATTTATCTGTGTTTTCTCCAATGATTTTGATAGAGTTTTTATTAGCACCAACAGTACCGTCAGAACCTAATCCGTAGAATTTACCTTCAAAAGTAGAATCATTCATGATAGAAATATTTCCTTTTACTTCTAAGGATAAATTTGTTACGTCGTCATTAATACCAACAGTAAATCTTGTTTTTGGTTTAGCAGATTCTAAATTATCATAAACAGCAATAATCATTGATGGAGTGGTGTCTTTTGAAGATAGACCATATCTGCCGCCAATAATCATTGGTCTGTTATCATCATTATAAAATATTTCTTTTACATCTAAGTATAAAGGTTCGCCGTTTGCTCCGATTTCTTTTGTTCTGTCGAGAACAGCAATTCTTTTAACTGATTTTGGAAGAACTTTTCTGAAATATTTTTCAGAGAAAGGACGATATAAATGAACAGAAATAACACCAACTTTTCTGCCTTGAGCCATTAAATGGTCAACAGTTTCTATGATTGTGTCGGTAATAGAACCCATTGCGATAATGATGTTTTCAGCATCAGCAGCTCCGTAATATGTAAACGGATGGTATTCTCTTCCTGTTAATTTGGTAATTTCCTGCATATATTCTTCAACCAGATCAGGAATTCCTTCGTAGAATTTGTTAGCTGCTTCTCTTGACTGGAAGTATACATCAGGGTTTTGAGCTGTTCCGCGAGTTACAGGATTATCCGGATTAAGAGCATTTTTTCTGAATCTTTCAACAGCTTCCCAATCCAAAAGTTTAGCCATATCTTCATTATCAAAATACTCAACTTTTTGAATTTCATGGGAAGTTCTGAATCCATCAAAAAAATGTAAGAATGGAACTCTGCTTTTAATAGCTGCTAAGTGAGCTATCGGAGCCAAATCCATAATTTGTTGAACTGATCCTGTAGCAAGCATAGCAAATCCGCAACTACGCGTGCTCATAACATCGCTGTGATCTCCAAAAATGGATAATGCCTGAGCAGCAAGGCTTCTTGCACTTACATGAAAAACACCTGGTAATAATTCACCAGAAATTTTATACATGTTCGGGATCATTAATAATAACCCTTGAGAAGCAGTGTAAGTAGATGTCAATGCTCCAGCCTGTAATGATCCGTGTACTGCACCTGCAGCTCCGGCTTCCGATTGCATTTCTTCTACTCTGACAGTTTGCCCGAAAAGGTTTTTTCTTCCATGTGCCGCCCATTCATCAACATTTTCTGCCATATTTGACGAAGGTGTGATCGGATAGATACATGCCATGTCACTGAACATATAAGCTACATGAGCCGCAGCATGATTCCCATCACATGTCATGAATTTTTTTGTCTTTGCCATATTAAATTTATTAAAAAAGTATAACGTCTATTTTTTCAAATAATCTGCTAAAATAATACTTTTAATTATTTAATTCGTTGTTTTTCATTTGTTTTTTTTGAATGAATAATTAAATAAGTTTATCTATATATTTATTACATTATTTTTCGATATTTTTTATTGATTTTTGATATGATAGTTTTTTTATGATTCTCAGAATCTTTTGAAAGATAGTGTAAAAAATAATCTAATAATATTCATAATTAAATATAGTCCTGCATAATTTCACTAGGTATACATCTTATGTTGATCTTTCATATAGTCCAGCAGTTAATTAAAATAATTTTTATTACCTGTGATAAATGAAAATATGAAGTTAAGATTGATAACTGGAATTAATAAGTTCAACATAATTATAACGAATTATCAATGATCATGTAAATAAAATATAGATTGGATAATTTATATAAATTTCTTAAATTAATTCGCTTAAAGTTATTGCATCAATACATACATTTTTTTGATTCTTTGTAGATATACTAAGGTTTTTACGTTTTTTATTTCATGATCTTTAGTACAATCTTTTCAATTACGCTTCTTTAATGAATTATAAAAATGCACATTCCTGACTATCAATATATTAAGTTTATAAAAATTCAATTAAAAACGAAATAAATTAAATTTCTCATTTATTGCACATAGTTTTTTGAAATAATGAATTTATATCAAAATTATGTTATTTTATAATTTCTACGATTTTATCAATATTTAATCCAATTTTATTTTACAATATCCGGAATATTTGACTTTTACTTCATTTTCCATTTCGTTTTTTATTTTTTGATGTAATAAAAAGCAACCTTTCATTATTTTATATTTTTTGATACCATTTTGGGTTGAGTATTTCATTTCTTTTTACAATATGAAAACATGCATCTTTCTGCATGCTTTATCTTTGTTATAGCAATATCAAATATGTGCTGATATAGATAATTATACTGCAATTATATCATTTTACAGTAAAAATTAAAAATAAACAGATATAGAAACTAAAAAAATAAATTATGGAAAAAAAATTACATAATAAGTTTTTCAAGAAAATGAATTTACGATACCTACCAGTGGTATTTATATTATTTCTTTCCTCACAATCTGTAAGTGCAGAATATATTTTTTCAACTACAAATCACTTTAATCACAATCCTGGCGGTTCTGACCATATCATATTTACTCAAAATAATAAAACCGGAATCAGCGACCACAACGTTGTTAACAGAATAACAATTAAAAATAGTACTTCAAATATAAAAGCACCACATATACTATTCTCTACTTTAATAAAGCAGGAATTGAAACAACAAAATATAAAATTAATCCTAATTAATCATGAGAATGTATAATTATAACATAAAAAAAATGAAACCTATTATATATTTAAAAATGGGTTACGTAGCAATTATTTTATCATTAATAGTATTTTATTCTACACCTGGCTATGCTCAAACATATGGAGATTTTCCGTATGAAGAATCCTTTCTTACAGGAACCCGACCAACAGAAATATCGTTGCCTATTCCAAGTTTCAATGCTGTTGAATTCACCGGAAACGGATTAAGGCTAACTCCAAACAGTCAGGGAAAATTCGGTGCTGTATTTGTAAATAGTCTCAAATTTAGTTCTGAAAATGGTATTAATATAGAATTTGAGTACATGATATATGGGGGAAATGGTGCTGACGGGATATGTTTATTTCTTTTTGATGCAAACGAACAGAATCCTGAAGTCGGAGGAACCGGAGCTGCTATGGGATATTCATACAACAGGTCGCTTCTTCGACATTATCCTTCCAGCAGAAAACCTGGTTTGAAAGGAGCTTATTTAGGAATTGCTTTTGATTCTTTTGGAAATTTTAAAACAACACGTTGGCTAGATGAAGAAATTATAGGCGGAATAGGAATTGTTTCGGGAGAAGGGAGTCACGTAACATTGAGAGGGGCCAGGGGTGTATCATATCCATTACCAGGCATGAATGAAGGATACACCGGATATCCTGTTCTGGTAACACAATGCACAAAAGCCAGTACAAGTAATGTTGCACACGTAGTCTTGAATGAAAACGGGGATTACGACTTTAACACACCTTCATCTTATACCGGCGACTTTCACATCAGAGGCGGAGCAACATTTGAAAATGGAGATACAACTAATATTGCTTACAGAAAGGCATTTATAGATATTTATCCAATAGACCAGCAAGCCAGCGGAATGTATATTACAGTAAAAATACAACATAAAAATACTATTACCACTATAATTGATAAATACCCTTACAAAAATGTTACAAAATACAGAGAGACAGGAATAGTAAGTGAAATAAGCGGAGATAATATATATGGAAATATAACCGGAAGTCCTACTCCGCCTTACTCTTCGAATGTACTTAACTTATCATCGGCTATTCCTGAATTTTTACATATAGGTTTCTCGGCAGCTACCGGACAAGGATATGACATTCATATGATAAAAAATCTTAGAATAACTTTACCCAGTTCTGCTGAAGCATATAATGATTTTGATACTACACGGATGAATAATCCAATTACTATTAATCCATTTATAAATGATGTTGCTTATCAGGGAGTTATCAGCGAAAATCAAGTAGGAAGCAGCAGTTATATAAATCCTGTATCATTTAAGTTTATTCCTATGGATGGAAGTCCCGCTGATAATAATTATAGCCATCAAACAAGTGAAGGAATATGGACATTCAACACTCAGACAGGATTGGTAACTTTTACTCCTGTCAATAACTTTGAAGGCAATGCAAGTATACAATATTCTATAAAAGGAGGTTTACCCGGACATACTGTTCCTTATGACGATGAAGCATATCGTTCTCTTCCGGCTACAATCTCAATCAGCGTAGAAAACATACCAAGCAGTAATTATGAAGTCTGGAACTGGGAAGATTTATGGCTTGCCATAGAAGCTGTCAATGCCGGCACATGTGATACAATATATTTAATGCAGAATATAGGGACTGACGATATTAATTCCGGTAATGGTATAGGAACAGGTCCCAATGGAGAAAATTGTCCACATATTGAAAATGAGAAAAAATCAGGAAAATATGGCTATGATAACGATTCATACGGTTTTTTGCCTTTATTTCCGGGAGTAGGTATGGGATGGTCATGTCCGGCTATAACTGCAACCAGTTTTGTTTTTGAAGGAAATAATAATGTAATAAACGGATTATATTATCAAGGTAGCGATCCGAACCTATATCCTGCTTTATTCAGCAGCGTAAATAAAGTTGAATTTAAAAACCTGACGCTGACAACCAGCGACATTGGCTTTGATTACGCTTATGCTTTGGAATATGCCGGAGGGTTTGTTGCAAATGCTCTAAACGAAGTATCTTTTAATAATTGCTTATTTAAAGGTCACTTTTTATTAACAGCTGTTAACCAGGCAGGCGGATTTGTAGGAAAAGCAGAGGAGCATGTAACAATAATAAATTCAGAGGTTTCAGATTCTATAATTCTTACCCAAAACAGCACAATAGGAGTCGGAGGTTTTGTAGGCAATGCTATTAATGGAATAACTATTGAAAATTCCACATCCAATATGAAAATAAAAGCCGGTGCATATGCCGGAGGTTTTGCAGGAAGCACTAACAATAATGTAACTATCACCAATTCAACATCTAACGCCATCATGTATAATATAACGAACTGGCTTCCGGGAACATCCGTAGGATCGGCAGACAGTTATTCCGAAGATTATGCAGGAGGTCAGATCGGAGGATTTATCGGAGCAATTTATACAGATTGGAATACAACCAGCACAAACGGTACAATCATTAATGGATGTTCTATGAATGGTCAGATAATCAGTAACGATCAATCCCATAAACTTAATGAAAATGATTTTAAAGATTATGCAGGTGGATTTATAGGATATATCGGACATAAGGATGAGACTAGCCCTATAGAAAGTAATGCTCATATCATAATCGAAGAATGTTCCATGACAGGAGCTATAAATACTCCTGAATCCCATTATGTTGGAGGATTGATAGGCGGTATGAAATCAGACGCTTATATGGGAAATATTTTAATATCAAAAAGTAATGTTGTTGCGAATATCCTTGCCAAAAGAGAAGCCGGAGGTTTTGTCGGCATAATTAGTGGAAAAGAACCCATATATATTGAAGAAAGTTATTATCGAGGAAATATATCTGCAGACAGTTCGGCAGGATTTGCTGCAGCTATGCAACAAACATCCGGAACCGGCAATTATCTGATGCTGATAATTGAAAACAGTTATATAGCAGGTAGCATATCCGGGAATAATGTTGCAGGATTCATATATAATGCTGAAGCTGGCCTATTTATTCAAAATTGTTTTGCCGCAATCAATCTTACTCCTCCGGGTAATAGTTTCACAGGAAAAGCTATTTTTCTGGGTAATGTTTCAAATTCTGTTAATATTCAGAATGTCTTTTACGATAAAACACTAGCAAAAGATATTCCTGAAATTATTAATAATGGAGGTACAATAATAGGCCAGATCCAAAGCATTTATACCTCCGACATGACAAATATTGCAACATATCCAACTTTTTGGTTTGATAATAGCGGTCTCTGGGCAATAGTTAATGAAGAAACATATCCTTTTTTAAAATGGCAGGTTACAAGCGATCTGTCAAATGCTGAAAATAATTATTCTTTCGGATCAACCGAATATCAACTTGAAAATACTTCTGTTTGGATAAGGTTTGCAAGAAAGGCTCCTCTCCGATCAGCCGGAAATTATATATTCCGGTTCAAGTCAGGGGAAGGAGATAATGCTTCGGAAGCATTTTTCCCTTATACACCACAAAAGATAACATTCTCAGATACAGGAAATACTATTATTCTTAATGGATTTAATGTATCTGATACCGTAGTTGTTTATGGTATATCGCAAACAGGAATCATAGGAATTAAAACTCCGTCTTTCAGGCTACTTGGAACTGTATTTCCTTTTGTACACGGAAATGATGACTCCTTTAATGATTTATTTAAAGTCAAGGCTGAATTATATCCTGTACCTGCCAGTAGCCCTATTGAAGAAATTATTAACAGTGAACCTATATATGAAAGTCTGGCAGAAAATTATGATGGAAATATATTTATTCCCGGAACACCTAAAAATCCCGGTGATCTTGGATCTCAAAATAATCCCGGATTACCTATAGACTGGACTCTTACTGGAAAGACACAAGGTGATGTTGATGATACTCCTCTGGCTGAAAGCGAGCTACCGGTTAAACCTATCGGAATATATGTATTTAACGATGTTGTAGAGGGTGAATACATATTGGTATTATCCCGTTTCGGGTATATAACACGGTTTTCAAAAATCATAGTAAACGGAGATGGATTTCTGGGACACAGAGAACTGATCGCAGGGGATGTTAATGGTGATTTTACTGTTAACGCTTATGATATATCTGCAATCATATCACATATTGCTGAATATGGAGATTCCAGGTATAACGCCAGGTATGACATAAATTACGATGAAAAAATAGACTTTTTAGATATTTTGTTAATTACGGATTTCTATAAAAGCGCTAACATAGAATTATATGAAGATACAAAACAATGGCTAATGGAATATTAAAAATATATATAAAATCAATATTTATTAATCTTAAAATATAAATAGTATGGAAAAAGAACATTTACAAATTATGGAAATTATTAAAAACAGATATATCTTTTTAATAGTTTTATTAAGTCTATTTATGTCTTCCTCCATGAAGGCACAAGACGAAACTTATCTTTCTGATAATAATTACATTGTAGGAACTTCTGATAGTCGTCTGGCTTCAACTATAGAAGAAACCGACAGTAGTGTAGTTATGAAAGTAATAGTTGTAGGAGAATTGAGGGCTAATGCTTTAACATTTTCCTTTTTTTATAACCCTGATGTTTTAGTATTATCTGATCCTACTATTACACAAGAAATTAATAATATTGGAAATAATTCAGCTCATCCGAATTTAGAGAATGCTATAATTTTTGCTGAGGATTTAGATAATAAAGGGTTTATATGTGCAAGTCTGGCACATAGGGAAAAAGGAAGCGGATCACCTACGGCAAACTATTCCTTTAATCCTGACATGAGAGCATTTATTGCTGAAATCGTTCAACCAAGCCTTGATACCACCACAATACTTAAAGCAAAACCTAATGAAATTGTATCGGTAATGACATGTTTTTTCAAGAAAAAAACGCGTAATAATCCATTAAATTTAAATGATATAGGTATTGCATCTAAAACAACTTATACAGGTTATTTTTATTGTCCCAAATGGGCATATGATGATTTAACTCTTTCTTATGCTAATGACGGGACATCAGGTGGTACTCAGATAATTGATCAAAAACAGATATTATATCGTTCTTTTTCTACAGTTACAACAATTCCTGCCAGTTTGGTAGGAATAAATTCAGCTACTGTTAATGCTACATTCTCCCGTGGACAATTTTCTTCTACTGATGATATAAGTAATAATATCAACCCGGCTATAAAAACAGGATTATTAAGATGTGACAGTATTATTCAGTATGGGTTTATATATTCGGATGTGGATGCGCAAGTTAGTGTAAATGAATTTATGGATTCCATTGTTATTGATGATATCCGATATGAATTCCCTACAGATACTGAAATCACAAACGGGACATTTACACGCGGAACCAAAACATTTAATATTGTATCTTTTATAAATAACGTAGCAGATCAAAATAAAAACTATGACTCGGAACTTAATAATTTAAATGATGATACAGAATATTATGTATGGTCATTTGCAAAATATGAATTTGAAACATCAATTCTATATCCTCTCATAGGAAACAAAATAACATTTACCACAAATAAAGATTGTATTCCTATTATAGCAGGCAGTATACAAATAATAAGTCAACCTGATTGCAATAATGCAACCGGAAGTATCAAAGTATATTTAAGTGGCGGAGAAGGCAATTACGAATATGCTCTTAACGGAGGTTCTACGTATACAGATCTGCCTGCAACCAGAATAATTGAAAATCTACCGGCTGGCACATACAGGGTTTATTTAAGAGATAAAGATTTTCCTGCTTGTGGTATATCTATAAGTGATCCGGTTACTTTGAATACCAACAACAGTAATCTCGAATTATTTGTAACGGCAGACAATGCCAGCAGTTGTGGTATCAGCGACGGATCTTTGGAATTATATGCAATAAACGGTACGGCACCTTATCAATACAGCATAAACGGTAGTACTATGGCAAATTTTCCGGCAAATAACACGATAAGCGGATTACCTTCAGGTATACATATAATTAATATAAGTGACGCAAACGGATGTATTACAAGTAGCGGAGAAATTTTGTTAGGTACGGATGATGATGGTCTGGATGTAACTATAAGTGACAATACAACAACAATATGCGGTAATACTGATGGTAGTTTTAAAATAAATATAAATGGTGGAACCGGACCTTATCAGTATCAAATAAATGGTGGTGTTTTACAGACTATTGATGAAGATACTGTAAGAATATCCAATTTAAGTGCAGGAGTTCATATCTGGCGAATATTCGACACTAACGGATGTTATGCCGAAGGCGAAGAAGAAATAGAAAATAGCGATAATGACAATTTTACTTTTATTGCAAATACCAGCAATTCAAGTTGTGACGGAACGGCTGACGGCACTATCGTTATTGATGTAACAGGAGGTGTTGCGCCATTCAATTATAGTTATGACAACGGTATTACGTGGACGGAATTTGATGCAAATACTACAGCAACAATAAATAATCTGCCACAAGGAAGTTATAATCTAACAGTAAAAGACAATACAAACTGTATATTCTCACGACAGGGTGTCAGAATTAATAAAAATAAATCTAACATACTGACAACAGGGACAATATATGTAGTCAATCAACCTTCATGTGGAAACAATAACGGAAGTATAAAAATAACTGTATCCGGAGGAAGCGGAAATTATCAATATTCTCTTAACAATAATAATACATTTGAGAATTTACCTTCAACAGGTATTATAAACAATCTGGGAGACGGAACATATAGAATTTATATCAGGGATATAGAAGCTATTGCATGCGGTATTACTGTAAGTGAGCCTATTGTTCTACGTTCATTGAATACAAATTTAGATATATCAGTAGTTCCGAGTCCGGCAACAAGCTGCGGGATTGCAGAAGGATCTATTGAAGTAGTTGCAAGTGGTGGCGTTCCCGATTACGAATACACTATAAACGGTACTGCAACAAGTTTAAATAATAATAAAATAGAAAATTTAACACCTGGAATATATGTGGTAAATGTTACTGATGCAGTCGGATGTACAGCAAGCAGCGGAGAAGTAATAATAAACGCTACAGATGGCGGGTTAAATACGGTTATAAGTAATATTATACCTACATTATGTGAAAACACTGACGGTTCATTCTCCCTTACAATAAGTGGTACTGCTCCTTACCAGTATCAAATAGATGGCGGAAATCTACAAGCTACATTAGAAAATACTATTACAATATCTAATCTAAGTGCAGGTAATCACATATGGCGAATTACTGATGCAACCGGATGTTATGCCGAAGACAGAGTAAATATTATAAATACCGATAATAATGAATTTGCTTTTAATGTAACAAAAATTAATGCGTATTGTGATGGCACAGGAGGTAGTATAACCTTAAATGTAACAGGAGGAGTTTCTCCATACACTTATAGTATTGATAACGGACAAAGCTGGGCTGATTTTGACGAAACATCTTCAACCACTATAACAGATCTGAATCAAGGAAGTTACGACATTATAGTAAAAGACAATACTGACTGTACCTACGAATATCAGAATATTGATATAAATAAGGGAATATATGCAGGTATTACAGCAGGAACTATACATGTTGTCAGCCAGCCAACCTGTAATTCTGAAAATGGAAGTATTTATGTATTTGTATATGGAGGAAGCGGAAATTATGAATATACACTAAATGATGGCATACCATACGAAGATCTTCCGGCAGATAATATTATTGAAAATCTTGGAGCCGGAACATATCAGGTATATTTAAGAGATAAAGAATCTCCAAATTGCGGAGTTGCAATAAGTGCTCCTGTAACCTTACGTGTAAGCGACAGTAATCTTGATATAAACATAACAGCTAATAACGCTAATAATTGTGGCAGCACGGACGGATCTCTAGCATTAAATATAATTAATGGAACAGCTCCATATTTATATAGTATAAATGGTAGTACCATGGTAAGTGTTCCGGAAAATAATACTATAAGCGGACTTAGATCAGGGGAATACGTAGTTGATGTAATGGACGACATAGGTTGTATCGTTAGTAGCGGACAAATAATCCTTGGTACAGAAGATGCCGGACTAAATGCAACTGTAAGCGATATAACAACTACTACCTGCAATAACGCATTAGGCTCATTTATTCTCACTGTAGATGGTACAGCCCCGTATCTGTACCAAATAGATAACGGTATAGAGCAAAACCTTACAGAAAATTCGATATTAATATCAAAATTAAATGCAGGCAGCCATACATGGCGCATAACAGATGCAAACGGGTGTTTTGCCGAAGGCAGAGAAGAAATTGAAAACAGCAATAACGGTAATTTAGCTTTTGACCTGACATCGACAGATGCACTTTGTGACGGTACAGGCGGAGGTAGTATAACAATTTCAATAACCAATGGAAACAGCCCATTTGAATATAGTCTTGATAACGGTATAAACTGGGAAACAATTAACGGAAGAACAGCTACAATATCAGATCTGGCACAAGGAAGTTATTATATAATGGTACAAGACGCAACAAATTGTATTTATAAATATCATAACGCAAATATCGATAGAAGTGAAAATTCTGATCTTATAGCAGGCTCTGTTCAGGTTATTAATCAACCTACCTGCAATAGAGAAGACGGCAGCATAAAAATAAGTGTAAGTGGTGATGGCGGCAATTATGAATACGCACTTAATGGAGGAACTACATATACAGAACTTCCGGCAAGCGGAATAATAGAAGATCTCGCTGCAGGTACCTATAGAGTTTATATCAGAGACAGAGTTTTCCCATTCTGCGGAGTATCAGTAAGTGCACCGATAACCTTAGAAAGTAATAACAGTGATCTTGAATTTGATATTATTGCTAATGATGCCAGTAGTTGTGGTGTTAACAATGGTTCTCTAAAGTTATTTGTACTGAACGGCACTGCTCCATATCAATATAGTCTGAACGGAAGTGTTATGGCAGATATTCCGGATGATAATACCATAAACGGGTTAACTTCAGGGTTATATATCGTTAATGTAAGTGATGCAAACGGATGTATTGTTAGTAGTGAAACCATGCTTAAAGCAGGCGACGGAGGTCTGAACATTTCTATAAGCGATAATACGGCTACTACATGCGGATATTTCGAAGGAGGTTTTAAAATAAATATCAACGGAGGAACAGCACCATTTAAATATCAGATAAACGGTGGAATATTACAAACAGCCAGCGAAAACAATATTACTATATCTAACTTAAATGCAGGAGTGCATACCTGGCGTATATTTGATGCAAACGGATGTTATGCTGAAGGCAGAGAAGAAATTGAAAATAATGACAACAATAATTTTGCATATACTGTAAATACAAATAATTCAAGTTGTGACGGAACTTCAGGAGGTAGTATAACAATAAGTGTTACAGGCGGAACAGCTCCATTTGAATATACATATGACAATGGAGTTACATGGACGGCATTTAGCGGAACAAATACAACTGTAACAATAAACAATCTATCTCAGGGAAGTTATAATTTAATTGTAAGAGATAACATCGATTGCTTATTCAGCTACCAGGATATTCGTATTAATAAAGAAGAGGGTACAAATATAGCCGTCGGAACAATCAAATTAATCACTCAACCTACATGCGGCAATGATGAAGGTGAGATCCAAGTCATCGTAACAGGCGGAAGCGGTACTTATCAGTATTCACTTAATAATGGCAATACATTTACGGATTTATATCCTTCAGGTATTATAAGCGACTTATCAGCAGGAACATACAGAGTTTACATACAGGACAAAAACGCTACCACCTGTGGAACTGTAGTAAGTGAAGCAATATCTTTACATCCGGTAGATTCGGACATAGCCATATCAGTAGTTGCAAACAATGCTTCAATGTGCGGAATTTCAGACGGTTCCTTAACAGTAGTGGTTACTGGAGGAGTTACTCCGTACGAATTTACTCTAAACAGTACTGCCACCAGTTTAAATAACAATAAAATAGAAGATTTAACTTCAGGAATATATGTAGTAAATGTAACTGATTCTGATGGTTGTATTGCCAGCAGCGGAGAAATAATATTAAATGCTGACAATGGCGGATTAAATGCAGTTACAAGTGACAATGTTGCGACAACATGTGGTAATGCAGCCGGATCTTTCAGAATTACAGTAAGCGGAACAGCACCATATCAATATCAAATAGATGGCGGTATATTACAAAATATGGCGGAAAATTCCGTAACAATATCTAATTTAAATGCAGGTAGTCATGTATGGCGTATATTTGATGCAAACGGATGTTATGCCGAAGGCAGAGAAGAAATCGAAAACAGTGACAATAATAACCTTGCATTTAGTGTAACAAAAACCGATTCCTATTGTGACGGAACTAATGGCGGAAGTATCACAATAACTATAATAAACGGTAATTCTCCTTACGAATATAGTATTAACAACGGTAATAACTGGATTCAGATTACAGGAACATCTGTTGTTATTCCTGATTTGGCAGAAGGAAGTTATGATGTAATAGTAAGAGATGATGCCGATTGTACTTATGAATATCAAAATATAAGTATAAACAGAAGCAATATTTCCGATTTAATAGTCGGGACTATTAAAGTCGTCAGTTTGCCAACGTGTAATGATAATTCCGGCAGTATACAGGTATATGTAAACGGTGGAAGCGGAAATTATGAATATTCTTTAAACAATAATAATAATTATACTGATTTGCAAACAAATGGCTTAATTGAAAATTTATCGGCAAATACATATCAGGTATCAATAAGAGATAAAGACAGACCTATTTGTGGTGTAACAACCAGTGAATCAGTCATATTATCAAATACCGACAGCGATCTGCATGTTTCAATGCGTTCAACAAATGCATCAGGTTGCGGAATTGCAGACGGATCATTGATTATTACCGCAACAGGAGGAGCATCGCCATATGCATATACTTTAAACGGAAGTAATATTACGCCTGTTGATAACATAATTGATAATCAAACATCGGGAGTATATGTATTGAACATTGTTGATGCAAACAATTGTTCCGCAAGTACAGGAGAAGTTATCATCAACTCTGACGATAACGGGTTAAATGCAATAATAAGCGATGTTACATCTACATTATGTGGTAATTCTGATGGTTCATTCACTATTACAGTAACCGGAACAGCGCCATATCAATATCAAATAGATGGCGGAATATTACAAAATATGACTGAAAATTCCGTGACAATTTCAGATCTAACTGCAGGAAACCATGTAATCAGTATTAAAGACCTTAATAATTGTTATTCCGAACAAAATATAATAATTGAAAATGAAGACAACAATGGATTTGCTGTTGCAGCATATACTACAAATGTTCAATGTGACGGAACTACAGGAGGAAGCATAACATTAAATGTTACAGGCGGAACAGCTCCATATCAATATAGTATGGATAACGGTACAAGCTGGACCAATTTCTCCGACAATTCTGCTACAACAGAAGTACTTGAAAATATCGCACAGGGAAATTATGATATTATAGTTAAAGATGCTGTAAATTGTACTTATGAATATCAAAATGTTACTATTTTACAGATATATAACATAACCCCTCCTACTGTTAATACTCCTCAAACATTCTGTTCCAATGCTACAATATTAAATTTGGAAGCTACAGGTCTGGATATTAAATGGTATGATTCCCAAACCGGGGGAATAGCATTAGAGCCTTCAACAGTACTTATACATGATAACATTTATTATGCATCACAAAGCACAGGATTATGCGAAAGTGAAATCCGTACTGCAGTAAAAATCTATATTAATGATTATGCAGAAATAGATGCACCAAGAATAAATAGTCCTCAAGAACTTTGTTCTTCGGCAACTTTAGCTGATATTGCTATACCGGAAGGTATTCAAAATAATATAATATGGTATGATGCTGCACTTAACGGTAATCAATTACCTTTAACAACCGAAGTAGTAAACGGAAATTCTTATTATGCTGCTTACTCGGCAGGAGGAAATTGCCAAAGTTCTTTACGTACAGAAGTCGAGATCATTATAGATGATAATATACTGGAAATACCTACAATTACATCTCCCCAAAGTTTCTGCGAGAATACTATATTAGCGAATATATCTGTTCCAAATAATCAAATAAAATGGTATACTGCCGCAACAGGCGGATCTCCTATTGAATCAGGCACAATATTAACAAATGGAGATTACTACGCTGCACAATCAGGAGGAACATGTGAAAGTAGCGAACGTATAAAAGTTACAATAAATATTGGTTCACCAAGTGCCCCTGTTGCACCCGCAACTCAAGGTATTTGTGAAGGAGATGTAACATTGGGAGACCTTACTATTACAGGATCCGGAATTGTGTGGTTTACAACCGAAACAGGAACCGATATTCTTCCGTTATCGACAATTCTAGTTACAAATACAACTTATTATGCTGCTCAAACTTCAATTAATTGTGAAGGAGACCGCATAGCGATAACTACAACATCCAATTGTTTTTCAATAACAGGTACGGTATTTCCTTTTGTTCATGAAAACGATCCTGAATTTAACTCTTTATTTCCTGTATCAATAAAATTATATCCTGTACCACCTCAAGACACCGAAGATCCATTGAGAGATTTATTTAACAGCACTCCACTATACAGGACATCTGCTATATATTATGACGGATCTATATTCATTCCCGGAACTCCAAAAAATCCAGGTACGCTTAACGCTCAGGATAATCCGGGATTACCAATAGATTGGGCTCTTATAGGAAAAACGCAAGGTGATATCGACAATACTCCTTTAGCAGAAGGAGAATTACCTGATGCACCAATAGGGATGTATATGATCGAACGTGTTCATGAAGGTGACTATATTTTGGAAATATCACGACAAGGATATATCATTCGTTTAGGTAAAATAACCATAAGTTCTGATACCTATCTGGGACATAGAGAAATTTTACCGGGAGATGTGAACAGTGATTTCTATGTAAACGCATACGACCTATCTAAAATAAACTCAAAAGAATCTGTACATCAAGGCAATGTATATGATCCTAAATATGATTTTAACGCAAATGGAACCATAGATTTCAGAGAAGATAACAATACAATAATTTCAAATTTTGGAGCATCTATTGAAATATATATAGAAACCCAGGAATGGTTGAGAAATTATTAATAATTGAATATAAAATAAACACTTACAATAATGAAAAATATATATTTAAAACGAGTTATCAAGAAATATATTAAAACATTTTTTATCGGGGTTTTTCCCCTTTTAACTCAAACACTCCTGATTGCCCAAATTCAATATCCGGGCAATCAAGGAGATATTATCGGAACATCAAATTCCCGTATGGTAGTTACTGTTGAAGAAACAGATGAACATGTTATACTACATGTTATGGCTATAGGTGAAATACTCGCCGATGCATTCGGATTTAATATTGTATATCAGCCTAATTCTTTAGTTCTGACCGATAACACATTTGCCTACGATATACCCCTTGGTTTAGATCCTATTGATTTGGGTTCCAGAGTTATTTCAATAGCTCCTTCATTCTCATCTGTTTATTCTACATTCAGAACTCAAGTTATGAATCATCAGGAAGTTCAAAATGGTGCTACCGCAGGGATGCGATACATAAATACTACTGTAGGAACGTCAAATATCAATGTAAATGCTGCATTAAACATTGAAGCCGGAAAAATGATTCCTGTATATACCATATATTTTAGAAAACAAGTTCCCGGAACTCCACTGGAAACAACTGATATAGGGTTCTACTATAATCAGACAATACCAAGAACATACTCTTCATGGGCATTCAGGGGTGTTTCTATTACTTACGGAGCTGCAAGCTCTTCAGATTTCCACTATCCAAACCCTGATTTATTTATTTACAGATCTCCTTCTTCTGTTACAACTCATCCAGCAAACAATACCGGAGCTACTTTTGCCAGTCTTAACGGACACTTCTCCCGTGGACATTTTGCTCCTACAAACAACATGATAGTTAGCGGTCGTAATTCTGCAACAACAACAGGAAAACTTAATTATGACACAATACCAAAATACGGATTTATTTATTCAATTGCCGATGTTGACATATATACAAATGATCTTTCAAATAAGTTAGTAATAAACAATATAGAATACGATTTCCCAAGTTCTGCCGAGATTGCAGCAGGAAGTTTTATTAGAGACGGAAATATTTTCCATATAATTTTAAGGGATAATTCCGTAAGTGATCAGGAAAAGAATTATGTCGAAAATATTACAGGACTAAACGAAAATGGCACATATTACGCATGGGCTGTTATTCAATATTCATTTGAAACATCAGGCATATATGCAAAAGTCGGAGAAAGAGAATCGTTCATTGCAACATCTGACTGTAATACGCCTGAAGCTCCAATAGCCCAGGCTAATCAATCTTTTTGCGGAAATGGAACAATTGCTGATTTGGTTGCATTTACAGATCCAGGCATTGATCTGGTATGGTATGATAATAATAATTTGATGTTAGACTTATCTGATGCACTGACAGATGGTGCAATTTATTACATAAGAGCATCTGATGACGGTTGTCAAAGTCAACCGGTTGCGGTAGAAGTAAGCCTAAATAATGGTTTGAATGCACCTACAGCAACAAGTCCGCAAATATTCTGCACGGGATCACGTATATCCGATATATTGGTTTCTGGTATAGGACTTAAATGGTATGACGCTCCAACAGGTGATAATTTATTAGATGATGACGAAATACTAATTAATGAACGAATATATTATGTTGCTCAAAGTGACGCTATATGTGAAAGTAATACCAGAACTGCTGTAAAAGTAATTATTTCTGATTATATTCCAGTTACTCCTCCGGTAATAGCAAGTCCCCAATATTTATGTACCGACGCCAAAATAGAAGACATCGCAACAGACGGTAGTAATATAATTTGGTATGATGAAAATAATAATATTTTACCTATTAATACTCAATTATCTACAGGAACAACATATTATGCTGTTAAAAATACCGGCACATGTGAAAGTACCGATCGCACCTCTGTTCTCGTTTACATTGGAGACAATCTGGTAGAACCGCCAGTAATAGCATCTCCGCAACATTTCTGTCCGGGTGCCGTTTTAAGCAATATAGCAGTATCAGGCAATCAAATAATTTGGTATGCTTCACAAACCGGAGATACTCAACTTTCCTCTAATACTGTTTTATCTGATAACACAACATATTACGCTGCCAGAAGAGCCGGCGATTGTGAAAGTACAACACGTACTCCGGTAGTAATTTCGATTGATTATGCGCCGGAAGTAATTGCTGATACAAACCAAGAGTTGTGTGAAGGAAATACAATCTCAGACATAATAGTAACCGGTTCAGGGATTAAATGGTATAGTTCTCCAGATTCTGATGTGGAGTTAGACATATCAACATTATTAGTTAATGGAACAACTTATTACGCTGTTCAATCTGATGGCGATTGTGAAAGCAATATCCGTACAGGAATAACCATAAATATCAATTATCTGGATTCCCCTGTAGCTACCTCACCTCAGGAATTTTGCAATGCAGCAACCATAGCAGATATCCAGATAGAAGGAGGCGAAATAGTTTGGTACGACAATTCTACATCAGAAAACAGGCTAGATCCCACTACCCCTTTGGTCGACGGACACACTTATTATGCAGCTAAAGTGAATGGCATATGCGAAAGTAACTCCCGTAGGGCTATTACAGTATTTATAAAGCCGTTGCCTGAAATTACAAATTTACAGAACTTTGTATTCTGTGATGGCGAAATAGTCAATGAATTTACTTTTGAAGGTACAATATCCGAAGAGACTTCATTTTACTGGAGAAGGGTCATTGGCCAGGATCTTGGGTTACCTCAAGCCTATGGTATAAATACTATACCTTCATTCACTGCCGAAAATTCAGGAATATATCCTTTAATTGATGTTTATGAAGTTGAGTATATACATAATGTTAATGCTTGTCCACAAATAATTGAAACATTCTTAATTACAGTTAATCCTACTCCAGTAGTTGCTCCGGTGAATGACATGGTATATTGCTATGGAACTCAGGTTGAACCTTACTTATTTACAGGTAATATCCCGGAAGCTAACTACAAATGGTTCCGGTCAGGCGGAAATATAATTGAAGGATTACCGGAAGAGGGGTATAATATTATACCGGGTTTCACGGCATTAGCGGAAACAACCCCTATTTCTGCTAATTATAAAGTTACAGCAGATTATAATTATGCCAACATGTCTTGTAATAATCAGGACACTATTGAATTTAGCATAACAATATTACCGGAAATTAGTGTTAATGTTAACATTGAAGATCAGGTAATTTGTTCTAGCAACGCCTTAGACGAGATCATATTTACATCCAATGTAGAAAACGTTACATTCAGATGGATAAGAACATCAGGACAAATTCCGGGATTAGCAGCCTCAGGTGAAGGGAATATTCTTTCACAGATCTTGTATAATGAAGGAAATACTGTTTTATCAGCATCATATTTAGTTACTCCTGTATATAATTCATGCGAAGGGCACAGCAAACCTTTCTCTATAACTATACTCCCGGGAAATGCAATGATACAGGTTCCCGATTTAAAACTTTGTGAAGGAGAAAACGTTGCGGCATTCCAATTAGATAATTCTTATTCGTGGACAAACTTAGATGGGATTGATATCGGATTACCAATGTCGGGTTTTGGATCATTGCCAGCTTTTACGGCAAAAAACACAAATGATCAGACTGTTTTTGCAAGGTATAAAATCACAAACAAATATATTGTAAATAATATAGAGTGTGAAAGCAGCAGTATTATGCTTATAACTGTTTACCCTGCTCCTGAAATTAATATGCCATATCGCCACACTGCATGCTCAGGCGATAATTCTGTAGATATTTCATATACAGCACATTCCGGCGAAACATTAGAATATAATATAATATTCAATCCTGCAGCTATTTCTGCTGGTTTTCGGGATCAAGTACAATTTACAGAATTACCTTCTGATAAAATATCAATACCAATACCTGAAAATATTTATTCCGGTACTTATCAGGGAACAATAAATATTAACAGCGAATTTTGTACAAACTCGTATCCTTTTGAAATAGGATTTGAAAAACCTTTCAGTATTGTTAAACAACCCGAATCAATCACGAATATTTGTGATGAAAATACAATAGTAGTACTTTCCGTCGTGACTGATGCTGAAAATCTGGAGTATCAATGGTATCACAACAATATTGCCATATATGGAGCAAATTCTTCTAACTATTCCTTTGAATACAGCACTGATTCAGACGGTGAATATTATGTTGAAATAAATAATAACTGTATGACTTTATCCAGTACAAAAGTAAATGTAAGTCAAAATATAGTTTCAATCAACATAAAATGGGATAATGTACTTTACGTTAACGATCCTGATCATATATTTTCCAGCTTTCAGTGGTATAAAAACGGTCAACCTATAACAACCGACGGTTATGCACAATATTACGGAAATGAATATGGTTTCAACGGAACATATTTTGTAAGATGCTATTATTCTGATGGCACATTTGTAGAAACATGTCCAAAAACATTTGAAACAGAAAAAAATACAATTATATCACTATATCCTAATCCTGTAGAAGCATCGTCTAATCTTATAATTGAAATACAAACAGATGAATTTGACATAGAAAATGCATATTTAGAAATATATGATGTAGCAGGAAAATTAGTAAGCAGAAGTATTATAACAGGTCCCATAACAGAAATCAATGCACCTATGTCAGAAGGCTCTTATACGGCAAGAGTTATAACAAAAACAAAACAAGTTATAACCGAACATTTCGTAGTCGGCAGATAATTGAAATTAACTGAAAATAAAAATATGATATTTAATTAAAAATATAAAGAAATGAAAAAAATAAGTTTAATTATATTATTTGTTTGTAGTGTGATTTTAATTACTGCCCAGGATGCAACTACAGATAAAGTACAAGCTGACACTTTACAAACAAATAATGAGCAGAAAAAAATACAGGACAAAGGCTCATATTTAACTATCGGAGCCGGCATAGGTCCAACCGGATTAAACTATACCCTGCAAGGCCTAACTTCCGACGGAACAAACCTTATTAAATTAGGAGGAAATGCAATAATCGGATACTCATACTATTTCAATAAAAACTGGGGAATAGGTGCCGGACTCGGCGCTTCTTATTACAAATCAACAGGTAAATACAAAGGAGATTTTGTTGAAAATGAATTCCTGAGTTTAGGCATCCAAATAGATGATGATAATATATCAGGAGGGCCTGTTGATTATGAATTAAGAGTAAGACTAGCAAACTGGCAGGAAAGACAAATTGCTTATTTTTTTGAAATTCCTGTTTTACTTCAATACCAAACTAAATTCGGTAAAAAAGAGAAAATTGGAATGTACTTTAACTTAGGAGCCAAGTTTCAGATCCCTATAAAAGCTAAATACGAAGTCATTGATGGAAAATATTATAACGATGAAAAATTGAATGTTTCAGGATACTATAATAGTGCCGGAATGGATTTAGGTTCTCCAAACAACCCATCGCTTGTATATCATAGTTTTGGAAGTATACATAATCCCAATGAAAGATTAGGCTGGAATGACGATATTAACATAAAAATGAGCATAGCCGGCACCGCAGGATTAGGGTTAATATTCGGACTGAGTCCTCGTGTTGATATGATGTTGGGAGCATTTATCGATTATGGATTTAATAATGTAAAAAAAGGTGAATCCAAACCATTATTCATTGCACCGGAAAAATATCTTTCAGGAAATACAAATTATGTAGGGAAAAACATAGAATACAGTGGAATGGTAAACTCCGACAAGATAGATAAAGCTAATTTATTTTCTTACGGTGCAAAAATCGGAATAAGAATAAAATTAAACAAATCTGAAAAACAAGCTACTGTAGACACAGTATATATTGAAAGAATTATTGTCGACACTTTGATAAAAGAAGTCGAAAAGGCGCAGCCTGTTATTTACGAACCTTCATATACACTAAGCTACGTTATTCCGCCTGCCGAAGAAGTAAAACAAAGAAGCGACACATATTCTGCCAATCTTAACTTTGAAGTCGCAAAATCTGAGATTCTTCAAAATTACAAAAATAACGAAGAGGTTTTAAGAGAAATAGATAAGATTATTACAGAAATCCAAAAAGATACTAATCTTACCGTAACGAAATTCAAGATAATCGGCTATTCTTCTCCCGATGGCAATACGCAAAACAATATGACACTATCTGAACAAAGGGCAAAAGCATTTGTAAAATATTTACAGGATAATTATGGAATAGATCCAAGATATCTGGATGTTGAATGGGAAGGTGAAGATTGGAAAGAATTCCGTAAAATCATTGAAGAAGCAAATATTCAGGATAGGGCCATGATACTAAAAATATTAGATACCGAAAATAATCCGGACAGGATTAGAACAAAATTGAAAGAATTATCAGGTGGAAGTACATACAGAATACTACTTAACGATTATTTCCCAAGGCTTCGTCGCAATGAATATACCATAGCTTACATTGCAAGAGCATTTAATATTGAAGAAGCAAAACAAATGATAAAGACGAAACCTCAATATTTAAGCCTGAATGAAATGTTCCTTGTTGCCAATAGTTATCCGTCAGGAAGTAAAGAATTTAAAGAAACATTTGATATTGCTGTTCGAATGTATCCGGATGATCCTATCGCACAAAATAATGTTGCAGCATTAGATATAGAAGACGGCGCCTACAATAGGGGCATATCCAGATTAGAAAATATTGATCTTCCGGAAACATGGAATAATATTGGTGTTGCTTATGCCGAACAAAAACAATACATCCTGGCAGAAGAATTCTTTGAAAAAGCAATAAAAGCAGGAGTAAAAGAAGCATCTAAAAATCTTGAAGAAATGAAAAAACAAATTGAAAGTAATCAATAATTAACCTTTAAAAATTTATATTATGAATACAGATGAATTTAGCAAAAAAATACTGACATTCGAAAACAGTCTACATATCTTTGCCATGAACCTAACCAGGAATTACGAAGACGCAAAAGACCTCGTACAGGAAACATTTTTGAAAGCAATATTATATCAGGATAGGTATACGGTTGATAAAAATATAAAAGCATGGCTTTTCACAATCCTACGAAATACTTATTTAAATCAAATAACAAAACTATCTTCCAAAAATAAAATAAATGAAGAGATAAAAGAAGAATACATTTTAAAAAATAGATTATCGGAAATGGAAAGTACGGATTCAAAAATAAATGCAAATAATATCAATAAGGTTATAGAAAATTTAGCCGAAGAATATAAAACTCCTTTTAAAATGTTTTTAGACGGATTTAAGTATAAAGAAATTTCAAATAAGATTAAGATTCCCATTGGTACTGTAAAAAGTAGAATATTTCTGGCCAGACGTATTCTAACAGAAAATTTACAGGATTTCAGATAATCAGGACTGTTTTTTAATTATCTCTTGAAGCTCCCCTCACAGGAGTTTTGCAATGCAAAACTCCTGTGAGGGGATTATATTCTACATTATCCCCAAAATACTTAATGACTTACACAAAAAAATTCTTACTATAATAATCAAAAGGCTGATTTTTTCTTTAAATGGCATTACATTTGGCAATAAATAAATATATTTGTTAAAAATATTTACAAGAAGTGGTTGTTCTAAGATTAATTTACGACAGCATTTTATTTGCACTGTCATCACTTATAAACAATAAACTCAGGACTTTCCTGTCGTTGCTTGGAATTACCATAGGAATATTTTGCATAATTTCCGTGATGGCTACAATTGATTCCATAGAAAGATCAATACGGGAAAGTTTTGCAACATTGGGTGGAGATATCTTATACATACAAAAATGGCCCTGGGGATTAGCAGAAGAAGAAATAGCAGAAGACGGAGAATATCCATGGTGGAAATATATGAATCGTCCTCTGCCAAAAATGTGGGAAGCTGAAAAACTCAAAGAAGTCTCAACAACTGCAGGATATATAGTATTTGGAGCTTCTACCCGTCAATCTGTGAGCTACGAAGACAAATCTTTAAATAATTCGACAGTAGGCATATATTCCCACGAGTACGATAAAGCCAGATATATCGAAATAGAAAAAGGCAGATATTTTTCTCAGATAGAATCAAGCATTGGCTCAAACGTTGCAATAATAGGACATAATATTGCTGAAAAATTATATCCCAATTCAGATCCCATTGGAAAATATATAAAAATAGGCAATCGAAAAGCCAATATTGTTGGAGTATTAAAAAAAACAGGAACGGAAACATCTGATGACGGAACGGACGAAACTGTTATCATACCGTTAAACTATGGAAAAAATCTTTATAATATTGAAAGCCCTAATCTCAACCCCTACATAATGGTTACGCCAAAAGAAGGCATTAGTATTGATATGTTAAAAGAAGAAATAACAATATTAATGAGGAATATACGTAAACTTCGTCCAATGGAAGAAAACGATTTTGCCATAAATCAACCGAGTATGTTCACAAAGATACTTGACAGAGTATTCAGGATGTTCGATCTCGGAGGAATAATTATCGGAGGTTTTGCAATTCTTGTCGGAGGTTTTGGAATTGCAAATATAATGTTTGTATCCGTAAAGGAACGGACAAAACAAATAGGAATACAGAAAGCTATAGGAGCAAAATCTTATTTAATTATGATTCAATTTCTTACTGAAGCAATAGTATTATGTCTTGTCGGAGGCATAATCGGACTTGTTCTTGTAAGTTTGCTCATGCTTCTTGCTTCTTCCGTAATGCCATTTGAAATGACATTAAGCATTAAAAATATTATCACAGGAACAATGATCTCAATTATAATAGGAATAATCAGTGGTTATGCTCCGGCACGACAGGCTTCAAAGTTAGATCCCGTAATTGCAATGAATCATGTATAATCTAAAATAAATGAAAAACCGGATTGATGAGCTGTTACCTGAGTGTCGGCTACTGAGCGGCGGGTTGGAGAGCGGAGTCGAACCAAGCCGAAACAAACCAAATCAAAAATAAATACCAGAAATCAGATATTTCCAATTTATAAAACCTACTTTCTTTCCTTCAATAAATTCTCATAAACATACATCTCATCGCGTAAACGGGCTGCTTCAATAAAATCAAGTTTGGCAGCAGCAGCTTCCATTTGTTTTTTTGTATTTTTTATCGCTTTTTCAAGCGCCTTTGCATCCATATACTTTACAACCGGATCTGCAGCAACACTCGCTTCTGTATTTTCGTATGAATAAGGTATAAGTTCGTATTCTTTCTTTTTTCCTATAATATTCCTTTGAGACTTTATTATTTGTGTCGGTATTATATTATTTTCATGGTTATATTTCAACTGCTTTTCTCTTCTTCTGTTTGTTTCATCAATAGTTTTCTGCATTGAACCGGTAATTTTATCCGCATACATAATAACTTTACCATTAATATGTCTTGCTGCTCTGCCGGCGGTCTGAGTAAGAGATCGTTCCGATCTCAAAAAACCTTCCTTATCTGCATCTATTATTGCTACAAGAGAAACTTCCGGAAGATCAAGACCTTCACGCAAAAGGTTAACTCCAACCAAAACATCAAATAATCCTGCACGCAGATCCGATAATATTTGTACTCTCTCAATAGTGTCAATATCAGAATGAATATACCGGCAACGAACATGATATTTTGTCAGATATTTTGTCAACTCCTCAGCCATACGTTTGGTTAAAGTCGTTACTAAAACTCTTTCATCTTTTTCAGCCCTTTCTTGTATTTCATACATCAGGTCATCGATCTGGTTCTGAGAGCTTCTCACCTCTATAACAGGATCCAGCAATCCGGTAGGCCTGATAACCTGCTCAACTACAACACCTTCCGATCTTTCAAGTTCATAATCAGCCGGAGTTGCACTAACATAAATAATTTGATTCATTAAAGAAGTAAATTCTTCAAATTTCAATGGTCTGTTATCAATTGCCGCCGGTAATCTGAATCCGTAATTTACCAGATTTTCCTTTCTTGACCTGTCACCACCATACATTGCTGTAATTTGGGAAACTGTAACATGACTTTCATCAATAACCGTTACAAAATCTTCAGGAAAATAATCTATCAGGCAAAAGGGTCTGCTGCCGGGTTTTCTTCCATCAAAATATCTGGAATAATTCTCTATTCCATTACAATGTCCTAATTCACGGATCATTTCCAGGTCATAAGTAACACGACTTTTCAACCTTTTAGCTTCCAACGGTTTTCCAATATTATTAAAATAATCGACCTGAGCACCTAAATCCAACTCAATTTGTGAAATTGCATTTTGAACCCTGTTTTTAGATGTTATGAAAATATTTGCCGGATATATCTTTGTTGAAGCTATTTCATCGATTTTATAGCCTGTAAACGGATTAAAAGTATATATTTGCTCAATCTCATCATCCCAGAAAATTATTCTTACGGCAATATCATGGTTCGCCAGAAAAACATCAACCGTATCTCCCTTAACCCTGAAACTACCTCTTTTAAATTCAATATCCGATCTAAAGTAAAGACTGTCGACCAGATGGCGTAATAAAATATCTCTCCCATAATTCTGCCCTACTTCAAGGTTTATTGTATTTGAATGGAAATCTTCAGGATTACCTATACCATAAATACACGAAACCGAACTTACCACAATAACATCTCTCCTACCCGACAACAGCGCACTGGTAGCACTCAGCCGTAATTTTTCAATCTCTTCATTTATTGACAGATCTTTTTCAATATAAGTATCTGTTACCGGTAAATAAGCTTCCGGCTGATAATAATCGTAATAAGATACGAAATATTCTACAGCATTATCAGGAAAAAATTCCTTAAACTCAGAATATAATTGTGCTGCCAAAGTTTTATTATGACTGAGAACCAGAATAGGTCTGCCTATATTCTGAATAACATTTGCTATTGTAAAAGTTTTTCCGCTGCCTGTTACGCCTAAAAGAGTTTGATGTTTTATATTATTAAAAACTCCTTCAGATAACTGGCGGATAGCTTCAGGCTGATCTCCTGTAGGTTTATATTCTGAAATTAATTTGAAATCCATTTACGAAAAGTAACAAAAATAATATATACAAAATTAACAAAAAATATGGACTTAAACAAATCCATAAATTTTATATAACTTCCGATAAATAATTACACTAATTTATTATCTTTGCAAAAAAAAACATTCTATGAGCAAAGTATTAGAAGTCAAAGGTTATACAGCCGAAGAAATCAAAGCCTT
>JAISPG010000014.1 GCA_031275085.1 Bacteroidales bacterium | reverse complement strand
GCTTTCTGGTTTTGAATAATACCGCCAAAAGGATTATAGTTTAAATACTGAATTGGAGTGCCGGAAGCATTACATACAAACGAAGTACTGCCTAAGTGGTCAGAATGATAGAAATAACGCATATTTTCAGTGTCTGTTGTAGATGTAGAAATACTGCTCAGGCTGTTTTGCAAAAGGTTTATATTCATCATATTGGATCCATCCCGTATGACACAACTATAATATGGTGGAGGATTTATGTTAGGATAACACATGTTTGCAAAAACTTTCTGTATTAAAGTTCTTTGTGCAGCACGTTTCTCGTCTATAGTAGTAGTTTGGTTGGGAGGCAGAGAGAAAAGAGATAGAGTATTTGACCAGCTTTTACCGGTGCCGACCTTACTGCAAATACGTTCCGTACCTGCAAATATGTGTTTGGTATATCCCTGATCAGTAACCGTTACTTCCGGGAACAAATACAATGTAGATGCATTAAAGGTATTATATTTTATTTGTACCCCATTTTGTGTTGCAGTTATTTTTGTACCTACTATCTTCCAGGTCCTTTCGCCTGCATGATCGTATAAATAATATGCCGAATTTGCGTCATCTTTCATTGCCTGTAGCCGGTCATTTTCGTCCCAGTAAAGAAAACGCTGATAAGTAATTGTTATTGTTGGCGGAACCGTATTTCTTTCATAATATCCTGTAATTTGGTTCATGTTGCCGTTGGGGGCATATATGTATTCGTAATAGGTTGCGGGGGGTTTATGTCCTGCGGTATAAATAGGTTTGTTCTGTTGCAATTTGTTTGAGCCTCTATAATAGTCATAATTGCTAAATCCTGATTGTGATGCAGTACTACCGCTTTGCGAAGTTACATGTCTTTTTTCAGAGATCCTGCCATTGGCAGTATAATCCATTTCTGTGGTTACTGTTTGTGTTCCGTTAGTAATCTGATATACATTTCTTGCATATGTAAGCCTGTAAATATCATCGTAATAGTAGGTGTTTGTAAAAGTTCCGCCCAGACCGTTTACAATACCTGTAGTGTTTTGGATCCGGGTTATATTTCCGACAGCATCGTATTGGTATGCGAGTTGTTGATAATTTGATGTTTGAGATGATAATCTTTGCATATTATCATATGTGCATTCAGAAACCACACTATTTCCATAAGATATCATTATACGTTTTCCAAATTTATCGTAGCCTATACTATTAATATAATTATATGCTGTGTATGAACTTGCGCTGCTGTACTTTTTACCCTGAACTTTTTTCAGATTTCCACCTTTATCGTAACTGTATTCAACAACTTCGTTATCGGGATATATGACCTTTTTCACCCGTCCCCATACATCATACTGATACTGCATTGTTAATCCATATGAATTTGCTTCGTTCGGCAGCACGATTTTTCTTATTTTTTGGGAAATATTACCGAATTTATCATATTGTAAGTAAGTCCATCCGGTTATATCCTGAATTTGGGAGATCCTGCCGCTTGTATAAGTATACGTTACGTTGTTTTCAGGATTTGCAGGATATTGAATCTGAGAAAGGTGGTTGTAATCGTATATGTAGTTTATGATCAGTCCGTTTTTATCAATCTTTGTCTGATTTCCTGCCTTGTCGTAATAGTATGTATGAGTACCTGCATCGGGATGTGTACGCTGCGTTATACGTCCCAGATTGTCGTAAACGTAGCTTGTAGTTAACCCTCCGGGATCGGTAGTTGAGAGCAGTTGTCCTAATGGGTCGTAAGTCCAAGAAGTAATGCCGTTAATTGAATTTTTTGTTTTTATAGTAAGATTCCGTACATCGGTATATGTTGTAAATATTTTTCCGAGAGCATCTGTCTGCTGTGTTTTAAAACTGCTGTTTTCAACCGAATAGCTTATGCTATTGGTAGTTTCATCCGGATAGGTAACCAATATAGGGCGGTCCAGGATATCGTACTGGTAAATTGTCGGCGAAATATTGTCTATCATTGGATTAAAAATGCTGTCTGAATAAATGACATTCTGAATCGGGTAGTATTTGTGTGTTGGTCTTCCAAAGGCATCATAAATTATTTTTCCGGATACAACACGTCCTGCAATAAACAAATTAAGGGAGCTTACATATACTTCAGCATCCTTTTTTATTTGTATTTCTCTTCCTAGCCCGTCAACAAAAAGCATTGTTACCAGCGGATTACCCGGATTATCATCGTCTTTATGCAGCGTTCTTGCCCAGAGTGCGGTGTTGTCGGGATTATCAAGAGAATATACGTGTTTTATCGTATAATCCGTTTCGTCGGGAGCTTTTATTTTTGTTGTTCTGCCGCGCCAGTCGTATTCGTAAGTAATTGTATATCCCCTCAGATCGGTATTTGTAAGCGGAACCTGAAAGTGGTAATTGTAGGTAGCCGATGATGAGTATTGAAATGCATCACTTATCTGGGTAGGTAATGTATGTATCTGTCCATCATAAGTAAATTGATAATACATCTGCTGATTTGTAGCATTACCAGGCAGCGTTACTTTTGTAATGTTTCCGTAGGTGTCGTATATGTAATCATATTTCGAAATAATGGTATTGTTGTAATTATTGATTTTTGTAGTATTGCCGTTATTTTGATTTATTGTGTAATTGATTTTTCTTATCTGCTGATTACTATTATCCTTAACAATTACCTGAGTTTGTCTTCCCGGCATATAGTTAATGGAAGAAGTAAAATATTTGATTTCGGCAGTAAAATCATCGTCTGTTGTTGTTGAATTTCCGTCTTGAGTGTATGTTTCGATATTACCATAGCTTCCGTACTCATAGCTTTTGCTTGTTATTATCTGCGGCGAACTCTGTCCTTCATAATATTTTGTACTTTGTTCCATTATAGCAGGAAAGGCATCGCATTTGCACTGGTCTGCCGGGGAGATATAATGTCCGTTGGTCAGGGCAAATAACCCATAAATGTAATTATTTTCGATGTATTTGTTCTCTTGGGCGTCTGCAATGCAGTCCGTATATTTCAATCCTTTAAGCAATACTTTGTCGTTGTGATATTTCTCGGTTATTACTTTATAAACATCATTGTTTTCATCTAACTGTTTTGTCGTAACAGTTTTAAATCCAAGATTTTCCCTGTCGAATCGCTGGTAGCGGCAGGAATCGTATTCAAAAGCAAAAGATTGCTGGTCTATGCCGTCGCCAATGTGTCCGTCAAATATTTTGAGGCTGTCCATTACCATTGTCCTGTTAGGACAGTCGAAACCATCGTGTTTTGATAATGTATAACTTATGGAAAATTCACTGCCGGCAAGGTTTTTAACTTTTTTCAGCATGTTTGTTTGTCCAAGCTGATTGTAGCGGACTTTTACCGTTCCGTATGAGTCGTAAACATAATCCGGCAGTCCGTCTGCGTTAATATCGGAGAACATACCTTCTACACGGCTGACTCCCCAATTCATAAAGCCTTTTGGATTCAGCGCGATCGTAATGTAAGTGCCCCAGCCAAAAGTTACTGCGGTGTTGATAGTATTGGTCATGTTTTTAGTTTTAAATGTTTCCGTAATGCCGTTTAATACACCATTTGAAAGACTTATATAATCTCTTCCTGTATTAAAATCGATATTCAGACTGTATTGATTTTCATAAACTTTGTCGGGCAGTCCGTCGCCATTAATATCTATAAAATCATTTATTGTTCTGTTTGTACTTTCATTCGTGCTATAACCTGCAGAAATGCTTGATCCGCAAATATTTGCCGACAATCCGAGTCCAAAGACATCCGATTTGTCTTCTTTTACAAAATTTGAGATTGGCACAGGTGCTGAAAAGGAATATCCCAGGTTATATAAAACTTTGCCGTCGTCAGTTACTTTATCGGGTAATCCGTCTCCGTTGAAATCTACAAATGATAATTCGGAAACTGTCTGGCTGTAGCTTCCTGAAATACTTGTGGCAGCAGCAGCAGCTTGTTTTTCAAATTTTTTTCCTGCAGAAAAAGATTTTATTTGATCCGGTGTTGTAGTAGCTGCACCAAAACCAACCGAATGACCTTCAGTTTGTTTTTCTTCGGCATGGTAACCATGTGACGAATGGCTTTTCACAAATGCAGAGGTTCCACCTTGAGGACTGCTGTATTTTATTTCTTTTTCGGAGATTTCGTCAGGATATCTGTCTCCATTCATATCCCGGAAATCGGTTTTAGTTTTAAATAAAGTTCCAGAAACTCCTCCTCCTGCAATTCCAAAAACAGAAGCATTTACCGAAATATTTAAAGAAGTACTTTTAAGCAGTGGTGCTTGCTTTACAGCGCCTTCAGGCAGATTGTCGGGAACTTCATCTTCATCGCCAATCTGCCCTATAGGGATGTCGCCCGAAAATTCAGTATCGGGCATAGACCCCAGCACACAAGGGAAAGTATTACTCAATGTGTCCGAATTTACATAACTTATATTACCATAGCCAACCCATTGATTATATTTGTAATCGGCAGTCATCGGTAAAAATTTTTCCTGTTCGTAAGGATTTTCATTAAACCATAATGTCATAATTTCATTGGCATCTTCAAGGGTTTCGGTATCGTCAGGATTGTTTTCCAGAAGTGCCTGAACAAAAGCCATCGTGGTTTGCAGCCCTTGTGACAAAAACAATAAATCTGGAGAAATTATATCTGTGTAATCACCTGAGCTGTTTTTGTAATTGAACTGTCCCCAATTTTGGTACATATCTCCAAAACGAAGATCCGATATATTATGTTGGCAATGTATACCAATATTTTGATAACCGCCAAGATGATTATTTGTCGGTCCGAAAACTATTTGAACAGAAGACAGGTCTGTTGCCTCCGGAAGGTACAGATCCAGAAAATATGTAACAGTGTCATTAAAAACTATTATAGGGTCGGCAGGATGTTTTTCTGAAAATGAAGAACCTGTGTGGTTTATCGGTATATTTTGAACTGACTTATCACTGCCTTTTATTGATAAAAAGCCATTAATATCATCCGTAGAACTTATCCTGATAGTATCAACCAGGTAATTGTAATTTCCACCTAAATACGGGTCAAAAATTGTTGTTGCTCTTACCGGCTTGGGATATGTCGAAAAACGTGGAATTATATCGAATTTTACATTTGGTTTTGGAGGGGTAAAATTTGTGTCGTAGGCTTCAATAGTAATGGTTTCTTCTTCAATGGTAATATCTTCAATATCATCGTAATAAAGTATTGCATTCCATTGTATTGCTTTCCAGTTCACATTGCTTTTACAGTAGACCTCCAATACTATAACATCTCCTTCCTGCACCTCTATATTATCAATATTGAGCTGGTCGGTCATTATGTCCCTTTGCGCGTTGGTAGAATAAATGAACTGGTTATTCTTCTTTATAGAAAAATAAACCACATCACTTAAATATTCCGATATAATTCTTTCACTTTCGATTTTAACAATTCCGTTAAAAGGCATATGATATTCCATTTCCGGATTTATCAGGAAATCATCTGAAGAATTAAATTTGTAAATATATTGACCATTTGCATCTTTGAGTTCTCTTTTGGCAATGTTTATTTCATTACCATAATATTCAACATATTCAATTTGAGGCTGCCAGTAAACTTTATCAAAACGCTTTTTATCCATTGATTCGAGTCTGAAATAAATATGCTGACCTTTTGATACGATTGACTGCAAATTAATTGATTCTGACGTGTTCTGTGTATTCAATTTTTCTTCAAATACTAACTGGTTCCCTATTTGAACAGATATTTTTAGAGAATCTGTTGCATCTCTTCTTGCCATTAGATTTTCGGTTAAAATAACATCGCCCGAAATATTTATTATTCCGCCATAAGGAGCAATCCATATTTTAACTAAATCGTGAGGCGGATAAATTTCTTTTTCGGGTGGAATAGTATCATAAGTATTCCAGCAAAAATCTCCTTCTTCATATTCCAAAATTTCAAAATTTCCTGAATTTACAATTGAATCCTGTAAGTTATTCCACTCAACATCAGAATGATTCTCTATAAATGATTCTTTTTCAACACAGTGTTTTATTACAATAATCCTACCTTCCGTATAAAGTATCTCGGAGTCTATTTCGTTGGCAACAATTGGTATTTCGTTCAAATCTTCTCCATCGCTGCCCATTCCGGCATCCATACAAATTGTGCCTGCAAAATTCTGAGTATCTGTATCACCGGGAACCACAACACTAAATGTGGGAACTCCGTCAACTAATTGGTTGTAATATACATATCCATTGTTTACAATGTCCGGCAGACCATCTGCATTTATATCTGAGAAATATATTTTCGACTTGTTCCATGCATTTCCGATGTCTTTTGATGCTGTTGCTCCAAATTGAGCCTCAAATCCAAAATTTATACTGGTTGAGACTTCTGCCGAAAATATAGACAAACTTGTTATTTCTACCGGTGCTGCAAATTCATAGGTATTTGAGCTTGTATTAAAACGCAGCTCTTCAAAATATACTTTAAAATTTCCGTTTCTTTTTACGCGTGAAATCCTGTCAGGTAATCCGTCTCCATTCAGGTCAATGATTGTTCGTATTCCTTTCGAGAAATTTTGTGTGAAATTAAAATTGCCGCCTACAGTTATAAGTTTAGTAAATTTAGGTCCGAAACCGAAACCTAATGTTGAAGCCAAACCTGTTCCCCAGCCAATATCTGAATTTCCTCCGAGTTTGCTTGCAGGAGAATCATCTGCAGGGGAGATTGCCGCACTTGCTGTAATTTCACTAGATGATCCTGATATTGTTTCGGCTGCCGAAAATATTGTTGACGGAACCTCATAATATTCAAATTCCTGAAGGGTAATAACAGCTGTTTCGTCCGACTCGCAGAAGCAATTGGTGGTTGTTCCGAAATCGGACGGCTTGACTTCCAAAAGCCGTTTTAACAATATCTTCCCAAACGCTCCTTCTTCGTAACAGAAACGATATTGTTTTATTATTGTTGTTTCGTATTTGACAGTTATACCTGTTACGATAAAGTCATTTTTTTCTAAAAGTCCTAATCGTGCATTTGTTTTTTTGTAAAGTACATCAGGAATGGGCTGACAGTGAAAATTTATTGAATATTTACCTTCTGTATTATCTTTTCCTGTATAAGTTATTTTATGCAGAATTGCTTGTGAATTACCAGTTATATAGCTATAACTTACAAAATTATCATTTAAATCGCGGATTTCTGAAAGTTTCCATTTGCCGATATTACCTTCAACTGTTTTTAAAACACAGCTATTATTTACTGTATTTTGTCCTGATTGTTTTCCGTAAAAATATTTTGTACCCTGTTTATCTATTATTTCCCAATAATAATTTTTAGGGGTAGTTCCATGCCGGATTATTTTTTCAAAACTACCTTCCACTCTTCTGCAAAATTGCGTTGTTCCGCTTGTGTTTCTTGATTTCCACTCTTCACGGTGGGTTAATGCATATATAGAACTGTAACTTGCATCATCCATGCGTAAAAGTTGTTCTCCGTTCAAAAGGTAGGTTTCGCTTTCTTTTTCAGTATTGTATTGAGGCACTCCCCAACGTGTTTCAATCGTAATTTCAGGTATTTGCATGTCCCAGCCGAGACCAAATAATCCCATATCTCCCGAACTGCTATAACTTACCGACAAATTTGGCTGCATTCCTTGTCTGCCGGCAGGTATAGATATGGGAAAATTCAAATTTGCTGTCCCGCTGTTATTAGCTGTTGGAGGCTCAATAAAACTGAAACTTGCAAGCGGATTTGCAGCTTGAATACCGCTCATCTGTGTAGGTGTAAAGCTTTGTGTTTCCGGTAGCTCTGGCATTTGAATGATTGCATTGATAAAGTCAGTAAAATGATTTACTCCTGATATTATAAGTTTTTTTATAGTGTCGGTAGTTTCATAATTAATAGATTGCCACTGCTTTGTGTTTTCATCGTAATAATAGGTTTGAATATCTTCGTTGCTAAATCCTTCGGGTATTTTGTGTTCGTCGTAAGGAAGTTCTATTTCTATATCTCTCAAAAACAAAGTATTATGCGGTAACATTCTAAATCCTGAATATTCGCCGGTTACGTTGATAAATTCAGCGGGTAGTTCAGGCAGATCGCTGTAATTTAATCCGGTGATCGACAGATCAATATCTTCCGGTAAAACACCTGCTTCGCCGCTTAATTTAGCGCTGCCGAGATTTATCCGGAAGGCCTGGTTTGTTGTGATTTTCAGGGAAACTGTGTTATGGGTCAACTCTGTACCTGTACTGCTAGAAGCTTCGTCAGATACTGACTCCGTAGAAGTATTGTCTACGGGCTTACTGTAGAAAAAATCAACTATCGTTTTATTGTTGAATGCAAAAATACTAACTCCTAATATTGCCAGAACACTAATAAATAATACTCTATATAATATCCTTTTCATGTGCTTAATTTTTTTGACGTATGTGATACTCTCCTTATAATTATTAAATTACTATTATTTTTATTAATTGTAATTCTGTTTTGGCTTGAATTTTAACCTGGTACTCTCCTCTGGTTTTTATTTCAAAAGGTTCATTATAAACAGACTGATTTTTTATACTCCGGACTTGTATGACTTTTCCTTCCTGATTTATTATTGAAACTGTTGCTTCTGTTTCTTCCGTAAATTGTAAGACAACTTCAAAATGTCCATCAACACTTGGATTAGGATAAACTGTAGCCACACAAGGATTTATTGTATTATCAGAATTCTGGTTTTTATTGTTTGTATTTGAAATATTACCTTCATTTGTGCTACAGGTGATACATTTCGGCAGGTTAGATACAGCATCTGCCGGGTTGATGCTTTCAATATATGATAACAGGCTGTCACCCGGTTCATTTTCATTGAGTATTGCATAATTCATTGTAGAATCGGGAGTCAGTAAGGCAATATAAAATAAATCACTTCCATTATTGTCAACGTCCCAATAAATATTTTTAAATATTAATACCTTATTGACTGTATCTATGTATTCGGGCGGATAAAAATCGAAATTTTCCACATACTCATCTTCTTCTCTGTTTATTAATAGGTGTAGACTTGTTAAAAATGTGGTATCTATTTCAAAATCGGAATAATTTATTTCCATAAATGTTGGTATTGCTTGTATTCCTGTTTTTTGTACCCTGAATGCCCCGTATTTTGTTAACGTAAAACCGTTTTCTAAGTGTATTTCTGTTTTTTCTTTAAATGCAATTGTATCCATTCCCAATATAATGAATTGTAAATTATTCATTTCCGGTTGGTTTCCTGTGTTTGATCCGGTAACGCTTGTCTGCCAGGCTGAAGTATCTGCTCCGAATATTATTTTCTCGTCGGTAGTTATGCTTTGTTTTTGGTGTAAACCAAAATATTCATCTTTCCCGATACCAATTATTTGCCCTGAAAGGTTTTCATTACCAAAATAATTCCAAACGCTGTCGTGGATACTATTATAATAACTCCTGCCATAAAGTGTTACACCGTATTTAATTGCAAGGTAGGCTTCCCAGATTTTTGTAATACTGTCGTGTTCTATGCCTGAAAAAAATAATACTTCGGCAATTTTACCATTGAATGTAAGCGTATCGAATCTTCCGAGTGTCAGGTTGTATTGTTCGTTTGTACTGCGTATTATTTGTGTTTGGGTACTTATAACCGCATGTTTATTATTGGTTTCTGAAAAACGGTTTGTCCCGTAATTGTCAACGATTTGCTGGGTAGTCTGACCTGCTCGGCTTTCAGTTGAGGTGTCGCCTATTTGCCAAACATTTTCTTCCCGCAGGCTATCTGATACATGATATACAAGCATTACCGTAATATTGTCTGAAATAGTTAAGATACTGTCAACTCTGATCTGTACGGAATCTGTCAGTTTGATCGCAGGATTGTAGTTTAATTCTTCCAACTGACCGTATGCTGAAAACCTTATTAGTTTTCCGTGATTATTGTTGCCTGATATGTCGCGCCAGATGTTTTGCTCTAATTCATTGCCAACGCTGTCGGCACGCATCCAAAGCTGAGGGAATTGTACCGATGCTTCCTGCGAGTAAACGAACGAAGAAATAGCTAATACAATTAGCAGTACGGGCACTCTTTTCATAATGATTGGTTTTGTTTATGTTTAATTTTACTACCAAATTTACATAAAAAAATAATATGAAGAACAAATAGATCAAAAGAAAATGAAAAATTTTTTATCTCTTATTCATATTTTATTAATTTTTATAATATACTATATTTTGACTCGTAACTTAAACTCGTTTTGTGAAGATATAAGGATTATAATGAATTTAATGTTTAACTGCTATAAAATCACATTTTAATCCGATTGGATTTACGATATAAAATAATAAGGAAATAAGATATTACGATAACCTTATTTCCTTATTAATGCATTATTATAAATCAACTTCTGGTATTGTTACTTTGCTAAGTAAAATAAATTTAACAATGTCACAGTTGAACATTTATTATCTTATACTTGCATCAAGTTCTTTTTCAAATGCGGATATAAGTTTTTTCATAATTTTGTCTATCTGATTATCCGTCATCGTTTTTCCGGTGTCTTCCAGTATAAAACTTAAAGCATATGATATTTTTCCTTTTTCAATGTTTTTCCCGTCATAAACATCAAATAAACTGATTTCCGTAAGTAATTTCGACTCGGTTGCAAAAGCCAGGTCTGTAAGAGTTTTATAAGATATAGATTTGTCTATAAGTAAAGCCAGGTCTCTTTTTACTTTTGGAAATTTTGAAACAGGAATATAACGGATCTCGTTGTTTACTATTTTAAGGATATTACTCCAGTTCAATTCTGAATAAAAAACATCTTGTTGTATATCGTATTTTTTTAATAATAAAGAGGATACAGAACCTATTTTCAGAATTTCATTATCATTATGTTCAAAAGACTGATAATACGAAAAAACATCATTTGAAAGGATTTCAAATTTAAGACTGTCCAGATCAATTCCTAATTTTTTCAGAACATTAGTAACATATGATTTCAGGTAAAAATAATCACTGGGACTATCTTTAAGGTTCCAGCTCAGTGGATTTTTCTTACCTGTTATCCAAATTCCCAAAGTTCTTTTTTCAGAATATGCATTTATATCTGAAATATTTTTTTGCGGATTATAATGATAACTTCTTCCGAATTCAAATAATTTCAGATCGTGGTTTTTACGTTTGATATTATGTTCGATACTTTCCAGACCTCCCGATAAAAGCCCCGGACGCATTATGCTAAGGTCGTTACTTAACGGATTGCAAAGTTTTACAACATCTTCAGGCATATTATCCTTATCGGTAAATATATGTGCACCTGTAAGTGAATTACACATTATTTCGTTAAAACCACAACTCACTAATTGGTTGGAAATTATATTTACAAGCTTTTCATTATTGTTTTTATTTTCATTGTTGATACTGATGGATATTTTTTCAGGAACTTCAATATTATTGTAACCATATATCCTTAGGATGTCTTCAACAACATCAGCGAAACTTGTTACATCAACCCTGTAACTTGGAATTTCCAGAAGTAACAGATCTCCCTCTTCTTTCAAAATATTGATCTCAAGGGAATTTATTATTCTTTTAATAATATCCCTGTGAATATTTTTTCCTACCAGTTTTGTAAATTTATCGAAACTGAATTCAATTTTTTCAAGTTCCTTTTTATTCGGGTAAATATCGATAATATCTGAAGATACAGTTCCGAAACCAAGTTCTTCTATCAAAGAAGCAGCCCGTTTTAGTGCGTAAGGAGCCATGTTAATATCGGCGCCTCTTTCAAATCTGAATGAAGAATCAGTGTTTATCGTATGCCTTTTGGCAGTTTTTCTTACCCAAACAGGATTAAAATATGCACTTTCAATGAATATCTTTTTTGTATTGTCTGAAATGCCTGAATCAAGCCCACCAAATACTCCGGCAATACACATCGGATCTTTCTCGTTGCAGATCATTAAGTCTTTATCGGAAAGAGTTCTTTCTATATTGTCAAGTGTTGTGAATTTTGAATTTTCCTCAGCAGGCTTTATAATAATTTTGTTTCCGGTAATTTTATCACCGTCAAAAGCATGTAAAGGATGTCCGGTTTCGTGGAGTACATAATTGGCAATATCAACTATGTTATTAATAGGAGTTAATCCTATCGCTTTAAGTTTATTTTTTAACCATTCCGGTGACTCCGAAACTTTTACATTATCCATACAAATTCCCATATACCTTGGACATGCTTCAGTATTTTTTATTTCAACATCAACATTAAAATTATTGGAATATTTTTTTAAGTTTCTTAAAGCCGGGAACTTATAATTTATGTTTTTATAAGCAGCGAGATCTCTTGCAACTCCTATATGGCTTGCAGCGTCAATATGATTTGCAGTAATGTCGACTTCGAGTACGAAATCATTTTCAATTTTAAAATATTCAGATGCGGGAACCCCTGTTTTTGTATCTTCAGGTAATACCAATATGCCGGCATGTGAGGTTCCTATTCCCATTTCATCTTCGGCACATATCATTCCTTCTGATATTTCACCGCGTATTTTTGATTTTTTTATTTCAAATGAACCCTGGTCGTTGTATATTATAGTGCCTACTGTTGCAACAACAACTTTTTGTCCTGCAGCAACATTAGGAGCACCACAAACAATATTTAAAGGTTCGCTATCTCCGGTATCTACAGTAGTTATTTTTAATTTATCGGCATTAGGATGCTTTTCACATGTTAAAACTTTTCCGGTCACAAAGCCTTTTAATCCGCCTTTTACAGAAGAAAAATTTTCAATGCCGCCGACTTCTAATCCTAATTGTGTAAGTATTTCCGACAACTCTTCCGGAGTTTCCGAAATTTCAATATAATTTTTTAACCAGTTATATGAAATATTCATTTTATATAATTTTAACGGCGTGAAATTAGTAAAAAAATCCTGTTATAAAAAGTTGGAAGGACATAAAACTCAAAATGACTAAAAATCTAATTTATTAATTAAAACTCCTGGAAAATAATGTATATTTTCGATGATATCATTTAAATTTTGATTTATGACGTAAGATTTTGTAATATTTTCTATGGAATTAAATAATGTAAGATTTTTTAACAGTTTTGGCTTTTCAAATTTTTTGTATTTTACTTCAAATGAAATTTTTTCTCTTAGGTTATCTATTACAAAATCAACTTCAGAGCCGTCAACAGTGCGGTAGTAATTTATTTTATACGATTTTTTTATTATTCTTAAAAGTTCCAGAAATACATTATTTTCAAAAATACTGCCATTGTCGATCCTGTCTTCTATAGCTTTAAAGTCGCTGTATATGATATTTCGCAAACCCAGATCCGTAAAGTATACCTTTTTCATCTTTGAGATAGTTTTACGCTTGTTTGTATGGTATGGTTCCAGTAATTTTATAATGTACATTTGTTCTAAAATGTATAAATATTCTTCTGTTTTTTTGTATGATAATCCTGAGTCCTGAGCAAGATTGTTTACGTTTATCATATTTCCGGTTTGCGCTGAAAGCAGTCGTAATAATTTGTTAAAACCTACAAAATCCTCGTTTCTGATAAATGCTCTGACATCTTTTAACAAATAAGTTTTGTAAATATCATCAAGCAGGTCTATTTTGTTTTCGAAGTTTTTTTCGTTTGCTATACGCGGAAATCCTCCAAATAAAAGATATTCTTTAAAGTATGAGAAAATATTTTTATTTATTATTTCGGTTTCGGTATTTGCATCATATTTTAAGTATAATTCCCATAATTTTTTATCGGAGAACATAAGGTACTCTTCAAATGATAATGAAAATATTTCTATAATCCTGGCTCTTCCGGCTAATGACTCTTTAACTTTCTGCAGTATATTTATGCTTGAGCTTCCCGAACATATTATTTTTAGTTTTGGATTATGATCGGTCAATAATTTTAAAAATGTGGAAATGTCATTTATGAATTGGAATTCATCTAATAATAAATATCCGTTTAGTTCGCGGTTCAGATTTACTTGTAAATATTTTTCAATAATATTTTTTTTTGTAAATAATTCTGCTGTTTCAGGATCCTGACCATCAAGATATATAAAATCTTTTTGCAATGGCAGGTTTTTCATAATAGTTGTTTTTCCCACCTGTCTGGCGCCGATCAATATAATTATTGGTACTGATTTACAGGCTTCCATTATTTTTCTTATATATCTTTTTCTTAGGTGTTTCATATTGTTTTTTTGCAAAGATAATATTTTATACCGATTTTTTTTCTAATTATATAAAAAATAGGCAATATTTTTAAATAAATGGAAAAATTTCATGCTTACTTTTTCTGATCAGAAAAAATGATAGTATTTCCATGCCATTTATATATATAAGGCATCTAAATAGTTTATAATAAAAAAAATCAGAAAAATATTTTATAACACTTTGATATTTTAATGTTTTTTTTAACTTTGTAAGCAATTATCTGATATGATATTTATAATTGAAAGATTAACAATATTGGCGAAGTATGTATTCCTTAATATTAAGGACAGAGATTTTTTTGCATAATATTTTCCCCTGATCAGCCAATTAATAAATTAAATAAAAATCAATAAAAATAATAATATAAAAATATAAATATATGGAATTACCATTTGCAGAATCTTGGAAAATCAAGATGATTGAACCAATACGTAAAAGTACACGCGAAGAGAGAGAAAAATGGATCAAAGAAGCTCATTACAACACGTTTCAATTAAGATCAGAACAAGTATATATCGACTTAATCACAGACTCAGGAACAGGATCTATGTCTGACCGCCAATGGGCAGCTATGATGTTGGGAGATGAAAGTTATGCAGGAGCATCATCATTTTTCAACTTAAAAAATAAAATCACTGAGTTAACAGGTTTCGGATACGTTATTCCTACTCATCAAGGGCGTGCTGCAGAAAATGTTTTATTTTCTCACCTGATAAAAGCAGGCGATATTGTTCCGGGTAACTCACACTTCGATACAACAAAAGGGCATATCGAATCTCGTAAAGCTTTTGCATTGGATTGCACTATTGACGAAGCAAAAAATACACAGTTAGAAATTCCTTTCAAAGGAAATGTAGATCCAAAGAAATTGGAAAAAGCATTGGCTGAAAATGCTGATAAAATTCCTTTTATTATTGTTACTATTACCAATAATACAGCCGGAGGACAGCCTGTTTCTATGCAAAACTTGAAAGAAGTTCGCGTAATTGCTGATAAATATAAAAAACCGGTATTGTTCGATTCAGCTCGTTTCGCAGAAAATGCTTATTTTATCAAAACTCGCGAAAAAGGCTATGAAAACAAAACCATCAAAGAAATCACAAAAGAAATGTTTGATCTTGCTGATGGAATGACCATGAGTGCTAAAAAAGATGGTATCGTAAATATGGGTGGATTTATTGCAACTCGTCGCGAAGATTGGTATGAAGGCGCTAAAAAATTCTGTATTCCTTTCGAAGGATATCTTACTTACGGAGGAATGAACGGCAGAGATATGAACGCATTGGCTGTTGGCTTGGACGAAAATACAGAGTTTGACAATTTGGAAACTCGTATCAAACAAGTTGAATATCTTGCAAAAAAATTGGATGAATATGGTATTCCGTACCAACGTCCTGCAGGCGGACATGCAATTTTTGTTGATGCGCCAAAAGTGTTGACTCATATTCCAAAAGAAGAATTCCCTGCTCAAACATTAACGATTGAATTATATCTTGAAGCAGGTATTCGTAGTTGCGAAATCGGTTACTTATTAGCTGACCGTGATCCTGTTACTCGTGAAAACCGTTTCGGTGGATTGGATTTGTTACGTTTAGCAATTCCTCGTCGTGTATACACTAACAACCACATGGATGTTATTGCAGCTGCATTGAAAAATGTTTACGACAGAAGAGAAAAAATTACCCGTGGTGTGAAAATAGTATGGGAAGCACCTCTTATGCGTCATTTTACAGTTAAATTGGATAGATTATAGTAGTAAAAAATAAGATCAATAAAAGAGGTTATTTCGACTTTAGAAATAACCTCTTTTTTTATATTCTATTACCATAAACTTAATTTTGGAATACCTTCCTTTTAGTTTTTTATTTCCGATATAAAAGATAAATATCTAATTTTTGTTATAATGGATATTTTTATGTATTTTTGTTTATCTAAAATAGATAAAAATTATTTATTTTATGTTTGCAATTTTCAAAATTATAATTCAATAATTCGACTTTATGAAATTTAATATATAATGACTAATCCCGGTAATGCAGGTAAGCTGATTGTATGTATAATAAATTATTATTACAAAAAATGCAAAATAAATACAAAAAGTTTTGTATTTATTATTAATTTTTCTTTATTTTGATTGTCGAATTTTTTGTAGCCGCGGAATCTGAAAATTTGACATAATTAAAATATGTTAAACTAAAAAAAGAGAAAAATGAAAACAAAATTAGTAAAAAGCCCAATTGTATTTGTTGTAATGACACTATTTGCAATTCAGTTTGTATTTGTCGGATGTGATATGGAAGATGTTCTTTCAGGTCAGAATTCTGCAGGAACAGTATTAACAAGTGAATATGTATTTGTAAATCCCGACTGGATTCTGATAGATAAAAGCTATGTCGACGAGGATGGGATCGTAGGTATGCTGTACCAGAATGCCAATAATCCGGACCAATGCTTATTTGAATATGTAGGCACAAGTAAAGCCAGTAGTAATCCGGATTGTCCGAATGCAACCGGAACATTGAAAAAAATCGATAATAAAGGTGTGATAACTTACACATGTGAACCGCCTGCACATAATTGCTGGCCTTCAAGTGCAGAAATAGGAGGGAAGACAGTTCCTACAATTAAAGTGTGTTTATGAACTTAAAATTTTAAAAAAAGAACAATGAAAAATGCTATCTTTATTTTTATAATCCTTGAGTTGTTTTTGTATTCATGTACAAAGAAAAAGGAAGCTCCGGCTGTTTATGATATTCAGATCATTAAAACCAAAGAAATAATACTGGAAGAATCCGACCGTAATTATACTTTTGCCAGAGAACAGTTAGTCGAGATAGACGGTTCAAATGTCTTGGTTATTATAGCGAATTCGGAAAAATTATCTTTTTATGATCTGGACAATGGAGCAAAGATCAGGGAAATTCCGGCTGACCAGGAAAGAATACTGAAGAGTTTTAAATATATTAATAAAGATAGTATTTTTCTGTTTTATGATGTTTATTATTATAGCCGGGAATATGAAATGAGAAATCCGGGAATGTTTCAGTTGATAGACTATGACGGAAATCTTAAACAAGTATATAAATATAATATAGATACTGTAGAATTAAAAAACAGAAATCTTGATATTAAGACTATCCTGCCTCCTTCACAAAAAGCGGATAATATTCCTGTTGTAGGCTCTAATACATTTTTTTCTACATATTTTGGACAAATAGGAGATGTAGGCACAAAAGAATTTATGGAAAACCGTTTACCGTTTTTAATGCGCTACAATATACCGGAACAGAAATTTTATTTATCAAAACATAATAGTTTTCCGTATATTGAGGAAGGTATTTATTATCCTACCAGCTGGAGTGATGTACACTATTCAATTTCCGGCAATAATCTGCCGCTTGTACGCTACAACTATTCATCTGATATTTTTGAATGGGATTATGAAAATGATGAAATAATAACCTATTCGTTAAAGTCAAGATTGATAGATTCGGTAATGCCAATGGCTAAACCTTCGATGTACTACAATAATAATCTGGAGCATATATATTCCGGTACTTATTATGATCCTTACAGGGAATTGTATTTTTCCTGTGTATATTATAATGATGAATTTTATGACTGTACCGGAGGTTTGTGGAATATAATAATTGCAAATAAGGATTTTGAATATCTGGGAGAACTCTACTGTAATAAGAACTGGCCCTGTTTTTATACAAAAAATGATGTGTTGGATATACATCCTAAAAATGATTCTGTGATCCAGGTTGATTATCTGAAACTTGTAAAAACAAAACGTAATTATAATGATTTTATTGATTCGTGCAGGAACGATCTTGAAATACGTAAACAGAAAATATCAGATATTACAAAAGGTTTTGATACGGATGAAAATTATATTATAAAATTTCTGAATTCCAGGAAAAAAATAACAAATGAAAATTATAGAGTTGTAACTTTTTATATAGCTGACGGTTGCATGGGATGTAATGAAGCTGTATATACAGAAATAGCCGGCAACAAAGAAGCTCTGGAGAAAAACCCTTTCTATCTTATCGTAACAGGGAATAGTATTGGTGAAGCATATGGTGAACTTGGAAAATATAACCTGCAGGATTTTAAGAACCTTGTAATAGATTCGACCGGAATAATAAGAAGACTTACAAAATATGACGGATTGCGAAACCCTCGTTTAACTATCGTTGAAAATAATTCGGTAGTACATGACTCGATCTACACGGCTTTTGATATAGAAAGTGTTCTCATTCCCAAAATGTTGAAAGGGTTAAATTATATCGAACATAACGGAATTATCTATGAAATTATTTATTAGGAAAAAACTTTAATTCTTTATAGTTGAACTGGAAAACTTTATTGTTTTTTTTGAATAATGATTGTTTTTTAAAGACTGCCTCAAAATATAAAATAACAACTGTAAGGGGATGCAAAGATTTATGTAAAGTCTGCAAAAAAAATGATTGAAAGATTATAATTTTTGTGCCTTCTTAGGTTCTGTGCTGTAAAATACTTTTGAGGCAGTTTCTTTATTTGAATGGCCATAAATTTATAAATTCCAATATGATATTAGTATTATAGTTGATAAAATCCAACAATAATATATTTTATTATTAACGATTAAATATTTTATGATATAATTAAGGTAATAAATATACTACTAATATCAACCTTTGTAAGGTTTGTTAAAATAGTAAAATAGTATTCGCTGCTTTTATATTTATAAAATAAGTTAAAAATTTTATAAAAACATTTGTAATTTTCAGAGTTAATGATTTACTTTACTTGTCTGATTTTTTGATTCAATTAAATTAAAAAAATCGGATTAACAATTAAATTAAGTTAAACTAAAAAAAGAAGATTATGAAAAAGAATTTAGCAAAAAGTCAAATTGTAGCTGTTATTGTATTATTTGCTGTACAATTTATGTTTACCGGATGTGCAAAAGAAAATATTTTCACAGACCAGGAATTTGTTGAGACCAGATCAGCAAACGGATGTGTTTTTGAAGATGTTAAATGGGAAATTGCAGATAAAAATTATATTGATGAATACAATAACGTAGGAATATTATATTTAAATGCAAATAATAAAGCACAAGGTTTATTTGAGTATGAAGGACCTTTATTTGCCTGTCCTAACGCTACAGGATCGTTTGCATCAGGAGACAATAAAGGGGTGAAATGGGCATCATGTTCGGGTGCGGTTTCCAATTGTTGGTATGGAACTACAACTCATATGGGAAAAGAAGTTAATTGCATTTTCAGATGCTTATAACCTGATAAAATAAAGAACATGAAAAATACTATTTTTATTTTTATAATTCTTGGTTTGTTTTTGTATTCGTGTAAAAAAGGAAAGGAAACTCCTGCTGTCTACGATATAGAAATTATTAAAACCAAAGATATTTTGTTGGATGAATCCGACAGAAATTGTATTTTTTCTAATGAACAACTGGTCAAAATTGGAACATCCGATGTTCTTATATTTATTGTTAATAATAACAAATTGGTTTTTTATGATATAGATAATGGAACAAAGATCAGGGAAATACAAACAGACGGAAATAGAATACTTGAAAGTTTTAATTATATAAATAAAGATAGTATTTTTGTATATTATCATGCATATGAATGGGAAAGAACAGGGCAGTTTCAATTGATCGACAGTGGCGGAAATGTTAAACAAATTTATAAGTATGATATAGATACTATAGAGCTGGAAAACAGGGATATAACTGTTGAAAATTTGTTGCCGCCTTTGCAGTATGCATATAATGTTCCGGTTATTGGCGATAACGCGTTTTTTTCTACATTTTATGAACAAATAGGAGAAGTAGGGACAGCTGAATTTATGGAACACCGTCTTCCGTTTTTAATGCGATATAATATACCTGAACAGAAATTTTATTTATCAGAACATAACAGTTTCCCGTATATTGAAGAAGGTATTTACTATCCTACCAGCTACAGGGTAGTATATCCCACAATTTCAGGTAATGATCTGCCACTGGTCAGGTATAATTATTCGTCGGACATTTTCGAATGGGATTACAAAAACGATAAAATAATAACACATCCATTAAAATCAAGATTAATCGACACAATAATGCCTATGCTGGAACCATCAAGGTACCATTTTGATAATCTGAAATATTACTATGGCGGAATTTACTATGATCCTTACAGGGAATTGTATTTTTCGTCTGTGTATTATAATGATAATTTTTATGATGCCACAGGCGGCTTATGGAATTTAATATTGGCAAATAAGGATTTTGAATATATGGGTGAGTTTTATTGTAATAAAAGCTGGCCGTCATTATTTACAAAAGATGATATGATTTATGCGCACCCTAAAAACGATTCTGTGATACAAATAGATTATTTAAAACTTGTAAGAACAAAACGAGATTTTAATTTATACATTGATTCGTGCAGGAATGACCTTGAAATACGTAAACAGAAAAAACTTTATATTGACAAAGCTTTTAATTCGGATGAGAATTATATTGTAAAGTTCCTGAAATTGAAAAAGAATATAACAGATGAGAATTACAGGATTATAACTCTTTATACGTTTGAAGGATGTATGGGATGTAATGAAACTGTTTATAATGAAATTGCCAACAATAAAGAAACTCTGAAAAAGAATCCTTTCTATCTTATCGTGACAGGAAACAGTAAAGATGAGGTTTATAATGAACTTGAAAAATATGATCTGCAGGATTTTGAGAACCTTGTAATGGATTCGACCGGAATAATAAAAAGGCTTACAAAATATAACGGATTACGAAATCCGCGATTGACAATCATTGAAAATAACATGGTAGTACATGATTCGATCTACACGGCTTTTGATATAGGGAATGTCCTTATCCCTAAAATGTTGGAAGGGTTAAATTATACTGAAGAAAACGGAATTGTATATGAAATAATTTTCTGACAAAGAAAGTTCAGGTTTTTCATATATAAACGGTAAATATTATAAAAATTAAGGGAAACTTGAGTTTCCCTTAATTTTTATGAGTTATATCTTTCTTCGATCTTTTTCCAGTCAACAATGTTCCAGAAATTTTCCATATATTTTGCGCGTAGATTCTGATAATCAAGATAATATGCATGTTCCCATACGTCACTTGTCAATAAAGCTTTTTTGTCGGTGGTTAATGGGTTTTGAGCATTTGAAGTTCCGACAATATCTAATTCTCCTTTATTGTCTTTTACCAGCCATGTCCATCCTGAACCGAAAACTCCTATAGATTTGTTATTGAATTCTTCTTTAAATTTGTCGAAAGAACCCCATTTTTTATCAATTGCTTCAGCTAATTTTCCACCTGGTTTTTGTACCGGAGTTTTTGAAAAACCTTCCCAGTAGAATGTATGGTTCCATACCTGAGCTGCATTGTTGAAAATCCCACCTTCCGAAGTTCTTATTATTTCTTCAAGAGTTTTGTTTTCAAAATCAGTTCCTTTAATCAATTCATTTAGTTTATTTACATAAGCCTGATGATGCTTGCCGTAGTGAAATTCTATAGTTTTTTTGCTGATATTAGGCTCAAGTGCATCAAATTCATAAGGTAATTTTGGTAAAGTGAACATAGTTAACAATTTTAGTTATACAATATTTTCATTAGATAAGTATAACCCACAAGATACATAAATGTTCATTAAAATTAGTATTTTTTATTTGTAAAAAATAAAATTATTTTTTTACAATATACAAATTGAGCTGAATTATTTGATTTTTACTGCAGTACCATATGCAAGAATTTCGGAACATCCCTGCATGACATTTGAAGTTGTATATCTTACATTTACTATAGCATTTGCACCCATTTCCTTTGCCATTGCAACCATCCTTTCAGTCGCCTGTTCGCGGGCTTTAGTAAGTAAACTGGTATATTGCGATACTTCTCCGCCTGCTAAATTTTTTAATCCGGCAATAATATCACTTCCGAAATTTCGTGTTCTTACGGTATTTCCCTTACATATCCCAAGTACTTCAATTATTTCTTTTCCTTCAATAGTTTCAGTATTTACAATAATCACCATATTAAATAATTGATTTAATTACTCTTAAATTGTGAGTATATTTTTTAATTGTTTTGTTGTAAATTCCCTGATGGTCTATAGTGTCGATCTTTACATACCTGGAGGAATGAATTATGTTGTTATTGTCCAAGATCATACCGACATGTATTATTTCTCCTTCTTCGTTGTCAAAAAATGCAAGATCTCCTGCTTTAGCCTCCGAAATAAAATTAAGGGTTGTTCCGATCGTTATCTGCTGGTTTGCATCTCTTGGAATATCTATGCCAATAAGTTTATATACCAATTGCGAGAATCCAGAACAGTCGATTCCCCAGCCTGTGCGTCCTCCCCACAAATATGGTGTATTTATTAATTTTTTGGATATTTCAACTATAGATATTCTTTTATCAATAACTTCAGACTGGATTAATTGGGATTGTGAACTGTAGGAATTTTCGTTAATGTAAAATTTATTTTCGGAATTTATCGATCTTGGAATCTTTGCACCAATTGGCAATAATATGGATTCTTTATTATTTTTGATAAACCAGTTATTTATTTCCGAACATATAATTGAATTATTATAATCGTTATACAGGTTGTCGGTATTTATTAGGAGATGGGTAGTTGAAGAGGCTTCGACATAACCTTCATAACCATCGTGCAGAAGTTTTATTTTTAACCACTCACCTCTGTGAGATATTATTTCAAAAATTTCACCGAACAATACCTGACTTATCATTTCTGCTCTGTGAGAAATGCCGGCTCTAAGAGGTATATAACTTTGTTCACAAATACCAAGATCCATTTTTAAGAATTTTGGCACAAATGTAATTATTTTTTTATAAATAAGTAAATATTAGATAAGCATATAATAACCACTAACCTAATTTCATATTGTTGAATATTCGCTTAATAAAGAAATTTCTTGAAAATTGTTATTTGGAGGTATTGTAAAAAACATATTTTGAAAAATACAACCAAATAAATAATTATGTATGATTATATAAATGAAACTTCAACATCTTTTCATCATCAATATATGGAGAGGGATAATTATATAAAACGCATAAAACCGTATATAGGAAAGACTATCATCAAAGTGTTGACTGTGGATAACGGAAGGTTGGAAAAAGTTGCATTATACTTCTGGCATACTACTGAACATTTGTATCTGAGTTTAGATATACCTATATTTGCAACCTAGTTGATCATGATATGAAACTTGTTATGTCCGAAGATTTAATTAGCGGTATTATCCGTATAGATCCGGATTATCCGGGTCTGTGCAGGTACAAAGGAATAACACAAAAGAAGGTGTTCGAAAAATCGGATATGAGTATTTTTACGGTTAGCATGGTTGAGAACTGGAATTTAACAGGGTTTATAGTGACTGTTTATATAAAATTATTATTGGTAATAGGGTGCAATGAGATTATAGCCCGTCTGTCACTTGAGAATAACATAAAAAAATAATTTAAAAACAATGCTTAAATGCTTTTATTTCAGTTTACAAAGTTTTCTATAATATTATGGTTATCTGTTTTCCCTGTCACTCTTTTTGCACAGCAGAGAAATCTTGCGGATGAGCAGTTCTGTAAAGCGGAAAAAGAAAAGCTGAACTATAACATTCAGGTGCCCGACAGCTTGCTGCGAATACATTATTCTTTGCATAATTATTATTATTATCCAGGATTGGGAGCTATTCCCAGAGCCGAACTCCCAGAAGGCTGGGAATTTGACGTGGACGCGTTCCTCTATCGTTATGCAACCTTGCCGTTGTCGGAAACTCATCAGGACATAACCTATTATTACGACGACTATGTGATACATCTTGACAAAGAGGGCAAACAGCGCGAACTTGAACGTATGAAAAGAGCCGCCAAACAATACAAAAGCCGCAGGTTGGAGAAGGAAGCCCGTTATTTAGATGCTTTTATGATATATCGCAGCGACTGGACTAAGGAAATAGAACGCGGATGGGAGGTGGTACGGCAGTTCGAAAAGGAAGGGGAACGAATATTGGCCATACGGCTTAAATTCGATCTTTTAAGGAAAGCAAATGCCGGATTCGACGACCATTATTATCAGGGATTTCTTTTGGCCGGCGAACTGCTCGGCGATCTCGAAAAAGTAACCGAAGAAGAGTTTCCACAAAAAAGGTCTGTTTATGGCGAAATAGGTCATTTGTACTACAGTTTCCGCGATTATGAGACGGCTGTTCCACTGCTTGAAAAGACACTCACGGATAAAAGTCTGTATTTTTTTGACAAATCAAATCTGCGTGCACGGAATACGTTGGCTTTGTATTATAATTCCATAGATAGCCTGGAGATGTCTGAATATTATTATCGTTCTATGCTGGAGAGCCCAGATACGGTTAATTTACGAGCCATGTTTGATGCTATTGCGTTGGCAAATCTTGGACATGTCGTTGCTGAAGCCGGAAACTGTCTTGATGCAATGAAAATGTACGAGGACGCACTACCTGTTTCTATCGAAGTACACGATCATAACTTTGCAGCGGGTATACTTATCGGTATGGGAAATTGTTACCTCTCGCTGGGAGAAATGGAAAAGACCAGGCAGATAATTGATACTGTGCTGGTGTGGCTGCACTCGGATGACCACAGTAAAGTGTATGTAAACCAACATAAATACCGTATACTTTATCCGTTGATAGGTAGATATCATCTTTGCCAGGGGAACATAGATGCTTTCAAGCGTTATACCGATTCGACTGCTATTGCAGAAAAGAATTACGAAAATGTTTTTAATGCCCGTGTCATACTCAAAGCTCAACAAGAAATTTTCGAAGCAGAAAAAAAAGCACGTGACGAAAAAATACGTGTGTCTCGTAACTATCTGGTTGGTCTTGTAGTAATACTTATATTGGTTGTTACAATTGCCGTGATAATGATACTCAATTCGCGCCGCTTGCGCAGAAAGAATTATTCTCTTTTCGAACGGCTAAAAGAGCAGGATATGCAGGCAAAAGAGATAAATCGTCTGCGGACGCTTCTGCATGAGCGACCACCGGTTGTGGAAAACAGTAATGGAAAGAAAAAGAACGGCGATGACCTTTATACCCGCCTTTCGGAATTAATGGAAACTCCGGAGGTCTATTCAGATACGAAACTTACGAGAAAATCCCTGGCTGACAAGTTATATACCAATGAATCATACCTGCGCGAGACGATAATGCAACGAACGGGACTTACCGTTACCGAATACATAACCAGCATCCGGTTGACCCGCGCCCGCCAGTTGCTTCTCTGCACCGACCGAAAATATACGGCACAGGAGATCGTCAACGAATGTGGCTTCGGCGGGGTTAGCACATTTTACCGCCTTTTTAAAAATTATTACTGCATGACACCCGAGCAATTCCGCAATTCGGCGGACAAAAAATAAGACACATACCATATTACCAAACCATGATAAAAATCAAATTCCGTTATGGAACGGATATCGGTTTTTTTCGGTTTTTTCTCTTTTTCAGCTTTAAAACTTCACGTTTTTCAGATATGAGAGTACTATTTTCAGGATTGGGAGATTCTTTCGAGACTAATGAAATAATTTTGCTCCGATTGAATTTATTTAATCAAAAATAGAAAAGAAAACTGTACGCAAAAGATATCAGCGTAAGTTAAAAAACATGAACTCTATGCGAATAATTAAAATGTTATTGTACTCAATATTTTTGAGCTTATTTATCAACAATTCTTTTGCCCGGTCTGAGATAATGGAATCATCGGATACTGTTATTGATTTCGGGCACATGCTGGACGGTTATTGTAACTCTTTTATCAGTTTCAGTGAGGATACCCACATGGTTTTTATCAAAGCCAGCTGCATAAAGCCAGAACAAGGAGTACGTGAAGAAAATTTCGCTACGAAAGATTATATTTTGGATTATAACAGCCGTAAAGATGTGGAAGTCATTACTATCCATATTTCTGCCCTGAAAGATAAATTATATACACAGCCACAGTTGGAGCCAGTCAAAGAAGGACTACGGGCTGGCACATCCATAACAAATACGTCTCAGATTTCAGATAGCCGGCAGGAAATAATTACTCCTGAAATAAACTCTCCCCGGTATATTGCTGTAAAAACCAACCTTGTAGCGTGGGCGGGCACGATATTGAATGTAGCCGCAGATGTACAGGTGGGGCGGTATATATCTGTAGAACTCCCCTTAATGTGGTGTCCGTGGCATATTAGTGACCGAAGTTCGGTAAGAGCGTTCGCCATTCAGCCCGAGGCACGTTGGTGGCTTTCGCAACCTGGTAAGGGACATTTTTTCGGTGCTCATGCCTCCCTTGCGTGGTTCAATGTGCGGTGGAAAGACGACCGCTATCAGGATGCTGGACAACCTTTGCTGGGAGCAGGAGTTAGTTATGGTTATATGCTGTCTTTTAGTGACCGGTGGGCTGGAGAGTTTACTCTGGGTGCAGGCTATGCAAATATGCGTTATGATACATTTTATAATATGGACAACGGAGCACGTATTGATACCAGCACCCGTAATTATTGGGGCATTACCCGTGTAGGTATTGCTGTTGTTTACCGTTTTAACACTGATAAATAATCGAGAATGAAGAAGATACTATACTTGTTGTTGCCTGTTGTATTTCTTTCCCTGTTTTCAGGCTGTATTCACGAATATCCTGACGGCGAAGGAATAGATCCTACATTGCTGACTGTGGAAGTCGATCTAATACTCAATTTGGAATGGGAAGATTATCAGAACAGGACGAAGGCTACTGTCCATTCGGTAGGTAACTATTGTCGCCGATTTATTGTGGAAGTACAACGCGAAGGGCAAATTGTCCATTGGCAGACGGTTGTTTTGGAGGATTTTGCCGAAGAGCAAACTGAATTTCTGTTACCCGAGTCCCTCACTTTGCATGCACTGGAATACACTGTCGCTGTGTGGGCGGATTATACTGAAGTAAATTCAGAAGACGGTTTGTTCTACGATGCTACAAGTCTTGATAATGTGGTTATACGTGAACCCTATACTGGAAATACGAACTACCGCGACTGCTATTACGGCACTGTATCGCTCGATTTGCGTCATTACCGCGACCAATGGAATACTTGTGTACAACTGGATGTGGATATGGAGCGTCCACTGGCCAAATATCAAATCATTGACACAAACGTAGCGGATTTTCTGGAAATGGTCCGGAATAAATTTCCCGGACATACAGAGTTTGATATCCGATTTTCCTATGACTTTTATTTTCCCCTTGCTTTTAACGTGAAGGAAGGTAAGCCGGTGAATTCACAACTTGATGTGGTTTTTACGGATGTCTTAACCCTGCCTGCCGATGGTACGGAAGAGTTATTGCTGGGCTCGGACTATATCTTTGTGAACGGAACAGGGTCGTACGTTCCTCTTTCGATTGAGATTAGAACCAGTAGCGGCGAACTTGTCGGCAGATTTACTGACCTTGATGTGCCCTACCAAAGAGGATACATCACTACCATTCGCGGGAGCTTCCTGACAGCTATATTCGGTTCGGGCAGTATCGACATAAACCCCGGATTCGATGATGATATTGACATTGACTTGGATGAATTATGAAAAGCAGAGTATCAATTATAATTTTATAACTATTTTAAAAAATAAAAAAATGAAAAAGTACAATTTCTTAGTTTTATTACTTACCTTTATTGTATTGGCGACATCGTGCAATAAGGACGATTCTATTTACCTGCAAAACAGTGAAAACAACCGGGTAACGCTCAGTGCCAATATGGAAAATGAAGTGGTACCCTTTTTAAAATCCAGCACACAGTCTCGCGCCTCTGGCAACCTGCAAGTGTCTGGCTACTCTCTTCGCTACATTCTCGAAGTATGGGATGAAAACGCTGCTGTTGCTTACCGCGAAGAAAAACTTGTTGCAGATGCCTCGCAAACAGTGACTTTCGATTTCAACCTGCCGGATGCGGGCGACTACGATGCGTTACTGTGGGCAGACTATGTAACAGAGGGCACTACAGAAACAGACGGACATTACTCCGACCTGTATTATACTACCAACGATGCGATCGACGGACTAAAGGCAATAAGTATTATCGGTTCGGCTTATGCGATCAACACCGCTTCGCGTGATGCCTTCTTCGGAAAATCTTCATTCACGAAGGTTGACGGTACACCGGGTGATGCCGGAAACATAACCCTGAAACGTCCTTTTGGGCGGATCAATATTATTGAAAAGAACGCAACGTTACTGGCAGAATTGACAAGTATGGATCTTACTTACGATGTTCCGTCGGGATTTAATGTGTTTGACGGTACGATAAATGGCAGTTATTCCGTATTTGTCAGTGACATAGCATCTTTCCCGACAGCTGCTATCGAAAATGCCAATCTTTTCTTCGACTACATTCTGGCTCCGGCTACCGGTCAGGAATTACTGGAAGAAATACGAATAGATTATACACTGACCACCACTGCAGGAACATTCACCATTCCTGCCAATATGCCTGTAGAACGCAATAAGCGTACTAATATTTCGGGCAGCATATTGAACGATCCGAGCATTACTGGCTTGTCTGTAGAAATTGACGACGTATGGTTTGATATTGATTATGAGCTCAGTGCTACAGCAACTGTTGGGTCCTATTATTATGAAGGCGGATTGTTCTCAGAATCTTATAATCCTTCGCTAACTTGCCTGGGAATTGTTTTTGAAGTAGACGCAACAGGCAAACACGGCAAGATCATAAGTCTTGACCAAGGCGATAACCTGGAATGGTATCGGCTGAGTGGTGTCACTACTGATGCAACCTCCAACGATAATGGTGCGGAAAATACAGCGATAATAAACTCTTTATCCGATTGGAGATATTATTATGCTTTTGAATGGTGTATCAACAAAGGTAGCGGCTGGTATTTGCCTGCCAGGGACGAATTGGAGGCATTAAAAACGGCTTGGAATACAGACTTTGATGCTTTTAATGCAAAATTAACATATGCCGGAGGAACGATTATAAGTTTAGATGGTCGTTATTGGTCATCCACTGAAAGAACATTCAACACTGCATATTATCTGGACTACTCGTATGGAATACTAAATGCTATGAAAATAGTAGATGGATTTTCCGCTCGGGCCATGATGACCTTTTAACATATGTTATGAAGAAATATAAAAACAATATAATTATTAAAAAAATAGGAGATTTTTGTTATGAAATATCAAGATAATAAATTGTATTTTGGCAATGCAGGTCCAGCCTTAAAGTTGCAGGACGGCTTATACAAAATTACCGGTTCATGTGTAACTGACGGACAGGACCCCAAAGATAAGGTGAAAGCAGGTACGGAAATTAAAATGGATACAAAGGACCTTTCCTTTACTTTTGAAGTAGGACGAAGTGATTCCACAAAAGTAACAGACTGGTTTGATAAGACCATTTCTGCCAATCAAAATACTTTTAACAGATCGGGTAAAAAACTTAACTTTGCTTTTATCGGAGATCTTACGTTGAAGTTCAATAACAGCAGAACGCATACTTTTAGCGATATTGTTATTGCAGAAGGTGATGGACGTTGGTGGTTTGGTGGAAAAAACTGTAAGTTGACTGATCCCGGGCGAGTTACTTGCGACAGATTCTTGTTCTCACACGAAGATAGGGATAGCATGAAGACGCCGGTTTATGTTTCTGAAGATAATTCAATTGATTTTGCCAAATGGATGAGTCAAATTGCTGATGATACTTCGCTTTCTGAACTTTCGATACCCGGCACACATGATTCGGGTACAGAAAATAGCGGTTCAGGACCGGCACATACTCAGAATTTTTCCATTGAGCGGCAATTAAATGACGGTATTCGTTTTTTAGATATAAGAGTTTCAAATATCAACGGACCTGTTGATGAAAATGATCCTTTGAAAGTGAAACATGGAGTTGTGGACTGCTGGATTACTTTTGGTAAAGTTTTAAAGTGGTGTCGCAATTTTCTAAAAAATAATCCAAGCGAAACCATTTGTATGTTAATGAATGATGCGAATGACGGACTGGAGTTTGGGCGAACTGTAGAAGAGGGCTTTAATATTTATTTGGATAAATCTGAAAATAAAGATCTGTTTTATTTAGACACAAATATTCCTACATTAAAAGCTGCCCGCGGTAAAATTATTTTATTCAGGCGATTTGAAAGTAATCAAAGAAGCAGTATGGGAATTGACCTGCAAAAAGGATGGGGTGATAATAAAACATTTTCGCTGACAACTGAATTCGGCAGACAACAATTCTACATTGAAGATCAATATAATGAGCATAATACCCCTAAAAAGTATGATGCTGTTGAAAGCAACTTAAAAAGAGCAAAAGCTAACTCTTCCGATGGTATATTTTATATGACTTATAATAGTATTTCAGCAGGAGGACATACTCCATATCAATATGCGTGGGGAGGAGGAGTAGGAACAGTAGATCCTAAAATGAATCCGGCATTAATAGGATTTCTTGAGAAAAATCAGGGAAAAAATCGTTGGGGAGTTGTTCTTCTTGATTTTTATAACAATGAAGATGGAAAAATTGACAATAGAATAACCGAGTATCTTATTAATTCAAATTTTTAAAATTAAAGTAAATATTTTCGATAAGGGCGCACATGATTTTTTTTGCGCCCTTATTTTTATATTATATATCTTCGGAACATGATTAGTATTTTAGATTGAGGATGTAAATAACATAAATCAATTTGAATCTTAATTGTAAATCTTCGTCTTCTGTTTCCCGGTATTTTTCAGCAAGAATTTTGAATATCTTCACCTGTAAAACATTAAACAAACCGTCATCAACTGGGGATACCTTTCTGTAAATTAGTCCTCTTAGTGAAATAATTTTATTTCAAAATTATATCTTAATAATGCGCTTTATAAGGGTATTGAAAAACTAAATTCATCTTAATTTTAAGTGTTTAGCAGGAAGTTTTTAAACAGGTGCTACATCGAAGGCAAAATTAATGAATAACTATCAGGCCATGCAATAAACTTTTACTTTAAGTTTTTTAACAAAACCATTACTATTTCTGTTTAATATTATAAAATTAAATTTTATACTTATGAAAACAACATCTGAATTATTAAGTAATATAATGGAATTACTCAGTAGTATAAGTAATGACAAAGATAAGTTGATAAAAGTTTCAGATTATATTGAAACCATTATATTAAACCATGCAGGGAATAAGAATGAAGAAATATTAATGGAAAAATATACCGATACGGTTTCACAGATATTAAGCGCCATGGATGCCGGGGTTATCAGTTATTTTAATCCAGATACCATGGAACTGGAACAGGCATATGATAATACAGTATTTAATATGGATGAATTTGCAGAGCAGAATGAAGATCGTCTGGATGATTTTGATATGGCATATAAAGACAGGGATTCTTATATAGAATTTCCACCTCTTACTAATAATGAACAGTACGAAATAATGGAAAAATATATTTTTCAACTGGATGATGATGAATTGTCGGAACAGTTAGAAGATGCATTAAGCCATGATAATTCTGTAAATGACTTTAAGAGTATCATAGGAAATTCGGAACATTTTAGTGATTGGGAAAGTTTTAAAACAGAGAATATTAAAAGTCTTGTAATGAACAGGCTTATCGAAGGTCTACAATTAATAGACGATGAAAATATGAATGAATAATTCCTGATTAAAAATGATATTATTAAAATATAGCACATCTTATATTAAAAAAAATTATCATATTTGTATCTTGCATAAAGATAATGCAGGATGAAAAAAGACCGCCATATATTAATTTCCCGGAAAGAGTTACAAAAAATCCTGAAAATTAAAGGGTTTACAGCTAAATGTTTAATGAATATACTGGGGCTGAATAAAATTAATGATATTTATAAGGCGGTTTATAATTCGGATGTTGACCATTTTATCGAGAATGCATTAGAACTTAATAATAACAAAATTGTAATTCCGGAAAAAGACCTGGCATTAATTCCTGAATCCGGATCTGTGATATTTTTGTGTAATCACCCGTTTGGAGGGTGGGACGGATTATCAATTATAAAAATATTATTAAAGGTAAGACCCGACGCAAAATTTCTTGTAAACTTTTTTTTATCAAAAATAGAGCCGTTACAGCCATATTTAATAAATGTCAATCCTTTTGAAAACGGCAGGAAATTATTTTCTAATGTTGCAGGAATAAAAGAAATGCATAAACACATACAGGATGGCAAAAGCTTATGTATATTGCCTGCAGGTGAAGTTTCGACAAAGTATGGAAAATCAAAATATGTTGAAGACAGGGAATGGCAGTTGAATATAATTAAATTTATAAAAAAAGCCAATGTCCCGGTAATATCATGTTTTATAGAAGGCCAGAATAGTCATATTTTTCATTTGGCAGGAAGAATAAACCCTGTATTTAGAACTTTGAGGCTGCCAAAGGAGTTTGCTCAGAAAAAGAACAGTGATATTTTTATACGTTTTAGCGGTCCGATGACTCCAAAACTTATTCAGAATATTGATAATATTGAGGTATTATCAAAAGTTTTGAAAGCAAAAACATATTGCCTTGAAAACAATGTTTACAGTTTTGAGAAAATACTGGGAGAATACAGTGGTTATGAAGCCATTATTGAACAAACACCTTTGGAGTTACTGCAAAATGAAATTGAAAAAATAAAATCAACGGATTTTCTGTTTAAAGTTGAAAATTATTTGTGTTTCTTTTCGAAACAACAGGATATTCCTAATATTTTCAGGGAAATTTCACGTTTACGGGAGGTAACTTTCAGGGAAATAGGAGAGGGAGCCGGTAAAAAACAAGATTCAGATAATTACGATACTTATTATAATCATTTGTTCCTTTGGGATGAAAAAGGTAATTCAATTGTTGGAGCTTACAGAATAGCTCTTGGAAGAGAAATTATAAATAAAAAAGGAATTGAAGGATTTTATCTGAACAGCCTGTTTAAATTTGATAAACAGTTTGATCCTTATATGAATGTTTCTATGGAAATGGGACGTTCATTCATTGTTTCGGAATACCAGAAAAAAACATTACCATTGTTTTTATTGTGGAAAGGAATTTATTTTGTTACTCAAAAATATCCTGAATATAAATATTTAATCGGTCCGGCAAGTATTTCAAGTTTCTATTCTAAACATGCAAAAATATTGATCGTAGAATATCTTAAACGTAATTACACCTGGAAAGAATTTTCTGAATATGTTGAATGCCGGATTTCTTTCAATTATGAAGTGAACGAACATCACGATATTTTACTCAGGGAATTCGGAAAAGATTTGAATTCGATAGACAGACTCATAAAAGATATAGATATTAACAGATGCGAATGCCTATATTCATAAAAAAATACCTTTCGCTTGTAGGAAAAATATTAGGTTTTAATGTCGATCCTGATTCCAATTATGCTATAGATGGATTGGTAATGCTTGATATAAGCAGTATGTCCGAAGATAATAAGTAATAATCAATTATTAAAAGTCATGAAAAATAATTCAACTGTGGAAATAAGCGGTTCATTAATAAGTTATTTCAGTAATAAAGTAAAATTGCATGGAGGGTTAAATCTTGCTCAGGGGATTCCTGGTTTTACGCCTCCTGTAAAATTACTGGATATCTTGTCTGAAATAAGGTTTGAAAACTATCACCAATATGCCCCGGGAACGGGAAATAATAATCTGTTGAAAGCTATAGAAAACATGTACCCTGAAAAAGAAGAATCAACCCGGATTTTTATAACTTCAGGGGCAACAGAAGCAATATCATTAATATATACATATCTGGAGCGAAAACTAAAAGGCAAATTAAAAGTCCTGAGCTTTTCTCCGGCATATGAATCATATATTCATTTACCGAAAATATTTGGTAACGAATTTTTCTCATATCCGGTAAATGATGAAAATCTGTTTGATAAATCGGAATTTGAAAAGTTTTTTGTTAATAATAACATAAAACTGTTATTTGTTGCATCACCCGGAAATCCATATGGCAAAACTTTATCAAAAGAACATATTGAATTTTTAAAAGATTTGGTTGAACGAAACAATGCTTATCTGATAATAGATGCTGTTTACAGCAGTTTGTATTTTAATGGGGAAAAACCGTATCACCCTACAGGAGCAATAACTCCAAATGTTTTTTATATTAACAGCTTTTCAAAGAGATTTTCAGTTACCGGCTGGCGTGTCGGCTATATGTTTATGCATGAAAAACACTTTAAAGAAATAAGTTATATACACGATTATATAGGATTATCTTCAGCAGCTCCTTTTCAGCAGGCATTGGCTTTATTTTTGAATACTCCGGAGGCAAAAAAATATGAAGAATACTTACGGGAACAAACTACGGAAAATTTAATTTCAGCATCTGAAAAACTGAACATAAATAATTTCCGGTGTCCGAAAATTGACGGAGGATATTTTATATGGGCTGAGTTGCCGGAACATATAAATGATAGCCTGCAATTCGGAATAGAATTATACGATAATGCAAGAACAGCAATAATTCCCGGAGTTCATTTCGGCGACGAATGGAATAATTATATAAGAATTAATATTGCGAGAGATAGTGCAGAACTTAATGCAGGTATAGATTCAATAATAGAATTCTCAAAAAAAGCCAGGATTTAAAAGCTAGTTTGCTAAATGTTAAAAATCTTAAAATAACCTGAATTCGGGATAAGAAAACTCATTGAAAACTTGCAAATAAAGGCAAAAGTTAGTATATTTATAGTGTTGAAATACAAATATTTAACTAAACCTTTGCCTATGTTTAATAAAGACGAAATTATAAAAATTTTCTGTAAAGTCGATGATTTTTGTAAAGAATTTGATTTTCAAATAAAAGAAATAAAACGTTTATCTTCTCAAAGTCCAAAATTTCGTCAGCGTAATGGAATAATGTCAACATCAGAAATACTCACAATTTTGATATGTTTTCATTTAGGAGCTCATAAAACATTTAAACATTATTATCAGCAGGTTGTTCAGGGATATTGGAACGATTTGTTTCCTAAAACATTGTCATATAATCGTTTTGTAGAAATACAATCCAGATATTTTGTCATATTGAGTTTATTTCTTAAAGAAAAATGTTTGGGAAAATGTACCGGAATTAGTTTTATTGATTCTACAGCATTAAGAGTCTGTCGTAATCAACGCATTCATAATCATAAGACATTTAAAGGTTTAGCAGAAAGAGGTAAATCTTCGATGGGATGGTTCTATGGATTTAAACTCCATTTAGTATGCAATGAAAAGGGAGAATTGTTATCATTTTATTTGACCAAAGCAAATGTTGATGATCGTAATCCTAAACACATTAAGTTATTATGCAAACAATTATTTGGAAAACTATTTGCTGATAAAGGTTACATTGGACAGGCTCTATGGCAGATGCTTTTTGAAGATGGAATACAATTATTTACTAAACTGCGTAAAAATATGAAAGGACATATCATGAGTTTAAGAGATAAAATTATTCTTAGAAAGCGGGCTATTATTGAAACTATAAATGATGAATTAAAAAATCATTGCCAAATTGAACATTCAAGACACAGAGGGATAAACAACTTCATTATGAATATTTTATCTGCTTTAACTGCATATTGCTTTTTCCCTAAGAAACCAGCTCTGAACATTAAGCATGTTTATGAACAACAACTTTTTTTAAGAAGTGCTTAAACCGAATTCAGGTTATATTAACAACAATACAAGCTATTTTCTAAATATTATCAGCCATATTTTTCAAATATCTCATTTTTAAGAATTCAATATAAAAATACACTATATCAATTTTACTACGTAGCATAATAAACAAGCATGATGTAGATCATTTAATACT
>JAISPG010000066.1 GCA_031275085.1 Bacteroidales bacterium | reverse complement strand
TTTATGGAGTCATTAAGGGACAGAAAGATAGCTTTCTGGAAAATGTTTTCTCATTTTCAGAAACCAAACAAGGAACTAATAAGTGTTTGTGTAATTAATTATTGAAGTTAATATAATAATTATTCGCCCCTATAAAAAATGAAACCGTTATAGAATATTATTTTTCTGTTATATAATATGATTTTTAGCATTGCCAATTACATAAGCTTTAGATATATTTGCTTTTTATGTTTAATATTTAATATTGGTCAGATATGAAAAAAGTATTAGTTGCAACAGAAAAACCTTTCGCAAAAGAAGCTGTTGATGAAATAAAAAGAATCGGAGAAAAAGCAGGTTATGAAGTAATCTTATTTGAAAAATATACTTCAAAAGATCAGTTGATAAATGCTGTTTCTGATGTAGATGCAATGATCATAAGAAGTGATATTGCAGATAAAGACGTTATTAATGCAGGAAAAAACTTAAAAATTGTAGTAAGGGCCGGTGCAGGATATGACAATATAGATCTTGCTGCTGCAACAGAAAAAGGAGTAGTTGCCATGAACACTCCGGGGCAAAATTCCAATGCCGTTGCCGAACTTGCTTTTGGTATGATGATTTACATTGCAAGAGGATGTTTTGATGGAAAAACAGGAACCGAATTAAGAGAAAAATCATTAGGTATACATGCATACGGAAATGTTGGAAAATATATGGCATTAATTGCAAAAGGTTTCGGTATGAAAATCTATGCATTCGATCCGTTCGTTAATGAAAGCGATATGATTGCAGACGGTATTACCCCTGTAAAATCAGTTGAAGAATTATACAGAACTTGTCAATATGTTTCCTTACATATTCCTGCAAATGACAAAACAAAAAAATCAATAAATCATGAACTTCTTTCAATGATGCCTAAAAATGCAGTTCTTGTAAATACAGCAAGAAAAGAAGTAATTGATGAAGACGGATTATTAAAAATAATGAGTGAAAGAAGCGATTTTAAATATGTTTCGGACATCGCTCCCGACAGTTCTCATGTTTTTGCAGAAAAATTCCCGGGAAGATCTTTCTTTACTCCTAAAAAAATGGGAGCTCAGACAGAAGAAGCAAACATCAATGCAGGTATCGCAGCAATAAATCAAATTATTAATTTCTTTGAAAAAGGAGATGTTAAGTTTAAAGTAAACAAATAAAAACTTAAAATACCATAAAAAGACAGCATTATTAAATTAAAGGTAATGCTGTTTTTTTTATAAATAACTATATTATAATTAATAATGAAGAATGAAAAATTAAGAATACGATGAACTGAGCGCCGGCTGGTGAGCGGAGTCGAACCAAGTCGAAGTAAAAAATTAGGTACTTAACACTTGTAGTTTTTAACTAATTAATATTTAGCGAATTAGCTTATTGAACAGTACTTCGAATATATTCAACAATCATATTCAATTAATATTATAAAATCAAGATGAATTAAATATTTTAAAATATAAAATTCATATAGAAACTAAATCCATCCTTGCTTGCGGAACGACATCAATGTCATCAAATTTATTATTTAAAAACATATGGTATCCGACCATGGCGATCATAGCAGCATTATCAGTAGTATATTTTATTTTAGGTAAATGAACTTTCCAGTTATTTATTTCAGCCTGCCGTACAAGCTCATCCCTCAATCCCGAATTTGCAGAAACCCCACCCGAAATAGCTATTTCTGTAATTCCTGTCTGTTTCACTGCTTTTTGAAGCTTGTCCAGAAGTATTTCAACTATATTCCATTGTAACGATGCTGCAAGATCATTAAGATTATTCGAAATAAAATCAGTATCATTTTTTATATTATCTTTTAAAAAATATAAAAAAGATGTTTTAAGACCACTGAAACTATAATCCAATCCTGCAATTCTGGGTTTATTAAATTTAAACCTGAATTTATCTCCCTGTTTTGACAATCTGTCAATTACAGGGCCACCCGGATACGGCAATCCTAAAACCTTTGCACATTTATCAAAAGCTTCTCCTGCCGCGTCATCAATAGTATGTCCTATTATCTCAAAATTAAGATAATCTTTTACAATAATGATCTGAGTATGACCACCGGAAACAAGCAGGCAAATAAAAGGAAAGTTTGGCACAAAACTTGATTCGTCTTTATCCCGTAAAAAATGAGCAAGAATGTGTCCGTGTAAATGGTTAATGCCGATCAACGGAATACCTGTAGAAACAGATAATCCTTTGGCAAATGAAGTTCCCACAAGTAAAGAGCCTAATAATCCCGGTCCTTTTGTAAATGCAATGGCAGAAATATCACTTATGTTAATACCTGCGTTTTCCAAAGCCTCTTTAACAACCAACACTATATTTTGCTGGTGTGCCCTGCTTGCAAGTTCCGGAACAACACCTCCATACTTTTCATGTATAGCCTGTGAGTTTATTACATTCGAAAATAATTTTCCATCGCATAAAACTGCGGCTGATGTATCATCACACGAAGATTCTATTCCTAATATATTTATTATGTTCACCTACAATTTTGTTTTCAGCAAAAATAATATTTATATAGTTAATTTTGTTTATAGTGCAGAAAATAATTACAATAATTGCTAAGTTTGTAAAAAAATAAAACTTTGTTAAGGACAAGACTTAAACGGATAATTACAATCGCTTTTTTACTTTTTGTAAAGATCCTGATTTTTATTTCCGTCGCTGCTTATTCTCCTAGTATTCAAAGTTTTTTAGCATCAGAAGTCACAAAATTCCTCTCAAAAAAATTTGAAATAGATATAGGAATAGAAAAACTATATTTAAAACTTCCGAATAAAATTATTCTTAACAACATATACATTAATGACTCTATAGGAAATCCTCTCTTAACCACTAATAAAATAGATATAACAATTGCCTCATTTAAAATATTTAAAAGTAAACTATTCATTGAAGAGATCAGGATAGTTGATCCAAATATTAATGCTGTTGTAGATACTGAAGGAAATATAAATTATTTATACATTTTTAATAAATTCACTTCAAACGATAAAGAAAAAAAAGATACAACATCGTCGGGAGGATTTGATATTTTTTGTGATAAACTTTCTCTTGAAAATGCACATTTTAAATATAAAGATTTAACAAAAACACCTAATGGCGAAAAATTCGACTTGGCCAACCTGGACGTTAATGGTGTAAATCTTGCAGTATGCGACTTTAGATACGATTCAGATACCCTGGAACTGAAAATCCTGGATTTCAATTTTGCCGAACATTCCGGAATAAGCATTAATCAATTATCATTATATTTTAAATATTTTGATACGGGAATTATTATAAAAGACCTCATCCTTAAAACCAAGTATTCTGAAATAGTCAGTTCAAATATTGAACTACAGGGTAAAGATTCAAAATATTTATCAGATCCGCTAAATAAGCTTACCGCCAGAATTGAGCTGGACACAGTCATTTTCGATATTATTGACCTTGCCCCTTTTTTACCGGAATATAATAATATACACGATAAAATCTATCTGTCAGGAAATTTTTCGGGAAAACTTTCCAATATAAAAATGAAAGACTTTAACATTGCATATGGCAGAGATACAAAATTTGCTGCAAATTTTTCTATTGACGGTCTTCCTGACCTCGAACTGGCTTTTATGTTTGCAAATATTTCCAGATTAGAGACATCAAGCAGGGACCTGACAAAATTGCTTACAACAATTTCACCGAAAAAAACTATAATGCTCCCAAAAATAGTAGAAGATCTTAACAATATATCATTTACAGGAAATATCACAGGATTATTGAACGACATTGTTGCATACGGGCAGTTCGATACAGGATTAGGATCTATAAGAACCGACCTCGCTTTGGTTACTGATTTCGACAATAAAAAAATGTCGGCAAGCGGAAAGTTACGGGCTACTGATGTTGAACTAGGAAAAATAATAGGTGATGAAACAACCTTTGGAGTAGTATCTTTAAGTGCCAGTTTAAGCGGAAAAATCGATTCACTCCGCAATTATAACGCCGACATTAATTGCGACATAAGCCAACTTGGATTATTAGGCTACAATTATACCGGTATTGTTGTAAATGGTCTGGTTTCCAACGATAATTTTGATGGAGAATTATATATTGACGACCCTAACCTGCAAGTTGAATTTCTGGGAAAATACAAGTATAACAACCAAAAACATAACAATGAATTAAATTTTTCAGCTGACATATGGGCAAACCTCAGTAATTTAAATTTACTTAACGATACATTGCAAAGTGAAGTAAAGCTAGTCTTATATTCTGATCTGCGTGGAGATTTTAACAATATACCGCAGGGTAATCTAAACATTAGTGAATTAAAATTTAATTTAAAGGAGAAAGAAATAAAGATGCAGCAGTTTAATTTAAACAGCTATCTTGAAAACGTCGACCAGCAATATATAACATTACGTTCAGATTACTGTGACCTCAATCTGTATGGTAACTTCAAATTTGAAGAACTTTTTAATATATTCGGTAGTATGGCACATAACTATGTACCTGCATTTGTCGATTATGTCGAACCCGATTTCCTATCATCTCCAAATACAGCAGATTTTGATATTAAAATAAAAAATATAAATCCGATAATATCTTCATTTGTTCCTAAAATGAGGATCAGAGATGATTTACTTATCAAAGGTAATATTAATGGAAAATCTTCAACCTTCAATACAATTATAAGTATTCCCGTAATAAGCTACGACAGTATTTTTGCATGGGGAAGTTCACTGCATATCGACGGATTTAAAGACTCTGTTGATATAAAATTCTCTACACAGGAAATAAGTACCAGAACATTTCCGATTCTGGAGGATTTAAATATAGATCTGGGCGTAAACGATAACAACACATTATTAAATATAAACTGGGATAACCATGATACTGTACAAAATTCCGGAAACATTAAAATAGCAACAAAAATTATAAAAAACGAAGATTTTCCCATTCCTAAAATTGAAAACCATATATACCCCTCCTATTTCACTATATTCAATAGAAAATGGGAACTATCAGAGTCAGATCTGAATGTCAACCCAAATGACATGAAGATTACTGTAAACAATTTTTCACTTAACTATCAAAATCAGAGTATAGATATTTCAGGAGAAGTATCCCAGGATAAAACCAAACTCTTAAGACTGGCTATTAACAATGTAGACATCTCAAATATAAATCCATATATAAACAGTTCGGGATATCAGGTATATGGTATACTATCAGGAAATGCCAGAGCCTCTGACTTATATAATCTTCCAAGTTTCAGAGGATCTATAAGCATAAATGATTTTAAAGTAAATAATGAAGAATTCGGCAGATTTGACCTGTCTGCACTCTGGAACGGAGAAACAAAAGGGTTCAACGTAGAAGGATCAAACAGATATTTAAAACTTAAAGGAATATATACTCCTGAAAATGATAATATTGACATTAACCTGATGGTTGATAATTTTAAACTGGAAGTTTTAGAACCCTATTTAAATGATTTTGATTTAAGTAATTTAAAAGGTACGGTAGAAATAAACCTTTCAGTTCTAGGGAATGCCAAAGATCCGGATATTTCAGGTTACATAAACTTTGACAAAGCAGAATTAACATACGATTTCTTAAAATTAAGAGCTTTATTGAACGACAGGGTAGAAATAACAAAAAACGCCATATTATTCAATAATTTTAAAATTGCAGACGAATATAACAATCCGGGAACAATTAACGGAGGACTTTATCATAACAATTTCAGGGATTTAAGATTTGACTTCTATGTAGATGCCAATAAAATGAAATTACTGAATACAACTGAAAAAGATAATAGTAAATATTACGGAACCGCTTATGCTACGGCAACAGCAAGAATTGCCGGAAACGGAGATAAATTCGGGATTGATGTTGTTGCAAAAACAGAACCAAATACAGTATTTGTATTACCAATGTCAAGCACATACGAAGCCGGTGGTGTAAGTTTTCTGACATTTGTCAATAATGTTACGGATTCTTCAGAAACAAGGATCATACAACCAATTAAATCTACTACCGATTTTTATTTTAAGATGGACATTGAAGTCACTCCTGATGCAGAAGTACAAATAGTATTTGATCCCAAAGTCGGCGACCTGATAAGAGGATACGCAAAAGGCAATCTAAAAATGGAATATACTTCAGACGAAGAATTTTACATGTACGGAGAAGTCGAAATTGTAAACGGAGATTATTTGTTCACACTGGAAAATATCATTAACAAAAAGCTAATAGTAACCCCCGGCGGAACAATTACATGGTCGGGAGACCCGTTAGGCGCAATACTTGACCTTGAAGCTGTATATCAAACAAGAGCACCGCTAAAAGAATTAATGTCAGAAATTGGAGATTCCAGTGAAATGTACAGATCTGCAAATGTAGAATGTAAAATGGATATGACAGGAAATCTTATGAGCCCCGACATACAATTCAGTATTGATATTCCAAGTGGAAGCGACAAAGCAAAAGCACAACTGGCAAATATGTCACAAGATGAAATAAATAAACAATTCATCTTTTTACTTGTAATGAACAGATTCTATGCAACCGACCAGACTCCGGGAAGTGACATGGGAAATTCAGGTAGCGGAGCCTTAGGTACCACATCATTTGAATTACTGTCAAACCAGGTAAGCAACTGGCTGTCACAAATAAGCAAAGATTTCGATATCGGTTTTAAATACCATCCCGGAACCGAAGTAAGCGGCCAGGAATTTGAAGTGGCACTATCAACCCAAATATTGAACGATCGTGTACTTATAAACGGAAACGTTGAATACGGAGACAACAAAAGATCAAATACCAATACCATGGTTGGAGATATTGAAGTACAACTTAAAGTAAATCCTTCAGGTACATTCAGAGTAAAAGGATTCAGCAGAATAAACGATGAATTTGAAACCGAATATGGACCATACACAAGTGGAGTTGGTATTTTCTATACTAAAGATTTTGACACATTCGGAGAAATGATGTTAGACCTCTGGGAAAAAATAACATTCAAGAATTTCAGGGAAAGAAGAAAACAAAAAAAGTTGAATAAGAATAAAATTATAGAATAAAAATTCTGATTTTACTATTAATATGTATTTTTTCTATCAAAAAAATAACTAATTTTTAACACACATGTTTAGAACACTATTTTTAATAACTTTCATCCTATTACTATTTGCCGATTTATACATATACATTTTTTTTATAAAAAAGAAAACCACAAAAAAAATACTCCGGTTTTTATGGTTTCTGCCATCAATAATATTGGTACTTGGCATAATAAGCTTTTTCATATCAGGTTTTAAAGCCGACAGGGTAGATATAATTATAACCATATATATTGCAATTATATTACCAAAAATATTCTTTACAATAATTTCCTCATTTGACATTCCATTAAGAAGATTATTTAAATGGAAAATATATCCGTTCACTTTAATAGCATTATTAACAGCAATTATAACAGAAGCCATAATTATTTACGGAAGTATATGGGGAAAAACAAATTTACATGTAAACAATATAGAGCTTTTCTCTCCAAAAATCCCCACAGCTTTTGATGATTATAAAATCGTTCAAATTTCGGATCTGCATTTGGGAAATTTAAAAAACGGCAAACCTTTCATTGAAAAACTTGTAAATATAACAAATGCCCAAGATCCCGATATAGTTGTAGTGACCGGGGATCTCGTTAATCATTATGCTTCGGAACTCATTGGTTATGAAAATATACTATCCGGCATAAAAGCAAAAGATGGGATATATTCTGTTCTTGGCAACCACGATTACGGATTATACAACAACTGGGAGAATGAAAAAGAAAAAAAGAAAAATTTTGAAGATCTGATACTGGGGCAAAAAAATATGGGATGGACATTATTAAACAATGAGAACATTATTTTACAAAGAGATAATGAAAGTATTGCAATAATTGGAGTTGAAAACAGTGGGAACCATCCTTTTCCCGAATATGGAGACTTGCTAAAAGCAATGAAAGGAACAGAAAACACTGATTTTAAGATCCTTCTTAGTCACGATCCGTCACATTGGCGCCGGGAAGTACTCGATTCGGATATTGACCTGATGTTGGCAGGACATACGCACGGAGCTCAGTTTTCCATTGGAAATTTCTCGCTCGCATCATATGCATACCCTGAGTGGAAAGGATTATACACAGAAAAGAATAAAAGTTTATATGTGAACCCTGGAATCGGATCTGTAGGAATCCCTTTTCGTTTTGGTTCATGGCCCGAAATTACCGTAATAATACTCAAAAAAGATAAATAATATTATGAAAAGACCAATGCAGGTACAACAGGACATTCATATAAAAGCCTACGAGATCGACTCAATGGGAATAGTAAGTAATATTGTGTATATTAAATGGTTTGAGGATTTACGCCATTTATGGCTGGAAAAATATTATCCATACAAAGATATGATGGCCGAAAAAAAATCGCCCATGCTTATGCGAACAGAAGTTGATTATAAAAAACCTTTAACAATCCTGGATTTTCCGGTTGGAAAAACATGGATGGAAAAACTGGGGCGCACAAAATGGGAAATGGGATTTGAAATAAGCATTAACGATATAGTATATTGTGCAGGTAAGCAAATCGGTTGCTTTTTTGATATAGAAAAAAATTCAATTACTGCATTTCCTGACCGGATGCTGGAAGTGTATAATAATGAAAAATGCGATGAGCTGGGCGCCGGTTGGTGATTTCTATGACACCACCAAATTATTTTCATAAAATTTTTGATTTTTAATCACAGCAAAAACTCTATGAATAATCTTGTTTCTAACCGCATTTAAAGCAGACATCTTATTTTTACCTTCAGCCACTTTTCTTAAATAATATTCTCTAAGATCATTTTTACCTCTGATAGCGGTCATAGCCCCCAAATGGAGCAAACT
>JAISPG010000047.1 GCA_031275085.1 Bacteroidales bacterium | reverse complement strand
CAAAGTACACAAAGAAACTCACTAAGAACACAAACATTGTCATTCATAAAAAATTCAAATCACATTTCCCATGCAAATTACTATATATTCGGACATTATGGGTTTTCGGACAGATACTGTATATCATGACAATTACAATTTTCGGAGGTAGCGGTTGCAATAGGTAAATATCTGATAAAGCAGTCCCTTGACAAGGGATATACTGTCAAAGCATATTCTACGTAATCTTTCCAAGTTGACAATTACTCACCCCAATCTGCAAGTTATCACTGGCGAATTGAGTGATTACCCAAAAATCAGCCAAGCCATAGTCGGCGCGGATGCTTTCCATAAATATTGTGGAGTTCCCCCGAGCATTTGTGGAGTTCCCCCGAACATTTGTGGAGTTCCCCCGAACATTTTTTCATTACGGGAAACCGGCAGATTGATTTTTTGTTGTATCTTTGCCGCAAAAATCTGTAACGGTAAAAAGAAGAAACAATGGCAGATGTATTTGATTATAAGAAGGAATATAAGGCACTATATTCCCCCAAGGATCAACCTGTGATAATTGAAGTTCCTGAAAAAACCAGTGTTGATATTTATAATTCATTATCGGGTCCGGCGGATGAAAATAATATAAAGGAACTGGAAAATACATTAAAAACAGATTTACCCGATACATTTAAAGAATCATTACTGATACATAACGGCCAGAATGAAACGGGCAACATAATTACATTTGTGGACTACCATAAATTATTGTCGGCAAATGAAATGACAAAAAATTATAAAATGTTGTGCGGTTTATTTGGCGCGGATGAAACGGTAGATTTTATAGAACCCGATAACTGTAAATATATAAAACGGAATTATATTTATAATCATAAATGGTTAAAATTTACTGAATCAAACGGCGATGGATTGATAATGGATTTTGATCCCGGCGTAAAAGGGACAATAGGGCAAATATTTTTCAGACCGAATGGCGACAATCCGGTTGATAAAACAATAGCAAAATCTTACGGAAACTGGTTAAAGAAATTATGTGAAAAAATTGAAAATAAAGAATATAAAATAAACAATGGAGAAATTGTATTTGAAGACATTATATTTATTGAATAAAAAAATAATGGAGTACGCCGGCGTATAATGTCTGAACAGTGATTTTTATGACTGAAGTGATCTGAATCAAATAAATCATAAAAATCACAGGAATCACAGGAATCACAGTTCGGACAGCGGACTGATTTTTTTACTGTACCTTTGCGCCCGAAATAATTTCAGTATTAAAAAATAACAGAATGATGGAAAAGACAGCAGACAGACAGAAAGCGCGGCGGCAGGCAGCCGGAACGTTATGCGAAACGGCGGCTAAAACCGGTTATAATAATTGACAGAATAATTTTTCCAGTATACAGTAAAATATGTGTGTAAAATATAATGCGGTTTTTGTAAATAAATATACAAATGTTAATACTCAAATAATAATGGGTGATAACGGTTTAAATTACATTTCTCCAATGATTATAAACGGCATAATAATTGAAACGGACGGTTTTGAGGTTTTGTCAATAGATACAGTAGAAAATTATACAGCGGATCAGTTAAATATATTTGATTATGATATTAAAAATAATTTTTATATTTTAAAAAATTATAGCCTGAAAATTGAAATACCGGTAAATGTTTTTGAAAAAAGCGCTGAAAAAGAAACATCTGAAAATATAATTATTGAATTGACGGATAAAAAGAATGGAAAAATGAAAATACGGGATAAAAACATTGAGATAAACCGGTTTGAACTGTTGAACTCCTTTGATGTACTGTATAAGGAAATTAATAAAAAATATGAAATAAAAATATGTGCCTTTTGCAAAAATTCCTGCTGGAATCCTTATGGAGGAACAGATTTTTGTAATCATTTATGTTTTAAAATATTTTCAAATGAATATTATAAAATAAACAACAGGAGTAAAGTGGAAATTGTAAAATTAATGGAAAAATATACCGGACAATATGAAAATGTATATTTAACAAATTCATGTGAAGAATATATGGAAAAATAAAATATGGTACTTCGCATAACAGGACTGTTTATGCTTCGCCGCACACAGCCGAAACGTCAGACGACATTTTGCCACTGAACATTAAAATAACGGATTGGATAAATAAATTATAAATTAACTTTACATTTTAGTTATATGAAAGGTCTGTGGTTTATATCACATTTCCAGGCTACTGAGGTTGTTTTGTTTTAAAAATTAGGTAAAAATGAGGTTTTTTTAACCGTTATATTTTATTTATTTCTCATCCCTAAGTATGGTCAGCTTATTTCGTAACACTTCCTTTGTAAATTATGAAAATTCTGTTAATTATGTCAAAAAAAAAGGGGGAATTTTGTCGTACACCCAGTCCCGCAGGGTACTGTTGCCGTAAGCTAAAGCATACGGCATGGGCGGCGATCATAATAATCTAATTATGCAATCTTTACATTTTAGTTATATGAAAGTACCCCATTAACCGGGTTAATTCAAAAAAATAAATAACTAAAATGATTAAATATTAATCGGTTACATTTTAGTTATATGAAAGTACCCCATCAAAAATTTTAATTCAAAAAAACAAGAAACTAAAATGATTAAATATTAATCGGTTACATTTTAGTTATATGAAAGTATCCCATTAACCGGGTTAATTCAAAAAATAAATAACTAAAATGATTAAATATTAATCGGTTACATTTTAGTTATATGAAAGCCGTTACACAAAACGACGCCATCAAAACGATATGATATTTCAGCATTAATTCATTAAAAAAGCGCTTTTACCGGCTTCAGCTTCTTCGCCGGCACGTTCCCTGCATGAAACATGAGTAATAAATCGTTGTTGCTTAAATTTGTATTCATTTTTCTTTTCGTTTAAAATATTTGTGTTACTTTTGCGCCGTCATATCGAAGGTGGCTGCCCGCGGAGGCTGCTTCACTGGGGACACGTGTTCAGCGAGCTTTACGGCTCGCTGTCCTATTTTAATAGCTCATACAGTATCTATGTAATCATATCTGTTTTTACTGTCATATTCTTTAAACATATCCGCCTCCACTTTTACGCATCTGTTTCCCCAGACCACGTAGCGGCGATTCATATTAATTTTTCATCTCTGAACCCGTTTTTTCCGTATTTCTTCCAGCATGTTTTCGGTCATGGAATCAAGATTATATTTAGGAGACCAGCCCCATTCTTTTCTTGCGCAACTGTCGTCCATACTGTCAGGCCAGCTGTCGGCAATAGCCTGTCGAACAGGATCAATCTCATATTCCATCCTGAAGTCGGGGACATATTTGCATATTGCCGATTTCAGCATTTCGGGATCGAAACTCATTGATGTTATGTTGAACGAATTACGGTGAACAAGTTTAGCCGGATCTGCTTCCATAAGACTGATTGCAGCGCACAGGGCGTCGGGCATATACATCATATCCATAAAAGTCCCCGCAGATACGGGCGACTTGAACACTTCGCCTCTCACGGCCGAATAGAAAATTTCGACAGCATAGTCCGTCGTTCCTCCCCCGGGAGGGGTCACGTGAGAAATCAAACCTGGATAGCGTACCGAACGCGTATCCACTCCAAAACGTTTAAAATAATAATCACTTAGAAGCTCTCCCGCTACTTTTGTCACTCCGTACATGGTTTGAGGACGCTGTACGGTATCCTGAGGTGTGTTCTTTTTCGGTGTGTCAGCTCCGAAAGCGCCTATCGAACTCGGAGTAAATACGGCGCAGCGCATCTCGGCGGCAATTTCGAGGATGTTGAACAGTCCTCCCAGACCGATTTTCCATGCAAGCTGCGGTTTAGCCTCCGCTACCGCCGAAAGTAAAGCCGCCATATTATATATGGTATCGATTTTATACTTTTTGACGATTCCGGCTATTTGCTCGGAATTGGTGATGTCGGCTTCCTCGGAAGGTCCCGATTCGAGAAGTTCTCCTTTAGGTTCAGCTCCTTTGATATATCCTGCAACGACATTTGAGTTACCGTATCCCGATCTCAGCGCCATTGTTAATTCCGAACCTATCTGTCCGGTAGAGCCTATTATTAATATATATTTCATTTATATAACATATTTTCTGAACGTTATACAGGGCTGTCATTTGTCGGACGCCCTCAAAATTCCGCGCAAAATTAATATTTTATCGGCTA
>JAISPG010000046.1 GCA_031275085.1 Bacteroidales bacterium | reverse complement strand
GACGACAAAACGGCTTATGTTTTCTTCTTCGACCAGTATGGAGCCGGTGGAGCAAAAGACCGTAACGCCGACGGTTTTATGCCGAGAGGTCAACAGTTCGGATATATGTTCAGTCAAGGCTTTGCTTCGGATAACGATCTGTATACCGGCGTGGCTCACGAACTTGGGCACGGTAAATTCCTGTTGAAACATCCGTTCGACAACGACTACAAAATTCCGGCGCTCAGCACCGACAATCTCATGGACTATACCGGCGGAACGCATATCGCCAAATGGCAGTGGGATCTGATTCATGATCCGGGAGTGATTGTGAGGGTGTTCGAGAGGGACAGGGATGCGGAAATAATAAAGTATAAAAATAAGATAATACTAAACTGGAAGGCTGTTAATCCGCCTCAATATCTTGAAGCAAAACAGGAATTGAAATATATCGCAGAAGCGGGATATGAAGAACCCGGTAAGGAACGTACTTCATTCTTCAGATTAACCGATAATTCTACAATTGTTGCCCGTTATCAGGACCCTGACCACATTGCTGAACAACAGTTTAAATACGAGATTCGATTTGCAGACGATAATACATGGTACGAGTTTGATATTCACAGTTTAACCGATGTTTGTCTGCATTGCGATTTGACACAGATATGGTCGTCTATATCAATGACAATTGCACGAATGAATCCTGTCGTCTTTCTTGGAGAGAATGTATATGTCCTTATCTCCGGCACAGATTTTCAACTCGAAGAATCAGGCAGAGTTGCTGCCGGCGCCTGGATTGTTGTTGGAGTTGCAGGCGGTAAAATACTGAAATTTGCAGGATATCTTACCAAAGAAGCGTTTACAGGAAGCAAAACGTTTATTAACAGTGCAACAAACAAACTGTATAAACTGATAAAGGGTGATAAGGGAGTAAAAGTTGTTGAATTGTCTGCCGATGAGATGGCGATGATTCTACCGTCTTTAATTCGGCAACTGACAGTAAAACCATCATATAAACCATTAAGAACTATTTGGAGTAAACAAGGAAAAACAACAACATTTATTGGAAAGTGGAGTGAAATAATAGATGGCAAACAAAATGGGTTACAAAAAGTATTTGAGGAACTTTCAGAAAACGATTTAAACGTTTATATGTTATCTGGCAAGTTTGAGCATCCAGGCGGTTTTAATATGTTGTCTATTGAAGGTTGGACTACAAAAGTTGTTAATGAAGCGTTAAAAAAAGGAATTGTACAAAACACAAAAGCTTTTGACGATTTTATATGGAATACATACAATAGACCTTGGTTAGAAAGTGCTTTACAAAGAGGTGATGATATTATTATATGGAGTGATCCAGTTAACTCACGAAGCGGATTTTATAAAATGGAATTGGATTTTATTCAAAGTAAGGCTTCTCAATATGGTTATGATTATAATAATGGAATAATAATGGGAATATTTTCCAAATAAAATTTCAAACTTTAATTAATGGAAATGGAAAAAAGAAAGGCAAAAGAATTATACCAAAGATATCAGGGGAGTAAATTTCAAATGATGCGAGATGGATTTTATCAAGAATATTTGACATATAACGTATCAAAAGAAGAAGAAGATAAATGGTTGGAAGAACTTGTCATTATAAATATTAACAATCTTAATATTAACGATATAGACTCTTTTTCGGAATTAGGATTATTATTAAGATTCAACCTTTCTATTGTTAATTTTGGCATTGTACATATAATGCGATTTTTAGAAGAAAATGAAAAAATGGCAAATGATAAATTTTCTTTTTTAAAATTCTCTCAAAAGGTTATTAGTATAATTGATTATTGTTTAAATAATCAGAATGGAATCATCAATAAAAGATTATTGGAAGAAGAAAAACAAATATTAGTAAAATTAAGGAACAAATATTTATAAAAAAATTGGAGGTGTTATAAAATCATAAAAAACTTTTAATATTATCAGATTTTTTACTGTTAATCAAAATGAAAAATATGAATCCATTTATTTATGATAATTTAAAAAAAGACATGCAAGATGCTGTTAAATTGCTTATTGCTAACACAGATTATTATATTGAACGATTGGATGAAAGTTCAATTGTGTTATCAAATGAAAAAAAACATATAATGTTTTATTTGGAAGCTACGAATCTGTGTTCTGAAATTAAGAACATTGATGACACCGACCATTTTGCTGTTTATGAGCTATTTGAAAAAGAAAACATGAACGACAAGTATCCTTTAAATACCAAACTAAAATTATCCTACGAAGAGTGGAATAAATATGAAGTATATAAAATCTTAGAGATTTTGATGACATATCTACGAAAATATATTGAATAAATCGCAGTGTCTTGTCCTGATATAGGTTGACACAAAAAGATATAAAAGACATAAAATAACATAAATATTACAGTTATGAAAATTTTGGGATCACATAACAACGATAAATAGATTAATTTGCCGGAGGAATACATATCAAACGACGTCTCCGAAAAAAAGGGAGACGTCTCCGAAAAAACAAAAACGGATTAATTAAAAAAGGTGTAACGGACAAAATCGTTTAATTTTACATCATGCTCTATTGATATGTAATCCGTAAATAGCTTTTTCTTATCCAAA
>JAISPG010000013.1 GCA_031275085.1 Bacteroidales bacterium | reverse complement strand
ACATGGCTGCATAGCAGCAAGACTACAAAACATGCTTTTATCATAGCTATGCTTGCAGCGGTAAGTTTGATGTTGATACAGAGAAAGAGACTATATGTTTGGATTTTAGGAAAGAATTTTCCAACGAATGTAATAATATTATTAAAATTATGTATATTTGAATAAGTTTTATTATTTTTTAAAAATTATCCATAAAATTAATTGATTTCATATTTTATAAACTACTAATTCATAAAATTATAAAATTAAATTTATCGGGCAATGCAACATTTCAAAAATAGAATATTTAGCAATAAAATAATAAAAATGTTTTCTTTAGTTGTAAAAACCTTACCGATAACTTTCGGTGCACTTTCGCAGGTTGCGAACCATTACAGACAAACTTCTGCATATTTCCGTAAGTTGCGGAGACTTGCCGATAACTTGCGACACACTTCCGCAATCTGCGAAACCATGCCGACAAATTTCTATATACTTCCGCTGTTTGCGGAACCTTGCCGACAAATGGCGGTACATTTCCGTAAACAGCGGAATCTTCAAGAAATTCTTCTACCTGCTATCTTAAACTTGAAATACAGCATTATTTGCCAAACACTTAAAACATAAACTTTAATAAAATTATAAACCCTAAAATTTTTTAATTATGCAGATCAAAAAAATTCACATGCAGCATCTTAGGAACGAAGAATTGTTCCAGTATATTACAGATTTTAAATCACTAATAAGCGAGTATCCACCAGAGAGTATGGGTATTACAGATCAGTACCAAAAGTTTTTATCGTTATATGCCAATGCCGACGATGTATTGGAGCAGATAAGGAAAAGCCAGTATACAGCAGAAATAGCTCAGGCAGATATTGAACGCGACACCACATTTTTGGGATTTCGCAATGTTGTTAAGGGGATGCAATCACATTTCAATTCAGAAAAAAGCAAGGCAGCAGCTAACCTGATGATAGTTTTTGACCAATATGGCAATATTTCAAAAAAGAACTATAGCGAAGAAACAGCATTGATACATAATTTTCTACAGGAAATGCGAGGCAAATTTGCTCCCGATGTTGAAGTTATTGGATTGCAGGAATGGGTAGACATGCTCGACCAAAACAATCAGGAATTTTCCTCACTTATGCTGCAACGCAACGAAGAAACAAGCCAAAAGACAAACCTCAAGATGAAAGACCTGCGCAAGGAAATCGAAGATTGCTATGTAGATATTATCAGACGTATTGAAGCAGTAACAATACTGCAAAGCGACCATTCGCTAACTGATGTTGTAAATAAATTGAATGCTAATATAACACGCTATAAAAATACTCTGGCACAACGCGAAGGCAGGGCAGCTGCTCCAAAAAGCCAGTTAATTGATTCTATTGCAAAAAAACCATCTCAAAAATAACATACCCAATTATAAACCTTAAAACTTTTTCATCATGCAAATCAAAAAAATAAGATTAAGCAGCCTAAGGAACGAGGAATGGTTCCAGTTTTTCACAGAATTTAAAACTCTGATAGAAGAACAGCCTTTGGAAAATATGAGTATTACGGAGCAATACCCAAAATTTTTGTCGCTCTACGGCGATGCCGACAATACACTGGAGCAGATAAGGAAAAGCCAATACACGGCAGAAATAGCAAGGGCTGACGTTGAGCGTGATACAACATTTTCGGGATTTCGCGACATCGTGAAAGGCATGCAATCGCATTTCGACCCTGCAAAGCGTAAAGCAGCAGCAAATTTAATGATAGTTTTCAGCCAATATGGTAACATTTCCAAAAAAAGCTATAGTGAAGAAACCGCTTCAATACATAACTTTCTGCAGGAAATGCGGAATAAATTCGCATCCGATATAGAAACTTTAGGATTGCAGGAGTGGGTAGACATGCTCGACCAAAACAATCAGGAATTTTCATCGCTTATGCTACAACGCAACGAAGAAACGAGCCAGAAAACAAGCCTTAGGATGAAAGACCTACGCACGGAAATTGAGAATTGCTATGTAGAAATGATTAAATGTATGGAAGCAGTAACAATACTGCAAAGCGATCACACCCTTACCGAAATTATTAATAAACTGAATGCTAACCTCACGCGCTATAGTAATACGCTTGCACAACGACAAGGTAAGGCAGCGGCACAAAAGGGACAATTAATTGACGCAATTGCTTCAAAACCGTCTCAAACTAAAAAATAGGAATATTATAATTTACCACATTATATAAAAGCCTGTGTAAGCAGGCTTTTATAGTTTTTATTTACAATATAAATTCTACAGCAGAACAATCAAAAATTACAAATTTTTATTTATTTGTTTTTCTCCCTTTCCACCTCAAGTAATCGCTCATACAATTCAACAACTTTATCTATCGGATTAAAGGTACAATAATAAGGGCTAAAATGTCCATGATTGATTGCACTATCATTAAAAGTATTAATATAATTAATGGTAGCTTCCTCGTCCATATTTTTTATTGCATTTACCGGAACTTTCAAAACTTCCGCAACTTTACTTAAAGTTTCATCATCAATCGTTTCTTTCGCTTCTAAATTAGAAATAGTTTGTTGCGATAAATTTAATTCAAAAGCTAAATATTCCTGTTTAATTCCTAAAATATCACGTAGGCGTTTAACGTTTCTACCATGATGAATTTTTGGTTTGGGCGTTGTATCTGTATTCATAATTTCAATATCTTATTTAACCGGCAATTTAAAAATAAAAATTGGTAATTCTAAGTTTTAATTATCAATTCTTTCGACAAAGATAAAAAATGTAATTAAATTACGAACTGATAAACTACAATTCAAATTTGGATTTTACAAATTATATTGGTTGGATACCAATTACAATATTCCATTCTTTGTAATAAAAAAGATTATGGAAACAAAAGAAAAAAACAATAAAGGTTTCAGCCTTAAAAAAGCCTACAACGATTTTGTAAAGAATAAGGTCAGGTTTAATAAAGAACAATCGCGGCAAATTACACCAAGTTACATGTTCGAGCAATATTATCATCGTAAAAATGTATTGTCTCAACTGGTCGACCTGTGCGATATTCTAAGAGATGAAACAGATTTTATCTTTCTTGTTTTCAGTGAATATATAGAAAAGAATCCAGATTATTTCAGAAATTCTCCAAAGCAAATAAGAGTTATTTTTGAGTTATTTAAATGTTTTACCACTTTTGCCAGTTACGACGAAACTATAAGAGAATGGTGTGAGCATAAAGAAAAAGAAATGAGCATTTTAGAAGAAAGGGACGTACACGATATGGATATTAATGAAATAACCAGCAATAAAAAAATATTGGATATTTTGTCAGGGAAAGGTTTGTTATAATAACTTATTTTATTTGAAATCCCCGCTCCTGAAATTCTTTCCTAAAATCCAAACATATAGTCTCTTTCTCTGTATCAACATCAAACTTACCGCTGCAAGCATAGCTATGATAAAAGCATGTTTTGTAGTCTTGCTGCTATGCAGCCATGT
>JAISPG010000064.1 GCA_031275085.1 Bacteroidales bacterium | reverse complement strand
TCATTCTTGGTAATGAGGACATCTATTTTATAGGGTTCCGCGTTTAATTGATACTCAGTTTGCATAGTAAGGACATTCTGATAGGATAGAAGTTCCATCTGTATGGCCTGAATAAATGCCGGATGCCAGGGGGTTCGTTTTTCTTCCATGTTTTCCATTTTTTCGATGAAGAAACTATTTATTCGATAGACCTGTATCGCCGCCGATATAGTTGCATGGATATCTTCATAAGCCATAAGACGGGATATTTCTTTTAGTAAAGAACTTGAAGTCATTGATAATAGCAATTTCGTTGAACCGCTTTAATGCCTCAATGGGGATGGATTGAGGTTTATTCCCTGGATAACTTATAATGGATAAATCCGTATAAACGGCCTTTAAGTGAAGCAATCCTTCCTTTTTCAAAAGGGTGAAGGCAAATCATAAGGAACTGTTTAAATAACAAATACATAAACACAGGAAATAATATATAATATCTATAGGTGCTTATGGCCTTTTTATAAAGAGCGCCGAAACCTTTCCCATAGGAGAATGCTCTATCAGTATTATCAATTTTATACGGATGATGAATGTAACTATTAGCGTTATACCGCCCTTTATTAACATTCCTTAACAAATACAAGAGTAGATCGCTTTCTTCCCCTGATCCATATTCGGCTCCTACTCCCATCTGAGTATCAAATCTGAATTTTTTAATGCTGACTGCGCGGACAAAAATGGTAAAAGAGATACCGGTAAACATAATATTAAATATGGATATGTCGGTATCTTTCTTTTTTGAATTAAGAATCGTATTTCCGTTATTTTTATCTTTTGTATTGCAGGTATAAAAAGCATAATCAGGATTGTTATTAAAAAATTTGAATACATTTTCAAGCGTGTCTGCACTGTATTCACAGTCATCATCAGGAAAGGCAATAATATCGCCATTACAGTTATTTAATCCAATATTCCTACTTAAACTTAATCCTTTTTTGTTGCTGTGAATGTATTTTAATTCTATTATGTCTTTATATTTTAAGTATAGATTGTATACACGGCCATCATCATTTTGATCAACGATTATTAATTCAAAATTTTTATATGTCTGTGCTGACAATTTATTTAAAAACAAAGCAATCTCTTCTGCTCTGTCTAATGTAGCCATTATAAGTGAAAATTTCATTTTAGGAGTTTGGTGTAAATATAAAATCGGAAACATATCTCCGAAAAACTCTATTCAATTAACAACACCTTTGAATACCTTAAATCCTGACGGTATCCACACCGCTACTGCTTACTGTTCCGTTCCTTTATTTGATCATAAATTTTCTCAATTATTGTTGTCATGTTTAAACTCGGATCAGCATTCCATGAACTTTTTCTGTACAGGCCCATGATAGTCAGAAAACGCATTAGAATATATTTCTGTAGTTTAATCCCGCGATAATAATATTTTAAATTTTTAGATCTCCATGGCGTCATATTTTTAAAGAAAATCCAAATCTTTTTTAAAGGCATATTGTATTCCTTATGCCATGGTTTCGGATTAGAAATAAAATGTATAATACAAGGATTAATTCTGGCATATTCTATTTCCGTATGGAGTCGTTTTCTAATAAGAAGATCTTCAAGAGGCATATAATAATTCTGAAAAAAATTAAAGCGCGGTGAAATTGTTTTCCATTTTCCGGCCAAAATAACATTTAGTACATCCTGGTCACAATATTTTAATTTTTCGGGATTATTTTTTATAAATAAAAGCGCTTCTTCTAAGATATTATTCTTTCGCCAATAATCCAGATTAATGAGTTGGGTTCCAATGTTATAATATCCTTTAGTACAATCATAATCAAGCCTGTTATAATTTCGGATATCGTCATTCATAATAGAAAAAGCTCCTGCTGCAGGATAACCGCTAATATCAACTTCCCACAATTCTCTTAAGGAATCTACAACAATCATATCGGCATCAAGGTATAGAATTTTTTTGATTTCATAAGGAAGAATATTTGCGATAAATAAGATACTATAAGTTGCTAAAGAACCATGTAAGGGAGGAAGGCCGTTTAGACGGCCTGGATCAATATTGTAGAAAATTATGGCGGCCTTTGTGTTCTCCGTTATTTTATGAAAGTTGCTTTTTGATCTATCGGATAAATTTGTTGATATAATATGAAATCTTATTTCTATATCAGGATTAGTATATAAAATAGACTGCATTAACACCCCGCAGGGCAGGGCATAGTTTTCATCAGGTCCAATTACTATTTCTATATAACCAGTCATGGAAAAATCCTTTGTCGTAGACTATCATCTGAATTTATTTATAACATCAATAACTCTCATGATGTCATCAGTGGTATGGGAAAATGAAATGGGCAGACTTAATGTTGTATCATGTATTTCATCGGATACAGGACAAGAATAATGATCAATAACGCCCTTCATGGCCAATTGTTTATTCGGCGGGACAGGGTAATGGATTTCTGTTTTTATATTATTTTCTAACAGATATTCTTTTATGATATTTCTTTTTGTATGTCTAATATTAAAAATATGATAAACATCATAATAATTATCATCGAGTTCTGGTTTTATGAATTCATTTTTAAGTTCTTGTTGATATAATTTTGCAAGTTCTCTTTTGTGTGCATTTATTTCATTTAGATATTTCAGTTTTACATTTAAAAATGCCGCCTGTATTTCATCAAGGCGGGAATTATAACCTACAATTTCATTGTAATACTTTTTGTTCGATCCGTAATTTCTTAACATTCGAATTTTTCGGTCCAGGAATTCATTATTAGTTATTAAAGCTCCTCCATCGCCCAAGGCCCCCAAATTTTTCGTTGGATAGAAACTAAAAGCGCCAAAGTCTCCAAAAGTTCCAGCAAATTTTCCTTTATACTTTGCCCCATGAGCCTGTGCACAGTCCTCAACGAGTTTGAGGGAATAATGTTTACAAATATTAGTTATTGGATCCATATCACAAACTTTACCATACAGATGAACAACAATAATCGCGGAAGTTTTTAAAGTAATTTTTTCTTCGATCCTTGCAGGATCAATATTATATGTTTTTATATCTGGCTCAACAAGTATTGGTGTTAGTCCATTTCTAATAATGGAGAGAATTGTCGCTATATAAGTATTTGAAGGTACAATTACTTCAGATCCGGGATTGAGTTGAAGGGCTTTTAGAGCCAATATCAAGGCATCCAACCCTGATGCAACTCCACAACAATATTTTATGTTATTATATGAAGCAAATTCTTTTTCAAATTCATCTACTTGACTCCCAAGTATAAACCATCCCGACTCAAGGACATCTTTAAATTTAAATTGAAATTCTTTAGAAAATGATTTATTGACATTGTGAAGGTTTTCGTATTCAATTATCTTATTTTTCATGTAACCCTTACCCTTCGATAGGCGATAAAACTAACAATCTGCAGTTTTTTGAGGAACTCTTTAGTTTGCACCGTATGTCATTTCCTGCATATAAAGCCAAATCGGGACGATCCAGACTAACTTTTATTTGTTCTATTCCTTGTTCAAGGATAAATTGACATGATCCGCTAATGGCAACAATCATCTGCTCTTTGCTTGATTCATCTAACATTGTATTATAAATAAAACATATTTGTTTTAAAACAAATGGGACATTTTTGAGCGCCTCAAGTGATATGAGTTTTCCTCTGATATCTGAATGTGCATTTAATTGTATTTCTATAATCCGTTTGTTATCATTCAATAATGATACATTGCCTGCATGGGGGGGGGGGGGGGGGGTATATAGCAATATCTGCTGTTTTTCAAATAGTCTTAAACAAGTCTCTTTAAAGATGTGATAATCATCAATATAATCATCTGCATCAAAATATGTGTCACATATTACCATTAAGATACAGTCCGAAGAAAAATCACTCATTTCTTTCCATGTCATGGGACTGCAAATTAATGCCTTGCTGTACTTGTCGAGAACAAATGCCTGTTTCTTTTGTCCATCATCAATAACTATTTTACAGTGCCCTTTTAAAACTACAAAACCCATTGTTGTATTAATATTCGCATGATTTCCCCGGTTCATTGATGAGTTAACGTCATAAATATAAAAAATTCTTTTGGGAATAAAATTGCATATCCTCTCGCCGAATAGTATCCCATCGCCATAATTTTGTTTTTTTGTTTCAAGATTGACTATTCTTGTTTTTTCCAAAATTGGAAAATCGTTTTCTATTTTTCTCATTTTAAACCTCTTTAGAAGAATTTATAATTTAATCCACTATAAACTTAATTTACCGGAAATATCGGTGAAATCCTGTGAACGCTTTTGACTATATATGAACATATCTAAAGTCTTTAGTCCTGTCATTACTCTATTTCCA
>JAISPG010000018.1 GCA_031275085.1 Bacteroidales bacterium | reverse complement strand
TCTACATAAGGATTATTATTGAAAAAACTCACTTCGGCAATGCTCAGTGCGAGTGCTTCTGCGGTGGCTGAGCCTGTCGAAGCCCCGCTTCCTAAATAAACCGTATCTGCAAAAGTATTAATGCGCGGCTTAATATAATTACAACCATTATCAGGCATGGTTAGTTTTACAAGCCCCTTATTACGCTGTCCGCCATTATAGGTTCGGAAATAACCTCCTATATAGATTTCATCGCGAAAAACTTCAATTGCTCCTATTGTACTGTTAAAATTACCGCCTATACTGTCCCAACTTTCCCCGTCCCAGCGGGCTATAAAATAGTTATATGTATCTGTGGCTTCATCATATGTAAAATTATTTCCGGTATAAACATCACCCCGATAGATTGCAATTGCTTTCTTAGCTACAGTGCTGCCATACTCATAATGCATACTGTTCCACTTAAAGCCGTCCCACATGACTATACCCCTTGATCGCAGATTGCCCATATGAGTGAACATACCTCCTGCATAAAGGAAAGTATTAAAAGTATCGGCTTTAAGGCAAAATAGAAAATCGTTGGGGGTATCTTCAAATGTTTCCCAGTCTGTACCGCCAAGATACTTTTTGATACCATAGCTATAGTGTCCCCCTGCATAAAGCAGATCACCGTTAAAAGATTCTACTGCATATGCAAGCGTCCCAAGGTCGCCTATATTTTCCCATTCTGCCCCATCATACAGGGCTATCCTGCCATAGTTTTGCTCACCAATATAAGTAAAATTACCTGCTATGCATAATTTACCATTATATAAACACATATCCCAGATTGGTCCTCTGGGCTGTCCCGCAGCTGAACCCTGCCAGGATTCGCCATTCCAGATCGTAAGGTAATTACGTGAGGGATCATTGTAATTATAGAATTGCCCTCCTATGTATAATGTATCATTATACATTTGAACACAGTTTGGAAAACCATCTATTCCGGTATCACTGCCATAAAATATTATTTCGCTGCCATCCCAACTACATATTTTATTTGCATCTATATTATTAACTTTTCTAAAAACTCCCGTAATATGTAATATGCTATCTCCATCATTATAAAGATCTTCAATATATGCTGTTACCGCATCGTTTGTCCAGAAACTGTCTATTCCGGGCAGGTCGCCGCTGAATACCTGAGAATAAGAAGAAAAACCTGAAAGCAGGAATATTATTAATATAAGTAGTTTTGTTTTCATATGTATTTTTTTTGAATACCGAGTACCTTTACAGAGTAGCTGGCGCGTAGGAAGGTAAACCATCAAAAGCACTAGGTACCAGGAACTCGGTACTACTTCAATATCATTTTTTCAGTTTTTATCAATTTTTCCATCAACATGAGAAACAATAAAAGGCTTACCCGGCTGTACTATTTTGTCGCATTGTATTTCCAACAAGCCCGGCATTTGCGATTTAAGCTCATTACAAAATACTATTATCAATATTACTACCACAGCAATATAAAAGTAAAAATTTTTTTCATAATAACATTTCTTATAATAATTATTGCATTTTTATCTCTATAAAGATATATATTATTTTCAAAAACAAAAACCATCAGTATATACATTTACATAGTTTTTCAAAAAATATATTGTAACTTACTTTCACCACAATAATAAACAATATATGTACAAACACATCCGTTATCAAAAAAGAGGTTAGTTTTATAATATTTACCCACAAAACTTTATTATTATGGCTATTAAGTATGTATTATCGGAAAAGTCAAATCCGATGGATCCGGAGCAACCAAAAAAATGGTATGCCCATGCAAAAAGTGCAGGTGATATAACACTAAAAGCACTTGGAAAAGAAATCACACAACGTAGTACTGTAAATCATGCAGATACACTTGCAGTACTTGAAGCCCTGACCCAATTACTTACCGAAAAACTTGCCGAAGGCAAGATTGTCCGGTTTGGAGACCTTGGATCTTTTCAGATTTCAATCGGAAGCGAAGGCGCTGAAACTGAAGAAAATTTCAATTCTTCTATGATCAAAACTAAAAAAGTTTCTTTCAGACCGGGAATCGACCTGAAAGAAATGCTAAACAACCTGAAATTTGAAAAGTATTAAATCAGAAAAACAAAAGGGATATTACTTTTCATAAAAAGCAGTATCCCTTTTTACAGAAATGAATATTGCTTTTGTGCAAAAGCAATATTCATTTTTTTACACACATATCAAATTAAAATAAGACACTACATATCAAACAATTACATATCAATTATTTTATTTTCAGAATTATTCAGCTAATAATTACAATAAAATATTTAATTTTGGAGTAATTTATAATTACCAATATTTCAATTTATAAACAAAAAACTATTTAGAATATAAATATAAAATGAATATAAAATTTTTAGGCGCAGCAAGGGAAGTAACAGGAAGTAAACATTTAATAACGACAAAATCCGGCAAAAACATACTATTGGATTGTGGGATGTTCCAGGGTAAAGGTGCAGAAACCGACAGTATGAACCGCGATCTGGGATTCGAACCAAGAGACATTGATTATATAATATTAACCCATGCCCATATCGACCACTCCGGTTTAATACCATATTTGTTCACTTTAGGTTTTGAAGGTTCGGTTATTTGTACTGATGCTACACGTAATTTATGTTCCATAATGCTTCCGGATTCCGGCTACATTCAGGAACAAGACATAAAATGGTATAACAAAAAACTTGCTAAACAAGGATTACCACCGGTAAAACCTATATATAAGCATGATGATGCCATAAAAAGCATGAAATTATTTGTTACAGTAGCATACAAAAGAAAATTCAGGATTGATGAAGGAGTTTATGTAGAATTCACCAATACGGGACATATGTTGGGAAGTGCAGTAGCAAATATTACAATAATTGAAGACGGGATATCAAAAAAAATTGCATATACAGGAGATATAGGAAGACCCATAAACCGGATATTAAAATCTCCCGAACCCTTTTATCAGGCAGATATCCTTATCACCGAATCAACCTATGGAGACAGGATACATGATGCCGGCGACGAATCGGAAGACACATTACTCGAAATACTGGTTGACACCTGTGTTCGTAAAAAAGGAAAATTAATAATCCCTTCATTTAGCGTGGGAAGAACCCAGGAGATAGTATATTCCCTGAATAATTTCTTTAATGCAGGCAGATTACCGGAAATTGATATTTACGTTGACAGCCCGCTCTCTGTGAATGCAACAGAAGTGTTCAGAATGCATACCGAATGTTTTAACGACAAAGTGAGGGGTCAGATAGAAGAAAATGACGATCCGTTTGGCTTTAACAGGCTACATTATATAAAAAATGTAAATGAATCGAAAAAATTAAATACAAAAAAAGAACCCTGTGTAATTATATCAGCTTCCGGGATGGCTGAAGCAGGTCGTGTAAAACACCATATTGCAAACAGTATAAGCGATTACAGAAATACAATTTTAATGGTGGGATACTGTGCCCCTACAACTTTAGGAGCCCGTTTACAGATACCAAGAGATACAATTTCCATATTTGGTGTTGAACATACAATAAGAGCTGATATAAAAAAGATTGAATCCTACAGCGGACACGGCGATTATCTGGAAATGGCAGAATTCCTCGAATGCCAGGACAAATCCCTGCTTGAAAAAATATATCTTGTGCACGGCGATTACGAAGCTCAGGAATTCTATAAAAAATATCTCAAAAAGAAGGGATTTAAAAATATCGAAATCCCTGAACGGGGACACGAAATTGAATTTTAAAAATCACACATAACCAATCAGGAGTTCAAATTTGAACTCCTGATTGGTTTTATTTCACATACTGGGAGTGTCCATATACTAAAATAACGCGAAAAACAACCCGTATGAATCACTAAAAGACTAACAATTAAGTAACAAATAAAAATACTATTCCTTTACCCCCCTCTTACCATCTTTCCTTTCTTACTATCTTTTCTATCTTACTATCTTCTCTATCTTACTATCTTTCCTTTCTTCCTATCTTCTCTATCTTCCTGTCTTATTTTCTTCCTATCTTCCCCCTATAAAATCATATTTCCGAAAACTTTATGAAGACTATTTAGTTTACCTTAAATATAAACAAAAAACTTTTAACAATGAAAAAATATCTTAAATTAACATCGCAGGAAGCTGTACAGTATTTTATCCACAGAGACGGAACATTAATTCCCGAAACCACAGAAGAGATCAAACAAAAACTTAACGACCTGCATTTCCTGAGGAGTGAAATATCTGTTTCGGTAACAATGCCCACTCACCGGACATTTCCGGATTCAGACAAAGATATTGTTCAGTTAAAGAACCTTATAGCTGAAGCCGATAAAAAACTCAGCATATTACATGATAAACGTAAACGGCAAGTAACAATGGAAAATATCGAAGAAGCAGCCGGGAACATTGATCACCGTTTAAATCTGGATTCTTTGGTAATTTACGCTAACGAACATTTTTCATCGGTAGTTAAATTACCGGTAACAACAAATCCCGAAGTTGTTATTGACCCGCTTTTTGATATTCGTCCGCTTTACCGTTCAAGACAACAAAACCAACATTATTACATATTAAGTATAAGCCGGCAGAAAATACGACTGTTCGAAGCCTTCAACGATAAAATAACAGAAGAGATCAATAATGAAGATTTTCCTTTTGAAAATAATTATTACACAACTGATCCCATTAAGTTAAAACAAGATATATTTGAAGAAAATCTGGTTAAAGAATTTTTTAATGTAGCCGATAAAAGATTCAGAAAATATCTGATCTCAAATCCATTGCCAATAATTCTGGCAGGTGACACAAAAAGCGTATCATACTACCAGGAAATGATGGACCATTCGCAAACCATTATCGCACAAGTTAACGGGAATTATGACAACTCTTCACAACACGAAATAATAAAAGCTGTTTATCCTGTTATAGAAAAATTTCGTGAAAACGAGCAACATGATTATCTTTCCGAAATAGACAATGCCCGGTCCGGAAATCTGCTTTCCGCTGATATGAATGAAATGATAGAATTTTCATTAATGGGAAATGTACGGGCGCTTTTTACAGGAAACAATTATGGTCTCGAAGAAGCAACTGTAAAAGACAGTACAAATAAAACCCAAAAAAGGTCAAAGACATTATTACTGATTGAAAACGTAAGAAAAGCAGGAGGAAAAATAATATTTTTAGAAGACAAACTTCTGGAAAAACATAATGGAATTGTGCTGGTCAAACGTTTTTAATCAAAAATAAAATTATATAATTCAAAATCTTACTGTTATTTCCCCCGTTTGGCTTAGGTATTTTACAGCCTAAGCAAAACGGGGGAATAATATTTTATCTGTACCAAATAGAAATTAAAATTAGAATAACTAATAATATTACTATAACAGCAACAATAATAATCCTATCCTTTTTAGTAGTAGTATGCTTTTCCGGTACGATATCAATTTTAGTAACAGAATTTAGTCTAAGTAATAAAATTCGTGTTTGAATTGCCTGAAAATTGTATTTATTTTCAATTATAAATTTATCTGCTTCTTCTTTTCCCATCAACTCGCATAATTCCGCATAAGTTTTTTCGGGTATTCTATTATTATCAAGCATACCACTATATTTCTATTTTTGCATTTTCCTAATCAATGTTCGATATTATTGTTTTTGAAATGTCAAATTTAACATAATATTCAATTCCTAAAGTTTCTTTTTCTTAAACCCACAAAAGTAAAAATTACATTGAGAGGTTGAATATACAGACCTGTACTTTTAACTCTTTAACTTTCTAATTTCTACTAAAAAAACTATATTTGCAATTATTAAAAATTCAAACATGGAAAACATTATCGGCTTTTTAAAGAAGATCAGAAAACAAAACAGTTTAAAAAACCAATATACAGGAAAATACGCATTTGTAGGTATAGGAAACCATAGTAAAAATAATCTGTATCCGGTTTTAAACTACCTGAACCTTAATTTAAAATACATTGTAACAAAAAGCCCGTCAACAACAGAACTTATAAACAAAAATTACCCATCCGTTACAGCTACAAACAATTTTGAAAAAGTACTGAACGATGAAGAAATAAAAGGAATTTTCATAAGTGCAAATCCCGACAGCCATTACGAACTTGTAAAAAAATCACTGGAGCACAGGAAAAACGTATTTGTAGAAAAACCGCCATGCACAACAATAGAGCAACTTAACGACTTAATCGATATAGAAAAAACATCAGGGGCAAAATGCCTTGTAGGCTTGCAAAAACGCTATTCCGTAAGTACCCTGATCCTGAAAAAAGAAATATCCGACGAAGAAATTATATCATACAACTACCGTTTTATTTTAGGCAGTTATCCCGAAGGAGATCCGATACTGGACCTTTTCATACACCCGGTAGATCTCACCAGTTTTCTGTTTGGGGATACGGAATTACATTCAATAACTAAAACAGAAAACACAAAAGGTAAACTATCGGTTTTCTTACACACAAAACACAGAAAAAATATTATCGGATCATTAGAAATGTCAACCGATTATACCTGGGATATGCCTACGGAGCTACTGACAGTAAATACCCGGAAAGGGATCTACACAATGGAGAACCATCAGGTACTCACATTTCAGCCAAAAGCCGGAACGTTTCTTTCAATGCCAAAAGAAAAAATATTCCCTTCGGTACCTGAAAAAAAATACCTGTTCAACGGAAACAACTTCCTGCCCGTAGTAGAAAACAATCAAATAGTTTCGCAAGGATACTTTAATGAAATAAAAACATTTGCCGATATTTGCGAAAATAAAAAAGCACAGAATAATTCACCGTTGAACTCGTTAGTAAATACGTTCGAACTGATTTCCCAAATAAAAAAATAACCGGATGTACAATATAAAAGACTATCTGAGCAGAGGTACAAAATTTGCCAACAATATACTTTTCCCGTCAAGGAAAAAGCTGTCCACACTAATGTTCTACAGTACAAGTTTGTGTAACTCCAGATGTAAACACTGTCTGGTATGGGCAAAACGACCTGTGGAACATATGTCGAAAGATAAAATTGTTGAAATAATGCAAAGCCGTTGCATATCAAAAAATACGACAATAGGACTCGAAGGCGGAGAATTCCTTCTGCACCCCGAAGCAACGGAAATATTAAAGTGGTTTAGCGAAAACCATCCTAAATTTGAACTACTTTCAAATTGCCTGCAACCTAAAAGAGTGATCGACGCCGTCAAAAACTATCCTCCCGTACGGTTATACATATCCCTTGACGGTACAAAAGAGACATACGAATATATGCGTGGTGCCGACGGATTCGGTAAAGTTATTGAAACTATAGAAGCCTGTAAAGATATAGTCCCTATATCTTTGATGTTTACACTTTCGCCTTATAACACTTTTGACGACCTCAATTATGTTGTGAATATTGCAAAAAAATACAATATTGACATAAGAATAGGCATTTATAACGATATTGATTTTTTCAATACCGTTGAAAAAGCTCATGAAACAGCAATAGGCGAAGCAGGAAAAGAAAAGGAACACGGTATTTACGACAATTTCAAAAAACAAATACCTGAAAATGTAAAAGAAACTTCCGAAAATTATGATTTCCTAGTATTATACGACGAATGGCGTAACGGAAAACTTAAACTTAACTGTTACAGCATTTTCGATTCCCTGGTTATACATCCGGACGGAAGCATTCCGGTATGCCAGAATCTGGACATAAAATTAGGCAATGTATATGAAAAAAGCCTTGATGAAATATATAATGGAATTTCATCAAGAAAAATACAAAAACAATATGCTCACAATTGTAACCAATGCTGGATTAATTTTCACCGGAAATATGACATTGTACTTCTGAGGACGCTGGAAAAATTCCTTCCGAAATCATTTATACAATTGTTCTATGGGAAATACAACTGGACCAATGATAAAAAAATGACATATAAGCAATTTATGAATAAATATTTATAACTGGAACTCCCGGGTTTGTATTTTATTCTACCATACATCAACTTTCAACGGAACAAAATATCACCCGGTAATAATTATTTTATAAAAAATTATGCCTTAATCTTTTAAAATCAAAATAATTGTAATATTTTTGCACCTCGAATTTTAGAAAAACAAATTATTAATTAAATTAAAGAGTTATGATTAATCAGTATGAAACCGTTTTCATTGCAACTCCCGTTTTATCTGAGCCACAGATGAAGGAAGCGGTTGACAAATTCAGGAAGATCATCACCGAAAACAATGGTGAGATCGTTCACGAAGAAGATTGGGGATTAAAAAAACTGGCTTACCCGATCCAGAAAAAAACAACAGGTTTTTATCATTTAATTGAATTCAAATCAGAAGGAGAATTCATTAATAAATTAGAAACCGAATTCAGAAGGGATGAAAGAATTATGAGATTCTTAACCTTCAAAATGGACAAACATGCTATTGCATACAGTGAGAAGAAAAGAAGAATGAAAAACGAACAAAACCAAAAGGAGGCTTAAACCATGGCACAAGCAAATTCAGAAATCAGATATCTTACTCCTCTTGCAGTAGAAGTAAAAAAGAAAAAATATTGCCGCTTTCTTAAAAATCGCATTAAATATGTGGATTATAAAGATCCTCAGTTCTTAAAAAGATTTTTAAATGAACAGGGAAAAATTTTACCACGTCGTATAACCGGTTCATCATTAAAATTTCACCGTAAGGTTGCCCAGGCTGTTAAAAGATCACGTCATCTGGCATTATTACCTTACGTAACCGATATGATGAAATAAAATAAGGAGGAATAAAAAATGGAAATAATATTAAAACAAGACGTAGAAAACCTTGGTCACAAAGACGATGTTGTTAATGTAAAACCAGGATACGCAAGGAATTATCTTATTCCTCAGGGATATGCAATTTTAGCAACCAAATCTGCTAAAAAAATGCATGAAGAAAACATGAAACAAAAATCTCATAAAGAAGCTAAATTACGTGCAGACGCTGAAGCTTTAGCATCAAAAATCGAAAATCTTACACTTAAAATCGGAACAAAAACAAGTTCTACAGGTAAAATTTTCGGTTCCATCAATACCATAATGATCTCAGAAGCTTTGGAAAAAGCTGGTTATGACATTGATCGTAAAAATATCACGATAAAAGGTGATTCTGTTAAAGAAGTAGGAACTTACGAAGCTTCAATAAAACTTTATAAAAACATTAAAGTAAATATCAAATTCGAAGTTTATACAGAAGAATAAACAAAACTTATAATAAAATAAAAAAGGTTGCAATTGCAACCTTTTTTATTTTATTATTATACTATTCTAAAACCTTTATCTTTAAAATATTCTGCTAAAATATCGGAATGATCTCCATCTACTATCAAATGATGATTGCCCAGAGGGAACTCGCGAAGCAAAAATAAGCTCTTGGCAGACATTTTTATTTCAGCTTGAGTCATACAACCATTTAAAATATTTCCGGTATTTATAACCTCGCCTAACGAAATAAAACAATATTCCAGTTTACGGTCTATACGAAAAATTGTTACCTGTTGTTTTTTTACATTGCCTTTTATTGAAGCTCCAAATCCTGTTTCGTAATGATCGGATATTTCGTAATCATCAAGAAGATACAAAGGAGCTGTACAATGTGAAAATATTGCAGACGTTTTTGAAACATGATTAATATTAGCCATCCACGGAACTCTGCCCAATAACCTGGAAAAAACTATCATTCCTGATGCAGAACATAAATCAGCCTCACATGCAACCGGAAAATTCAGACTGTTTAATATCGCAACCGGAATACATGATGTATATTTATGTTCTTTATGAAATGAAAAACAATCCAAAGCTAAAGCATTCAAATTATTTACTTTTATAAGAGTGTTCAGCTTATTTACTAAACTTATACATTTATCATCAGCAGGAAAATTCTTAATATTCAAAATATTTTTTATATCCTCAGGATCGGATTCCTCAAGAGAAAGAATTTCTTCCCATGAGAATTTCATGGTTTCAATATTCAGGACCTCTTTAAGCAGTATTTTGTCGGGAATGCTTGCTATCAACCAATCAGCAGGTTTTCCGACAATACCAAGGGTATGGTTAATATTATCCTCTTTTTTGTATAAATATTTTTTTACCGGTTCTAATGTTTCAAGCTTATCAAGATCAAAGATTTCAGTATTGATACCTTTTTCATTCAGGTATGCTTTTACTTCTGTGGCAGCTGCCCATGAATTGTTTTCCGGCGAAGCAATAAAACAATATTTATTTTGAGATTCTATAAATTTAAGAGCATTATGTTCCGACCCGCCTGTTAAAAACCATATTACATCGGGAGATGAAACCACAAAATCATCGGAAGATATCTCAGAAAATCTGGCAATAAAACTATTTATTGCTTTATTTATTTGATAATCGTCAATTTGACTATTGGCTGCAATATTTATTCTCAAAATAAATAAATTTTGATTTAACAATAAGAAACCTGAAACCTATTTAACTGCAATGGTTTCTATTTCTACCAAAACACCCAAAGGTAGTTCCTTAACAGCAAAAGCAGCTCTTGCCGGCGGATTTACACTATAGTATTTTCCATAAATTTCATTCATGGTTTTGAAATTTGCCATATCACTTAACAAACATGTTGATTTAACAACATTTTCAAAACTATAACCTGCTTCTTCCAAAATAGATTTAATATTTTGCATAACCTGTTCGGTCTGAGCTTCAATTCCCTCAGGAATATTTCCTGTTGCAGGATTTACCGGAATTTGTCCTGAAATATACAAAGTTCCGTTAATTTCAATAGCCTGGCTATATGGCCCAATAGCTTTTGGCGCTTTTTCTGTATTTATTACTTTTTTCATATCAATTATTTTAAGTTATAACCTCATTGCTTTCAACTAAGTACCTGAAACCAGGTACTTTTTACTTTCAACCAGGTACTTACTATCTTTTATATATCTTAGGTTCTATCTCACCTCTTAATATTAACAATCCGTTCATTGCAAGTGCAGACATTTCGTCTTCTCCCGGATAGATCCTCATCGGAGCTATAAATTTAACCATATCTTCTATATAACTGCAAAATTGTTTATTATAAGCAATTCCTCCGGTCAGTAGAATAGCATTAACATCTCCTTTTAAAACAGTAGCCATGGCTCCGATATCTTTAGCAATCTGATACCCCATTGCATCAGAAATAAGCTGAGCATATTCATCACCATTTTTAGCCCTCATCTCTACTTCATAAGCATCGTTAGTTCCGAGATACGCAGTAAAACCACCTTTTCCTTTTATCATCTGTCCGATTTCCTGTTGTGTGTATTTACCACTAAAGCAAGCTTTTACCAGTTGTCCTGTAGGCAAAGTACCGGAACGTTCAGGAGAAAACGGACCTTCGCCATCCAGAGCATTGTTAACATCAACAACCATACCCTTATTGTGTGCGGCAACAGAAATTCCACCACCCAAATGTGCTATTATAAGATTAATTTGTTCGTATACCAGATTATTTTCAGAACAATATCTGCGCGCAATGGCTTTTTGATTTAATGCATGAAAAATAGAAACTCTTACAAAGTTAGGATGTCCGGAAATACGGGCAATGTCTGTTAATTCATCAACAACAACCGGATCTGCAATATATGCATTCACTCCGTCAAGTCCTTTTGCAATATCTTCTGCAATAAGTCCTCCAAGATTACTGGCGTGTTCACCCATAGGAGCATCAACAAGATCTGCTTTCAGGTCTGCATTAATTTCATAAACTCCTGATGGAATAGGTTTTATCAATCCGCCACGACCAACAATACAATTTATGGTATTTACATCCTGACCTGCTTCCATAAGCTCTTTAAGAACTTTTTCTTTTCTGAATTCATATTGATCGGTAATTGAACCGTATGGAGCCAACTCTTCAGCTGTATGTTTTATATTTTTCAGAAAAATATTTTTTTCATTTTCAAAAACTGCAATTTTTGTTGAAGTTGATCCCGGATTAATTGTTAAAATTCTATATTTTTCCATTTCCCTTTTATATAATTCTTTTTTATTATTATTTTGAGTTTAATGCCGCCAATGCTATCGAAAATGTTTTTGTTTCCGCAGAATCTCCACGTGAAGTAAGTACTGCAGGACACTTTGCTCCTACCAGCATTGCTCCCAGTTTTGCATTAGCAAGCTTAGTTACTGCCTTATAAAAAGCATTTGCAGATTCTATATTCGGAAAAACCAAACCATCAGCATCACCTGCAACATTACTCTGTATTTTTTTGATTTTTACACTCTCTTCATCAATGGCAACATCTAATGCTAAAGGTCCGTCAATATCGGCACCTTTTATCTGTCCCCTGTCTGCCATTTTGCTTATTATTGCAGCATCTACACATGCAGGCATACTGGCTGTCATCTGTTCTGTTGCTGCTATCATTGCAATTTTAGGCCTTTCTGTTCCCAATGTTTTTGCAGTTGATATAACATAATTTGTTATTGCAACCTTCTGATTAATATCCGGAGCAGGAATTACTGCAACATCGCTAACTACAAGTAATTTATGATAATTTGCAACTTCAAGCACAACAACATGGCTTAAAACAGCTTTAGGAGGCAATAATCCGGTTTCCTTATTAAGAATTGCCCGCATGTACTTATCTGTACTTACCAGACCTTTCATAATAAAATCTGCTTCACCGTCATTAATCAGTTTCACAGCAAGGTTCGCAGCCTTTTGTTCTTCTGATTCCTGTATTATTTTAAATTTTGATACATCTATTCCTTCTTCTTTACATACATTTTTTATGGTTGGCTCATCTCCTACCAAAATGCCCTCAACTATTCCCAAATCTATTGCATTACTAACTGCTTCAATCGTATGACTATCATTTGCATAAGCAACAACAAGCCTTTTCCTTGGTTTTGATTTTACTGCAACGATTAGATCATCTAACTTTTTAATATTCATAATGTTAACTATTTATTTATTGCGTTGCTAAGATAATATATATTTTATAAATACAAAAGAACATAACAAAACTGAATAACAAAAATTCATAATTGTCATAATACAGATAAAATGATATTTTACAAATTATTTAATTACTATTAAAAAATAAAAGAGGACAAACTTTGTCCCCTTTTATCGCTTATTTTATTATTTAAAACTATTTTACAATAAATTTTTGATTTTCAAATTCTCCGTTAAGTTTTTGTAAACTTAAAATATAAATAGACAATTGACAGGTATAATTGATATATGTCGTTTTACCATATCTATAACATTTAAAAAGTATAACATTTTACCGGATTATGGTTAATTTTCCTGTTTTCAGGATATTTCCCTGATTATCAGAAATTTTATACATATAAATTCCGGCATCTAATGTTGCAACAGATATATCATTTGTTCCTGCATTCAATATTGTTTCCGACAAATTTTGCCCCTTCATATCAAAAATATTTATAAGCAATTCTTTATCAACATTTTCAATAGTAAGTCGATCGTTTGCTGGATTCGGGAAAAGATTCAATTTACACGAAATTTCTTCCGGAGAAGAAAGATAGGCATCATAATCAGCATCAATAAAGTCTTCTGTAGATATATAAGAAATATCTTCATCATCCGGAACTACCGAATTACGTCCACAACAATTACTAACATTAGAAGCCGGAGCTACCATTGGTGTAATACAAAAACTAGATCCACTGCCATTACTTGTACATGCAATAAGATTATTAAGTGGATAATATGGCTGGTAACTTATGGGAGTGGGAAGGTCATCGTATAAATTAGCAGCACAAAGACCTGAATTTTCGCACCAATACCAATAAAGCGGTTGTTGGATTGTTCCGGACAGCTTTCTATTATTACTCGCATTGCCAAATTGTCCAAACCATACATTACCGGAAGCATTTCCTGCTACGGCAGACCCCTGGCTTTTAAGCCTGGCATTATTCAGACGGATGCCATAGTAGTTTGCCCAGAATTTATTACATTTAATAGTAGAATTATAACAATCTCCATCAATATAAAGTCCGTAATATCCGTATTTCATAAGATTTCCCCTTATGACCGCCGGAGATTTTAAAATATGAATATTATATGTACCATACATATTACTACTCAATATCTCTGTAGTGTTATATTCTATTGTATTATTCCCGCAACAATTTGCTAAATAAATACATTCGCCAGGAGCACCTTGAGTCGGGAGATCTACATCAAGACTAATAGTGTTATTATTAATTCGTGTTGTTGATGTAGGAGACAACCCAGCCATGGCAACACCATAACACAATAAATTGTCATTAAGTTGAGTATACCCTATATTTATATTATTATTGTAAATACTTATATTTTCATTTTCACATGATTCAACGGGATAAGATCCAAACACCCATATACCAGCTGCTCCAATAATTGAAGATATATTGTTGCTATATATATTAACAGTATTATTTCGTACAAGATGAATAGCTATACCTGCCTCATAGACCTGAGGTTCATCTTTACGTATTATATTGTTGTATATGGTACTGTTATAATTAGCTATAACTATCCCTGAATAAAGCGGTTCTGATATTTCATTATCCGAAATAATACTGTTGCCATGTGAAGCGCTAAGAAATGAATCTTCTATCCACATAGGAATAGCGGCTCCTCTACCCCAGAATTTATTATTCCTGATCTCACTATAAGGTACATCTGTAATATTAATTCCCTGCTTATCAAATATATTATTATTAATATATGCATTAAGGTTCAGGTTGGAGACCAATCTTACAGAAGTCACATTATTGGATGGAACAAACCAGTTGGACAAGCTATATAAATATCCGTCAGAAATGTTTGTTGAAACAATAACTTCATTATTTTTACCCAATACATTTCTTTCTATCGTGGCATGAAGGAATCCGTTTATTTTCATGGCACATTGACTTCCCGAAATAAAGTTATCCCTGATCTCAAATTTCATATCATTTGTATTAGCAACAATTCCATTCCAGTTATGTGTACTGTTTTTTTCTATATTGCATTTATCAATATAAAAATTAGAACCACTTCTAGAATTAATTGATACAGAACTATTTTTACCCATAAACATAACACAATTTAAAAAATTAGTATATGAGTTTTGCGAAGTAAGCACAATCTGTGTATTTTCTTCCAAATATATATTACAGTTTATAAATCCAGCCTGAAACTGATCTATTGTAAAAGTTCCGGACAAAGTAAAAGTTTGATTATTAATTAAATTGCTTCCTCCTGATATCGAACTGAATGTAGCATCGGAATATGTTGTACCCTGTGTAGTATTACAGGTTTGAATATTGATCGTAGCAAGAGCCAGGACCCTTCTACCATTTAAGACATAACTATGGAGTTGCACCTTCCTCACAGGGTGGGTATTCGGACTATACCATTCCACGGTAATGCGACTAAAGTCATCATAATAATCAATGATACGCCCTCCTGTTACACTCCATGAGGATGGAACTGCAGATAAGTCTTCAGAAGCATCATGCCAGATGTAATACTCCGAAATATTATCACAATCCATATGATTTCCACGTAAACGTGATGCTCCGTAATTAGACTGGGCTTGTAACCCAACAGAAAAAAACAGAACCAGACTAAAAAAAATAATGTTTGAAGTTTTCATAAATTTTTGATTTAATTATTAAAAAAACAATTCATAAACACAAATAAACCGTTGAAATTCAACGAAACACATCAGGGTGCGTCGTTTTTCCCATAATATGTTATTTCTATATAAAAAAATACAGCCATACGATTTTATTAATTATAACAATTACTTTTTCAAAAATAGCTATAAAAACATAATTTCCAAATTATATACTGACTTTTATTAGTATTTTATTATTTATATTAGTTTTTATATAAAATAAATATATATTTCACATAAATATAGATTAATCGATATTTCACTTTACAAAGCAAATAAATAATATAAATTTTATATAAAATAATAGCAATAAAATAGAAAAATAACAGAAAACAATAAATTAAAACATCTATTAATAAACTATGTTCTTATTGATATAAATACAAAATAACTATGAAATATTTAGCCGGATTGGAATTCTCAATACACAAAATTGGAATTTGCCTGAGATTTGTTTATTGAAAATTGGAATTTAATTATATTTGCCTAAAATATAAAATATTTAATTATGGTAGAGGGAATCGGATATTGGATCGGATTTATAGTTTTTGTCATTGTAATGCTTATGCTTGACCTGGGGGTATTCCATAAAAAGGATTCGGTCATAAAAATTAAAGAAGCAATTCTATGGAGTGTTTTCTGGATTGCACTTGCATTATTGTTTAATGTTGGGATTTATTTTTTTATCGATCATACTAAAGCTCTTGAGTTCTTTACTGCATATATTCTTGAAAAATCATTAAGTGTTGACAATTTGTTTGTTTTCATAATGATATTCAGTTACTTTAATATTGATCCGAAATATCAGCATAAAATACTGTTCTGGGGTATTATTGGAGCATTAGTAATGCGGGCGATATTTATTTTTGCAGGAGTTGCAATTATACAAAGGTTCAGCTGGGTTATGTATATTTTCGGGGTATTTCTTATATATACAGGAATTCACATGTTATTTGAGAAAAAAGGAAAAGAAGATTTTGATCCTAACAGGAATATTGTAATAAGATTATTCCGTAAGATAATGCCTGTAACAGAAGAGAATACCGACGGACATTTTTTTATACGTAAAAACGGCAAGCTTTTTGCGACAACTTTTTTTATTACGTTACTTTTTATTGAAGTATCAGACTTAATATTTGCCGTAGATTCCATACCTGCGGTACTATCTGTTTCAAATGATACTTTCATTGTTTTTACTTCCAATATTTTTGCTATTCTTGGCCTGAGATCATTATATTTTGCCCTTAACGGAATTATGGCATATTTTAGTTACCTTAAATACGCCTTAGCCTTCATTTTATCATTCATAGGATTAAAAATGTGTATCAATGAACTTATGGCAGAACTTGGATATAATTTCCATATTTCTAACTTTGTTTCTTTGGGAGTAATCATAGGAACAATAATTATATCAGTTTTATTTTCTATATATAAAAATAAGAAAAATAAAATTGAAATTGATCCAAATAATCAATAGATAAAAAAGTGTACAATACAGCATTATTAACCAATGGCATTCGCGTTATACACAAGAATGTAAGTTCGGATGTCGCTCATTGCGGGCTTATTATAAATACGGGAACGAGAGATGAAGATATTGACCAGCACGGGATAGCACATTTTACCGAACATATGCTTTTTAAAGGGACAAAAAAACGTAAAGCTTTTCATGTTCTAAGTCGTATGGAAGATGTTGGAGGTGAAATAGATGCTTACACTACCAAAGAGGAGACCTGTATATCCACAAGTTTTTTATATGAATTCTATGAAAGAGCCATTGAACTTATCAATGATGTTATCTTTAATTCAATATTTCCTCAAAAAGAAATAGAAAAAGAGAAGGAAGTCATTATTGACGAAATATATTCATATAAAGATAGCCCGGCAGAAATAATATTCGACGATTTTGAAGATCTCATATACCCGGGTCATTCTTTGGGGCGGAATATCTTAGGAACCAAAAAACTCCTTGAAAAATATACTGATAAAGATATTATAAAATTTATTTCTGAAAAGTATAATACCGACCAGATGGTATTTTGCTCTATTGGTAATATAAAATTTGAAAAGCTTTTACAGTATTGTGAAAAATATCTTGGTTCAAATCCGCCTAATTTGCGTAATTTTAAAAGAATTCCTTTTACCGGTCATGTGGCATTAAACAAAACGTTAAAGAAACACACTTATCAGGCTCATTGTATTTTAGGAACATACGCATATTCATTTAGCGATCCGAAACGTTTACCATTATTCCTTATTTCCAATATGCTTGCAGGACCGGGAATGAACTCAAGGCTGAATATGGTATTAAGAGAAAAAAACGGCTTGTCTTATAATATTGAATCCGGTTATACTCCATATGAAGATACAGGTAATTTTAATATTTATTTTGGTGTGGATAAAGAAAATATGCAATTTGCTGTCGATTTGATATTTAAAGAACTGGACCTATTGAAAACAAAATTATTAGGCCCACTCCAAATGAATAAAATGAAGAAGCAGTTTATAGGTCATCTTGCTATCAGTAATGAGATAAATTCCAATATGTTATTGTCAATGGGAAAGACTTATCTTATATACAATCAGATTGAAACACTAAGGGAAACAATTGCTGAAGTTGAATCTGTAACAGCACAACAAATAATTGAAGTTGCAAATGAAATATTTGACCGGGATAATTTTTCCACATTAATTTATATATAAAAGTATGGATAAAATAAATAATGATGTTGAAAATTACATAAATGAATTCGGGACAAGTGAAAATGATTTATTGGAAAAACTTACCAGAGAAACGGCAATTACCCAGATTCATCCCCGTATGTTATCCGGAAAATATCAGGGAAATCTCCTGGGATTTATCATAAAAATTACCGGAGCTTCCAATATTCTTGAAATAGGAACTTATGCCGGTTATTCGGCCATATGTATGGCTATGGCTTTACCCGAAAACGGAACAATCATAACAATTGAAAAAAATGATGAAATAGAGTGGCTTTCACACAAATATTTTAATCTTTCGGGTCTTGGCAATAAAATTAAATCCGTTACAGGAGATGCATTAAATATAATTCCGAATTTGAATGAAGAGTTCGATATCGTTTTTATTGATGGCGATAAACGTGAATATTCGGAATATTATAGTATTGTATTTCCTAAAGTAAAAAAAGGGGGCATTATTCTGGCCGATAATGTTTTATGGAATAATAAGATTTTTTCGGACCCTGTATCTAATGATTATATGACCAAAGGAATTATCGAATTCAATGAAAAAATAAGGACAGACCCCCGTGTTGAAAAAATTATTTTACCTGTAAGAGATGGGCTAATGGCAATAAGAAAGTTATAATAATTTACGGATCAGCTTAATTTTTACTTTTTATTCTTTTTCAAACACACTATGAGTGTTAATTATCGTTAATGTAAAACACTGGTTTCGGTTTTAAATACCCTGGGAAAGATATTACGTAATTGTATAAGGATTTTCAGCCAGTTTCCGGATTCAGCATCAATTCCCCAACTGCCTTGTAAAACATTTTCCAGATTTATTAAAGAAAATATTATTTTTTTTAATAAACTAAGATTTGTCAATGATAATAATTTTTCATCATCCAAAACCATGTTCATATCCTTCATCCAGAGTTTATAAGACGATTCCGACCTATATTCTTTTAAAAATTCATTCATAGTATCCTTATCCTCTACCAGCTTTGCATCAAACAATGCTTTAATAAAAGAATAAAACTGTGGTGTATATTCAAATGTATGATCATCATGGTAAATTATATAATCACCTTCATTTATCTCCTGAAAATAAGGTATATATGAGATCACTTCACGGTATCTGGAAATATCATAAGGATAATTATCTTCCTTCTTTAAAATATTTTTTATCTGCTTGCTCAACTTATTCATACTTTAATCACTACACACTATATAAACCATATTAACTAAATATTGTTTTTCAGTTACAATACTTTATAATCGACTAATTTATTAATCTAATTAACAATCTATACTAACATAAAAGATAACACTAAAATACTATAATTTTATCGTATAAAATTACTTAATAACAAAATTTCAATCAGACAAAGCTTCTAATAAAAAGGGGCTAATGTAGAAAATAAGTAGAGAACAATCAAATATAAAATCAAAAAATAATATCCAAAGAACAATTAAATTCTAAATGACATTGTGTTACAGAATTTTAGAACTCGCATCCAACCTATAGTTACAACAAACTTACGGAAACAATCTCATAAGGTTTGCAAATGGTTTTTCTGCAAATAATGTAACAAGTAATTCTAATATTTACTTTTGTTATTTATTCGCTTGTTACACTAAGTGATATCATTGATACAAAGTTTTTTAAAAAATTGTTTTTTGATACCTTATACACAATTGACTATCAGCACATACAAAGTTTATTTTACCATATAATAATAAAAACACACTAAACAATTTTTCATAAAAAAGTGTTATTTAACAAAATAAATAAAATTTGATTATATACCTTTGCAAATAAAAATAGAATTATGTCTTTTAAAAAAATTTTTGGTATCTTATTAGCTCTAATATTCAGTACACAAATATATTGCCAGGAAGTAGCAAATCAAACCCGTAAGTTCAATCAACTATTAACCCTCATTGACGCGATGTATGTTGATACTGTGAATATGAGTAAACTTGTTGAAGGAGCAATTACTGATATGTTGAAAACCATGGATCCGCACTCCGTTTATATAAGTGCCTCAGAAATCGAAAAAATGAAAGAGCCACTGGAAGGGAGCTTCGACGGCATAGGTATTCAATTCAGAATTATGGACGACACTTTGATTGTTGCCAGTGTTATCAATGGTGGTCCTTCCGAAAAAGTCGGTTTGCTGGCAGGTGACAGAATAATCAAGGTAAATGATTCTTTAATTGCAGGAGTTGGAATTAAAAATGCAGATGTTACAAAAATGCTAAGAGGCAAAAAAGGTACCCAGGTTAAAATCAATGTATTACGCGGACAAAAACCTACAGCACTTGATTTTAACATTACCCGCGATAAAATTCCTATATATAGTGTAGATGCCGCATATATAACTGATGACAACATCGGATATGTGAAACTTAGCCGGTTTGCCCGCACAACAGACACAGAACTTGATTCTATATTTACGACTTTTATTAAGTCCGGTGCAAAAGATATAATACTCGACCTTACCGGTAATTCCGGTGGTTATCTTGATAAAGCAGTTGTATTATGCGACGAATTCTTAACAAACGATAAACTTATAGTATACACCGAAGGAGCAAAATTTCCGCGTACCGATTACAAATCAACAAAAAAAGGACGGTTCTATAAAGGGAAACTGGTAGTTTTAGTTGACGAAGGTTCTGCATCTGCAAGTGAAATTGTTTCCGGAGCACTTCAAGACTGGGACAGGGCTGTAATTGTAGGAAGACGTACTTTCGGCAAAGGACTTGTTCAAAGAGAAATGATGCTTACAGATGGTTCTGCAGTAAGACTTACAATTGCCAAATACCATACCCCGACCGGAAGATTAATTCAAAAACCTTATGAAGACGGATTTGATGAATATTCACAGGATCTGGTAAACAGATATAAACATGGTGAATTTACAAACAGAGATAGTATTATTTTTGCCGATTCTTTAAAATATCAGACACTTGTCTATCAAAAAACAGTTTATGGTGGAGGCGGAATTATGCCCGATGATTTTATTCCTGTCGATACTACATTACGGTCCGAATTACATTTACAATTATTACAAAAAGGAATTTTATTCTCTTTTGTATCAAAATATGTTGATCAAAACCGTAAAACTTTAAATACAAAATATCCCGATGTAAGTACATTCAAAAAATCATTTGAAGTAGACCAAAAAATAATGAATGAACTATTGGAAGCAGCTAAAAAGGAAAATATTAAAATAGATTCTTTAAAGCCGGCAACCCGTGAACAGGATCTTTATTTAAAAAATCATCTAAAATCACTTATTGCCGGAGATATCTGGAAAAACAATGATTTTTGGGAAGTATTCAATGATATGAACCCGTTTTTCCTCAGGGCAAAAGAAATAATAAACAACGATAAGTTATATAATAAAATATTGAAAGGTGAATGATGGACATCATTCTTACTTGGCTACATAATAACTGGTTTGAAACAATTGCCGCAATACTTGGGTTAGTCGGCATTTTTCTTCAGATAAGACAAAACGTATGGTATTGGCTTACAAGTATCATAATGGTTTTGATGTATATAGTGGTTTTTTACCAGTCGAAATTCTATGCCGACATGTCTTTTCAAATATACTATTTAGCTGTAAGTATTTACGGATGGTATTTCTGGATAAAAAACAGAAACAATTCCGGCAAATCTGAAATAACCACAACTTCATTAACTAAACAACAATGGTTTTACAGTATTGCAGGATCCATACTATTCTTTTTTATAATATATTTTATACTTATAAAGTTCACAAATTCAGATGTTGCAATTGGTGATGCTTTTACAACCTCATTAAGTATTATTGCAACCTGGCTTCTTGCACGTAAAATTCTGGAAAACTGGTTATTCTGGATAGTAGTAGATGCCGTATCAACCGGACTGTATATCTACAAAGGCTTATATCCTACTGCAATACTATTTACTGTACTTACAATACTGGCAGTTTTTGGTTACTTTAAATGGAAAAGAGCACTCATTACAAAATGAAAAAAATATGAGTGAAAAAAAAATAAAAAAAATAGTCCTCACCGGACCGGAATCTACAGGAAAATCTACACTGACAAAAAAACTGGCAGAACATTTCAGTGTTCCTTATATAGCTGAAATTGCAAGAGATTATGTTGAAGAATTGACCCGCCCATATACAAAAAATGATGTTATTGAGATTGCAAAAATGCAGATAGATGCAGAAAAAAAAATAACAGAACATTTTTCTGAATTTATTTTTCTGGACACCGATCTCATAATAACAAAAATATGGCTGCAACACTTATATAACGACTATCCGAAATGGATCGACAATTGGCTGAAAGAAGAACCTGCTTTTCTTCATTTGTTATGTTATTATGATTTACCATGGGAATTTGATCCTGTAAGAGAAAACTCCGAAATGAGACCATATTTTTTCAATAAATATCTGGAAGAAATAAAAAAAATCAATACAAACTACGGCATTATTAAAGGACAAGGTGAAAAACGATTTGAAAATGCATTAAAAATTGTAAATAATTCCTTATAATTATACAACTGTTCTAATATATTCAAAAAGAGGTAAGTATTGTTTATTATATTTAATATCACAAGAAACAAAATACTTATAAAAAATTTTGACACTCACAAAGAAATATTAATTTTGACATCTATTTTCAACAATTGGATAAAAGTGAAGTTTTAAATATCGCTGCTGCCGCTGAAATTTTAAATGTATCTCAGGCTACAATCCGCAATTGGATCAAGTCTAAGTTATTATCCAAGAATTTAACATTTGATGAGATCAGTAACCTCAAGAAATCTATTGAGGACGGAAATATCCAGAAATTAAACAAAAGAGCAAATAAAGCACAATCAGGAATAAATTTCATACCTTCCGAATATTCAACTAATCAACAAATACGAACAAGGATAAAAAAAATCACAGATATAGCTAAAAAATATTTTAAAAATACCGACGAATGTTTATACAGTCTGGCTGTCTGTTTTCTGATATCAAAAAGAGAAATTTTTGAACTGTTTGGTTATCTTGAATATGAAAGATCTGTTTTCCAGAAAATAATTGATGAGTATGGAGATAATAAAACTTTAAAATTGGATTTCATTCACCAGGTACGTCCTCATCTTATAAAACTCAATAAACTGGAGTGTTTTGATCCGTTAGGATTATTGTATCAGTCACTAAGAAGCGAAGGAAATAAATCGAAAAACGGAAGTTATTACACTCCACCTCAAATTACAGATGAAATAATATCATGCCTGGGAAACAAAACAGAAACATTTTTTGACCCTTGTTGCGGAACAGGAAGTTTTTTATTGAGTGCAGCAAAAAATAAAAATATTTATATTGAAAATATTTACGGTTCCGATATAGACAACAATGCAGTTTTTATTGCAAAGATCAACCTGTTGTTGCATTTCAGACATTCGGCAAAAATACCGAATATTTATTGTACAAATATTCTTTGTAATTCACAGGAAGAATTCCTGTCCGAAATAAAAGGAAAAATTGATGTAATTGCAACAAATCCTCCATGGGGAGCAAATAAAAATGAAATATTATCAGAAGAATATAAAAACATTCTCAATTCCAATGAAATATTTTCGATGTTTATTGCAAAATCTCTGGAAATCATAAAGGACAAAGGCGAATGTATATTCTTACTTCCCGAATCTATACTTAACATAAAAACTCATGCCAATATAAGGAAGATTATTGCTACAAAAACAACCATAATATCCATTAAAGAATTCGGAAGAGCCTTTAGCAGGGTATTCACACCTGTTATCCTGATTCATTTCAAAAAAACAAAACCCGATTTCAGACATCCGCTGAAAATAAAAACAAAAAAAATCGAACATAAAATAGATCAAAAAAGATTTATAAATACAAAAGATTATATTTTTGATATTCACATAACTACCGAAACAAAAAATCTTATAAAAAAAATATATTCCATCCCACATAAAACATTAAAAAATAATGCAAGCTGGGCACTTGGAATAATAACAGGGAACAATAATAAATTTATAAGCACAGAAAAAAGTAGTGATAACGAACCTGTCTATAGAGGTAGTGATATAACATACTACGGACTCGATTCACCTTCGGTTTTTATAAAATATGACCGCAACGAATTTCAACAAGTGGCACGTGACGAATATTACAGAGCTAAAGAAAAACTAATATACCGTTTTATTCATAATAATCTTATTTTTGCATACGACAATAAACAATGTCTGACACTGAACAGTGCCAATATTCTGATTCCGGATATCCCCGGATATTCAATAAAAGCTACTTTGGCATTCCTAAACTCACAAATATTCCAGTTCCTATTTAAAAAGAAATTCTCAACACATAAAGTATTACGTACTGACCTTGAACAATTACCATTTCCGAAACTATCAGTACATTACAGAAAAAAACTGGAAAAACTTGTAACGGAAGCTATTAACAATAATGATGTCAGAGAAAAAATTGATAATGAGATCTTTAAAGTCTTTAAACTAAGCCCTGAAGAAATTGAAATAATTAAAAATTTATAAAATTAAAAACTGTAATTTTTTGTACTTACCACTTAAAGTTAGTGAACTTTTAACTATTATTTATTAGCTTTGGGAACAAAATTTGTATATAATTGAATAAACTAATAAAACATTTATGAAAAAGATCATCATATACCTATTAATAAGTATTTTAGCATTAATTATTGTTTCATGCAGATCAAAAAAAGAAACTCCGAAATTAGAGCCTCAATATGTTGAAATAAAAGATGTTTTAACTCTTTCCAAACCAAATAGCCAAAAAATGTTTACAGAAAACATTACAAATTCTTCACTGGAACTGTTCAAAAATTTAAGTTCCGGATATAAAGGAGAAAATATGTCATTCTCTCCTGTTTCATTGAACCTTGCATTAGGAATGGTATATACCGGTACTAAAAATAACACGACAGAACAAATTCATAAAGCTCTGGGATATAATGCAGATATAAATATATTTAATAAAGAATATTCCGATTATAATAAATATTTAAACAATTTTTCCGAAGACACTCTTCTTGATTTTAATCTGGCTAATAAAATATTCCTTGAAGAAACTTTTAAAATAAAAGAAGAATATGAAAAAAATATTACCACATATTTTTCAGGAGCTTTTGAACTTGCAGATTTTAAGAAAAACGCAGGAAACGAAGAGAAAAAAATAAATTTGTGGGTTTCAAAAATAACAAAAGACAAAATAAAGGATATAATTCCTGAAAACACATTAAATTCTTCCACTGCAATGGTACTTGTTAATGCTATATATATTAAAGGAGCCTGGAGATTTCAATTTTCCGAACAAGCCACAAAAGAAAAAGAGTTTTATTCAACTCCTGATAAATCCTCTATTACAAAATTTATGGTAAAAAGGCAAAAAAGCGGAATAAGGTACGCAAAATATAAAAACACACAAGTCCTTGAACTTCCTTATAAAAGTAATAACATATCATTCATGATATTATTACCTGACGAAAGTACTGAAGAAAACTTAATCAATTACATTCCATCCGGAACTGAATATTCCGAAATTTGTAAAAATCTGAAAAACAGGGACGTACATATGGAAATTCCAAAATTCAAAATAGAATCATCTTTTGATCTTGTTAAAAACCTCATGAATCTTGGTATTACAGATATTTTTACAAATCCTGATCTAACCGGAATAAGTGATGACAAAAGTTTGAAAATAAGCAATATATTACAAAAAGTATTTTTTGAAATTGATGAAAATGGTTCAGAAGCTGCTGCAGCCACAGCAATTATTGCAAGAACAACATCAGTAATGCCGGCACAAACGGAAGATTATATAAATTTTATAGCAGACAAACCATTTATTTTTATTCTTAAAGAAAATAAAAACAATACTCCTTTATTCATCGGTCAATATGTAAATCCATAAATATTTTGGATAAAATTCTAATTAACAAAAGATAACTTAGCGACAGCAGCTAAGTTATGATTTATTTTTGTATTTTGTCTTTTACTTGCTGTACTGCGTGAAATCGCCCGTTTCGGCAGTTCGACTTCGCTCACTGACCGAAATACTCAACGGCCGCAGCTAAGTTGAAATTTGTTTTTTTAATAAATGTTTTTTATCTAATATTTCCAATACCTAATTTTTACATTGAGCCAATTTATATTCAAAAACCAATAATTCAATATAAAGCATATACTTAACCTCAAATAATATTTTTTATACTTTTGAAAATATTATAATATTTAATGAATAATACTATATACTTATAGAATATTTTCACAAACCGGATCAATAGCAACTTCATCTTGTAACATATTAATATTAAATAATATAAATAAAATCAATATCAATTTATATCAAATACATATATAAGTAAATTAACAATTATTAACATTCGATTAACTTAATAATAGTATAAAAATTTGCAACATAATACTTATCAAGATAATTTTGCCTTCAAATAATTTAATGATATATAAAAACACTAAAAATAAGATTATGAACACTCAAGAATTTAACACAAAACTATTATCATTTGAAGATAGTTTAAATTATTTTGCATTAAGTCTGACAAGAGATACCGAAGATGCAAAAGATCTCGTACAGGAAACGTTCTTAAAAGCCATCCAATACCAGGATAAATATACTGCCGACAATAATATTAAAGCCTGGTTATTTACAATTTTAAGAAATACATACCTGAATCAGGTTACAAAATTATCATCAAAAAATACCGTAAACGACGAAACCGAAGACGAATACATATTAAAAAATACAATGTTTGACAACGAAAACGCAGAAACCACAATCAACACACAGAATATCAGAGAAACCATTTCGGAATTGGATGAAGAATACAGAATTCCATTTCAAATGTTTGTAGACGGATATAAATATAAAGAAATAGCTGAAGAAATAAATCTTCCAATAGGAACCGTAAAAAGCAGAATATTTTTTGCACGCAGAACATTAATGGAAAATTTACAGGATTTCAGGTAACAGCCAAATAACCCTACATACCTTAAAATAAAGTCACTACTATTAGTGGCTTTTATTTTTTTAATAGCTATTTTTATCAAGAGTATAAATAAAAAATTTAATTTTTTATAAAAAATACTTTTAATTCTTCCTTTATTTAAGTATTTTTGTTCTATATTATTTTTATTATTTGTTTTATTAAGGACATATTACAGGATATTAGCTTTTTTACCAAACAAATAAATATCATTTGTTTAGTAAAATAATAGTAATATCTTTACAAAAGAGAGAGATTTAATATATAGACATTTACATATTATCATTATACAGCTAATAAAAATAATATAGAACAGATTTGTATTATGTTTATTTTGTAATTTTATTTTTAAAAGTTCATTTGTAAATAATATGATTTTCACACCGGAAAAATATGAGATACAGGATGAAAGACAAAAACCTTTCATTAGTATAAAAGAGATTGAAAATGCTCTTCAGGATACTAAAAATCCAGATAAAAAAGACGTGTTGAAAATAATTGACAGATCTTTAAATAAGAAAAGGCTGACATTAAAAGAAACTGCCACTTTAATAAATGCAGACACTCCTGAATTAATTGAAGCCATAAAAGAAGGGGCACGCAAATTAAAAGAAATGGTATATGGGAATAGAATTGTTCTTTTTGCTCCTTTGTACATAGGAAATAAATGTAAGAATAATTGTCAATATTGCGGATTTCGTTCGTCAAATAAAGACGCCCAGCGCAAAACATTATCCGATGAAGAAATAATCAAAGAAATTGAAGCGCTTGAGGATAATGGACAAAAAAGACTTATCCTTGTTTATGGTGAACATGATTCATATAATCCCGAATATATTGCACATACAGTACGTTTGGCATATAATGTAAAAAAAGGTAACGGTGAAATCAGAAGAGTAAATATTAATGCCGCACCATTGGATATAGAAGGATTCAGGATTGTTCATAATGCAGGTATAGGAACATATCAAGTATTTCAGGAAACATATCACAAACCTACATATGAGAAATATCATTTAAGCGGTCCCAAAAGAGATTTCGAATATCGTTTAACATCTCTGGACAGAGCTCAGGAAGCAGGATTAGATGATGTAGGCATAGGTGCATTATTTGGATTATATGACTGGAGATTTGAAGTAATGGCACTTATCAGGCATACAAACCACCTTGAAGCATGCTATAATGTTGGTCCTCACACAATTTCCTTTCCAAGGATTAAATCGGCATCCGGATTAAATATAGATGAAAAATATCTGGTAACAGATGAAGAGCTTGTAAGGATAATAGCTATATTACGTCTGGCTGTTCCATATACGGGACTTATTTTAACCGCTCGTGAATCTGCAAGTATCCGCGATGAAGTTATGAAATTCGGAGTTTCTCAAATAGACGGAGGAACAAAGCTGGAATTAGGTTCATATTCCGAAACCAAAAACGAAGTACAGGATCTGAATCGTGAACAATTTGAAGTAAATGATACACGCTCACTCAGTGAAATAATTTACGAGCTTATCGATAAAGAATATATCCCGTCATTTTGTACTGCGTGTTATCGGCTACAACGTACGGGAGAACATTTTATGGAATTCAGCGTACCCGGTTTTATAAAAAAATTCTGTACTCCCAATGCAATTCTCACTCTGGCCGAATACCTGATGGATTATGCCAAAGAAGACACTGCATCAAAAGGCTGGAAACTTATCGAAAATGAATTACAAAAATTTGATGATAAAAATATTGAAAAATCAACAAGAGAAAAAATTGAAAAAATCAAACAAGGAGAAAGGGATCTTTATTTCTAAAATAATATTATGGATCAAAACTTAACTATAGTAGTAATAAAAATTCTAGACAGAATCAAAGAATCAGTTCGTCTCCAGAATACACTGTCAAAAAATTCAGGACTGATCAAGACTCGTTTTGGATTTCACGAATTATACGATTCAAAGTGTAGCCGCAACGGACTCATAATTTTAGAAATTAACGGCAATAACAGTGAATGTGAAGCGTTTATCAGCGAACTAAATGAAATCAGAGGTATTGTTGTAAAAGTTATGAGTTTTAAATAATTATCAAATGGAGTATAACATTTTAGGCATATTAGTAAAAGAAACAACAGCTGCAGGAGAAAAACTTCAAAGACTTTTTTCAGATTACGGCTGTATAATACGTACCAGGATAGGTTTAAACAGGGATGAAATTGAAGGCAGAATTATTATAATTGATTTGCACGGAGATCAAACCCAAATAAATTCATTATTGGAAAACTTAAATAAAATAGAAGGAATAGAATATAAATATATGACATTATAAATTTTAAAGACAATGACAAAATTTATAGCTTTTTCAGAAGCCGATGCCATAGCATTTCACGGAATGGCACTAATTGCAAAATCAGAAACTGCAATCAATGCGGTAGATATTTCAGAAGCCATAGGCGCATCCAAGCACCATGCTTCAAAAGTTTTGCAGAAATTAGTTAAAAACGGGATATTAGGCTCAACAAGAGGACCAAGCGGAGGATTTTATCTGGCCAGACCTGCTGATGAAATAAAAATAATAGAAATATTACAAGCTATAGAAGGAGAAGTAAGTTTAAGCAACTGCCCGATTGACAATGCTTTTTGTCCATTTGGAAATTGTCTTATGGGAGGAATATGTCACGAAGTAAGCGAAAAACTGGTTGATCATTTAAAAACACATACACTGCAGGATATGATAAACAACATTCCTCCTGACAGGAAACTATTTTAATAATATTTTGACATATATAAAAAAGAAACAACTTCTGTGTTACAGAAGTTGTTTCTTTTTTATATATAGTATTTTAAAACTTTCCGCTAAATCCAAACAAAATTAGTCAAAGGATATACTAGGATATTCAGCTAATTTTATTATTTGTTCATATTCATCTGCAGTAGGAATAACCATGTATCTAAGAGGATTAACAGCAGCCTTGTTTTTAAGCACTTCATAATGCAAATGCGGTGCTGTTGATAATCCTGTATTACCTACCGTACCTATTCTTTCTCCTCTTTTCACTTTTTGACCTTTTTTAACTTCAATAGTATATAAATGAGCATATCTGGTCGATAATCCTTCAACTCCATGGTCAATTATTATATTATTCCCATAGCCGCTACGGGAATTACTCTTTTCAACTCCAACAATAACACCATCACCAGAAGCATATACAGGTGTTCCTTGTGGTGCAGTAAGATCAATCCCTTTATGAAACTGAACTATTCCCAGAACGGGATGTTGTCTGTATCCGAAAAAAGATGATAATCTTGTTAATTCGTTAACATGAATAGGTTGTAGAACCGGTGCACATAAAAAATATTCCTGTTTATTCTTTACTTCTTCTATAAGTTCTTTATATGATAAAGTCTGAATATCCAGTTTCCGCTCCATCTGATCAAGTTTTTTTGCAGCATCTTTAACCAATTCGGTATTCGTAAATCCCTCAAGATGTTTATACCTGTTACTACCCCCTACCCCTGAGTTTCTGACAGTAAACGGAATAGAATCCTGTTGAAAGGTTGTACGATATATATAATTATCTCTTTTGGCTATATCATCCAGAACTTTATCAGTTTCATTAAGCCTGGTATTCATTTTTTTAAAATTTGACTTTAAGTATTCATTTTCTGCCCGTAATATTTTTTCCTCAGGAGATTCAAATACTACTATATATAAAAACATTATAACAAATCCGAATATCAATGAGGCAAAAGAATGTGGTACTAATTTAAGGATAAGCCTCTTAAAGCTAAGTTTTATTTCTTCGTATTGTAGTGTTTCCTGGTTAAATTTGTACTTGGTTCTATTAAATATCTTCATTATCAACAAAAGTCTAAAAAAAACAACCAACAAATTTAAAATAAATTAAGTATTTTTGCAAAGTAATTTTAAAAAAAATTTAAAAACTTTAAAAATTTTAAAATGAATTCAAGCGAAATCAGGGCAAAATTTAAAAATTTTTTCAGTAAAAACGGACATAAGATAGTACCGAGTGATTCTATGGTAATAAAGGGAGACCCTACTCTTATGTTCACTAATGCAGGAATGAATCAGTTTAAGGATATTTTTCTCGGATCGAGAAAGCCGGAAGCGTTAAGAGTTGCCAATTCTCAAAAATGTTTAAGAGTATCCGGAAAACATAATGACATTGAAGACGTTGGTCATGACACTTATCATCATACCATGTTTGAAATGCTGGGGAACTGGTCTTTTGGCGATTATTTCAAAGAAGGAGCTATAAATTATGCCTGGACTTTATTAACAGAAGAATTCAAAATAGACAAAGATAGATTATATGTAACTGTTTTCGGCGGAGATAAGGACGAAAATATATCTTTGGATATCGAGGCAGAGGATATATGGAAAAAATACATTGACAACTCGCGAATATTATACGGTTCTAAAAAGGATAATTTTTGGGAAATGGGCGATATGGGACCTTGCGGACCTTGCTCCGAAATTCATGTCGACATACGAAATGATAAAGATAGAAAAGAAATTCCGGGACAAGAACTTGTAAACAAAGATCACCCACAAGTAATTGAGATATGGAACCTTGTATTTATCCAGTTCAACAGAAAAGCCGACGGAAGCCTGGAACAATTACCTGAGAGACACGTTGATACCGGAATGGGATTTGAAAGATTATGTACTGTATTGCAAGGTAAAAAATCCAATTACGATACCGATATTTTCCAGACAATAATAAAAAAAATATCTGAAATATCCGGTATAACTTATGGTGATAATGAAAAAACAGATATAGCATTACGCGTTGTTGCAGATCATCTCCGTGCAGTTTCTTTTGCAATAGCAGACGGACAATTGCCATCAAACGTTAAAGCCGGCTACGTAATACGCAGAATATTACGACGTGCTGTAAGATATGCATATTCTTTCCTGGATATGAAAGAAGCATTTATATATAAACTTGTCCCAACACTGGCAAAACAAATGGGAGATGCTTATCCCGAATTGATATCCCAACAAAATCTTATTGAAAAAGTTATAAAAGAAGAAGAAACAACATTTTTAAGAACCCTTGAAAAAGGTATAAGATTACTTGATCAAAATATCGGAACACTTAAAGCTTCGGGAAAAAATGAAATAAGTGGTAATGATGCATTTTTACTTTATGATACATATGGATTTCCATTTGACCTTACTGAATTAATTGCCAAAGAAAATGGAATGACAGTCAATAAAAAAGAATTCGATTCGGAAATGCAAAAACAAAAAGACCGTGCACGTAATGCTTCCGATACTAATACCGACGACTGGACAATTATCGGTACGGAAGAAGAGATTCCTTTTATTGGTTATGATTTTATTGAAACAAACATACACATAATAAAATACCGTCAGGTAAAACAGAAAAATGAAAATATTTTCCATCTTATATTTGACAGGACTCCTTTTTATGCTGAATCGGGAGGTCAAATCGGAGATACAGGCTATATAAAAAACGGAGATGAAAAAATATTTATTGAAAATACAATAAAAGAACACAATCAGATAATTCATATTACAAAAAAATTACCTGAAAATACAGAAGCAGAATTCAATGCTGTTGTTGACTTTGGAAAAAGAGATTCAACTGCAAAAAATCACAGTGCTACCCATCTGCTTCATTATGCATTGCGATCAATACTAGGAACTCATGTTGAACAAAAAGGTTCTTTGGTCGATAGTAAAAAGTTAAGATTTGACTTTTCTCATTTCAATAAACTGACCGATGAAGAAATAAGAAAAGTTGAAATAATGGTCAATTCTATGATAGTGGGAAATAATACCCGCAACGAACAAAGAAATATGAACATTGATGAAGCAAAAAACATGGGTGCAATTTCATTGTTTGGAGAAAAGTATGGAGATAAAGTCCGGGTTATTCAATTTGGCGATTCTATAGAATTATGTGGTGGTACTCATGTTGAAAATACAGGACAAATAGGATTTTTTAAAATTATATCCGAAAGTGCCATTGCTGCCGGCATAAGAAGAATCGAAGCTATCACCGGAATTGAAGCTGAAAATTATATATTTGAACATCTTGACTTGTTATCTGAAATATCAAAAGCATTAAATAATCCTAAAGATGTGTTACAAGGAATTAACAAACTAATTTCCGAAAATAATATTCAAAGAAAACAATTGGAGAATTACCGTATATCCGAATTAAAAAATATAAAAAAGGAAATAATAAAAAAATCCGAAATACTTAATAATATCACTATAATTTCAGAAGTCATTGATCTTCAGGATCCTAATGATTTAAAAGAAATATGTTCTCAAATAAGAGGAGAAATACAATCTTTTGCCTGTATTTTAGGAACTGTTATAGATAGCAAGCCTTATCTGGCGATTGCATTTTCTGAAAATCTTACACAAGAAAAAGAACTTAATGCCGGACAATTAATCCGTGAAGCCGCAAAACCGATACAGGGAGGTGGTGGAGGACAAGCATTCATAGCAACTGCCGGAGGAAAAGACCCTGAGGGAATAAAAAAAGCTGTTGATTTTGCTAAAGATGAAATATTAAAGAAAATTTATTAAGTCCGGAAAAACCAGGGGATTATCTATTTATACTATATCCATATAAAAAAAACACGGATTTTGTAATTTTAAATCCGTGTTTGAAAAAATTAATTTATTCTTATTATATTAAGTCTGGATTTTTATTAATCATAAGCTAATGAATTTCCACTTTTCTGGTTAAACCTGTTATCACCCATTCTTCTTCTCTCAAAATGTTTATATTTACGATCTTTATTCTTATATGACCTGCTTCGCATACTTCCATGCAATACTTCCCAGTCATCCGGATTTTCATTAATTCTGTTCTGATCGTCTAAATCCGGATCCGAAATATTCTCATAAAATATTTCAGATATTCGTCTACCTGATTTTTCAACATTTTTCATATCTTTAAATTTTATAATTAATAATCTGACTATCTATTAATATAGACGAATATGAAAAAAAAATATTTTATATTTATGTTAATATTATCTAAAAAAATTTCACAACAGATACCAACCCGTTGCAAATGTTATTTTTTCTTATTGAAATCTTTTATAAACTAAATGAGAAATTAAATTACAAGTCAGGAATTATTTTGCAGGAACTGTTTTAGACCTGCCAACAGGAACAACAACCAACATTACCGATACAATAATTATTACCAATCCTATAATCCCCCAAAAACTAAAATCTTCCTTAAAAAAAACAACACCTACAATTACGGCAACAAGAGGTTCCATAGATCCTAAAATAGAAGTAATCGTAGAACCTGCATATTTAATTGCCAGAACTAATGTTAGATTTGAAATTACTGTAGGAATAAACGCTAGTAATAATAAATTTATCCAATCTGAAGCACCAGTTATTTTATCTATTCCTGTTGTGGAAAAAGCAAAAGCACCAAAAATAAATGCAGAAAAAAGCAAAATATAAAATGTAAGTATCCGTGAATCAACCTTTTCAACTCCGCTTTTATTTATTCCCACAATATATAAAGCGTAAGTTACAACTATAGCAAGAACAATAAGAATTCCTTTGGGATTTAGCATTGTATCACCCGACCATGTTAAAAAACCTACACCAACCAATGACAAACCGGCAGCTATAAAAGCTTTTACCGTTTTTTTTTCTTTAAAAAATATTGTCATAATAAGAGTTACGACAACAGGATAAAGAAAATGTATTGTTGTTGCTACTCCGCTTGGAATGTAGAGATAACTGATAAATAATCCCAATGCTGTTGACGCATAAAATAATGTAAGAACAAAAGATATTCCGGCTTCTTTTTTTGAAATATTGAATTTTTTTCCCGATATCAGGCATATTATTCCCATTATTACTGCTGATAATAAAAAACGATAAAAAAGAATCGTAGGGACTCCTACCCCATTTCTCATCATAGGTATGGAAAACAATGGTATAAGTCCGAAAGTTCCTGATGATATCAATGCAAATATTATTCCCTTAATACTTTTCATCGTCAGGTACTTTTTTTATTTTCTATTTCAAGTTGTGCTCTTGACTTACTTTTCATTACAATATATACGCCGAGGAAAATCATAACTGCAGCTATAGTTTTTACAAACCCGAAAGTATCCAGACCGAAAATAACTGCAATAATTGTAGTTACTAACGGCTGAAGATAATTATACATAGTAAGTGTTGTAGGGCGTAATCCTTTTTGTCCTATCGGAATTAATAAATAAGTAGTAAAAGTAGCACCAACAACAATATATGCGATTTGTAAATAAGCAATAAGCGGCATTTCCGCAAAATTTACCTGAGAAACACTTTCAAATGTAAAAGGTAAACTCACAATTGTTGCAAAAAGGAACATCCATTTCATTAACGAAACCGGACTGTATTTATCAATAAGCCATTTGAATGCTGTTAAATATATTGCATATGCCAGACTACTTACAAGACACAGAAGATTTCCCCATATATTACCGGCACCAACTGTTCCCGAATATCCCGACAAAACAAGGATAACAGTGCCAGACGCTCCTAAAAAAACTCCTCCTGCTTTCTTAAAAGTAATAGGTTCTTTTAAAAATAAGAAAGAAACTATCATTGTCATGATGGGAGTACAAGTAATAATAATAGCCGCATTAACAGGAGTTGTGAGCGAAAGTCCCTGAATAAATGAAAATTGGTTTATAAAAATTCCAAACATTGATGCCAGAAAAATAAACAAAAGATCCCGGGGTTTGATCTTTTCGGTTTTCATAAATAAAGATACCAGCCAGAAAACAACACAAGCTCCAGCCATCCTGAAAAAAGTAAGGCTAAAAGGACTTAAATATTCCTGTAATACATTTTTAGAAATCGGCGTATTTATTCCAAAAATTATATTTGTTGTCAAAATAGCCAGGTGAGCTTTATAATTCCTGTCATTCATAATATACTATAAAAAGCCTGCAAATGTAAGTAAAAAATAGGTTGTAATTCATTAATTAAATTTAAAAAAACACCAGACATAAGACACATACGACATCATGACAGATATGACTGCCAGCTGATCAATAACATATGAATTAAAGATGAATTATTTTTAGTTTCCAGGTTCCATGTATCATTTTTTTTTGTTATTTTGTTATATAATTTAAAAATTAAGCATTATGAAAAAGTTTTCTACTTTATTGTTATTTTTTACTTGTTCAGTTTTTGTTTTTTCCCAGGTTAATGTAAAAACCGAAGAGCGATTACTCTTAAAAAAACCTGATAAAAATTTTATTAATTCCGGAAAAGTTAATTCTGTAAAAAGAAATAACAATACTAAAAACATTATCTGGAGCCAGGATTTTGAAGGAGAGTCTGCTACCTGGAGTATTGGTCATCTTAGTGAGGATAACAATATATCATGGGTAGTGGGAGATGCGGAACAGGCAATACAAAGTGCCGGTTTTAATTATTATTATAATAATATAAACTTGTTTCAACAAAATATTTTTTCATCAGGGAAAGCTGCTTATATTGATGTTGTCGGTGTTGACACTGATCCTAATTTTGGAGGTCCGGGTCATGATCTGTCAAAATCTTATATACAATTTGATAATATTGATTTAACAACTGCTGAACATCCTAAAATAATATTCAGCCAGAAATTTATAAAATTAAATGATGTAGCTGCTTATGTAGAATGGAAAACAGGTGAAGAAAACTATGTATGGACGCGCGTGGAAATAAATCAGGATGCGGTTAATAATAATGAATATAATAATGATGTTGAAATATTATTAACCGGAGCAGGTGGAGCAAATGATCTATCTATACGCTTTTTATGGGATAACATAGAAGTAGCTGTTATAGGTGGAATGGCCTATCCTTTAGGCTACTGGTGGGTTATTGATAATATCGAAATTCGGGAATCCGATCCATATGATCTGGTAATGAATGATTTCAGGGTTAGCTCTTTTTATGTCAGGGATCATTATAGCACTGAAGCTATAGGTAGTATACCTGATGATACTGAAGGCACTCAATATAATAAATATTTCCATTATTCATCATATTATGGAACTTATGCTAAAGATGTTGACCAGGGAGACAATAATATTTTAATGTTCCATGGCATTGTAAAAAATACGGGTATTGCAAACGTTACTCCAGGACTAAAAGTTGAAATATATAAAGAAGGTAACGAATCAAATTTAATCTGGTCCAAAACAAAATATAAAACAAATACCATAGCACCCGGAATAACAGACACTGTAGATATATGGTATATGGATGAAGATGTTGAAAACTATTTTAACCTGAATCTTTGTGAAATCGGCTCATATGTTGTAAAATTTGAAGCTCTTATATTAGAAGGAGAAGATCCTACTCCCGAAAATGGGATCAATTATTCATACTTTAGGGTAACACAGGATACTTACTCCAGGGATTTTGCAGAAATTCCAAACTCCGGAATAAACATGGCGAATTATTCATCAGGATATTCATTCGGAGGAGAGAATGGCGACCAGTTAGGTGTTAATTTTATGTTCTTTAATGAAACAGAACTACATGGAATAGATTATTATTTAGGTAGCCTAACTCTACCTGGAACAGCCATTGAGTTCTCTGTGTTGCAATGGGATCAAAATACTCATGATTGGGCAACAAAAGCTACTCAGCGTGTTGATATTGAATCATTTGATATGGCTGGCAACTGGCATAGTCTTGACTTTGACATTCCTGCTCAAATTACAGCAACAGATGGTTATGTTTCAGAAGTTATGCTTGTAGCAAAATTTTACTATAACGGTGGCAGAATAATAGAAATAGGTAATGACAATATTCCTAATGCCAATTATCATTCCGTATCCTGGAAATTTTCACATCAAGATGAATGGGTAAGTTTTATAAGCGGTAGGAATATTTCTCCTGCATTACGGCTAAGAACCCGCCCGTTAGAAACTTCGGATTTAGTATGTCCCAGAGATATAAACATTAGTATGGATACTATAACTCCCGAAAATTCTCTTATATGTTTTTCAGGAGTTTCCCATGAAGGAGGAGTATATTCCGGAACTAATGTGATTGACGGATGTATGCAGATTTTTGATCTGGACTACGGACAATATCCGATAACATACACTTTGGAAGAAGATGTCTGCACATTTAAGGTAAGACTGTTGCCAACCGACGGCATGCTTTGCCCGGATATAGTTATAGTTAATATGGATACTATCACGCAATCAAACAATGAAATATGTTTCACGGAAGTTTACCCTGAAGGAGGAACTTTCTCAGGAACTAACATAACAGGCAACTGCATGCAAGTATTAGGCATGGAAAACGGAGTATATCCTGTTACTTATACATACAGCAACAGGTCCAACACATCTTCACGCACATTCAATGTTGTTCTTTTATTTTCCGACAGCGTAATATGTCCCGATGATATTACTATTGACCCGGATACAATTACTCAAACCAACTCTACAATATGTTTTTCGAATGCTTATCCTGAAAATGGGACTTATTCGGGAACTAATGTAACAGACAATTGTATGACACTATCCGGACTTGAGAACGGAGAATATCCTATCACTTATACATATAACGAAAATTCCTGTACATTTAATGTAAAATTTGGCGAATCACATGTTCCGGATTTAAAAGATCTAGGTGTTAACATATATCCCAACCCAACTAACGGCAGTTTAAAAATAGATAATGTTAAAGGAACAACAATAGAAATCACAAATTCAATGGGACAAATTCTGAAGTTAATCAGAAACGCAGACGAATTCAATGTTTTAGATATATCAAACTTTTCTAACGGGACTTATTTTATTAAGATCATTTTTGACGGCAAAGTCGGAATAGAAAGAGTAAATTTGATAAAGTAAATTCAAGAATTAATATAAAACTAAATAAGCAGTAAGTTCAAAAAATTTACTGCTTATTTTTATAATTTATACAAAATATAACAAATTTTATTATTTATTTTCCTGAATCCTTTTTTCGGTCAGACTCTTCCAGTCCAACTCCGGGGATTATGGAATCACCAATACATTTATTTTCTGTAGTAGCTGTAGTACTTAAATCAGAATTATCGTCTATCCGAAATGATTCTGTTACCATTTTTGAAGCATCACAACTATTATCCTGTGGATAAATATCTTCCGGATCCTGCTTTTCTTTATTAGGATGTTCTGCATTAATACGGGATTCTCCTTTTGAGTGAGAATTTTCAGATTTTGTATTCTTTTTATTTTCCGAATGATTTTCTGTTTTCATTTTATTATGTTTTATGATCTATTAAAAAAAACAAAATATTAAGGATATTGTTTTTACACAGAAAAACTTATTACAACGTTTCCCTCCCGGAGGTTTAGCTAAAGCTAAACCTCCGGGAGGGAAACGTTCAAAATTTATACACCTTAACTGCATTTCAAATAATAAAAGTTTTATAATTTTGTAAAAACAGAATTAATTATTAAAGTGAACAAATTATCCAGATATTTAAATCAGCCTTATCCTCTTTTCGATGGTCCCTGGTTAATAGTTGCAATATGCTCCTTATGTGTATTTTTGATTCTGGCTGTTTTCGAGCCGTTTAATTTTCATATGAGATCTTCAATACAAATACTAATTCTGGCAGGTTTTGTTTTAACTGTTTTTACAGGTTCTTCGCTGGTATTCGTATTATTTCCAAAAATATTCAAAAAATTCTATATTCCTGAAAACTGGACCATAGGAAAAAACATTATACACTTCGCTTTATTTCTTAGTTTACTGGGAATATTAATTGTTGTTTACGATATGGTGATCCTGACCGGTCTGCTTTTCGGGACAGATTCTATAAATATTTTATCAGGGGAGCTCCTGGTAAACCTGTTTGCAACCTTTACAACAGGAATTATCCCTGTAATAATTATAACTTTTATTACAAAAAATAAAGCATTAAAACAAAACCTGGCAGAAGCCACAAGGCTTAATGAAATACTTACCGAACGGGTCAGAAAACAAATCTTTGAAGAAAATAAAATAACACTCACCGGATCTACAAAAGACTCCGTTTCAATATTGCCGGAATCAATATATTACATTGAAGTATCGGGAAATTATATAAATATCTGGTCAAAAAATAATAATATTGTTAAACACAAAAAACTCAGAGCTACCATAAAGCAAATTGAAGAACAACTACAGGATTATCCGTTTGTTATAAGATGTCATCGTGCTTTTATTGTAAATATTCATATGATTACAAAAATAAAAGGCAATGCTCAGGGATATAAGTTACAACTTAAAGAGATAACAAAAGAGATACCTGTTTCCCGTACCTACATGGAAAATTTCAAAAAAGCCATAGAATAAGGTTTGTCATTCGTCACAAATTTGTGTGATAAAATTATTTTTTTGTTTTTTACCACAAAAATTCACTAATACATACCAGTAAGTTTTTAGTATCATTTTTTGCAAATACTTTTACAAAAATTTTCATAAACATAAAAAATGAAACAATTAATAATCATATCTATATTTTTAATTTTCTTTACACAGTGTAATGCGCAATCAGTTGTAAAAAATGAAACTTTAGAAGGGAAGTGGTTTCTTGAATGGGAAAGTAACGACATAGGGACCGTCAGAACATTTATGGAATTTCATACAAATAACGGTAAATTCGAAGCTAATTCCCGGAAAAAAGCAGGCAGGGATATTCTGGGTTCGTGGAATTCAACACTTGTAAGAATATTTACAAAAAGCTTAAGATATGGTAGTTTTCTTAACATTACAGAAGGTATTTATGAAACCGAAATCGACACGTTAAAATTTGCCGGATATTTTAAATCATTAATCGGAACATATATAATCAGGGGCTATATATATAATGATACTCTGAATGCTAAATTAACAAACGGACGGGAAGAAATAAAGGGAACGATCACAGGAATCAGAAAAAATACAGAAACTCCATTGGAAAATTATTCTTCTTTATTTGAAACATCCATAAAAATAACAGAAAATAATATTTATAATAAAGATGTATTACAAACAAAAAAATGGAGATCTTTTGAAAAGGACATGCAAAATGTTTCCAAGAAAGTTCAGGATGATCTTGAAATGGTTGCAGCATTCTTTTTTCATGCAAGAAAACTTCCGTTTTCACATTACGGGATGATGAAACTTCAGGAATATAAAGAAGATAAAAATAACCAAAAAGAAATAAAACATGTTTTTTTAGAAGAAAAATCAGATCAGACAGTATATATGAAAATCAACTCATTCAGCGGCCCCAAAGCCGAAATGGACAGCATTTTTTCTATAATAATACAAAAAAATTACAAGAATCTGATAGTAGACCTCAGGAATAACAGCGGCGGAAGCATTGAAGCAGCAATTCCTTTTGCTCAAAATCTGGTCGACACAACTATTTACGGAGGGATTTTTCTCACACAAAAGTGGTTTAACAAACATAAAACTCCTCCTGCCCTTAATGAATATAAGGATTTTCCACACTTTTCAGAAGCTAATTTCGACCTGATAATTGAAGGTATACACAATACAGAAGGACTTTGCCTTAAAATAGTTCCATATGGGAACATTTATAAAGGTAATGTTTTTATACTTACAAATAAAAAAACAGCAAGCACATGCGAACCTATCGTTTACGGATTAAAGCAACACAAAAGAGCAATAATCGTAGGAGAAAAAACAGCCGGTTCTATGCTGAACGGCGAATTGATTTATGTCGCCAATGGATTCAGCCTGATCATTCCGACAGCCGATTATTATACATCTGATGGCTACAAAATAGATCACAATGGAGTAATACCTGATATCGAAATAAAGCAGGAAAAGGCACTGGATTATGTAATGGGAAAACTGATTAAAGACTAAAGTCCAGTAATGAAATAATAAATAAATGAAGCTCATTCTGAAAATACAGACTATTTAAAATAATCAGGTCTCATATAATAATAAGTTCCGCTGACCAATATTTATAAGAAAATTTTATATAGCAATTTTGAAAATATAATTTATCTTTGTAAAAGGTAAACTTTTTAGTTATGAAAAGAATTTGTCCGGTTTGTGAATCCGAATTTGACGGAAGGATCGACAAAAAATTTTGTTGCGATCAATGCAGAAACACCTACAACAGCCGTTTGAATCAGGACAATACAAATTTCAGCAGACAGGTAAACAAAATATTAAAAAGCAACCGGAGGATATTATTCGAGATATATCAGAAAAATACACGGAAAGTCCATAAAGATAAATTAGTATCGGCAGGATTTAATTTTGATTATCTGACCAATATTTATAAAACAAAAACAGGAAAGATCTATTTCTTTTGTTATGACATGGGATATATAAATCACGAAGACGATTACCATACTATAGTAGAAAGAAAAGAATATGTTGATTAAAAAAAACTATTATGTTAAAATTAGCAGATAAATATACTGTAGCCGAAAGTGCCGCATATATAATAAAAGAGAAAAAGCAATTAAGAAATTTACAGCTTTTACCGGGTGAGATCGAATATGCTGAAAAAAGATTTGAAGAAAAAAACAAATTTATTCATATCAACTCTCTTTATAAATCTTCATTTATAGTTATAATTAATAATGAAAAAGAAATTCATTTCCGTGATGAAGAAATAAGGAATAACGGCAACAAAATAAGTAACATACTGCAGGAATTAAAAATCGATATATTAAATATAATCGATCTCACAAATGAAAAATATTCATTACCTCTTGCCGAAGGTATACTTTTAAGTAATTACAGGTTCAATAAATATTTTAGCGATATTTCGGACAAAACCCCAAGCCTGAAAGAAATTAAATTTGTTCATTGCAATGTTTCGGAAGAAGAGTTAAAATATATTGAAGCTGTAACAACCGGAGTTTTTTATGCCCGTGATATCGTCAACGAACCATTATCATACATGACAGCAAAAAAACTTTCGGAAGAAGCAGAAATAATAGGAAAACTACACGGCATTAAAACCGAAATTCTTGATAAAAAGAAAATTGAAAGTTTAAAAATGGGGGGAATTTTAGCAGTAAACCGCGGCAGTGTCGACCCTCCTACTTTCACAATCATGAAGTGGGAACCGGAAAATGCTATTAATGAAAAACCTTTTATTCTTGTAGGAAAAGGACTGGTTTTCGACACCGGAGGTATAAACCTTAAACCAAGTGGCTATCTGGAAACCATGAAATCGGACAAAGCCGGAGGGGCTGCTGTTGTAGGAACTATTGCAGCTATAGCCAAAGCTAATCTTCCGTTAAAAATAATCGGATTAATTCCGGCAACAGATAACCGACCCGGAAATAATGCATATGTTCCCGAAGACATTATAAAAATGTATGACGGAACTACTGTTGAAGTTTTGAATACAGATGCCGAAGGCAGACTGATACTGGCCGATGCCCTTGCATACGCAAAACAATTCAATCCGCAACTGGTAATTGACCTGGCAACTTTAACCGGAGCGGCTGTAACTGCTATCGGAGAACATGCTACTGCAATTATGGGAAACGATCCCGATACTGTTTTAAATCTAAAATCATCCGGTTTTAAAGTATGGGAGAAGCTTGTTGAACTTCCGTTATGGGAAGAATACGGAGAACAGCTAAAATCAACAATTGCCGACATGAAAAACATAGGAGGCAAATATGCAGGTGCAATTACTGCCGGAAAATTTCTGGAACATTTCACAAATTATAAATGGATACACCTTGACATTGCAGGACCTGCATTCTCGGAAAAAGCCGACAGTTACAGAGGAATCGGAGGAACAGGAATCGGCGTAAGACTTCTTTTTAATTTTTTTAATGAAATTGTAAATAATTCAAAATAAAATATAAATGAACAAAATAAAAATTGGAATTACACAAGGAGATATAAACGGAATAAGTTACGAAGTTATCCTTAAAACCTTAACGGAGGTAAAAGCGTTCAGTAATATAATTCCTATAATCTACGGATCTCCTAAAGTAATTGCATATTACAAAAAAGCATTTAACAATAATGTAAATACAATTACTGTAAACACTGCCGAAGAAGCAAAGTCGCGAAATATACATATAATAAATTGTAATAGTGAAGATATCCGTGTTGAACTCGGCAAATCTACCGAAATGGCAGGATTGGCTTCATATCAGGCTTTAGAAAAAGCATGTGAAGATTTGAAAGAAGGAAAAATAGATGTACTTGTAACCGGATCAATAAATAAGAAAAATATTCAGGAAGCAGGTTTTAATTTTCCCGGACATTCCGAATATTTGTCAAATAAATTTGACAAATGTAATCATATCATGCTTATGGTAAATGACATTATCAAAGTTGGTGTAGTCACGGGACATATTCCAATAAGAGAAGTTCCAAAAGCCATTACAAAAGAATTAATCCTGGAAAAATTAACCATTTTGAATAATTGCCTTATAAATGATTTTCTTGTTCAAAGACCAAGAATTGCTGTATTAAGTCTAAATCCGCATGCAGGAGATGAAGGAATAATTGGTGACGAAGAAATAAGAGAAATAATTCCTGCCATAAACACAGCTAAAGAACAGGATATATTAGCTTTTGGCCCCTATTCTGCCGATGGATTCTTCGGTTCTCTAGAATTCAAAAAATTTGATGCTGTACTGGCAATGTATCACGATCAGGGATTAATTCCATTTAAGGTTCTAGCATTTGAATCAGGAGTTAATTATACTGCAGGTCTTCCTATCATAAGAACGTCTCCCTCGCACGGAACAGCATACGATATTGCAGGTAAAGGAACAGCAAATGAACAATCTTTCAGAAATGCTATATATACTGCAATAGAAATATTTGAGAACAGAAGGTTACAGAATGGTCTGATCAGAAACAGAATGAACCTTGACGAACTGGAAGATGTAAATGAAATAAACCAAATAGACGAATAAAAATGTCCATATATACAAAACAAGAAGCTCTGGATTACCACAAAAAAGGAAGAAACGGAAAAATAGAAGTTATACCGACTAAAGGATTCCAGACTCAGAAGGATTTATCACTGGCATATACTCCAGGCGTTGCCGAACCTTGCCTTGAAATTGAAAAATCTCCGGAAAAGGCTTACGATTATACAGCCAAAGGAAACCTTGTTGCTGTTATAAGTAACGGTACAGCAGTTCTCGGACTTGGTGATATCGGTCCCGAAGCATCAAAACCGGTAATGGAAGGAAAAGGGTTGCTATTTAAAGTTTTTGCAGATGTTGATGTTTTCGACATTGAGATTAATCAAAAAGATCCTCAGAAAATCATTGAAATAGTAAGAGCTCTGGAACCTACTTTCGGAGGAATAAATCTGGAAGATATAAAAGCTCCGGAATGTTTCATAATAGAAGAAGAATTAAAAAAACAAATGAATATCCCTGTTTTTCATGATGATCAACACGGAACAGCAATAATTTCAGGAGGAGCACTTATCAATGCCCTGAAACTGGTAAATAAAAAAATAGAAGATGTAAATGTTGTTTTTAACGGTGCAGGTGCCGCAGGCATAAGTTGTGCCAGATTGTTTGTTTCGTTAGGAATTAAACGTGAAAATATCGTTCTTTGCGATTCAAAAGGAGTTGTAAGAAAAGATAATTACGGCAATAATATCTACAAACAGGAATTTGCAACAGACAGAGACATACACACATTAGCAGATGCAATAAAAGGAGCAGATGTTTTTGCCGGAGTTTCGGTAGGTAATGTTGTTTCAAAAGATATGATAAAATCTATGGCCAATAACCCTATAGTTTTTGCAATGGCAAACCCTACCCCTGAAATATCTTATGAAGATGCTTTGGATGCCAGAAAAGATATAATAATGGCCACAGGCAGAAGTGACTATCCGAATCAGGTAAATAATGTTCTTGGATTTCCTTTTATTTTCAGAGGTGCCCTTGATGTTAGAGCTACACAAATAAATGAAGAAATGAAAATAGCCGCTGCTTATGCTCTTGCAGAAATGGCTCATTTACCAGTCCCGGAATATGTTTGTAAAGCTTATAACAAAGATAAAATCGAATTCGGACCGGAATATATAATACCGAAACCACTTGATCTGCGCGTTATTGAACATGTGGCTGCAGCAGTTGCCAAAGCTGCTATCAAAAGTGGTGTTGCTCGGAAAAATATTGAAGACTGGGACAGTTATAAAGATAAATTAAAGGCAAGAGTTAACAAAGTTCATGGTACATATAAACTTTTAAATCCATAATAAGTAAAGAAAAATATATATTCAACCCGATATCTGGCTAACGTAGCATTCCTAACGGAATGCCTATATTAAGGTAACATCTTTTCTACCAAATTTTCATTCCTGGCAAGAATGGTCATTTTATAAAAATTCTACATTTTTAGTACCTCAAAAAAGGGTTTAAAAAAAATACAATTTTTATTTTTACTAAAAATATTCCGAACTCTAATAATTTTAAATCCGGCTTTACAACCTGTTATTGTAAGATGTAAATAATGTACTCCGGTTATTATTACATTCCGCTTTTAATGCTTTTCGTTAAAAAACAGGATAGTTTTATGTAATTTTAAGATATGATCAACTGATCAATACAATATTTGTATTAAAAAATTCCTCTAATTACAACAAAAAAAACATAATTACAATAAAAATCACACAATAATATCTTTTTTCTATCTTTTATTCAAAATCCAGATTAAATTCATCTCTAAATTTCTGAATTGTAGGATTTATTTTTATCATATCCTGTAATTTTTCTTCATCGGTTTTGAATACTTTCTTTTGAACAGTTGCATCACCTATTTCATAAAACAGTTCAAAATTTTTATTATTCAATTCTTTTCTCATAAACATTACAGTATCGTGCAAGAAGGTTTCCAGCTTGTTTTTGATAGCCTGATTTTCCACAACTACTACATATCTGAAACCTTCTCTTTTTTGAGGAATATGTCCCGTAAGAAATGTAAAAAGCCTTGGGTTTTCACGCAACGATTCGGCATATTTTATCCAGACATATTTCAATTTTTCATCATCAAATTCTTCTGCTCCTGCTACAACATATTCTACTTTAGCATCTTCAACGATTTGTGTTTTTGGTTTTTCTACTTCAGTAGCCAAATCTTTTATTGAAATATTTCTTATAGTATTTTGTGGAATATCCTTATTTAAAGGAGTTTCTACCATTGATGCTTCTGTATTTATCTGGTATGTAACATTTCTTGCAGGCTCCTGTTTTTCTGAACTTACAGGTTGATGATCGTCCTTAGGAATTGAATATTGTTTTACTTCCGGCTGTTTTGGTTGCTCTATCTTATTTTCTTCTGTTTTTTTTTCAGAATTGTTTGTTATTGTTTCTTTCTCAAAAGCATTTGTATTTTCAACATTACAAATATTCAGCAATGCCAGCTCTACAAGTAATCTTTTATTCTGGCTCTGCTTATAACTTAAATCGCACTGATTTGCAATATTAATTGCCTTAAAAAGAAATGATGCCGAACATTTTTGTGAATGTTCCATATATTTTGCTTTTATTTTATTACCTACTTCCAGCAGGTCAATAGTTCCGGGATCCTTACAAACAAGTAAATCACGAAAATGTGAAGCCAGACCATTAATAAAATATCCTGCCTCAAATCCTTTTTTAAGTACCGAATCGAGAATAATAAGCGTTTCAGAATAATTTCCCGACAGGAAAGCATCTGTTACTTTAAAATATGTATCGTAATCAAGTACATTAAGGTTTTTTATTGTGCTTTCATATGTTACTTCTTTTCCACTGAAGCTCACGATCTGGTCGAATATCGACAAAGCATCACGCATTGCTCCGTCGGCTTTCTGAGCTATAATATGAAGTGCATCGTGTTCTGCATTTATACCTTCACGCTGAGCTACAAATTCAAGTCTTGACCTTATATCTTCAACTCCTATACGGTTAAAATCGAAAACCTGGCAACGTGACAAAATAGTAGGTATTATCTTATGTTTTTCCGTAGTTGCAAGAATAAAGATAACATGTTTAGGCGGTTCTTCCAGTGTTTTCAGAAATGCATTAAACGCAGAACTCGACAACATATGGACCTCATCAATTATATATACGCTGTAAGAGCCTATTTGCGGCGGAATCCTTACCTGATCTATAAGATTCCTTATATCATCTACGGAGTTATTGGAAGCGGCATCTAGTTCATGAATATTTAAAGACCGTAAACTATTAAATGCCACACAGGATTCGCATTCGTTACACGCTTCAAAATCTTCAGTAAGATTACTACAATTTATAGTTTTGGCAAAAATTCTTGCACAAGTTGTTTTCCCAACTCCACGAGGTCCACAAAATAAATAAGCCTGTGCCAACTGATTTATTCTTATAGAATTTTTTAGAGTCTGGGTTATTGCATCCTGTCCGACAACTGATTCAAAATTATCGGGTCTGTATTTTCTTGCTGAAACAATGAAATTATCCATTTATTTATTATGTAGATTTATTTACAAAAATAAAAAAAATCAGTAAGATTTTTCTAAGTACATGACAAAATTAAGAAGTATAATTTATATTATTTTTATTTTATAAAGTTTATATGAGAAGGCACATAAAAAGTTATTGTTTATTATGAAGAGTATCATATTTGTTTCTGGCAGGTTGTTCATTTCTTTATATAATAAAGGTGGACAATCACAATAATAAAGTCGTAATGTATTAAAACAATTTATATTTTTCTTTTAAACAATTAATAATTTTGTTAAAAAGAAATCTATTTTTAAAAATTTCATATTTGTGAAAATTATATTTTTGAATATAAATTATTATGTATATGGAAAACAAGAAGAATATACTCATTCTTACAGGAAGTCCGAGAAAAGGCGGCAACAGTGACATGCTTGCCGATGCATTTATTAATGGACTTGAAACAAACGGGCATACAGTTGTTAAATTTAATGCCGGTAAAAAAAAGATCGCAGGGTGTATTGCATGCAATAAATGTTTTAGTAAAGGTAACGCATGTATATTTAATGACGATTTCAACGAGCTTGCTCCTTTAATGGAAAATTCTGATATGATAGTTTTAATAACACCTTTGTACTGGTTTACATTTCCTGCTCAAATAAAGGCTGCCCTGGACAAAATCTATTCTTTGCTTGTAGGTAAAAGGGAAATAAAAATCAAAGAAAGCATGTTGATTGTTTGTGCAGAAACTGATGATATGACTGATTTTGATGGTATAGTAAGGTCTTATGAACTTATAAATCGTTATATGGATTGGGAAGACTGCGGTAAACTACTGATCCCTGAAGTAAGTCATATTGGTGATATTTTAAAAACCGATGCATTACAAAAAGCAGAAGAATTAGGAAAAACTATTACATAATAGCATTAGTAACGAAAATAAAAGATAACCAAAAAATTTTGAAATTATCTTTTAGAATTTAACAAGAAGCAAACTTTGTAATATTTAGAACAATATGTACAAAATACCTGAAAGCATTCAGCAAAATGTTATAAAGGTTAGTACTGTTATAACAATTTAGAATTTAATGTTAATATTTTCACATTTACAAATCCTTTGTACAGCAAACTTTCCGGCCAGAGCTGCTGTTGGCAAACCACCATCAGGCATAACCCACTGCCCTGCAAGAAACAAGTTATCAATACCGTCAATTGTTCCTTTATAATTTTTTTGCATATTTCCGGGAATAGTAAGAAAAGACATATATGCTCCTTTGTAAGCATTACAATATCTGTTATAGGTCAATGGTGTCGCTACGTCAAGAAGTTCGATTTTTCCTTCAGTTTCCGGATATACTTTTTGCAACTCAGAGACCAATAAATCTCCTATACGTTTTTTTTCTTCTTTGTATGCTTCTTTTGACTTTTCCCGTAATTTTTCCCAATATTCATAATTAAAATCCGGAAACAAAAACTCAACCAGCGTATTTCCGTCAGGAGAAAAAGCAGGATCATATGCAAAATGTTCAGCTGTAATAAAAGAATGAGTTACATTGCCTATGATAACTTCGCGGCTTGGCTTAAAACTCATACTGTGCGGACGATGACCAAGATTGGTTTTTACTCCAATAGATACTAATACTGTTGAGATAAGCGGATATTTCAGAAAATCGGAAAAACGCTCTTCAAAATAAGGTATCCGGTATTTATTGTTCAGTAACTGATATAAAAGTGCATACATATCAATTGCAGGAACTATATAGTCAGCTTTAATCAACGTATCATTATTCCCGAGCCGTATACCGGTTGCTTTATTATTCTCAATAACTATATTTTTCACATTACTGTTCAGAAAGAGTTTTCCACCTAATTCTCCGAAACGTTGCTGCATCCGTTGAACAAATCGCAATGAACCTCCCTGTACCCATCCTCCGTCTCCGGTCGTACGCAAACCTAACATAAAAAACATTGCATTTGCAGCTAATATATTCGGAGTAGAACTTAACAGCAAATTCCGAATGATTTGAGATTTAAAGCGTTTTGCGTAATCAGCTACGGAAAGACTCATTGCAAATTGCATTTTTTTCATTTTAAGAATGAATGGAAATGCAAATCTGAACATATCAAATTTATTCATCATTTCTTCAGGCTTTTCAGTTGGCGGATTCATACCCTGAAATGCTCTTATTATATGGATAAAGTGTTTTATTTCCTTTTTATCTTCGGGTGATATTCTCATAAGTTCTTCCTCCGTTTTATGAATATCACTGTACAGATAGTAAATATCGCCTTTTTCGTCAATATAAGAAGAAATAGGATCGTGATCAACGATCTCAGTTTCTCCGGATAACGCCCCACAGGTCTCCCAAACAGAATATAAAGATGTACCTTTTTTTGAACCTGTAAGCCAATGGATACAGCCATCTATATCATAGCCTTTACGATGCCATGCGGTACATTGTCCTCCAACAAGGTTATGAGATTCATATATCTCAACATCAAAATTTTTTAATAAAGCATGAATTCCTGCCGATAATCCTGAAATTCCGGCTCCAATGATAATTATTTTTTTCTTTTCCATAATATTTGTTGTTTGTTGATTAATATTTCATTTATCCAGGAAGATTCAGGAAGTGAAAAATAATCTCCTGTTGTCAATTTAAAAAAACATAATCCGTGGATCGCAGAAAGATATAATGTTGTCAGTGACCGGGCATCTCCGTTCTTTATATCTCCTGTTCTTTGTCCTTCTCTTATAATTAATTGAAGTGTATGATAAGATTCAAAGACAAGACTTTCATCTGTTCCGGTTATCTTATAAATATTGTTACTAAGTAACGACTGGTCTATTAATGCAAAATAATAAGGAGCCGAATCACCATCATTATTAAGGCCGTCCAGCATATTTTTTGTAAACGTCTCAATTTTTTTTCCTGGAGACATATCTTTTGTTTCCAATAATTGTTTTAATAATTCATTTGCCGTTGTCAGTGCAAATTTTACTAACTCTATATACAGCTCTTCTTTTGACTTATAATAGTGGTACATCAAGCCGATACTTATTCCTGCCTCTTTTGCTATTTCATTAATACTGGTTCCTGCCAAGCCTTTTTTTGCAAATAATTTTACTCCGGCATCTCTAATATTTTCAATACTTGCCATTTTCATAGCATCAAATTGTTCTTTAGTTTTCGGCATATATTATTTTTCTATTGATTGAATATTTATTCAACAAACGTAGAAATAAAAAAAATATTATGCAATTTTTTTATTTTTTTACCTGTATTCACCAGCACAACATTTTATGAATTGATATTTTATACGATTATTCAGGAGGTATGCTATTTCTAAAGTAAACAGGAATCTATAAAATTTAGATATGTTAATTATTATGAGTCAATTAGTCTGTTAATTCCTACTTTAATACAAAAAAATAAAAATTAACATTGATTTTATTTCACTCAAACAACTAATAGATTATTAGCAGTAGTTTATTTTTGTTTAGAAATTTTCATTTCCTATATTTTTGAACTTCAATAATGCCATTTTTGCAATATAAAAATATATTTGATTCATCTTCTTTTACATTTCCAATATTTTCATTTTCAAAGATATTATTTACATAACTTTTTATCTTATATTTTCCTTTATGTTTAAAGTTGGAATATAATATTGGTATAAGCCAAGGAAAACCTCTTAATAAGTGCCATAGATTGGCAACGTCAATCTTATTAATATCAATTATTAATTTATAATTAGCAACATTATATGCTTTAAAACTTGAAAAATAAGAATCTTGAGACTTCCCTTTTATTGTTTCTATTTTAGGCAATAATTCTTTTAATAAGAAAATACTCTTTATTTCTACTATAGATTGTAATTCTTTTAAATTAACACCCAATTTAATATCAAATTTCGTTTGAGCAAGAACTTCTCCGTGATCTTCCCTTTCATCAATTCTATGAATTGTCACACCACTTTCTTTTTCCATATTGAAATAAATCCAAAACCAAGGATTAGGTCCACGGTATTGAGGCAATAATGACGGGTGGATATTTATCGAGCCATATTTTGGAATAGAATAAACCTCTTTTTTTAATAAGAAAGGCATTTTATAAACAATGATAAGAGAAACGTTTTTTTCTTTAATCCATTTTTGTAATTCTTTATCTTGTTGGATTAATGTTTTATATGGAATATTTTTTCCATGTACATAATTTTCAAGTTTTTTATCTCCAGCACAATCTAATACGCCAATTATCTCCACAATCCTGGCTGTATGAAGATTGGAGATAAATGAAGAATATCCATTCGTTATAATTATTACACTTTTCTTTTCCACTAATTTATCCCTGGCATGAAAGTTCCATAAATATTACCAAACCCAACTGTTTTCATATCTAATCTAAAATATTTCCAACTGTTACAAATAAGAAGAAATGCTAAATAAAGATTTCAAATTATCTTCCGCATTTTTATCAAATATTTATTTCTTCATAAAATTTAATATTAAATTACATTTCCCAAGCCTGTTGTATCTTAGTTTCATATCCTCCTTTAAAAAAGGAGCAGGACATTTCTTTCTCAATGAGAAACTGACGTTCATTCTGCCAATTTCCGACATGACATTTTCCTCCGCATTCGTAAAGAAACGAACATTTATAACATTGAGTTTGCCCTTCTTTCAAATCGTCATAAGTGCATTTTGCTTGTTGTAAATAATTAGAATCAGTCAAAATCTCATTTAAAGAAATAGAAAAAACATTAGGCATATTTTTGCCAACTTCCGTTCCTGTAAATATAGGACAAGGTAATACTGAACCATTAGCTGTTATATATATTTTTCCTGCAGAAATATTGCAAACATTCTTTCTGCCCATTATCTCTCCTTTATTTAATTTCATAGGAATATTATATTTTCCGGAATGTCTCATATATTTAAATATTCCTCCAAGTTGAATATTTACAGGCATTTTATCTGTTTTATAATATGGAATGTATTCGAGAAAACTATCATAATATTCACTACTGTTCATTCTATAAGTTTTATTTTGATTAAGCCATTCTCCCATTTCTGTTACATAGCCGACATAAAGTTGTTCAATGTCCAGTTTCCCCAATAATAATACGGTTTCACGTAATGAATCTTTATTGCCTTTATGCATTGTCATTGTTACAAATACAGAGAATCCATATTTTCTTAATAACTTAATGCTCCGAATAGTTTTTTTTTCAGCATCTAATGAATTTCTTAACCAATTATGATTGCCTTCTGTTCCATCGAAACTTATCTGAAAAGCAGGTTTTATACCTCGCTTTTCAAATTCATAAAGAATCTTGCTTGAAATAAACGATCCGTTTGAAAGAATGGCTACAATACTAATATTACATTGTATTAATTGATCTATTATTTGAAAAAAATCTTTCCTCAAAAGACATTCTCCCCCCGTTAATTCAACTTGAAATATTCCTGTCTCAACAAGTTGATTAATTACATTAAACCATTCGCCTGTAGATAATTCTTTCTTCTTTACATTTGGAGTTGAGATATAACAATGACGGCATTTATAATTACATGTATTGGTAAGTACGATTTCTGCTGTTTGATAATTATTACACTTATATGATTTATACATTTGATACTCTGTTATCGTTTTATTAGAATCAGCAATTCCAACAAACCCTCTTGCATATAATTGTTTTATATAGCTATCATTGTTAATGTAATTCTCTCCATTACAATGTAATAAAACATCATATTCGGAACAAGTGAAAAAATATTTTTTCCCGGTATTTATATCCACAACACCGAATGGATTGTCAATCCAACCTCGTAATATATAATTATCCTTTAAAATGTAACGCATACAATAAATCAGTTATTAATGTACTTCTTAACTGTATATGTTCTATGGTTTTCTTTCTCGACCAGTTTTATCAATTTATCAAATTCGACATCATTAAGTCTGGAAGTATTTACAATAGGGCAACCATCTTTTAAAAATTGAACTGTGTCGGGAATAATTCCATTTTGACAAGCATCAATATAGAGTTTAGAACCAGGGAATGCAATAATCATATCAAGAAACATACGGTAATTTGATTTGTTATTTTTATACCAATTATATGTCCACATCACAGTCTCAAATGTTTCTGCTTTATCTCCAAATATAATTCCTGAGCGGCTATTTAATCCAGCTTCTGATAAAAGATTTAGGGCGTACTCAATTTGTTGCAAATTTATTCCTTTCCTCATACTTTTCAAAACTGTGTCATGAGCGCTTTCTATGCCAACAAAAACATACCTGCATCTAGTATTTCTTAAAATGTCAACTAATTCGGAATTAATACTATCAACCCGGAGCTGAATTGACCAGTCGAAATCATAATGGCATATCCGATTACAAAATTCGATTACCCGTTGATTATCTGTTGCAAATAGTTCTTCTCTTAGAGCAATATAAGAAATTTCATAATTTGATGTTAGATAATCAATTTCTTTAAAAATAGAATCTAAAGAACGCTGACGATATGTACTACCAGATGGATGAAAACAAAATGTACAATTATATTTACAGGAACGTCCACCGATTATTGATACTTGAGTATATTTTTTCCCTTCATCACTCATATCGGGATTTGTTTCAAGATATTCTTTGTAATTAAACCCTTCGTAATCAGGAAAAGGAAGTATGTCAAGGTTTTCTATTTCTTTTCTTGCTTCTGTCTTTATAAAATTTCCATTCTTTAAAAAAATTAATCCTGAAATTTCTTCAATCGGAACTTCATTGTTTATAGCTTTCAATAACTCAATAATGGTTATTTCTCCTTCTCCAATCACTCCAAAATCTGCAATCCCGAAAGCTTGCATCGCTGTCTCTGCATCTGCAGTGATAACACCACCACCAACAATTATTTTTATCTGCGAATTTATTGTTTTTGTTAGTCGTGCAATTCTGTTAATATCAGCAAATTCTCCTGAAAGTCCGCCAATTCCCAATATTTGAATATTGAATGTTTTAAAATAATATTTTAATATTTCTTCTTCCGAACCTTCGTGGTGGTTCATATTCAATGTATATACATTTGCAATATTTGATTTTTTGAGGTAAGACGAGACATATAAGATACCTAATGGCATCACATATTTTCCATTTCCTCCGTATGTTTCATAACGTGGAATTACAAGTAAAATATTCAATTTGGTCATATATATAAATTACGTTATCTGAACAAAAATACTATATACATTAAAAATTTATTATATATTTTTTGCTTGTATTTGTGCATTTATAGAATCCCATAAACTTTCTTTTTTTGCTGCATTATGTCTTTCATTGAGAATTTCATAAAGATTTTTTTTCAGAGCTTTTCTTGTGAAGTTGCAAAATGGTTCTTCGAATTCATTTGAAAAAGATTGCGAAAACAACCAACATCCTCCTCCACAATTCCAACGGGCATAGCACTCTTGACATTCTTTGCGGTTATTAATATTGTTTTCCGACATTATATTAGAAAACTTTATTTCATCTATCTCTAATTTTCTATTTTTAATTTCTCCATATATAAACTTATCATACAAATCCTCCTGTGGGGAAGAAACCCGTGCACAAGAAGATATTGCCCCATCGGGAGTAAGTACTATTTTACCCTGGCAAGTACGAGTTCGTAATATGCTCGTTGGCTCCATCGAATTGCATAATACTTTCACACCAATTTCTTTACCTAATTTTTTTGCAGACCAATACTCAAATGAATATTGATCATAATAATTGTTTAATTGCTTTGGCGTTCTGAATATATCAGCAGATAAGACTGTATCAAAAACAATTGCCCCAAGTTTAGGAAAACGGGTAGCTAATTCCTTTACCATTAATCCCATTTTAGGAACGCTTTCGGGAGTAATAGTTGCCCTGATACCAAAAGGACAATCTTTTTGAAGTAACAAATCGATGTTGCTGGCAACGCTATGATAATTTCCACGTTCCAAATCCTGAAGTTCCTGTAATACTTCAAATGACACAACAAGATTGATTTTTTTCTCCTTGATATAATCTATAATATCAGAGTTCAATAAGCTGCCATTTGTTACCAGTCCATAACTATACCGATAAGAAGTTTCTTTTGCTTTTTCATCAATATAATCAATTGTTTTTTTTATCAATGGAAAACTCAACAAAGGTTCTCCTCCTCCCGAAAAATTTATTTTATACGGTCTTTTTTGAGGATGTCCCGAAAAAAATAAGTAATCAATAATAACTTCAATATTTTCGAAATCAACTTCTTTCGAGGAACGACCCGCTGCAGAATAACAATATGAACAGTTAAAATTACATTTAAAATTAGACAATATATCTATTTCATAAACATCATCTGAAGAGTTTGGTATTTCAAATATATATTGATTTTGCTGCCCTTTCAATAGCCTCAGTAAATTATTTTGCACTTCAGTCCCAACACATTTTCCCCGACATATATTTTCTATATTTATGAGTTCTTCATGGCTTACAAGTAAAATATGTCCACTCAAAGGTGAGTAAACAAAATATAGCCGATTTTTTGCAACATTCCATATGTCGCCTGCCGGTATTGTATATATATTATTCTCAAAAAGTAAATTAAAATCCATTATTGTTTTTTTAAAGTATTGGTAATATCTTCAAAGAAATTTTTACCTGTCGTCTTTTTATGTTTTTCGGCCAATTCGTGTATTAGATTGTGTCGTAACATGCGTTTCATAAAAACACAGATTTCGTTAAAAATATGAGGCTCGTAAACACGGCGTTGATTAGGGCAACCACCTCCACAATTCCACTTAGCCCAACATTCTTTACAGTCAGGATATGTTGATATATTGCCATCTGTTAGTCTTTTGTACGATTTGTCGTTAAAAACAATCTCGTTATTATTTACTTGTCCGAAAACAGCATCTTCATAGCCTTTTTCATTTGGAGAAGATATGTTTGGGCAAGTAGTCAAACTTCCATAAGGAGTAATACAATATAAGTTAAAACAAAATCTATCGCGTAATGCTCTTATTGTCCCTGATGATGTCGAAAATAATTCAATGTTATATTTATCGGCTGATGTTCGTGCTTCAATAAATGAATCAAAATATTGATTATAAAAATTTGTTACTATTTCTGTAGTTGAAAAGAAATCAGGATCTACTACATGTTCACATGTTAAATGTTTTACATTCGGATATTCTCCATGACACAATTCAACCATTTCCATCATTCTTTCTACATTCAAATTAGTGACGGTCGAACGTATTCTGCATTTCACCCCTTCTTCTCCCAATCGTTTTAGATTAGTCGAAACTTTGTCAAACTGTCCCCTTTGTTCATTTTGAACTTCAGGTATTACATCAAAAGAAAATTGTAACTCGAAATTATGTGATTTATAAAAATCAAGCATTTGCTGCGTTAATACAGAACCGTTAGTACTCAATTGTTTCTTTAATATAATATTGTTTTCAAGTGCTTGTTTTTCTGCAAATAACGTTGCTTGTTCTACTAAATGCCAGGAAAGTGTCGGCTCGCCCCCGCCCATAAACATTATCGTTTTTGTTTTTGGTGCATTTCTTTCACTTGACAGGAAATATTTAAGAGCTGTATAGATTTGTTCTATTGATAGTTCTTCATTAGAACGACCTTCTGCCGAATAACAATATTTACAATGAAAATTGCATTTTTCATTCAAAAGTATATAAAATGTAGAAGTAGCATCATAACTTACTCCATATGGATTTCTTTCTTCTAAAGGAGAATAATTACTTAAAACATCAAGAAGTTTATCTGTTTCATTATACATTGCTTGAGTTTCTAATTTTTCCACTTGCGATGGTAATGCTAAAAAGAAAATATTTCCTAATGGAGAATAAACCAAAAAACAAGCCTCTGGAGAGTTTGAAAAATAATCGCCTACTGGAATCACAAAAATATTGCGTTTTTCTAAAAAAGGATATTTCATTATTGTATTTTTGCTCTTTTAATAATTTTAATTTTTTAAAATATGTAGCTCTCCTTTTAAGAGAGCTACATAAACTTACCTGCAATCACATGAACATGTCATTGAGAAACAATCACAACAACCTGCATTACAAGACATTTCGTTTACTTCAAAAACTTCTGTTAACATAATGTTTTGTTTTTTTGATTACCCTTACTCTATTGAATAGGCTTTTCAGGATACGCCTTTTACTTTCATGTCCGTCAAATTACCACTACCCATAACTCACGCAATATAACAAAACCATAATTAAAAATAAAATATTTACATAATAAATTAACCAATAGTAAATTATATCAAAAAAATCATTCAAAATACTAATTGCGTATTTTGAATAAAAGTTTTATATTTTTCAAAATATTAAAATACACTTTATATAAATTTCACATAAAAAATCCTGTTAAAAAGATATTTTCAAACAGGATTTTTATTAAAACTATTTTTACCGGTTATTCCACAAACTGCATTGCATAATATTTTGCAGTAAGTTTTTCGCCTGTTGCTTTTTCAATCATATCATTCCAATACCATTTCGCTCCCGGAAAAAATACTTTCTCCATAAGATATTTTCCTACTTCTTTATTACTATAAAAGCTCTGCATATTATAATCATCACTCTTACAGATATTTACCGAAATATAATGATTAAGTTGTGAAGCAAGCAATTCTCCAAGCAGATAATTATGATAATAACAAGGAGAAGTTGCAATGTGTGTTTTTGTTGCCCAATCCGGCATATTCCTGTCTTCAGGGCATTTTACCATCTGATATTTTTCGACGAGATCCCACCATAGAGTATTAAGATCCTGATCAGGATTTTCATATAAAGACTTTTCAAACCTGTACATAACTTGTACCCAACGGCTAAAAACCAGTTGTTCCAAACGGAGTGACTTAAAACTCAATTCTGCAATACTTTCTTTTTCCTCATCACTTATATGTAACATATCCTGCATCCATTGAGCATTTGATGCTAATCTTCCGAATAACATTGCAATAGCTTCCGTAGTGAAAGTATGAGCCGGGTCGCGAAGAACAAAAGGAAGATCTTTGTCAATATACTTATCATAAACAGCATGACCGAATTCGTGAAGCATGGTATTCATCCATTTACTGTTAGGCTTTATGTTGCACAGTACTCTTATGTCACCTTCCCTGTCAACATTAATACAATATGCATGCTGGTTCTTTTTTTCTTTCTCGTAAAGGTCGCTGTTGGCTAACATATCTGTTATATCCATTCCTATAGAAGCATAATAATCTTTTGTAAGTTTTTCTATATCCTGATCCTTATAGTATGAATCCAGGTCTATTTCATATAATGCCGGAGCTTCCTGAAAAAACCTGTCCTGATAATGCCACGGCCTTAATTCCTCCTTTTTGATGTTAAACTTATTTACAAGATATATATCTATTTCTTCTTTTAATTCTGCAAAACTACCTCTGGTAAGATTATCCAGTTCGTCAAAGATCTTATCTATCTCATATGGATCCTGGTCACTTAATTTCAGGCTCATTTCATGGTAATTATCATATCCCAGAGAAACAGCAAGATCATTACGCATCTTTACCAAAGTAATAATATCATCGGCAACCACAGGACCAAGCTTTTTTACTTCGAGCCATGCATTTTTAACTTCTTCGGAATTTTTCGAAGTACTTAAAATTTCTTCAATATCATTGTCTGAAACTTCTTTTCCATTAATGACAGCCCTGAACGTAGAATATTTCATTTCAATTTCGGAAGATTTATTTATCATAGCTTCCAGAACTTCCGGCTCTGCCTGGTTTGACAAATAAGAATTCAAAAGAACATCAAGTTCTCTCTTCAGGATTTCATCTTCAATTTTTCCCGATTTTTTCAATTTATTCAGGAATTCATAATCTTCTTTATTTGTATAAACCTTAGTATATTCCAGTTCGTATTCGGCTGCTTCCCTGTATTCATTTTCATCACCTGAAACAGATGCTCTGAAATATGCATCACATAAGCTTCTGTATATCGGCTGAGTGACGGCTTCATGCTTTTCAGCAAATTCTATAAATTGTTTTTCCATTTCATTATATGTTTTCTTCTGATCAGATTTATTATTACAAGAAATTAATACTAACGAAACCAAACTAAATAATAAAAATATTTTTTTCATATTACTAACTATTAAATTTTTGTAAAGATAAACAAAGTGGAATAAAACTTTGCGGATAATCAAATAATTTTTATAATTTTGCAGTGCAAAAGCCCGGATGGCGGAATTGGTAGACGCGCTAGTTTCAGGGACTAGTATTCGCAAGGATGTGCAGGTTCGATCCCTGTTCCGGGCACAAAGGAGAGATTTAATTTAAAGTCTCTCCTTTTTGTTTTTGAATATAACGTGAAAAAAGGTATTTTTGCAATATAATTTTTAACCACATACAAATGGGGACATTATTTATCAAAGAGATAAAAGACTTTTTCAGTTCGGTTACGGGCTATCTGGTTGTAGTTGTATACTTGTTAATTAACAGTATGTTTATGTGGATATTCAGAGGTTCACTAAACATATTCGATATCGGACTTGCAAATATTGACACTATATTTGTTATTTCTCCATGGGTATTTCTATTTCTTGTTCCGGCAATAACAATGAATATGTTTGCAGGTGAACTGAAATCAGGAACAATGGAATTGTTATTAACACGTCCGTTAACTGAATTTCATATAGTTTTTGCAAAATATCTTGCTTCCGTAGTGTTGGTATTAATATCTTTACTTCCAACTTTATTCTATCTTTTATCTATAAATCTTCTTGCAGATCCGGTCGGAAATGTAGACTTCGGAGCTATTTTCGGATCATATATAGGTTTATTTTTCCTGGCTGCGGTTTATTCTGCAATTGGATTGTTTGCCAGTTCTTTATCAAAAAATGCAATAATTTCTTTTTTGTTAAGCGCTTTATTGTGTTATATTTTTTTCCTGGGTTTTGAAAATTTAGCATTTTTGGCATCTTCCGGAAAAATCTCTGATTTTATTATTTCATTGGGAATAAACGACCACTACCGCTCAATGAGCCGTGGAGTTATTGATACCAGAGATATTGTATACTTCTTAAGCGTAATCTCCATTTTTATATTTCTTACAAAACTCAGACTTGAAAGTCGTAAATGGTAAACAGTATGGAACAACATAAACATCAAAAAAATACCAGACTTGTTTTAAAAAAACAAAATATTATTCAAGCTATACTTATTTTACTATTAATAATAGTATTAAATATCTTGTCGTCAAAAGTATTCCACAGGTTTGACCTTACACAGGAAAAAAAATTCACAATAACCGAATCTTCCCAGAAAATCATTTCAAACCTGGAAGATAAAGTTTACGTAGAAGTTTATCTGAATGGTAAAGACCTGCCTGTAGAACTTATACGTTATCAAAAGGTAGTAAAAGAGTTCCTTGATAATTTTTCATCCTATTCCAACAAGATAGAATATGTATTCAAGAACCCTTTTGACGAAAAAGATCCGGAATTTAGTTCAGACGTATACAGACAATTATATAATAAAGGTTTAAATCCTACCTATATAAGCCAGTCAACAGAGGGTGGAGTTTCTGAAAAAATGGTATTTGCAGGAGCTTTGGTAAAATATGAAGGGAAAGAATATCCTGTAAATTTAATAAACAACAATCTCTCTTCGGGAAGTTCCATGGTAGGATTATCCGAAACCGAACTGGAACGGGATTTTACCCATGCTATATGGATGCTCTCACGTACTGAAGTACAAAAAATAGCATTTCTGGAAGGCAACGGCGAATTGAATGAAAATGAGACTTATGATATAATGACATCATTGTCAAAATATTATCAGATAGACAGGTTAAAAATGAACAATGTTCTCAATGCTCTTGATGAATATTCTGCTGTGGTTATTGCAAAACCAACCGAAGTATTTACGGAAAGGGAAAAATTCATAATTGACCAGTATATAATGAAAGGAGGTAGTGTAATATGGCTTGTGGAATGGATGGATATAAGTATGGACAGCCTTAGCTCTAAACCTTTTGAAATGGCCATGATAAGAAATATAAGGCTTGATGACCAGTTATTCAGATATGGAATAAGGATAAATCCTGATCTTATACAAGATCTCAGATGTATAAATATTCCCGTTTATGTTAATACTGTTGATGGAAACCCTCAATTTGAACCAAGGCCATGGTATTATTTTCCTTTAATAGTACCTGATACCTTACTGAACCATCAGTTATTAAGAAATCTGGATCCTATAAGAACTCATTTTGTCAGCTCTATTGATACTGTAGGAGATAATCCGGACGTAAAGAAAACAGTCCTTTTAAGGACTTCCCAATATTCAAAAACATCTATGCATCCTGTCGAAGTCAGTCTTGAAATATTAAGAAATCGTCCGGATCCTAAAACATTTAACAAACCGCATGTTCCAATAGCTGTTTTGCTTGAAGGAAAATTTACATCCAATTTCATAAATCGCTTCACATTAGAACTTTACGAACATGAAGATTTTAATTTTATAGAAGAAAGTGAACCGAATACAAAAATGATAGTAATATCCGACGGCGATTTTATCCGTAACGAAATAAGAACGCTGGGGGCAAAACAACAACCATACCCATTGGGATATGATAAATATTACCCCGAAATACAATCATATCAGGGTAATACCCAGTTTTTTATGAATTGTATAAATTACCTGTGTGCTGATGATAGTTTTATTTCATTAAGAATGCGTGAAATAAAACTAAGAACATTAAACCCGACATTGGTAAAACAAAAAATGACATTCTGGATGTATATGAATTCTATTATTCCGGTATTGATAATTATTGCTTTTGGATTAGCCGTAATTATCTTCAGGAAAATAAAATACAAAAAAAGATTTGCCACATATACTGACAAAAATATAAAACAACAAAAATAAATAGTCTTTTACGACTGTTGATCTGAATTATTAATTATGCTTTTTACAAAAGAAAATATAAAACAAATTCAAGCTATTTTTAACTTGCTTATTTATAGTATGGTTTTGTTTTTGTTTGTTAATAATTCATATGGACAGAAAAAAACATTCTCATGTATAGATGAAAACGGTAAAATATTATTTCATTTTGAAAGTCATTATATCCGTCCATATTCGGAAGGATTAGCCGTATTTAAGACCAAAGTTGAAGAAAATGGGGAGCAGTGCTGGAGAGCCGGATTTATAAATGAAAAAGGAAAAATCGCTTTACCTCCGGTATATGACAGCCGTGATATATCAAAATACGGTTTTCGTAACGGTGTTTCCTGGGTAAAAATGCCGGGAGAAAAAAAGTATACACTTATAAACCAATATGGTGATACTGTTTCCAAGAAAACATACGAAAATGTAGGACGTTTCAACGATGGAATTTGTGCTGTTTACAACAAGGAAAGAATGGGATTTATTGATAATTCGGGTAAGGAAATAATTCCATGTGAATATTCAGGAGAATCACAATTTAACGAAGATTTGGTTTTTGTAAAAAAAATCGGAGATAAGAATGAAAAATATGGGTTTTTAAATAAATCCGGAGAAACAGTAATTCCTTTTGTATATACAAAAACAAGAGATCATAAGTTTATTAACGGAGAATGTCTTGTAACTAAAAATGATTCTTTGTATGTGATAAATAAGAACGGAGACATTGTATATTGTCCTGAAAAAAATAATATTGTTCACCAGTTTTCCGACGGGATGGCAGTTTCTTATGTTGAAAATGAAAAAAAGAAATATGGTTTCATAAACAAACACAATGAATGGAATATTTTACCCGTTTATGATACGGTAACAAATTTTATCAACGGTTATTCAATAGTTGCAACAGATGGAAAATATGGAGTTATTAATACCAAAAATGAAATAATAATTCCGCTTGATTATGATAAAATAACCGGAAACTGTGACAGAACAGAATTATTTATATGTTATAATAACGAAACAAAAACTTATTATAATTGTAACGGCGATAAAATTGAAATTAACGACATGCAGGAAATAAAAGCCCGAAGAAAAGAAAAATATTTTATATACAGGGATAAATATAATAAATGGGGTTATTTAAATCATAACGGAAATATTCATATTCCGGCACAATATGATTTTGTTGGCTCGTTTTCGGAAGGAAAAGCATGGATTTATTAATTTCAGAAATTAAGAATGAAGAATTAAGAATTAGCTACCGGATACTGAAATTTTCAAATTTATAAACTAATTTAATATGCAAAAAAAGAATTTAATACTTTTAGTTGTTTTAGGAATAGCAGTACTAATACTGGCAATAGTTTATTTTTCAGATAATAAAAAGCAAAATGAAAAAATAATATTAAGAGATTTTGCAGTAGCAGATACAGCAAGCGTTAATAAAATTTTCCTTGCAGACAAGAATAATAAAACAATTTTACTTGAAAGGCATGATGAATACTGGACAGTAAATGAAGAACACAAAGCCAGGAAAGACTTTGTAGACATATTACTTGAAACAATAAAACGTCTCGAAGTTGAATCGCCGGTTCCTGAATCAAAACTGCCAAAAGTTTTAAGAGATCTTTCCACAAATGGTATAAAAGCCGAAATATACCAAAATGATAAACTTGTTAAAACTTACTATGTAGGAAACAGTGATACAAAAGGTACATATATGATACTTGAGGGCTCTGATGTGCCTTTTCTTATGCATATACCAGGATTTGCAGGATTTCTGACAATACGATATACTACAGAGCTGGGGGAATGGCGTGAAAGAATCGTATTTAATTATAAAGTACAGGATATTGCAAAAGTTGAGGTAAAACACACTGAAGATCCTAATGAGTCTTTTATCATATATAACTATGGGAATAACAGATATAATTTAACAGATATAAACGGTAATAACACAGGCGTTTTTGATACACTTAAGGTTAAAGAGTATCTTGCACGGATAAAATTTATAGGATTTGAATCATACATGGATGATAACATAAAACAGGAAAAACTTGACAGTATCATATTACAGCCAACAATATCGGAATACAGCATAGAAAACCGCCAGGGAGAAGTAGAAACATTAAAAACCTATTACCGACAAAATACAAATAATGCTTTTCAGGACGACGGCACTCTTTATGACTGGGATATAGACCATTTGTATGGTATTATCAAAGATGATAAAGAAATTGTACTATTACAATTCTATATTATCGATCCTATAAGTATAAAAAAATCCAGTTTTCTAAGAAATTAGTATCATGATTGTTTACAAAAAACAATTTTTGATTTTTTTTCGGTATTTGCAACAAAATTAAATGATATATAAAAAAAGTTGATAAGAATTTCCCAACAGAATATTTACAATGAAAATAAATTTTTATTTTTGTAAAATATAACAAGGAGTTTTAATTTTTAATTGAAAAAATAAATATAAAATATATGGATTTTGTAGTATCGAGTTCTCAATTATTAGGTCATTTACAGTCTGTAAGTAAAATAGTCGCAGCAAAAAACACATTGTCAATTTTAGATAATCTTCTGTTTGAGTTAAAGGATGGGATATTACAAATAACTGCAAGTGATCTGGAAAGTACTATGACCACCCGTTTACCGTTGGAAAACAGTAACGGAGAAGGAATCATTGCAATTGATGCAAAAAGGATAGTAGAAATTTTAAAAGAATTTCCTGAACAACCATTAACATTTAATATTAACCTTGAAGAATTAAAAATAGATATAATTTCATCTAACGGAAAATTTTCTCTTGTTGGACAGATGGGTGAAGACTTTCCACAAGTTCCAGCTCTTAAACAGGATAAAACCACACGTATGAAAATTACTCCTGATGTTATTTTCAGCGGTATTTCCGCAGCTATATTCGCTACAGGAAATGATGAATTACGTCCGGTTATGAATGGTATATATATTGAACTAACCAACGATGGAATCAATTTTGTAGCAACTGATGCACATAAACTTGTAAAATATCACAGGAACGATGTTGATATAACTGAAGAAAGTGCATTTATATTACCTAAAAAACCGGCATCCGTACTGAAAAATATATTACCAAAAGCATTTTCAGATGTTACACTTGAATTTGACGACAAAAATGCAATCTTCAGTTTTGAAGAAACAAAATTGATTTGCCGCCTTGTTGAAGGAGTATATCCGAATTACAATACTGTAATTCCAAAAGACAATCCTAATAAACTGATTGTAGACAGATTTGAACTATACAATACTCTTAAACGTGTTTCTATATTTGCAAATCAGGCAAGCAATCTGGTAGGTCTTACCATATCAGGCAACCAGCTTACAGTTGCAGCACAGGATTTTGATTATTCCATTTCTGCTAACGAAGTTATAAATTGCCAGTACGACGGAGATGAAATGTCAATAGGTTTCAAATCAAATTTCCTGATCGAAATTCTGAATAATATTTCCACTACTGAAGTTATTTTCGAATTATCAGATCCTACACGTGCCGGTATAATTTTGCCTAAAGACAATGAAAATGAAAATGAAGAAGTATTAATGCTTCTAATGCCAATGATGATAAATAATTAAAAATTATTTGAAAATATTTATTTAATAACAGGGGCAAAAGCCCCTTTTTATTTCTTTTACAATGAAGTTACAAAAACCAATAGTTTTTTTCGACCTTGAAACTACAGGGATAAATCTTACCAGAGACCGTATAGTAGAGATATCATTACTTAAATTATTTCCAAATGGAAATGAAATACAAAAAAGTATGAGAATTAATCCTGAAATGGATATTCCTGAAGCGTCGTCAAAAATACATGGTATCACCAATGAAGATGTTAAAGATTGTCCTACATTTAAAATGGTAGCCAAAGAACTGGTCGCATTTCTGGAAGATGCGGATATAGGCGGATATAATTCCAATAAATTTGATGTTCCTATGCTTGCTGAAGAATTATTAAGGGTAGGCGTTAATTTTGACCTGAAAAAGAGAAAATTTATTGATGTTATGGTAATTTTCATGAAAAAAGAGCCCCGTACTTTAGAAGCTGCATATAAATTCTACTGCAATAAGGATCATTCAAACGCTCATTCTGCTTCTGCCGATACATTAGCCACCTATGAAGTTTTTAAGGCTCAACTTGAAAGATACGACGACATTGGTAACAGTATAGATACAATTTCTGAATTTTCAAGCCATAACAAAAATGTTGATTTTGTAGGAAGACTTATTTATGACGATAACGATAATATTGTGATAAATTTCGGAAAATATAAAGGCATGCTACTGGAAGAGGTTTTCAAAAAAGATACTTCATACTACGATTGGATACAAAAAAGCGATTTTCCACTTTATACTAAAAAAGTTTTCACCGAAGTGTATATTAAATCAAAAATGAATGATAAATAGTTGAAATTATCCGGATTTTAACCACGGTTCGACTATTGCTCACCGCACCGTACGCTTTGTTTGCCACTCTCCTACTCTACGTAAAAACTTTGTTTTAATTTCTTGCACAAATAATATTATAGGGGCAGAATTTACAATTATCAGTATTTTTGGTTTGTGTAAAGCTAATTTCCGGATCCAACATTTCTGAAAACATGTTTTCAAGATATCCGATAAATTCTTCTTTCATTTCGTTATTTAAATAATTTAATCTGTTCCTTCCTATACTTATACGATAATCATATCCGGAATTTAATTCATTAACATTCAGTATTCCGGGACAAATTTCACTATATCTGTCATCTCCTACCATTAAAGTATATAACAAAACTTGTGTAACTGTATCGTATCTGGAATTCCTATCAGGCATAAAAAGATTTTCAATATTATTTATTTTTATTTCTGTTCTTCCTGTTTTATAATCCAGTACTCTTAGTTTTCCATCCTGAAAATCGACACGATCAATGAATCCTTTTATTTTTACATTCTGCTTAGTCCCGGAAAACTCTGTAAACAGTTGTACTTCATTTTCTTTTTCGAGCCCAAGTATTGTAACCGGTAATGTTTTTCGGTCAAATTCAAGGAGTTGATATATGTATTTAATTACTATATCTACAATTAGTTTATTACAATATCTTTTTACATCTTGTTCGGTTTTAAGATTGAATACTTTTTTTAATGAATAAAATGTATGTTTTTTTACATTTTCCGAATCCATAATTTTTTCAAGATCTTTTTCATTCAATACTTTACCTGTGTATGGCTCATACAGATCTTGTATTATCCGGTGAAATAATTTTCCGAAAAATGCACCGTCTTCCTGTTCTTCTATTTTATCCGGCTCTTTTATGTTTTCTATGTAATTAAGATAATACCTGAACTTGCAATTCAGATATTCGTTTATAGCTTTCGGACTGATCCCGTTTTCGAGGTGCGCTTTTATTTTTGTGATTTTTTCAACAGTTTTTGCTGAATATGTTACATGTCGGGTATTTATATTTATTTTATATCCATCATTACGGAAGGTTATAAAATTTTTTGTTTTGTCAAATTCATATTTTACTTGTGATATAAATCTTGATGCTTCAGAAGGGGTATCTCCTGCCTGAGAACTGTATATTATTTTTATTTCTTTGGCTCTTTGTATTATGCGATAAAAGTAATATGCAAAAATACTATCCTGAAACTCAATTGACGGAAGCTCGTAAAATTTCCTTAAGTTATATGGAATCAGACTTTGTGATGCAGAATTTTTAGGAAAAATCCCTTCATTTATCGATAGCATAATTACTCTGTCAAAATCAAGACATCTTGTTTCCAGAAATCCTAAAACCTGAAGTCCCTGTAGAGGTTCTCCTTCAAATGCTACTGTCAGATTTTTAAGGGAATTATTCATCAATCTAAAGTAAATATCCGGTTTTATTATTTCTATCTCACCAGTAATCAAACATTCATGCAAAATCGTCACCCGATTGCTTATTTTATTCAGGAATTCAAGTTCTATTATAAGTTCGTCATTACCTGCCAAGATATTTATTAATTCCAGACAGATATCCGACATGTAGGCTGATATTTCCCGGATATTTAAAAATTTCCCGGAAAATATTTTCCCTAGAAATTCATTCAGATCTAATTGATTTGTTTCTAAATAGATATCCTTATTATCATTTATAATGTTTTCCAGAAAAGTAGTATCCTGTGGAAATAGTGACTTTATAAAGTTATGGTTTATTATGGATAAGATATCTTTAAAATAAAAGCGGGTTGTTTTGTTATTAGTCTGGGCATTACGCTGCAGGGATATTAGATGTGTGATAAATGCAAATGCTGCAGAGTTTTTTACAGGAAACCCCATAGAAATATTGTATGGGTCTATATATAGCGGTATTGAGTACATCAACGGGATCAGAAGATTTTCGTCCCCTAGGATAATTGCTGTTTTTTCAGGGTTAAAATCTGGTTGGCTTTTCCATTTTTCAAGTATTTGCGGTATTATCTTTACCTGGCTTACCGGCGAAGGCGCTGTAATTATTTCTATATTTTTTTGTTCTTTATTTATCTTATTGATTATTCCTGTATTTTTAAACGGTTCGTATTTTCTGATATTTTCCCGCAAGAATCTGCCTGCCTCCTGATATTCATCTTTAAGATAGTATTTGTCGGCGTCCCAAAAAAACATTGTTTCTTTATTAGATTTCAACCACTTAAAAATAGTTTTTTCACATTTATTCAATGCATTGAATCCTACAATCAGATATACTGGTTTATCAAATTTACAATTATCCGGATTATCGGCTATCATCCTATAAATAAGTCCCTGATATGCTATTCCTTTATTTATAAGGATTTGCCGGAATTCTGTATATATATCATACATTTTCTCCCAAAGGCTTAAAAATCTTTCTTTCTGATAACTGATATTGGCCTGATTTATATTTGTCCAGAATCTTTTAATTATTTCAAGTTCATCGTCATCGTAGCCGTCAAATTTCCTGTCGATTTCTTTTATGTCTTTTATTGTGGAAAATAGTTTTTCCGCATCAACAAGATATTTGTCTATATCATCAAAATCGTTAAGTATTACTTCTCCCCAATAATAAAAATCATCAAAGCTTTCGTGTGTAGCTGTATATTTTTTGAAAACAGTATATAACTGGTGTATTAATAGTAATTCTTCTGCCTGATGCAGATTGGAATTTGAGGTGAATATTTCCTGGATTGTAGTTATTTTGGGCATCCATATTGTTTTACCAACCGAATCCATTATCGTTTTTTTAAGAAAAAGTCCTGTACGCCTGTTAGGTACAATTATCTCAACTTTACGAAAATCTTCAAAACCGGATAGTATTTCCTTTGATACTTCTTGTAAAAATGTTGTTGTTTCCTGCATCGGAGATATTATAGTTTTTAATGATTAATATATGACAATTTTTTACATTTTTTTATCATGTTTGTTCTAACAGATTGAATAAGTTATTTTTTAAATTAACAGGCCGATAATAATGTAAGGTCTGCCAGTACTATTGCAGCAACTGCTTCAACAATTACCGGTGTGCGTAACACATAACATGTGTCGTGACGTCCTTTTAATTCAAAGTCCTGAATTTCACCAGTTTCAAAATTCAATGTTTTTTGTCTTTTTCCAATACTTGATGCAGGCCTGAAATAAACACGAAAATAAATATCATTTCCATTGGTAATTCCTCCGTTGATCCCTCCGGAATTGTTTGTCCCTGTCTTTCCGCTTTTGTCGATAAAAACATCATTGAATACGGAACCTCGCATTGATGCTGATCTTATTCCTTCTCCAAATTCTATTGCTTTTACTCCGGGAATAGAAAAAACAGCATGAGAAATTAATGATTCTACACTGTCGAAGAATGGCTCACCCAAACCCGGGTTTATTCCTGAGATATTACACTGTACAATTCCTCCCAGAGAATCAAGCTGTTTTTTTGCATCTTCAATTTCATGGTTTATATTTCGGGTATTACCTATTGAATATATTTCTGCTTTTATTTCTACGTCAGGTATAATTTTTTTTGCAATTACTCCTGCTGCTACCAAAGGGAGTGTCATCCTACCCGAGAATTGTCCTCCACCATTTGGATCATTAAAGTTTTTATACTTGGCTGCTGCTGCAAAATCGGCATGTCCGGGCCGGCAAAATCCACCAAATTCATAATCGGCAGACTTGAAATTATTATTTTTAAAGCTTATTAATAATGGAGTTCCATTTGTTCTACCATTATATATCCCGCTTTTGATAAAAGGGATATCGTCTTCTTGCCTGGGAGTGGTTCCTTGTTGTCCTGAACTTCGGCGTAATATTTCTTCGGAAAATTCTTCTATAGAAATTTCCATACCGGGCGGACATCCGTCTATCAATATTCCTAATTCTGAATTATGTGATGTTCCGTAAATTGATATCCTGAATATTCTGCCGAATGTATTCATAAGGTTTTTTGAACAAAGTTAAGGAATCGGAGATAAAAAACAAAGTTATAACAAAACTGTAAGTATATTATTTGTATATGATTTTAGATCCGGCAGAACAATTTAGAACAATCTACAGAACTAACTACAGGCAGAATTATTCTTTATTTTAATTATCGTAAAAAATATTCATTATTTCTATAAAAAGATAGGGACGCCATGGCTGACAATCCCTATTCTTTATGAAAAAACTATTATAAAAACACTAAAAACTTCCTGATTCAAATTATATTTTTAATATTTTCTTTAATTCTACACTCCCCTGTCTACTGGTTTTTAATGATTTTCCATTTTTCATTATCACGGAAAGTGTATCTTTTGTGTATGGCTGAATTTCTTTAATATATTCTATATTTATTATTGTTGATCTGTGAATGCGCACAAAATTGTTTTCCGGTAACCTGCTTTCATAGAATTTCATGGTTGCATGTTTTACATATTCTTTATTGGAAGTAGATATTACCACATAATCGTCAGCAGATTCAATATAATAGATTTCATTGGTCGGAATTATAAAAATCTTTCCCGACTCTTTTACAACAACCCTATCTAAAATGTCTTTACTTTGATTAACATTTTCAAGTAATCCGGAAAAATCTGATTTCTTATTTTCTGCAAAACTTTTTTGTGCTTTCTGAAGTGCATTAATAAACCTGTCTTTTGAGAATGGTTTTAACAGATAGTCTACGGCATTTTTTTCGAAAGCTTTTAATGCATATTCTTCATATGCTGTTGTAAAAATAACCAATGGCGGATTATCCAAAAGCTCCAGCATTTCAAATCCTGTTAATTTCGGCATTTGAATATCTAAAAAGATAAGATCAGGATTAAGCTCATTAATGGCTTTTAATCCGTCAAATCCATTCTGGAATTGTCCAATTACTTCAATTTGCGGAACTTCTGCAAGATATTCCTTTATAATCTGAATCGCTAAAGATTCGTCGTCAATAATTACTATTTTCATCATTAGTTTCTAAATTAATCGGGATCTTCATAAAAACTTTAAAAATACCATTAGTTTTTGAGATTTCTATCAAATCTTTTCTATGATAAATTAAACTAAAACGTTCAATATTTGTAGAAAGACCTATTCCGGTTCCTTTTGTAGATACGGAAGTTACATCATAATTATTTGTTAAAATAATTTCCAGATAATCATCTTTACGCAGAGCTTTTAAATCTATATAAATAGTATCGAAGCTTTCGGAAACGGCATGCTTTACAATATTTTCAAACAAGGGCTGCAAAGTCATAACAGGTACTAATATTCCATTTGAACTTTCATCAATATCAATATTTAATGATATCCGTTCTCCAAACCGTAGTTTTTCTATTTCAAGATATGTAAGAGCATTTCTGAGTTCATCTTCAAAATTCACATATGTATTATCTTTTTGTTTCAGGCTGTATCTGAAATATTCCGATAAATTCACAACCATTTCACGAGCTTTACCGGGATTGGAAACGATAAGTGCATTTACCGAATTAAGGCTGTTAAATAAAAAGTGTGGATTTATATATGCTTTCAATGCATTCAATTTTGTTTCCGTAAGTAAATTTTGTAAACGTTCTTCAGATATTGTTTTTTCCGAATATTTTGAAATCACTATCATCAAGTGGAACCAAAGCATAAAGATCACATAAAACAAAAAGCCTAAAATAAATTGAGATAATAAATGCCACTGAAAACTAACAGTTCCATAAGTTACTCTATGTAAAAGTTTGCCTATGATAAAATTAACTATCATCCAAAAAGCAACTACAATAAAACCCGTAAGAAAAAATCTGAGCATAAGTTGGAACCTGTCCCTACCCGGAGTTTTATATCTTACAATATACCAGATTCCAACACCAAGAGCAGCAAAAGTAACATTGGAAAAGAACGCCTGCAGAATTGCTGACAAAAGATCGAGACCTGCAAACAGGTACAAAATCAGAAATTGCACAACAGCAATAGCCGTACATGCTATAGAATAAACTATCAGAAAATTTTTATTTAGAAATGGGTTTTGCATTAAATTTTTATAATTTTATTCTGCAAATTTTTATCTTTAATATTTTCTAATTCGATATTTCACCGCCACCGAACACAGCATCAGCTTTAATTATAAGTTTACGTGTTTTATCTATTTCATCCGCAAGTATAAATCTTCTTTCATCACTGAAACCACCAAAAACTCCTGAGGATTCTATACTGACATCCCAATGCATAGGTACAAATAATTTTACTCCCCCGAAAACACATTCGACTTTCAAGACAGATGTCCCTTCTGCAAGTTTGGCTTCTCTGAGGTCTATTTCTCCGCCACCAAACACAAACTCCATTTTTCCTCCCTGAAAATTAGTTGATTTCACAGCTAAAGTTACTCCTGAAAATACTCTTGAAATATTTATATAATCATCTTCACTGTATTCATCATAATTTATTCTATCGTCATCATTTTTATTTTTGCGTCCTCTCGGAATGAAAATTTTTACAATTATTGAAACGCCTATGATTATAAGCAATAAAGGCCATATTATGTTTGTTGTTCCTGTCTCCAATGCATATAAATCATCTACCAGGAATAGAGTTCCTATTGAAATAAGGATAAATGAAGCAAACCAATGAGAACGTACACCTCCTGCAAGATTTACTATACCTAATGCTATCAACAAGGACTGCCATGAAAAAATATAACTCATAATGCTTTTATCAATTTTGCCCATGTTGCCTAATATGAGTAAAATACCAGAAACTAACAGGAGTATACTTACAACCAATGACCTGCTTTTTCTGGAACCAGAATTACATTTATTTTTTTTACACGGTTGATCTTCTTTCCTTCTCATGATTAAATTTTATTTTATGTACAAAAATATCCCCACCATAATTAAAGATAAATATTTTTTCGGTAAGTTAACGATTTTTAAAGGTAAAACATTTATTATTAGTTTTTTATTTATTCAATTTTCACACTTTTATTAATTTTATTATAGAAAAGAGCATATCAGATCATTAATCTTTGTAAATCTATTTTTTACGATTACAAAAGAAAATAATAATATCATAAATACTTATTTAATCCTGTAGCTTATTAAATAAAACATATCTTACTTTATAACAAAAAAAGGCAGTATTTTTTTACTGCCTTTTTTTTGTATTTACCTATCTACCTACATTTTTATTTAAAAATCACTTCGAAGTCACATCTTCTGTTCAGTTTTCTGTTGTCTTCAGAGTTATTCGGTACCATCGGGTCGTTTTTGCCC
>JAISPG010000008.1 GCA_031275085.1 Bacteroidales bacterium | reverse complement strand
ACTGCTCGCGACCTATCCCGAAGCGATGAAAATATTCCAGAACACCTATCTGTCCGAACGTGATATCGACGACAGAACGGCTGTCATGTTTTTCTTTGAACAGTATGGCGCCGGCGGAGAGAAAAACCGTAACACCGACGGGTTCATGCCGCGGGGACAGCAGTTCGGGTATACGTTCACGCAGGGGTTTGCCAACGATGACGACCTGTATACCGGCGTGGCGCACGAACTCGGTCACGGCATGTTCGGACTGAAACACCCGTTTGACAGCGACTACAGAATCCCTGCGCTCAGCACCGACAATCTCATGGACTATACCGGCGGAACGCATATCGCCAAATGGCAGTGGGATTTGATTCATGATCCGGGCGTGATTGTGAGGGTGTTCGAGAGAGATGAGGATGCGGAGAAAAGTTGGATTATCATAGATCATAAGCACACAAACCTTTTCAATTATGTGTATGATAAGAATTTAAAAACATATAATGACACTGCGACCACTCCATATAAAACGGATGAATGGAACGCCACATGGGAATATGGCAAAAAGAAGACAGAAGATTTGGAAAAACATGTAATAGGAAAAATAAGAGATACAGAAAGAAATAAAACTGTTAATACTGTTACCCTTAGTAATTACAAGATATATGCAGGTAAACATAAAGTAGGTGATACGGATTATGCTGTAGCCATATATAGTCGCAAGGGGAAAATATCTAATGTAAAAAAGGTTGTAGTACAGGATTTAAAAGAACTGAAAGATGACAGTATAAAAAAACATTTGTATTGCGAAAGCACATATACAAAATATGTAGTACTGGCTTTTTACGAAGAAAACGACAGCGAACCGGTATTGATGATACAAGTAGCAAAAAACGAGTTGGAGGTATTTTCATCCGGTCACTTAAAATCATGGATGGAATATTTGGGGATAATGGTTGACAGTCGGGATATAATTATAGGCAATATACGATGGATCAGTCAGTTTTCGTCAGAAATAAACGGACGCAATTGTCACTGGTGTGGAGCAAGCGGTTTATGTTGTAATGGAGGTTCTCCATGCGTAACATGTCCGAAAGATTCGACAAATAAAACAAAGTGCTGCCAGACAGCCTGCACGGATACATTACAGACGACAGCTTGTGATTCGTGTACAAATCAGGTGATATGTCAAACAGGTACATGCAAATCAAACAATTGCTGTTTCCAGACGGCATTGGCAATGATAGAACAGTTCGGGCTTACGACAAACAGAAATCAGGCAATAGATATTGCAACATTGAAAAATAATAACAGTTGGAAAGAACAGTCCGATTTGCAGGCAGATGTTGCTAAATTTGAGGAAAGCATAACTTATATAGATGAAACACTGGCAGCAGGTAAACCCGTATTGATTGGTGTACATTATAAAAATACATATTCAAATCCATATAATGCGAATAAAGCGACTTTTCATTATATGGTTATAGTTGGTAAAATTCATAAAAACAATAGAGAATATTATTGGTTCTATGATCCGGGAACAAGCAATGAATTAAAAGGGATATCAACAGTTAATTTATTTGAGATAGACAGAAATAAAAACATGATACATGGAATATATAAAAATAATAAACCATATACGATTACAGAAATAAGAAAAAATTTATAAACAATTAAATAAAATAATTATGAAAAAAAATTTTATATTAATAATTTCAATTACAAATTTTATAAGTGCAAATGGTCAAGATTTAAAAAAAATATTGGATTATTTCCCTACTTTACCAAGTAAAGATACGATTATTGATTCTGGTTATTTATGGAATATGTTAGATACAAAAAAAGAAATAGATACAGTTCTCACTTTAAAATATTTTTTTAATGGTAATGTTGATGAAATGCATGATATATTTGAAGGATATAATGCAGATGAAAATACATATACATATACGCCTTATACTAAAAATGTGTATCCAATATACAAAAAAAAGAAAAATGAATACTTGTATTTATTATGTTATTGTTTAGAATCTGTTATGTACTTAACAATATATGATTATCAAAATGAAAAATTTGAGAGTACATTTATATTAATAGATGATTCAGATGGAGTGGATATATTCATAAGCACTATATTTCCTAATGATTATATAGTAACAGTGCAATCAATAGACAAAACATACTATATACTTTCAAAAATTGATTACGAATCACGAAAATTTATAGAATTAAAGAAAATAGAAGCTGATAGCAACCAGAGTTATTATTCAATTATGAATAATGCTTTTGAAACATTGGGTATTTCCGAAACAGGTGAATTGCTGGAAGATAAGCCATAAGAATTTATTGGAAATAGATAAAAATGGAAACATGATACATGGGATATATAAAAGTATTCCATATACAATTACCGAAGTAAGAAAAAATTTATAAACTGTCTTGTCCTGATACAAGTTGACAAAGAGATAAAAAAAATAGATAACATAAATATAATATTACAGTTATGAAAATTTTGGTATCACATAATAACAATTACCCTCAAATAAAAGTTTTTGTTCTCGGTTTAGTGGTTTGCTTTTCGTATTTACTGCCGATGAAAGCATGGGGCGAAGCTATGGAAACGTCGAAAGCGATGTCGGTATTCGCAGCGCTTGACAGCATTGGGAATTTTTACGACAAACTCACTGCCGCAAGTCTGTTTAATCTTCCGGCCGGAGTGAAGCGTACTTTGGGGAATGTGGAGTATTCCATTGCCATAAGTGGAGTTAAATATGCAACAAATGATTACGCCGAGTTAACAATCTACGGACGCATCAAAATTCCGCAAGGCGAAGAAAAAATATTGTTTTTCGGAGCGCAGGGGATTAAATTCTCTTATGACGGTGATTTTCGAGGCGACTGTAAACTCATGCT
>JAISPG010000054.1 GCA_031275085.1 Bacteroidales bacterium | reverse complement strand
TGGGAAGACGAAACAGGCGGTTGGAACGGAAAACTCAACAATACAGGACAGGAAGCAGCTCCGGGTGTATATTATTACGTAATAAAAGCCAAAGGACATGATAATGCAAATTATGAATACGAAGGTTTCTTACACCTGTTCAGAGAATAAGTAATAAAGATCATAAGTAATAAAAAAAGAGGAAAACATTTTCCTCTTTTTTTATTATCACTTAATTAGTTTATAATTTTTATATTCCCCTATAGAAATATTATGTTTTTTTAAAAATCTTTTTAGTTTATCTTTCAAACTTGCTTTATTATAAGAAATATCATAGTTAAAAGACCAATTTCTGCTTTTAATACGTTCATTCATTACTTCCGGGTGAAGATCTTCAAACTTTCTTAACATATCAATATTGGAATAATCAAATTCCTCTGCTTTCGCCACATTTTTTTCAACCCACTCGTCATTATGCCAAAGTTTATTGAAATCTTCCTGTTTTCTTTGCATAGCTCTAGGATCTTTTACCCATCCGTAATGATATATATAGGCATCAACAGGTTTGACATTAAGCATTTTATTATTATCTTTTCTGAATCCCTGTGCATCCCTGAAAGAATAAATATTCTTATTATTCCTTATTATACGAATTTCGTTTCCATACCATCGTAAAGATTCTCCCACATAATCGTAAGATCCGTAAAAATGTAAATATTTAAAGAGTAGTCCGTCTACACGTTCATCATTTAAATAATCCAACATAGATTTTTTTATTACAGGAAGATATTTCTCATGTACAACTTCATCTCCCTGTATATAAAAACACCAGTCGAAATCATCAGAAATACTTTGAAAAGCCTTATTGGTCTCTTCGGCTAAAACCTTCCCTCCTTCCCGTAAATTATCATCCCAAATGGTTTCAATAATCCTTACCTTTCCGGGATCAATACTTTTTATCAAATCTACAGTATTATCTTCGGAATTTCCTACTGCAACAACAAATTCGTCACATACCGGCAAAATCGACCTTATTGCCTCAACCACCGGGTAATCGTATTTTATTGCATTTCTAATAAATGTAAAACCGCACACTTTCATAGCTACAAAACTAGTATTTTATCTGCAAGTTCATTATCTTAACAATGTATATTTTAAAACATCTTGTAAAAATATTATTTAATTGACTTCAAAATGTTCAATTTTAGAATTATTTTTGTAAAAAATTTATAGCTTATGCAACGTCAAAAAAGAGTAGTAGCAATACATGACATATCCGGTTTCGGCAAATGTTCGCTAACAGTAGCTTTACCTATAATTTCTGCTGCAGGAATTGAAACAACAGTATTACCAACTGCAGTTTTATCAACACATACCGGAGGTATCCCCGGTTTTACATATCGCGATCTTACCGAAGATATTGAGCCAATTTCAAAACATTGGAAAGATTTAGGGTTAAACTTTGATGCCATATATACCGGATTTTTGGGATCTTTTGAACAACTTGACCTTGTTTCCAAGTTTTTTGATGATTTTAAAACCGCCGGTAATATTATATTAGTTGATCCGGTAATGGCTGATCATGGAAAATTATATTCCATATTTACTCCGGAATTTGCTGAAGGAATGGCAAAACTTTGCAGTAAAGCCGATATTATCATACCAAATATGACGGAAGCTTTACTTATGTTGAAACAAGAATACAAGGAAGGTCCGTATACCGAAGAATTTATTCAGGATGTACTTATGGGGTTATCAGGTCTTGGTCCCAAACAAATTGTTTTGACAGGAGTACATTTTGATAATACAAAGCTTGGAGCTGCAACTTACGAAAAAGTAACAAATACTGTAGGATATGCCTTTGCCAACAGAATCCCCGGAATGTATCACGGAACAGGTGATGTGTTCGGAAGCGCATTGTTAGGAGCTATTTTAAATAATTTTAATCTGTTGCAAGCCGCAGAAATAGCAGTTAAATTTACAACCGAAAGTATCCGTAGAACTGCTGATGCCAAAACCGATATTCGTTTTGGTGTAAATTTTGAAGAAAGTATACCTAATTATTTAAAAGAATTGAAAAAGGTATAAATATTTATACCTTTTTCAATCTAATTTTAGATATTATTATTTATTTTCTTACCCAGATATTGGTAATTTTTCCAAATATCATTTTATGATAGTCGCCAGCTTCTTCAAATCCTCCCATAATAAATTCACGACCAGCTTCAAAGTAGAAATCATCAGGTTTTACAGTAGATATCTCCATTAATTCACACTCCACAATAACACTTGCTTCTTTATACGATACATTTTTTAATGGTGTCAATACAGAATGTAATTCGTGTGTACCCATTTTATCCGTATCACGTCCCGAAGTTTTTCCAAAATGCATTACATGTTCGTGATAATAATTGTCGAAGAAAGCCATTGTGTAAGTTTTAGTTTCTTTTATATATTCAAGAGTATAACGGTTTGCCCTCAGAAAACACCAGGAAGCCGGCTCTCCGAAATATTGCCCCCATCCTCCCCAACCAATAGTCATAGAGTTAAAATCACTCTCAGTTCCTGAAGTTAATACTGACGCATTCTGAAAAAGAGTAAACACATTTTCATTAAAATCTTTTGCTTCCAGCTTTTTGAATAACTCATCAAAATTTTTATCTTTTACATCCATATCAATTTCTTTTACTTCTATATTTTCCACAACATTTTCAGATTTCTTGTTTCCTCCGCATGAAATAAGAAAAATAATAAATATAAACCATATTATTTTTTTCATAATTAAATATTTAAGTTATTACATTACAAATATAAAAGTTACAATCAAAAAATACAAAGTTTTTATTTTCCTGTAAATCCGTATTATTTTCATTGAATCTCCCTGAGAAACTCAGAATTTTTTATTTTTAAACAAACTTATTTAATGGTAACTATGTAATATTTTAACCTAAGTTATAAAATATTTTTTATCTCAATGGGGGTTTTTTATCAATTCATTGTCTTAATTTCAGAAAACAATAAAATATTTAAAAAATTATGAAAAAAATCCATTTTATGACTGTCATGTTACTGTTGTTAACGCTGAATTTTGCATCATATTCACAGTCAACAGAAAATGCTCAAACACCCTCTGCCAACAGTGTAAAAAAGTCCGAAAAACAAGGATATCAAACGCTTTTAAACAATGGACGATATATATCCAGAGGATTTCATTTTGGTATGAACTTAGGGCACACAATGATCGCTAAAAGGAACGCCGGAACTGTAGGTTTTAATTTTGCCTGGGTTATTGATCATACTCTGGAATTGGGGATCGCAGGAAAAGGGTTTATCTCAACACCAAAACCTGATTCAGACCTGTATAATTATGATTATTTTTATTCCGGTGGATATGGCGGATTATATTTAGCCGGTAATATTTTCGGCTCAAAACCAATAAACATATCAATTCCCGTAACAGTCGGATGGGGAGGAGTAGCATATGCTCCCACACATTATGATGATTATATCGAAAATTATCATCCTGATAAAGTTTGTTCTTTTTTTGTTGTTGAACCTGGTCTTGACATACAGTTTAATATGACAAGAGGATTCAGGTTATCTGTTGGAGTAAGTTACAGGTATACATCAGATATATATATGGTTTTCAACAATAATTCAAATCAAAATATTATAAGAAATAAATCCCTAAATGGGTTCAATACCAATATAAAATTCAAATTCGGCAGATTTTAATAAAAAATGAATAACCGAGCTTGCCGGCTCAGCTAACAACGGGAGTAACAAAAAATAGTGAAAGAATTAAGAATTGAGAACAAAGTATTAGGAACTTTCAAAAGCAAAATTACGGACTTTAAACTTTAAATAATAAATTATGAAAAAAACATTTTATATTCCGATTATAATCATAATCACCTCATTACTGACAAGTGCCTGTTATAGACTGACTAACAAAGTTGTCGGATATGGCAATTCATTTGAAACCGAAAGAAATGTAGATATACGGAATGTGAAAGAAATAAATGTAAACGGATCGATTGACGTTGAAATATTTTATTCGGAAGATTCACGTGTTATTATCACAGCTCAGGAGAACATAACCAATCTCATTTCGGTAAATGTTATGGGAGATATTGCAAAAGTAGATTATAAGCCAAATGTAAATGTAAAAACCACAGATATAACCAAAGTAACATTTTACATGCCGGATATTCAAAATATTACAGTAAACGGATCCGGAGATGTATTTTACGGTGGAAGATTCCCAACATTATCTAAAATGGAACTGAAAGTAAATGGTTCAGGAGACATAAAGGCATCAGAAATATGTTGCAATATATTAAATATTAATATTTATGGCTCAGGAGATATAAAAACCGGAGAAATATTATGTAATGAATTGAATACTAACATCAGAGGTTCAGGAGATATTGAACTTGAATATATAGACTGTTATAAAATTAATACTTCGGTCAATGGATCGGGAGATGTAGAATATTCAGGATACTGTGATGAGCACATTATTAGAATAAATGGTTCCGGAAAAATAGAGTCTTATGACTTACAAAGTCTTTTTACTCAAGTAGATGTTATGGGTAGTGGTAATTCGTATATTTGGGTAATAGATGCCCTTAATGTTTATATAAATGGAAGCGGTAATGTATATTACAGAGGAAATCCTGATGTTTCCGTACATTCGCGGGGATCGGGAAAAGTCATACACCGCCCTTAAAAATAACTAACAATATTGTTTTGTAATCATAACAATTATAATTTATATAGTCAGCTCATTTAAGCCAGAAGCAAGCATTAAAAAAATAAGGGAAAAAGATAAAATTTATTCTTTTTTCCTTTATTTTTTTGATCTGAAGCTAAAAAATTTCTGAACAAAAAAGCTATAGACAGAAACAATTGCAACTGTAATTATTTTTGAAAATGTAGGCCAAATACCAACGTATTCAACAAAGAATTTAAGTAAAATATAGTGTAATATTATGGAGCCCGTTACCGAAATACCATAACGTATTAATTGGTTATGCCCACTAAGATTTGAATTTGTAAACGTCACATATTTTGCCAGTAAAAATCCTGTTGTGAATGTTATCGGAAATACAAACACGAAAGCTGCAATATGCGGACTCATAGCTATAAATCCAATATGTACGATTTCTTTATCAAGTATAAAATTGTAAAATATAAAATACAGGAAAATATCAAATAAAGTATTTAACCCTCCCGTAAAACCGTAACGGAATAATTCTAATGGAATATATTTCCTGAAAGGTTTATAAAACCAATCGGATATGGTAATTATCAGATTCTTTATTTTAGACAAGATTTGCAATTAAAAATGTTTTCGCAAAAATAAAAATTAAATGAAATTATAACTTATAAAAAATCAAAATATATATGTCAAATTTAAAATTTGATTATTTTTAACAGAAAAATGAAAATTATAGGGCTTCTTTCCGACACTCATGGATACCTTGATCCTGAAATTATCGATTTTTTCTCGGATACCGACGAAATATGGCATGCAGGAGATATCGGCAGTGAATATGTTTTGGAACAATTGGAACTTTTAAAACCTGTACGTGCAGTTTATGGAAATATTGACGATCAAAAAATAAGATTACGGACAAAAGAGCATCTTATATTCAAAACTGAAGGAATAAAAGTCTGGATAACTCATATAGGTGGCTACCCTGGAAAATATGATCCTAAAGTTAAGCCTGATATCTTCAATGATCCTCCAAAACTCTTTATTTCAGGACATTCTCATATTTTAAAGGTTATGAATGATAAAACTCTCGGGCTTCTGCATATTAACCCTGGAGCTGCCGGGAACAAGGGTATCCATAAAGTCATTACTGCTGTAAAATTTGAAATTGGTGAAGGTAAAATAAGTAATCTGCTTGTTTTTGAAAAAAACAGGAAAAATTCCGGGAATATGATCGGCTGGTAAATTAATCATTAAGTAATGTAATAAATAATATATTTGTAGTTTTTAATTAAAAACAAATGCAAAAAAAAATATTTATTCTGTCATTATTACTCTTAATATTTACTGGATTATTTTCTCAAACTGAATTCAAATTTAAAGATGGCGATTTTTTATTCCAGACCGGAAAAAAAAGTGATTTTGAAAATGCAATAACTTCTGTTACATCCGACAATAAAGAACTTAATTTTTCACATGTCGGGGTTGTTTGTGTTGAAAATGATTCAATATTTGTACTGGAGGCTGTTCCCGAATATGGTGTAACAAAAACATCTATAGAAAATTTTATCAATGCATCACACATTACTGTTGTAGGAAGGTTAATTTCACAATATCAATCAACGATCGCTCCTGCATTGATAAAAATAAAATCATTAATCGGAAAACCTTATGATTTTGTTTTTCATAATGATAACGATGCTTATTATTGTAGCGAACTGATACAGATATCTTTCATCAAAAATGACGGAACTCCTGTTTTTGAAACAATTCCCATGACTTTTAAAGACAAAGAGAACAATGAAATACATACTTACTGGATCGAATACTATGAAAAATATAATGAAACAATTCCCGAAGGAGAACAAGGAACAAATCCGACAGGAATTTCAAGATCTGATTCTATAGAAATAATACATATTATTCAATAATATTATCATATTCTTTTCTTAGTAAACTGAAGACTTTTACATCCACAGATTTCTGATCTGAACTAAATTCTCCGTCCCGTTCAATTCCTTCAAATACGAATCCGAGATTCAATGGGATTTTTTCGCTTTTTATATTTCCTACAGCTGTTTTTATCTGTATTCTATTTAATTCAAGTTCTACAAATCCGAATTCTAACAAGCGTTTTACAGAATTAATCATAATCCCTTTTCTCTGAAAAGGTTCCGATAACCAATAACCGATTTCAGATTTACGATTTATGCGATCAGTAGTTTTAAAACCTATAAGACCGGCAAAAATACCATTAACTTTTATTACAAATGTATATTCTCTCTGTTCTTCAGGTAATTCAACAATAGAATTTATAAAACATTGCGAATCCTTTAATTCTTTTGTAAAATCTACAAAAGGCAACCATTCTCCAAGATATTTCCTTTGATTGTCAATAGTCTGAAAAATATCGGCAGCATCTGATATTTCCAGTTGTTTTAAAATTATTTCATCTGATACTTTTAAAATAAAAGGCTCATACATATCTATTCAAGTTTACTTTCAAATTCTTCATTAAATTTAATCCAATCCGTTCCGTTTATATACAGGTCTTTACTTATAAAATCCATGTATCTTTCCAAAGTTTCAGGCGGAAAATAACCTCTTAATGCAAAGATAAGCCTGAATTCTTCATCAATAAAAACTATCGAAGGCAGACGGATATCAGGTTGTAATAATGCTATTGTAAACTGGTTCGGATATCCCGGTACATTTTGTTCATTAATAAAAATACCTTCATTAAATTTAACAGTATCAGGAGTATCATAATTTATTTTCACAGGATAAAAATTACTGTTTATATAGTCTGATATCACAGGATGCCTGAAAGATGATGCCAGCATTATTTTACTACTGTTATTAAAATCGGAATTAACAAACAACATCATTTTTTTAGGTTTCCCGTCTTTTTTATTTTTCATAAGTTCAGTTGCCCCTTCAAGTGTGAGCCAATTTACATTTCCATCCACTTTTGATGTAGAATCAGGTTCAAAAGCATTCCTAAAATCTTTCAGAAAATATGCATAATCCGAATTTTTATTAATTCTTTCAGCAAAATAGACCAAAATAGGCTCTATTGAACGAATATCCATAAAACCCGGAACAGGATTAACCTTGAATTCATAATCAATATATACGATAGTCGGATACGACATCCTGCCTCCCATTAACATTTGTGCCAACTGGTGAGACGAACGTTGTCCGGTATTCATATTTATAAATGTCTCACCACGATAAACTACCGTATCTTTAGTTTCAGCATTAAATTTTACAGGATAAAAATTTGTATTAATATAATTCGCAATATCAGGATTATTAAATGTTTCCATGTCCATCTTTTTACACCAGCCACACCAATCCGTGTACATATCGATCAAAATAGTTCTGGGACTGCTCTCCTGCATTTTCACAGCTTCTTCAATCGACATCCAGTTTACCCTGGTTTGTGCACTGATAACACTACAAAAAATCATAAATAATAAAAATGTTATTATAGTATTTCTCATAATTTTAATTTTATTTTAAGTACAATTCAATAATAATTTATTTTTATTTTATATTTTTAGGTTTTTAAAAATATAATGTAAAAATAATAAAAATAAAGTTATGAGTGAAATTAAAGATTTAAATCCGCAAAGAGTCTGGAAACATTTTTATGCTTTAACCAGGATTCCACGTCCTTCAAAAAAAGAAGGAAAAGTTATTGAATTCATGAAAAACTTTGGAGAAAGTCTTGGACTGGAAACCATTGTAGATAAAGTTGGAAATGTTATTATCCGTAAGCCCGCGACCCCGGGAATGGAAAACCGTAAGGGGATTATTTTCCAGGGACATTTGGATATGGTACCTCAGAAAAACTCCGATAAAGTACATGATTTCGAAAAAGATCCGATTGATGCATATATCGACGGAGAATGGGTAAAAGCAAGAGGTACTACACTTGGTGCCGATAATGGAATGGGTTGTGCAGCAGCTATGGCAGTACTGGAAGCAACCGATTTGCAACACGGTCCGGTAGAAGCTTTATTTACAATTGATGAAGAAACCGGAATGACAGGAGCAAATGAACTGGAACCGGGAATTTTAATGGGTGATATTTTAATGAACCTTGATTCCGAAGATGAAGGTGAATTATATGTAGGTTGTGCAGGAGGTGTGGATATTAATGTTAAGATGAACTATAAAGAAGTCGCTGCCCCTTCCGGTTATACTGCTTATAAGTTATCAGTAACAGGACTTAAAGGCGGACATAGCGGAATGGATATAAATATAGGACGTGCGAACTCAAATAAATTATTATTCAGGTTTTTAAATCATTCTATTTATCATTATGACCTTAAGCTAGGTGAAGTTATCGGCGGAAGTTTAAGAAATGCTATCCCGCGTGAGTCTTTTGCAACTGTAATGGTATCTAACGATCAGGCTGTAAAATTTGAAGCTGAAATAAAAAAATTCCAGGATATCTTCAGAAGTGAGTTCTCTGTAACAGAGCCTGATTTGAAAATGACAGCAGAAAAAGTTAAAAGCCCTGAAAAAGTTATTGAAGATGCAACTAAAGATAAAATAATAAAAGCAACTTTTGTTTGTCATCACGGAGTTGAAAGAATGAGCGACGCCATGCCGGGGCTTGTTGAAACATCAAATAACCTTGCAATTGTAAAATGTCAGAACGGTTTATTTACAGTAAATTGTCTTACAAGAAGTTCTGTTGACACTGCAAAAGCCGGAGTTATGTACAGAGCCGGAACAGTTTTCGATCTCATAGGGGCAACAGTTACATTCGACGGTGCATATCCGGGATGGAAACCAAATATGGATTCTCCTATTTTAAAAACAATGCAAAAAACATATAAAGACCTGTTTGGTAAAATACCGGAAATAAAAGCTGTTCATGCAGGCCTAGAATGTGGTATTCTTGGTTCCAAATATCCAAACTGGGATATGATATCTTTTGGTCCTACAATCAGATTCCCTCATTCTCCCGATGAAAAAGTAAATATTGAAAGTGTAAAAAAATTCTGGGAATTTATTGTTGCTACAATGAAGAATATTCCTGAAAAATAAAATATATCAATAGTTTAGATGCTGATAATAAGTTATTCTCAACATTCTGACAATAAAAATAAATACCATAGATATGCTTCAAGTAAAAAATATCTATGGTATTTTTTATTAAACCAATAGCAATAAATATACCTAAAGTCAATGTAAAAGTAAGAATTACAGGTTCTGGCATCCCTTATGGAAAGGAAGAAGAGTAAAATAACCGACATTCATATTGTAATTAATTATTTACATCCATATCACATTAATATCAACAATTTTATATTTTTTATGCAATAAATAATTGTTACAATAATCATATAAAAAACATTTATATTAAAATATCCAGAAAAAAAATACACTAATATACATTTTATATTAATTTTTACGTATATTTGAATACTAATTTCAAACAAAGAACAATGA
>JAISPG010000053.1 GCA_031275085.1 Bacteroidales bacterium | reverse complement strand
ATTTCTGCCGATATATCTTTATTTCTCAAACCTTTTACGGTCAAAAGGACGCTTAATGCAGGACCGCCGGAATTTACTCCCATTGAAGATATGGTATGGAGAATATTCATGAATTTGATATTATTATTTATGAAATTTTATTTGTTTGTGTTTTATGAAATAAGCAGATAAAATGGCAATCAATAAATTCATGGGAAATATTTCCGAAACAATAATAGAAATTGCACTGACCATGCTAATGATAAAAAACATTATTAACGGAATATTTTTTGAATTAAAAATTATTATTGCTAAATAAAAAAGATACATGGCAAAGAGAATAAAAAACAAATATCCGTAATTTGTTAAAATTGATGTATAAAATGAATCCGCAACAAAAGAATCATTATCTAAATCAAGTTTACGCACAAAATTTTGTGAGGTATTAGTTGCCTGTCCGAATTTTGTAGATATAAATTGAGATGAAACAATTTGTTCTTTCAGTACTGCAATTCTTGCAGAACCGGATATTGTTGTAGAGTTTTCCTCCCGTCCTGTCAATTTATCCAGATTCGTTAAGCCTGCAAACAAAACAGGTATAAAGACAAATATTGTTAACAGTTTGTATTCATTTTTACTCTTTATAAAGAAATGAACAGTTACTAAAAGCAGAAACAGAGCAACACCCATAGACGACATCGAGAGAAATATACTTATAGCAGAAATCATCAAAAATATTTTATTATATTTCAAAGTACCGTAATACCTTATAAGGTAAAAGCAAAACGCGCCGAAAATACCGGCAGGACTTGCTTGGGAAAAAAAACCGGGCAGTCTGCCTGTAAGTCCAAAATAATTATTTCCCCAAACAGGCGGCATATTAAACATCTCATAAATCTGAATAACAATATTTAGTAATATTAGTATGGATACTGTATTCGCCACTTTATTCAAAAATTCGGTATCGATTGTTGTTCCATATAATAAAAAAATTAAAAAAACAGGCAATATCCATCTTATGCCTGCAATGACAATTTGTAGATCATTTATTGATAACACAAGAACGAATAATGTAAATATAATTAAAATAAACAGAGGTACAAGTAAACGCTTTGAATAATTTCTGTTATATAATATGTAAAAGACATTCAAAACAGCAATTAAAATGATCAAAATGTCTTTAGGTAATTTTACATATAAAACAGGAACAGTAACAGGAATAGATAAAAAATCTATCATTTCTGGCAATCCCAAAAGAGGGGTTAACGCTATCAGAAATAACAGCAGAAATTGTGTGAATTTTCCTTTGGTTTGCATTTTTCGATTTTCAATTTTTATATTACTCTGGATTGCTTTGGGCTGCGCCCTCGCAATGATGACCAAGCGTTAACATGATACTAAATACTAATATCTTAATTTTAGACAGTCTATTTATCATGGTATAAATCACCAAAAAATATATTGATTAATGTATCAGGTAAAACATTAATAATGTGAATATATACCCAATAAATACAAGCGTCCGATATCCCAAAATGTTTTTTGCGGAAATAAAAATTTATCATAGGATTTGATCCTAATGGAGAATATAATTTTTTAAATCTATCAATAATGTTCGAGTTCCATTTTCTCACACGGCAAAAATTATTAACGCACCCCAATGCTATGGAAATACGTGTAGTAAAAACATTAATTTTTGATTCGACAGCTCTAAAACCATAATCTACATCGCCCAAATCATGGTGAAAAATACCGTCTAAAATTCCAATTTTTTCAACAACTGTATATGGTACTAAAACAACATTACCGTTCATATAAGTTATTGGTTGAAGTTTGCCGGTTACATTCAGCATTTTTTTTTGCTTATCGAAACCGCCGTAGATGATACGATGATTTGAATCTTCTACGAATCCTGAAATTATACAGTCTTTTCCTCCAAAACTATAACATTCAAATAATTCATCCATACAGAAAGGATATAATTCTATGTCGTCGTTCAGCCATAAATAATAGTCATATTTTTCTTTTTTCCGAGCGTAAGTCCATGCTGTGTACATACCTCGATTCCAAAATAGATTTCCATTGCCCGCTATTATGTTTACTTGTGGAAATTTTTCCTTTACGGTGTCTGATGTCCCATCCGTACTCCCGTCATCAACTAAAAATACATCAAATTTATATCCATCCGGTAAAATACAATTAAACAAAAATGTTAGACATTTCAAAGTCTTTTCTTTGCGATTATGACAAGTAATGAGAACAGCAATAGTATTCATATTTATTGATGATACAATTCAAAAATTTTAGATGCGTTTATTTCCATATTAAAAGTCGAATCAACCAATTGTTTTGCATTGCTTATTAATTCCTTCTGTTTTTCTTTGTTTTTATATAAATAAATAATGGACTCTGCTAACCGTGTAAAATCTTCTTCAATCAAAATGCTACATTCTTTTGTTTTATTAAAATCTCTCAATCCCGGCACATTATATAAAATCGCAGGAATATTACAGGCCATAGCCTCTATCGTTGTAATAGAAATTCCTTCATATATGCTTGTCATCAGATAAATGTCCGAAGCAATCAAGTACTTCCGTACATTTTTTTGATTACCCGCGAATCGTATATGTTCTTTCAGACCTAACTCCAGTGACAGTTTTTGTTCTTCACATTCGGAAATCCCTTTGCCAAGATGTAAATATATACAGTTCGGGGTTTTAGAAATTATTAAAGATAAGGCTTTAATAATTTCCGAATGTCGCTTGATAGTGCTACATCCTCCTATTGAGATTAATACTAATGTCTTCGGTGGAATATTTAGTTCCTGTCTAACTTTTTCTTTCTCTCCATCTAATGCCGGAAAAAAACGATTACTGCCATACCAGTTGTATATTTTGGCAGTCGGATTATGATAAAATTTTAATTCATGTTCATAAACAGAATCACTTATAGTCTGAAATTTGCATTTAAAAATCTTTTTTGCAGACCATCTTAACAGACAGCGGTAGATGTAAATAATATTACGGGAAAAAAATACGTTATGAAATGTATATACAGACCGCCTTTTTGCAATCCGTGCAGCAAGAGCCATTCCCCACATACACTTATGGCTGTGAATATGTACCACATCTATTTTTTCGCTTTTGAGAAAACGGCTAAAATTCCAATAATATTTTAACCGTTTTAAATAATTCTTTAAAGGTGGATATGGTTGATGTAACACTTTATAACCGGCTTGTTCAAAATAAGGAGCATATTCTCCCAATTCAGGCGCTGTTGCCAAAACTATCAATTTACAGCCTTTCTGTTGAAATAGAGGAGCAGCATCAACATACATTATTTCAGCTCCGGAAAATTTTAATTCATGTAATATATGGATTACTTTCATGGTTTTTTTACTTACAACTTACAATTTATTTACTCTTAGTAAATGTTACTGAATAAACTGCCTATTATTGTTGTATAATATATTGTTTTATAAATAATTAAATTATATAATTAGGAAAGTTATTTCGTAACACTTCCTTAGATTATATAACAATGACTTGAACAGTTATTTATTATTTATTCTGTAATAAAATTTCTTTCCCAGGTAATATTATTTTGAATTGCTTTTGCCGGACTGCCAATACAGATGCTACATGAAGGTAAATCTTTAGTAACAAGAGAATTTATCCCTATCACAACTCCATTACCTATATTTACGCCCTTTAGAATAGTTGAATTTTTGCCTATCCAAACTTTATCGCCTACATGTATTGGCTTAGATAGATTAATGGTAACGCCTTTCATGTCTTTTATAGCGTGAGAATCCGTATTCCATAATTCGACATTATCTGCAAACATACAATCTTCACCTATTTTTATTTGGTTTTTATTCCCCATACAAACCATATATAAACCACTACCAAAAGTTGAATTACATCCAATCTCTATTATGCAGTCATTGCCTCTTAAAATAATATTAGAATTGACAAATTTTGTGTTTTTCCGAATTATGATTCGATTGTTTTGTCCTACCATTAATATTTTAGTTGTTAATATTTGTCCGTCAATAATAACGTGATTGTTTTGTCCTTGAATATTTATGTTTGATTTCTTTAATAAAGCATGATTACATTGAATAATATTTTCAGAAGAAACAGTTAATTTTAGATCAAATAAAACAGATTTTTTAACAGTCAGATATTTACGATATTTTAATGCTGTCAATACCGATGTGAAATAAAAAATTATTTTTTTTATAATATTTTTCATATTAATATGTGTACATTTTTTTAATAAATAAAATAAGATGAAAAAGGAACAATGTGTTGCATTTTATTGCTGCTTAAATTCTCGAGTCTTTATCACTTTGGCCGGATTGCCTACAGCAATAGAATAAGGAGGTATATCGGATGTGACAACACTGCCTGCGCCAATTACGCTTCCTTGACCGATAGTAACACCAGGCAAAACAGTTACATTATAACCTAACCAAACATTATCTTCGATTACTACTTCTTTTAAAATTACTGTTCCCCTCATTATTTTATGAGAAGTATCGTGACCTTGGGATGTTATACAGCAATGTGCTGCAATCAGCACATTATTACCAATTTTCACACCTCCTGCTCCCCATATATGACAATAAGTACCGATAGCGCTATTATTCCCAATCGAAACATTATATCGAGCTTCAACCGTCAACGGAAAACAAAGTCCAATGTTATTCCCTTTTTCTTTGAACTTTCTTAGATACAGTTTGATGCGTATTTTCTTTACAGTTTTGCGGATATCTCTAAGTAATTTCTTTATCTTTAATACTTTTAATGCAGACATAACTACCGGTAACAATTATTTTCAATTTGATTAACATTTTCCCTTTCTTCTGCATCCAGATTGGATGCGGAGCATAAATTATTGATTTTTCGCGGATTAATTTTGTTTGAATATCATCTATTTTTGAAACATGAAATATTTAATTGTTTAAATACTTCATAAGGCCATTTCCAATTTTGGTAACATAGTTGGACAAAACCATGTGCACATATCAAAGACCAAATGTCCAAATTTGTGTATTTTAAAAATATAAATAATAAAATTGATGTACTGCCACCAGAAATCAAGAATGCTTTAAAAAAAGGCACTTCGTTTTTTGTCAAAAGGATAATCGCTGCTTGTGTATGATTAGTTTCCAATAAATAAATTAATAATGCGAATACCATAAAAGATTTTGACAATAACGACGTTTGACTTCCTATTACATCTAATACCGATTCACCAAAAAAAACTAATGTCATTCCTCCCAATAAAAAAGTACTAAACATAAATGAACATCCTTTTAAATAGAGTTGCTTTATTGTATCATTATCGCTTTGTACTCTACATTGTGCAATTTTGGCTTGATAGGTTGTCAAATAAACACAAGCGACGGATGAAATAATTCCAATTATCTGTATGGTTATGCCGTATGATGCAATTTTTCCCAAAGAGAGATACAACGAACCAATAATAATTGAAGAACGTGAAACTAAAAAGCCGCCAAGACCGGTTAGTCCTATTTTTATCGCATTGGGATAAACCGGTTTAAGTATCTCTTTTGTCGATTTTGCTTTTACACTATGCAGCAAACCTTTAAAAACAGATGTATAAATCGTTCTGTACGACAGTATTCTCCTTATTATAACTGACAGTGCCTGTGCACTCACAATAGCAATCAAATTAAAATGTAACAGTATCAACGCAACAGCGACTATCAAATAAACACCTTGTCCGACAATTTGAATTTGTTTTGAACGTTTAATCAAACCCTGTCCCTGCATCAGGGAATCGTAATACATGGTATAAAGCGAATAAGAATTGATTATTACCAGAATCCCCCATGCAATATATACTTCCGTGTGGTTGCCGGAATATGTTTTTAAAACGGTATGAATGTAATAAGTCCCTGCTGTTGCGAGCAAAACAAGGAGAAGACATGCGGTGCGGGAATAAAACCAGCGCATGGCATTAATCAA
>JAISPG010000052.1 GCA_031275085.1 Bacteroidales bacterium | reverse complement strand
CGGAGATATTATTTCTCGGATAATTTCTCAAATCCAGAATGATTCCTTCCGTATCCCTGAAAGTGTTGAACATTTGATAAAGTTCGTACGGTTGCAGCATCGCCAGACTGGCATAACCTATTTTTTCATCGGAAATATAAACTGGTGTGGCTATGGCTTCCAGTAAAACCTCGTCAGTGGTTTCTAACGGGATATATTCCAGTTCGCCGCCCATTTCCTGAAAAGACACAAGTTTTTCGGGATAATCTTTTGACAGATCTATTACAGGCAGATCTGTTCCGGTTTGTTTATTTTTACATCCCCCCAATACAAATACAATAGAAATTGTAACCGTTAATATTTTTTTCATATTTTGATTATTTATAAAATTTTAAAAATAAGTACAAATTACATTACTTTTTCAGTTTTGCGTATAAGATATAGTTGTTATCTTTATCCTCGCTAATCGAATTTTTCAATTCTGTGAGTTTTGCACGCATTTTTTCAGAAAGTTTCTTATTCGAAACAAGCGTATTCTCCAATTGCTCAAGTAAAACCGACGGATCGCAGTTTTGAGAAAAATATCCGTTTTTGAACCTCCATATTGGGTTGTCAACCTCTATACCGCCAAGGAAATCATTCTTTAATCGAAAATACGATGCTTTCAGGGTCTTCTTATCTACGATATAGAATTTATCAACAGGGGTTGTCGCTGTACTGTTTTCGCCGGTTACTGTTGTTTGCAACATTACAGCAAAGTTTCCTGTATAGTGTTGGGGTAACTCCATGTACGCATGTGTTGAAATTTCAGATCCGCTGAAATCCAGAGTGAATACCGGTGTCAGAATGTTTTTTTCAATATCATAATGGTATAAACTGTCGTTTCCCGGCTCAAAAAATTTGAAAATCTGGAAATCGAAAACGTTTTCATTATTAAACCCGCTTATGACTTCATTACTGAAATCCACATTAACAGAAAGGTGACCTGTAGGATAACGCTGTATAATCTGCATGTTCTTTTGACTCCATACCAAAGTCTTTATGCCTGTAAACGGAAGAACTGCAAAAGTTATAATCGAATCTTTGCCGTTTACATGAAAAATACTTTTGGGAACACGCACGGGAATATAAAGTTTTTCATCCTTAAAATTTCCCTGCAAATCGTATGATAAAATCTGTGAGGGCATCATCGGCAAAAGATAAATACGGCCATTCTTTTCATCAATTTGAATGTGATATATATGCTGAGAATATTCACCGGGACCCTGTCCGACAGAGCCAAGATCTGTAATGTACTTTCCGGTCTGTCGCTCAAACAGTTTTGCAGGAGTATTTCCTTCATTGCCTGCAACAATGTAATTTTCGCTTACTGTTATATTCTGTCTGTCGCTCACCAGCGCCGCATCCGCATCGTCCAGTTTCACTATCTGCAACTCTTCGGTCAACAAACTCAATGGGATATCAACAGTATCCTTTAACAGGGATTTGTAACACACTGTTAACTCTCCGTTTTTTACAGCGGCAGGATTTTTATCCTTACATCCTGCAAAAACGGCAAAAACTAAAATCATTACATAAACAGTTATTCGTTTCATTTCTTTTTAATTTTATTTAATTTATTTGTTTTCAACAACATGACACAAATTAGGTTTGCCAATCGCAATTTCATAATTAGATGGCGACGGGCATAAATACTGATAAATACAATCCGTACAGGGCTTTTGGTCACGGATGCGCAACCATGATTTGCCTTCATTCATTTCCTTATATACAATTTCTTGAATATTATGCGTATTAATATTACCTAAAACCGGTTGATTCAAATTAGCATGAACGTCTCCATTCGACATAACATGGATTTTACCAAAATCAAAAGTATTTAATGCCTGACGTGCAAATATTTCACGCATGGATAATGGTTCCGACAGTATATCTTCTTCCGTAAGAAAGATATTTTTTTCAAAAAAAGAAAGATTATTGCCGGTATAAACCGGTTCTAATTTATAATCTTTTATATTATACTGGTCGATAATTATTTCAGACTGTTCGTAATCTTTGTCCGATGCAATTTTAAAAACAAATTGTGCCGGACATTTTTGCCCGGACAAAACAGTCCATGCTTCATGCAATTGTTGCATGTCAGCCGGAAAATCAATTATGATATGGAGTTTAAAAATATCAATATTAATTAATGATAAATTTTGAACCGTAATCTTGTCATACGGAGTAATAATAACCGTCATAACAGAAGATAAAATTAAAAAATTCATTAACGTATTACGCTGTTCATAATCCCATAAATTTACTAGCCGCAGTTTGTTCCATCGAGGAATCTGAGACAGAAACTTGCAATAGGTATCTGCATTAATTTTATTGTCAAAATGAACGGTTGTTTCCTGCAAATATTGCATTATATGTTCTCCTGTAGATCTGAACTCGTCTTGTTTAAGCCTCTTTATATCGGTTTGCAGGTTTAGTTTCGGCATTAATTGAACAGGTTTGCCAGACGACAAAGATGTATCAATGATATCACCCATAAATTTATTCCGCAAATCTATAATAAAAGACTGCATATCTTTATCATCTATATGATTACCGGTTAACAGGATAACTCCACAATTATCTTTACGATACAGATCGCCAATCAACTTTCTTATTTTTTGCTGTTTTACAGGGATAGTATTTCCGTCCAAAGTATTGTACAGTAAAGCGGCATTTTTTCCAACCGATACATATACGTATGGTTCTATTGTAAACCAGTATTGAGAGGATGTATTATTATTCATGTTTTTCAATTTATAATTACTTCGTCCATTACTTTTTGATAATCTTCGGCATGTTCCTCCCAAAATGTCATGTTGGCTGCAATATATTTAGAAAAAACAGACCTGTCCATGAATCCATGACATATTGGCTTATTTCCAATATCATGAATGTAAAACAGGCACTGAACACAGGATGGCGCTCTATAACATTTAGAACACTGATTCTCCAAACTGTCATAGTATTTATTGTATTTTTCGGCAACAGCATCATAGTCAATCTCTACTCCTTCTTCCGAAATTTTCCCCAAACTAAACTGTTGTCCAATGCGTTCACATGGTAAAATTTTACCGTTAACGGTAACAAATATTTTTTTTGAAAAAGGAATACATGTTCCCGTAGGAACAGTTTTTTTATATTTTTTATCAATCAGCACGCCATTATATGTCTTGAAAACATGTCCGGTATATTGATGTAAAAACATGACGGCATCTTTATATGAGTAAGCATTCATAAAAAGTTCGCGTTCTATTTCTTTGTAATTTTCTTCCTGATACAGACTTTCGGAACTCCTGTATAATCTTCCAAATTCCGCTACTTTATCAGCACGAATACCCGAATTATTTAATTCACTAATACTTGGTATTTTACTGTATTTTGAATGTATAAAATCATATATGCCTGCAACTGTATTCTTATTATGCAATACGGAATTAAACCTTACATGTTTTTCAAAATAATCGGGATATTTTTTTTTCAATAAATCTACATTTTTTATAATACGGTCGAATGAGTTTTTTCCATTGAAATCCACTCGATATTCATTGTTTTCACTATTACCATCCAAACTTATGAGTATCATAAATTTATGTTTTGCAAGATAATCCATATATTTATCTAATAATACTGCATTGGTTGTCATAGTATACCGGAACAGTTTTCCTCTGATATTCAAACTGTTTATATATCCTACTACATCTTTGATAAAAGACATGTTTAGCAAAGGTTCTCCCCCATAAAAACTGATGTATGTCGTCTTGTTATATGATTCGGCAGATTCGTTTTCCCATAAATCCGACAGATAATCAAATAATGGTTTTACCTGTTCTGTCCGAAGTTTTTTACTATACCGTACATCATAATCTTCATAAAATTCACCATACGCACAATACTTACATTTGAGATTACATGCATCGGTTACTTCAAAAACTAATTGTGTCATGTTCACGATACTGTCTTTAACAAAATGAGGATTTATTCTCAAATTATTGAAACATTCTTGGTCTTTAAAAAAACCTTTACTTTTCAGATATTGATATTTTTTTCTATAATATTCATCTTCCGAATCTTCTTTTAAAGCCGGATGTATAAAACTTAAATACGAATGCCCACTGAGTAAATAAGTGTTCCTGTTTTTAGTCGGAGAAGAAAATACGGATGTTTCTATCATATATTTTTTATTTTAATTTGATTAACATTATAACAATATTATCATCTTCCAGCAATTTGTCAACCAGAGTTTTCAGCGCCTTTTGCTTTTCCGGGTAAAGCGCTTTTGACTTACTGAAATGTGCGGATGTTAATTTTTCCTTCATTTCAAATGGCCATATAAAGGTATACATGCAGTTTTCATTTTGGAATACCGGAGAAAAATTTATTCCCCCATCAATATCATTAAGTAACTCGGCGGAGATATTTGCGGTCAATTTGCGCTCTTTTTTGTCATACAGCGATATATAATTTCTTTTTTTGTCTTTGTCTCTTTCTACTATAGAATGACGAATAAATACATGCCGGTCATTTTCGCGTATATTACCAACGATACTTTTGCCACGGATATCATCGTATGTGGCTTTACCTGTACCCGATTTCACATTATCTTCCAATGTCATTTTATTGGGAATTTTAATTATATAATGAGGCTCGCACTTATAGTTTTGATTTACACGAAAAACAGTATCACTTGAAGAAGAATAAAATAATGAACCTTTATATGAATAAAACGGTGAAAATTGCATTGCAAAATCAATCACTTTATCCGTTGTTTTATATATTTCATAATTAGGCTCTTTATGAATAATATTTCCAACCGAATCAATTACAACATATTTATATAGCATATTTCCTCCCGAATTATCAAACGACAGAAATAAATTTCCATTTTTATCACAGTCCATAGTACACGGGTTGATATCAGAATCTTCCAGCATGGGATCCTTGAATTTATGTTTAAATTTACCGTCGAACCCATAGACCATGATATAATATGTATAATTATTATACATATAAATACGTTGATTTTTTTCATCAAATGCCATAAATCTTGCAAAACATTCTCCGGGTCCATGTCCCGCTTTGTTTACTTGCCGTACAAATTCCCCATTTCTGCGAAACTGCAATAATACTCCACTTTGCGGTACAAAAATGTAATCTTTAATCAATATGCATCCTGTCATATATCTATTTATTAAGGATTTGTCGGTTGTCTCCAAAGGAATGTATTCCACGCTTTCTGCAAAATCCGAAAGATTCAATTTATGCTGATAATTTTTAGCTGCATTTATATTTATCAAGACGCCATTTTGAGCTAATAAACTTACATTAAAGTATACAAAAAAAACAGACACTAAAATTTTCATGATTTTAACTTAAAAAATATTTAAATAGATAAGTTGGGTCAATTTTAATTTACTTAACCTTTTCATAAAAACCAATTTTAATTTTAAAAAATAAGCACAAAAATAATATGACTTTTGTGTATCACCAAAAAAAATATGCCAAGTGGTGTGATTTTATATGCTAAACGGTAAAATCGGTTCATATTATAGCGATTTGGGGAAAATATTTTCATCTGTACCGAT
>JAISPG010000077.1 GCA_031275085.1 Bacteroidales bacterium | reverse complement strand
GTATTAGCAACAGGCGATAAAAAAGGTCTTCACCATGAAATGGTTAATGGAATAAAAGTGTATCGGGGAGGAATAAAAAATATATACTGGACTTACGGGAACAGGGAACATTCCAGAATAAAAAAGCTGTTATGGCATATAAAAGATATGTATAACGCTGGAATGAAAGATTACGTGCGGGAAGTTATAGCATTGGAGAAACCGGATATTGTGTCCTGTCATAATATTGCCGGCTGGTCGGTTGCCGTCTGGGACGAAATTAACAGGGCAAAAATTCCCACAGTACAGGTGTTACACGATTTTTATTTTTTATGTACAAAATCCACACTGTTTAAGAATGATAGCCGATGCGATAAAAGATGTTTTGAATGTAAACTGATGAGAATCCTGCACAGGCAAAAATCGAAAAACATAAACGCTGTTGTGGGAGTATGTCGGGATGTGGTAGACAGGGTCGTAAATGCCGGATATTTTACAAATTCGTTAAAAACGGCAATACACAACGTGCGAATCATTCCCGATACGGGTAAAAAGCATCAACAAACCGAAACAGATAATCCTGTTTTTGGATTCATCGGCTCTTTAATTCCCAGCAAAGGAATTTTATGGCTTATCGAACAGTTTCAAAAAGTTAATTCAAAGAATATATCCTTAAAAATTGCAGGTAAAGGCGAGAGCAATTATGAAAATCAATTAAAAAACATTTCAAAAAACGATACCCGTATTTCTTTTCTTGGATATACAAAATCGGAAGATTTCTATCCTTCAGTAGATGTTTTGGTAATTCCATCAATATGGCATGAACCTTTAGCTTCGGTTGCCATAGAAGCGTGTGCCCGCCATATCCCTGTAATTACTTCTGCAACCGGAGGATTGAAAGAAATTATCATAGACGGATATAACGGATTGCATTGCGATATATCCTCTCCTGACAGTCTTTCGGATGCCATAAGTAAAATTATTGCCGATAAAGATTTGCTGAATGAATTGCGAAAAAATGCCAGAGAATCTGTCCGCTCATTTTTGGATACAGACAGATTGACGAGTGAGTATGAGGATGTTTATAAAAAGGTGATTAAAAGGGATTTCATAAAATAGCGTATTTAAAAAATATTTTCATGTGGTACTATCCGTAAATTTTCCAGGTGTTTACATCGCATCGTATATGCACTAATTATACTAATTATTAATTATATATGGAATATACATTATCAGGAGATACCTTTGATAAAATCTTCATAGATTCTATCTTATTTTTTGTCGGATTATTATTGGGATTATTGATTGTATGTAAACGATTTAAGGGAGGAATTAAATATTGTTTGATTATATATACAATAATAACTTTTTCTGTTTTTAATATATTTATCAAGCCGGTACAAGATTACTTAATACCCATTCCCCGAACATTTATTTTTTACTACAAAATATTTAACAGTTTAAGCATTTATGACATTTTCCTGTTGGTTGTTATAATACCAATAATGATTAGTTTTATAATAAATCTTAAAAGACAGGTATCACATATTTACAAAGGTATATTATATGTTAATTATTATATAAATATAATTTTATTTTTGGTAGGAATAACAGGTTCTCTCATATTTGTAAATGTTGGAGGAGAAGTTGATTGGAGTGTACAAATCAGGGCTGCAAGAGGTTTTTTGTCCGGGATTTTAATAATGTACAGCATTTCATATTTTGTAAAAAAAATAAATTCCATTACAGATGCAAAAAAAATAATATCAACATTATCACTAATAATTCTGATAAATTTTCTCTCGGAATTTATTAGCTCGTTCTACATGCAAGGAATAAGTTGGGAACGTGGTGGTCATAGTGTTGTATTTTTTGATCAAACAAGTGCATTGTTAATTATGGTATATCTTCCCTGCCTTTTAGTTCCATATAAAAATCTTGACAAAATCACAAAAATAACATCGTTGATTGTAGTTAGTCTTATATTATATAATTACATTAAATCATCTTATTTCTCATCTGGTATAGTCTTATTTTTAATAGGGATCGGGGGATTTAAGTATAAATTTCCTAAACGTGTTTTATATGTATATCCGTTTTTATCTTTTGCATTTATCTCTTATTGTCTCTTTTTTATTTTTTCATCCTCTGAAGATGCGAAACAAACTAGAATAGGTCAATTCGAAAGTTATATGAAAACAGTGAATCAAAAACCAGTAGCGTATATTGCAGGTACGGGGGAAGGAGGTTTGTTTGAAAGGCAAACAACGACAGAAGACTTGGGAGAAATTAGAGCGATGGATATGGAAAACAATGAAACGAAACAGCATGCATTTCAGATTCCGGTTTTGTCATTTTTTAAAAAGACAGGTATCATAGGAATTATATGTGTATTGTGGTTATTTCTGTATTCGCTTCGTAAATCTTTTAAATTAATATCTGCAGGATGGTATTTTACATCCTGTGCTATTTTTATGTCTGTCACTTCATTATTGAATGGATGTTTGATGAGTAATGATCCACAGGGCGCTTTTATATGGGGTACGGCATATTTATATATGCACATGGGGTTATTTATAACAGGAAGAAAAAAACCTGACACATTTTTATAAAAATATGATAATAATTAATTCACGCTTCCTCACTCAGTCTGTTACCGGAGTACAGCGTTATGCGATAGAACTGTCATTGCGATTAAAGCAGTTAGATCCGTCTATAGAATTTGTTTGTCCCGGGAATGTCGTACAGCATGACATATTTGAACAGTTAAATGCAAAGATCACAGGGAAAAGAACAGGACATTTATGGGAACAAATCGACTTGCCGCAATATTTAAAAAAGCAGGGTAATCCGTTACTGCTTAATTTATGTAATACAGCGCCAATATGCTACAAAAATAAAACAGTCACCATACACGATGTTGCTTTTAATGTCTATCCCAAAACATACAGCAAATCGTTTTTATATCTGTATAAATTTTTAATCCCCAATATTATTAAAACATCCGGACATATATTTACTGTCAGTAATTTTTCAAAACAGGAAATTATCAGGTTTTACAAAGTTTCGGAAGAAAAGATTTCCGTCGTTTATAATGCGGTCAATGATTCGTTTAAACCTGTTTATGATCCGGATTTGCGGAATATAAAATATTTGCTTGCCGTTTCTTCTTTAAATCACAGGAAAAATCTGACAGCAATATTACAGGCATTTAATATCATATCTGCCAAGAACAAAGATATTCAGTTATATTTGATAGGCGATTTGGAAACAAAAAGTTTCACAAAAATCGACATCTCCGAATACTTGCAACACCCTCAAATAAAGATATTGGGGCGTGTTCCGGACAGTGAACTGATAAAATATTACAGTAATGCAAAAGGATTTTTATATCCTTCGCTGTACGAAGGATTCGGTATTCCGCCATTGGAGGCTCAAAATTGTGCCTGTCCCGTTTTAGTTTCGAATGCAGGCAGTTTACCCGAAATTTTTAGAGATTCGGCATTATTTTGTGATCCTTTTTCTATTGATTCAATAGCAGCCAATATGTTAAAGTTGCTTGATGACAATGTTTGCGAATTACTGAAAGCTAAAAATAAACAAAATATAACACGTTTCTCATGGAAGCAAAGCGCTATGGATATTTTCAATTCTTTATAAATATATCGTTTCCCCAAAAAGAAATTATTCGAATATAATGCGTGTTTTTTTGATTGTATCCTTTTTCAACCTCACAATTATGAGTTTCACCGAACACAGAATTACAAGTCCGTCAAACGCTCTCCCGTTTATACTGATACTTGTTTTGGCCTTGATGTACGATAATTCACAAATAAAGTGTGATCAACATAAAAACCGACTTTCAGTTACCTCATAATATGTCAAATGCTTCATAAAATTAAATGAATGAATTATAAAAGTTAAAAAATGATTTCACAAATATTTCATAGAAACGGGTTTCATGCTCAATTACTTATTCTGCTATTATACTTTGAAAAAAAATTCACAATAAAATTTCCTTTTAAAATATTAAGAAAAACAATTATTCAGGGATTTTATTGCTCACAAATCCATCCTGATTCATTTATCGACATTGAAGCTATTTGCACATTGAGACTGCCGCATCCTTATATGATTATTATTCACAGATCTGCAAAAATCGGGCATAACTGTACAATTTTTCATGAATGTACAATCGGTATTACTGAAGGGAATAATTTAGAAGCCGCTATTTTAGGAAATAATGTTTACGTGGGCTGTAAATCTCTAATATTAGGACATTTAAAAATAAATGATAATGTTAAAATTGGCGCTGGCGCTATTGTGTTAAAGGATGTAAAAGAAAATGCAACAATAGTCGGAATGTGGAAATAAATTATGAGAAACTTCTCTTATATTATAGATGTTTTGTACCTTTGTCATAAAAAATTATTATGAGCACAGATGTTTTATTATCCAAATGTTACGTTAAAGAAGTTGTCAACGATTATTACGATATCGTTTCTCGGGTAAACGAAATTCTTGCGCAAACAGGGTATGAAGGAAAAATTGTTGCCCAAAAATTAGGTATTCCGGAATCTGCATTTTATCGGAAAAAACGCAGAAAATCATTTTCCCTCAAAGAAATGATGCAAATCGTCGAACTGATGAACGAAGACGGTAAAGATATTGAAAATGAATATTTCAAAAGAATCTACGAAGAACGCAAAGACGGGAAAAATATAACCCTTGACGGATTGGAAACTGTGATATAATTTTCTAAAACATTTGTTTATCTTTGTCATAAAAAAAAATTGAAACATGTACGGAAATATGAATACAAGTATAGCATTGTCAAAAGATTACCTGAATGAAGTCGTGAGTAATTATCAGGAACTCATGAATCATATCGATGAAATCATTGCTCTGTCGGGATACAGAAAAGAATCTGTAGCCGAAAAGCTGGGACTTTCAAAATCCGATTTCTATCGAAAAGAACACAATAAATCGTTTAACCTCGAAGAAATCAA
>JAISPG010000004.1 GCA_031275085.1 Bacteroidales bacterium | reverse complement strand
AATTGATATATAACCGGGAATATAAAACCGCACATTTTTTTTTGAATAAAACATGCGGTTTCCCCTAAAGATGTTACAAAAATACCGTCTGAATTGCGTAACTCGCTGATTACTTCTCTGCAATAATCGTGCCAAAGTATATAAATGCCCGATTCTCCGGGAATTACCCTCATTAACATTTGAGTAACGATGTAAAGCATAACAATCCATAAAACTATTTTTAACATTCAATTTATTAAAAAGACTCATTTAAAATCGCCGCAAAGGTATAACAAATTTTTAATATAAAACAAACAAAACGTAAAAAAAATTTGTTAAGATGTATTTTTCTCCTTTGTTTGCGCTAAATTTTATGCTTAATACTTAATAAAGTTTAGCGGATGCAGTCCGGAAGTTGCTTTTTCACATGTCGATAACTTGCTGGAAAAGCCGGACTTGTACGCCCCTGGCAAAGGATTTTCTATTGTGTCATATTAGCCATGAAGCCGGAAATATTTTTAACAAGTTCGGTTGCAAGTTGAGCCGGTGTTTTGTCGTACGCCTGTATCGTTATATCGGCTTTTTCGTAGAAAGATTTTCTCTGTTCCAGAGAAATATTAATGTAGTCTGTCAATTCTTCACCGGTTTTGCCCTTTAGCAAAGGTCTTTTAGTATCGGTTTTCAAATGTTCGAACAGTTTTTCGGGCGTCAATTCGAGATATACGGTAACGGCAAACTCGTTCATAATATCCATATTATTGTAAAAACACGGCATGCCTCCGCCGGTGGCTATAACCGACGGGTCTTTTTCGATGATTTCAAGCAGGATTTGCTGCTCTATTTTTCTGAAACAGTCTTCGCCATGTTCGGCAAATATTTTTGCAATGGATTTCTGTTCCTTTACAGTTATATAATAATCGGTATCGATAAACGGCATCCGCATCAGTTTCGACAAAAAGAATCCCATATTGCTTTTCCCGCTGCCGGGCATACCCACCAGAATAACGTGTTTTTTTCTGTTCATACCCGTGCTTATTTAGACAGTGAAACAGAAGTTTTTTCTACTTTCCCTCCCATTGCCGGATTGAGTTTGCTGACTTTGACGGTCGCCTTTTTTATATCCGTCATCCTGTCATACAAAGCGTTTAATATGCGGTAACAAACGTTTTCCAGCAAGTTTGAAGGAATCATCATTTCATCTTTCACAATATTGTATGCAATCTGATAGTTCACCGTATCGATAATATTGTCCGATTCGGAAGCCAGAGTAATATCGGTTTCGATTTTCAGCGTCACGAGAAATGTATTTCCTTTAAGTCTTTCTTCCTCATAACAGCCATGACGAGCGAAAAATTCCATGTTTTCTATCTCAATTATTCCCGTATTTTTATTCATATCTTTCTTATTAAAAATTAAAAAAATATGGAGTATGGCCGGCGCCGGCCAATACTTCATACTTCATACTTCATACTTCATATCTCACATAATAATTCCCCTGTGTACGATTCCGAAATACACCACTCCGAAGAGGCCGGCATTCCATCCCTGTAACTGAAATCCGAGATTTTCTCCGGTTAAACTGTTAATATGTTCGTTAGGCGACCAGTCTCCCGATTCGATTAAGTCGGCATTAGCCACTTTCTTTATCAGCTCTATCGCCTCTTCGGTTCTGCCCGTATTGATACGCGCCCAGCAATCCATAAAACTCAACCATGGCCACACAGCTCCATTATGATAAGTCGCAGGTTTATAGCCGAACTCTTCGGGATAGTACGGGAAAGTCTCGGCTATGCCGAACGGAGTCAGACTTTTTGTATTCAGGGAATTGATTATCTTCGACGCCCTGTCTTCGGGGACAACGCCAAACAGTATGCCGACAGTCTGATCCTGAAGCAGCTTGTCGTTTATTTGCCCGTCTTTCCATTTTTGGCAATAATAATTTCCATTCCACAGACCGCCGTCTTTAATCGATTTGTTTATAAAAGTATGTCCTTTCCGGTAAGCGGATTCATATTTGCCGAAATTGTCATTATCGCCGCATTCTTTACAGAGAAACATCATTTGTTTAAGCGCGGCCAGATATATAAGTCCCGAAAAGGGTGAATATTTTCTGTTTTCTACTCCCCGGACATCTTTCCAGTCGCCCCAAAACGAAACCTGAACAGGAAGCCCGTCGCCGGAAGAATCTCTCGACATAAGCCAGTCCATCGCCTTAATCAGCGCTGGCAACCACTTTGCGAGACTTGCCCTGTCGATATAATACTGATGGAAACGACTTGCCCTCAAAATGAAAAAGGCATTAATATCCAGATCGTCGTTACGCTCTATCAGGGGCAGAATCGTTGTAGGTATTTTTCCCGACGCATGCTGATGCTCGATGCTTTCTTCTATCATTTTGCGTTCCGCGTCTTTAAACAGAACAAGATGCAGCCACGAAGTCCAGTAGCTGTCACGCTGATTCAGTTCCCGGTACCCCATGGTGAGCAAATTATTGTCTTTGGTACATTTTGTCAGGGATATTCCCGGAATCATATACCAGCGGAGATATTTATCCAGCAGTTCATCTCCCGTATGGGGAATGGCCTTGTCGAACAGAGCGGTCTGATCTTTCAGGAGCGACCATCTTTTATGTACATAACCGGTCAATTCCTCAATATTTGCAAACTGATTGGCGCTTATCCATTCACTGTCATAAAAGGTCGAAAGGACATGCAAAGTTTTCTGTTTTCCGGCTTTCAGCGATACGGGGATTATTAAGCGGTTATCTTTCCACTGCGTTTTCGAGTCGCATGTCAGTTGAAATTCGGGATTTACTATTCCCGAATATTCGTCAGTCCTGCAGGTATTCACATTCTTCGTCAAAGAAGGATCGGGACAGATAACCAAATCGAATGTTTCGTCCGAAGTTGCCAAGAAAGTCAGTTCCAGCAACAGCGCCGGAAGCGAGGACATTGCCACATCGTTAATTCCCAGCGGGCAGAATGTCTGCAGATCTGCTTTTGAGGATATAAGGGGAGATTCGCTGTACGAATTTTTAACAAAAGGGAAAGATCTGTTAATGTTCTTCTGTTTAAATTCCGAGAACGAATGTCTTACGCCTTTCTTCTCCAGATACACTTCCATACTGCCCTTATCGGAAAGCCATTCTCCCAGCTGTCCCGGATTTTGAAGAATCTTTCCGTATAAATTGCCGTTTTCCGAAACATTTACCGTTAATGCAAAATTGGCGACAGGATAACCGTCTATTATCTGAGATTTACCCGAAACAGTATGACTGCCAAAACCTGAAAGTATCAGGAGCATAAATAAAATTCTCTTTTTCATGTCATTTTCTATTAATGTGATCCATTTTAAATTTTGTGCAAATATAACTGTTATTTTTATAACAACTCTAACGGATGCATTTGACGGGTGTATTCCCTGTTTCATATCCAAAACAAAACCGTATCAACACAATACTTTGGAGTCTTCAATAAATAAAGGTATCAATATGGCATCCCGTTAGGAGCGTTCAATAAATAAAGGTATTAACCTGAGTTTTGGATAAGACGTCATCGATATCAAGGTATCACATATTTATAACAATATGCAGTTGAGTGGTTTATTCGACCTCGCAAGATATCATTGGCTATAAATATTTGCCTGCGGGGTCTATATCCCGGAATATGAAATGTTTATTGTTTTCTTATCCAAAACTCAGGTTACCAAATACCCATTTCCAGCCTCACGTAGGACATGTTCATGGGTCTTCGATGAACTGAACGGATTGAAGAAATCTGGAGTTGCAACATTTGGTTAAAAAGGAGCGGTAAAAAGGGCAAAAAAATAAACCTCCTCTATTCTTTAGAAAACGGAGGAGGTTTCTTTGTTATTTCTTGTTGCATCATTTTTCTCATCAATGTCTTAATCACTTGTTATTTAAGGTTAATACACAAGCATTGCAGCCTGTTTGACGCGCATGATACAGTTGATTATACAAACTATATCACACGAAAGATTAGCCATTAAAAAACAATGTGATGCCCAAACAATGAGAGTGCAAAGGCAAACAGTAGAATGGTAATAACTTTATACCCTTCATTAATTAAGATGATACCGGTTTTCTTGCCATCAAAAATAGCCAGTTTAACGCCTGATCCCACCACTACAACAATAAGCATAATTGCCTTTACAAAAAGCGGAATTTCCGCCGGCAAATTGTACAAAATGCCAACAGTACACAAAGCAGCAATAAGTTCGCTGATTAATGCCACAAGAATACGTTGTGGTTTAAATATGGATTTTACTTTATCGTCTGAAAATCCCATAAGACGTTGCCATACCTTACCAAATATGACCGAGTACCAAATACATCCCAAAAAGAATGAAATAATACCTGTAACTAAACCAATCACATAAAACATAATTTGTTTGTTTTAATTATTAAAGGACTTTATTTATTTTATCTATTTTATATTTTCCCAACAAGCCAAGTCCCGTTAATTCCTGTCCAGAAAATTGTGCAAATGTAATTATATTTTATAATATACAAAATGTTTTTATTTATTTTTATCAATAAATATAGGCAATTCATCTATTTATGTTTGTGTAGCTTTTGATAAAAGATTCTGTTTTTCATCGGTTTTTCAGAAAAAATAAAATACTATCCACACGAGAACACTGCCGGCGATTTTAAAATATCCTTTACTGCCTGTACCGTAAATAATTCGAGTCAAAAATTGATACATGATACATGTTTTTCAATTTTAGTATTTAGCGCGAAAGGTGAATCCGATGCTAAATAACAAATATAGTTGTCATGTATTAAAAATTTTTTCAGAAAAAACAATTCCTTCTCATAAGTAGCAACATCTTTAAAAATATCTATTTTGTTAAAAATAAGTAGATTTTCTCCAAGTAATTTTACTATGGCTTCCTTTTTTACCCAAATATCATAAAACTGCAAAAGTTTATTTCGATAATTATTTATAGAATTCCAATCATTTTTAGACATAAAATATATTAGATGTTCAATTTGACGATTTTGTATTTTTTCAATATCAACTCCTATGTTATTTGATGACAGGGCACAAACTACATAACTTCCAGAATGAGAAATACTGAAATGCAAATTTATATCTTTGAGAATCGGTTTATAATTTTTATTATAAAATAGAGATATCTGATTGTATTCTAAAGAGACTAACATTTTATAAAGCAAAAGACGTCCCAATAAAGTTTGCTGCTGATTCTGCCATCTTTTATATTCTTTGATTTGCTTCTGAAAATTTGACGGCAAATCACATAAATATTTGTGCATCAAATATTCATGTTTGTTTTCCATAATTTTTGAATACATAATACGTATCATTTTAAGTTTGGTGAAATGGATTCTATTTTGATTATAACTTAATGGTCAGTATTTTTGATACTCGAACAATAATTGCAATTTTTATTCTTTTGAATATTGTAAACAGAAAAATCCATTTCTAATAAATCTAATACCAACAATTTGCCAATCAGATTCGTTTTTATATCCAATATAATTTTTAACGCTTCTGTCGCTGCTAAAACACCCATTAATCCGGGCAAGATTCCCAGAACACCTATTTCAGAACATGACGGACTGAGAAATGCAGGAGGAAATTCAGAATATAAGCAACGATAACACGGAGCATTTGTGCTAAAATTTGGATGAAAGGTTGAGATTTGTCCTTCAAACAAAAACACGGAACTTTGAATATTAGGCTTTTTATGTCTGATACAAGCATTGTTGATAACATTTCGAGTTTCAAAGTTATCTGTCGCATCTAAAACCATATCATAGTTTAATATTATCGAATTAATATTTTCAGAATTTATTCTGACTTCATACGGCATAATTGTAATTTCAGAATTGAGCTGTTCTAATTTATCTTTTGCTGAAAGAACTTTTGATTTGCCAATATCTTTTTCTGAATATAAAATTTGTCGGTGTAAATTGTTTAAATCAACTAAATCATTATCAATAATACCAATATGACCAATGCCAGCTGCTGCTAAATATAAAGCCGCCGGACATCCAATGCCACCCATTCCAATAATTAGAATTTTGGATTTATTTATCTTTTGCTGCCCGATTTTTCCTATTTCAGGAATAAGAATTTGTCTAATATATCTATTCGGTTTATCTTTCTCAGGAATTGAATATGGAAGCTCTGAATTTTTCCAGTTTTCAAAGCCTCCCGAAACGGAAAAAACATTTTTAAATCCTAATTCTTTCAAGATATATGCGGCAAAAAGAGATCTTTTCCCACTGGAACAAATAATCAATAAACTCACATCTAGATCATTGATTACATTCAATAATGTGATTTCAAGTTGGCTTTTGGGGATATGAGTAGAGTTTAGAGGCTTACCTAAATATAATTCAGATTGCTCTCTGATGTCAATTAATAGAGATCCTTCCTGTTGCATTTTATATGCTTTAAAAGGGTCAACTTCGCTGACTTTCTTTGATATTTTATATGTAATTTTATCGTGCATTTTATTGTAGTTGGTGACAGGCATAACATTGATATGCTTTTCTAAATCTTTTTGATGCAATAAAAGATTCTAATTCCGGTTTATCTTCAGAGTTTATATTTCTCCTATACTTTTTTATTAAATCGAATTTTTCTTTTCGTTCATGATACGTTTCTTTATACATCCATGAATTTAAAAGTTCGCTCCGCTCTTCTTCGATAAAATTTGAAGCAACATCCATAGCTTCAATACTATTGTCAAATAAACGTAAATCTTCATGATTTAATTCTCTATCCAGGTGTATTAGCCAATCTATTTTTTTCATGTTTAAATCGAATTTATACAATGGACCGATCATCTCTGCATAACGACCTTCTTTTTCCAGCATACCGGGGATAACGCGAGCGTTCACATTAAAAAGTAATCTATTCATTTCTTCATTTTTAAAAGTATTTAAAGAATCCAAATAGTTTGACATTGTAACTTGTGGCATCATCAAATTCCAAACAGGAATATCGGAGTAATTCACCAAACTTATAAAAGAAAAATCAATTAATTTTAAATGTTCGTCAAAACTATTCCTGTTCACTCTGCTTTGCAGTCTTTTATATACTTGACAACAAGCCAAATAAAACCCATAAGCCAAGTCATTATATCCGTTAATATATACAGATTCATAGGCAATTTTTTTTGCTTCAGCCATCATAGCCTCAAGTTCTTTCTGCATAAAATCATCTGTACCGGTACTTAATCCGGAAAAAAGCCCATGTGTATTATTCCCCACTATTTCTTGTGCAGTAAGATTCTCGTCCAAATATCCTGCTGTCACACATAACAAATAAAAAGAAAAATATTGTTTCAGAAAGCCATAATACTTTAAGTCATTTGAACTTGTGTACATTCCTGCATTATATTCCAATTCGCTTTTGTCATGTATTTCCATAAAGTTACTTAAATAGTTAGGGATATTTGACCGAATGTTCGCCAACTCCCAATTCATATTATCAAAGTAATTGGGGCGAATTTCACTTAAAAAATATTCGGCATTTATGTATTCATTTTCATCTTCATTTTCATTACATGAAAAAAAACATAAAATGCTTCCAAATAATAGAATAACAATTTTTTTTTTCATTACAGAATAAATTTAAAAGTACTTATTGAAATTCATGATTCTATTTAGTTAGATAAAACCAATGTTTCAATAAGTACCATGTTAAATCAATTAATTAATACTTCTGAAATTCACGCACTTCCACATTCCCTCCAAAAAAGAGAACGGGACAGCCGTTAGCCAGTTTTATTGCTTCATCCAGATTTTCGGCTTTAGCAATTAAATATCCCCCAACAATTTCTTTAATTTCTGTGTAAGGTTTATCTGCAATTTCTCCGTTAGCATACAAAACTTTACCTTTGAAATCCAACTGATTGGTGCTTACAAGCTTGCATTGAGAGGCTATTCCGCCAATCCAGGATTGCCATCTCTTAATACTTTCCTGAATTTGCTCAGGAGTTGGTTCAAACTTTTGACTGCCGTCAAATCGAAAAATCAAAATAAAATCATTCATTTTTCTAAAAATTAAATTTAACAATTAAAATATAATAAACCAGTAATGTTAATATATAACGTATGATATACCAATATAGTATATATAGGCATAATAAAAATAAGTATTATGTTCAACTCCCCTGTCATTCTTACATTTACATCTCATTATCAGTAATTTATTGCCATGCCTATCATGGTTTGATAATTTACCAGTTGTTTAAAATTTGTTTGCTTATTACCAATATTGAATAAACCAACAGAGAATAACTGTAAATTATTGGATAAATCCCACTCTAAAAGCGATGACAACTGTGCGCCTTTATCATCCAAACAATAAAAATATCGCAGGCTACAATTCATCTTATTAAATAATTCATTATGAGTAATTTGAGAGAAAATGTAATTCTTCATGGGAAATATCATCCCACTGTTGATAATCCTACCCAGATTTCTATCGGATAATATTTTTGTTGCATCAAAATGATATTCATTAGTACTTGCTTTAATGGCATTCTGTAATGTAATGTCTTGATTATTAAATCCTTTTCCGTTATGGAAATATTCAATATAAAATGTTGTACCGGATTTCAGAGAAAATGAGAATCCAAATAAATTTGAAAAAAAATATTTATCATTCCTGCTGCCATTAATAACATCATGTTTCAAATAATTATGTTCATGACCTTCGACGGCATAAAATCGATCAGGTCTGTAATCAATCGCTCCCTCTAACCAAATTATTATAGCATCGCTGATTGTTTTCTGTCCGTAATACCCTAAGTGTGTTTTCAGATTTTCACTTATTGAGAATATACTTCCAATATGTCCGGAACTGATATAATAATCAAAATATAATGCGTAATTTCTTTTGAAGTCGAATAATGGATATTGATAAATGTTTGCTTCTCCCCTATAAAGATTTGCAAGAAATGAAAGAGCAAAATTCTTTGAAGGATAATAATTTATCTGAAGGAAATCCATCGGCTTAATTTCAATTTTTGGATTAATTCTGTCTGCATCAATAAAAAAAGGATTACCTGGATTTACAAAAAGAGAAGAACCCAATTCTTTAACATATCGTCCGAGCATTATTTGGGCTTTATCATTGATTCTATATTCAATTTTTAATTCCTGAAAATAAACCGATAGATCTTTATAATTATTTATCTTTAAGCGGGGGTGTGCTGAAAAAACAATTTTTTTATTTTCATATTTTAATGAAGGTCTTAAATGTAATGCGTATTCAGCACAATACAATTTGGCTATACGGTTATTCGGATTAAGCGAATTTTCTTCTGTAATAAAATTTGTAAATTTACTGAAAGGCATTATCTCCACGTTCCATTCAATATTTTTTATATAGTTTCCTCCCTGTGCATTCATTATGGAAAAGGAAAATAAAAAAGTAATTAATTTGTTTCTGTTATCCATCTTAATTAAGATTTTCTTTTAAAAATTTTGAATTGCCAAATTCTTCAAATTTAATATCTCTTAAATCCAATATTGTATAATGTGATTCTCTCAAATTGTCAAAGATACAGATTTGAGAAATAAAATTATAGTCTTCCGATTTATATTTCACAGGATTATTATATCTGAATAGAGCAGTTTTAATCTGTTTGCCACTTTTTCCGTAAAACTCTGCCTTTTTTGCTTGGTGTTTGTCTTTATCAATCCAATAAATAATATTATAATAACTTGCCTGATTATTATTTGCTCGCAAATTAAACACCCAATAATCAGAACCGTCATATTTCGCTTCTTTTACTTCTATTATTTCATAATCTGCATAATAGTTACAAGAAGTTATATCTGCATTTGCAGCAGCGCCTGACAATCGTTGCCGTCCGGAAATTAAAATTGGTTGCCTTAATCCCTTTTTCATAAAAAACAAATTTTGGTCTCGCAATAACATTTTCTTTCCGATGCTGTTAGAGGGAGATAAAAACGTAATCAATGCAAATTGCTTATTATTTAATGTTGAAACTTCGACATGTATTAATAATTCATTCTCTTGCTTTTTATCCTTAAAATTTTGCACATGGAGAATCCACGATATCCCTGATATTTGACTGCCTCGATAAAAATCACTTTCTCTAAGTATTTCTTTGAATTTCTCATCTATATTCTGAGCCATAGAAATATGAGAAAATAAAAACAGAATTATAACTGTAATATTTTTCATTTACCTTAATATTATTCCTGTTATTGTTGCAATAATTCCTAAAACGAAAGTTCCCGTAGCCCTTCGCATATATTGCCTGTAATATTTATAGGCTTCATCATTAGTAGAAAGTTGTAACTTGGGCCAAGTAACCAAAGTTCCATAAAGTGTGAATCCTGTCATTAATGAGAGGCAAATTGTTTTTATAATAATCAGCACTATTCTACGCACACTCCAATCGGTTGGCGATAAAAAAATTAAAGCAATACCGGAACACCACAGCAATATTATCCCTAAATAGACGCTGTAATATACTTTTTTCCCCTGTCCTACTATAAAATTATATGGAAACCGTCCTTTCTCATTTATATCTTTACAAACAGGCCAGTCTATAAATGTACCCATATATACTGATCCAATCCAAATAATTGAAGGGATAATATGCATTATTAGACATATTTTAAACAGCATAATTCAGCCTCCTGCTCTTGGTAATATCAAACTTATTTTATCGCCATCCGATATTAAAGAGTTTATTCCCTCTAAAGAATTTATATTGTTTTCTCCAATAAAAATATTTAGATAAAGCCTGAGCCGGTTTTCATCATTCAATAAACGTTCTCTAATATTATTTCCATAAGTACAATCTAAATAATTGATTAATTCCAATAGATTGTCTCCCGCAAACTCAACAATACTTTGATTATTAATCAATTTAGAAAATTGAGGGGGGAATTTTAAAAAAATTCTTTTTTTCATATCTATATTTTATATTTTAAAGTTTCTGCTATACTTTTCTGTAATACATCAGTAACACTTAACAGTGAAGAAATGACGCCCAAAGATATAAAAACCATAAACAGACATGTTAAATTTGTTGGGATCAAAATAATTTCCACAGGCACTTCTACTGATGCGACAGGTGGGACAAAAGTAATGTTTACGGTTTTAAGTATAAATTTAATCAATAAAAGCATTGCTATCGCTATGACAGAACCCAAAATAGACATTATTAAACCCTCTAAACAGAATAAATAACTAATTCTTCCCCTGGTTAGACCCATTGCACGCATCGAAGCTATTTCTAACGTCCGCTCTGTGATGTTCATATAGAAAGTATTAAGCATCATTAAAAGAATTATTATAGAAATAATAACAATAAGTACTCTAAAAATCACACTGAACATTTTTCTTACTTTCAAATATGAAACGGATATTTCATCCCAACTTTTTGAATCAATATTATATCCTGCGTTTTCGAGAGAGTAATTTAATTCTTGTTGGATGGCTTTTATTCTTTTTGAATTTTTCACCGTAACAATAATTTTCTCAGCACTCTTTTTTCCATATAATTCCTGAACAATTTCTAAATTTATAAGCAAAAATTTATCGTTCGTCGCTGGATTTCCTGTGTTATAAATACTATTTACAACAACATCTATGGCATTAGGAGTCCCATCATATGCTATTCCTAATAAGGTTAAACTTTCACCAACTTTAATATCAAGATTTTTCGCCAGTTCACTCCCAATAGCAACATTTGAAAAATCAATGTTTTGAATATTTTGATTTACCCGCCCATCAATATTAGTTTGGGATAATATTTTGTTATCTTCCGGAAGTATTCCTTCAGAAATATAAATAGAAGATATATCACTTTTATTTAACGTGCCAAATAAGCTCAAACGAGGACTTGTTAAAATGACTTCATCATTAGATTTGATAATTTCAATAATCTTTTCTAATTCTTCCTGATTCCACAGATATTCATTAAAATTTACTTTTCCATATTGAAAATATCCAGCCTTCACAAAAGTAATATGTCCTAATTTTTCATTTATAATTGCCTGTTCTTTTAATCTGGAATAAATATTATTAAGCATCCCACTTAGAACACCTAAAGCACAAAAACCAAGGCAAATTGTGAATATTGTAACAAATGAGCGCTGTTTTTTGCGGAAAATATTTTTTATGGCAAACTGAATGTAATACATAATATCATTTTGTTATTTTACCGTCAACTAATTCAATAATATCTTTTGCATATTTCATAATTCTCATATCGTGTGTTGAGAAAACAAATGTTGTATTTAATAAATGATTTATTTCTTTCATCAGATTTATTGTTTCTTCACCGCTCTTACTGTCTAACGCCGCTGTTGGTTCGTCAGCAATAATAATCAATGGTTCTGTGACTAAAGCCCGCGCAATTGCAACTCTTTGCCTTTGACCACTGCTTAATTGATACGGTTTAGCTTTCAAATAATTTTCAAGACCGAATTTAGATAAAAGAGAAACAGCCATTTCTTTCCTGTTATGTTTGGATATTCTCTTAATTTGTAATGGAAAAATTACATTTTCTAAAACATTCAATACAGGAATAAGACTATATTGTTGAAATACAATCCCAATCTTTGAACTTCTAATCTTAGACAGTTCATTATCGTTAAATTTACCTGTTTCAATTCCATCGAAAATTATTTGTCCCTGGCTGGGAATGTCAATTAAACTTAAAATATTCAGTAATGTTGTTTTTCCACTCCCCGATGGTCCGGTAATTGCGGTAAAATCGGATTTTTTAACTGAAAAATCAATTTCGGCTAATGCATTTATTATTTGAGTATCAATAGTATATCTTTTTGAAATTGATTTTAGTTGTATAATTGTATCCTCCATATTTATTCAAATTGATAATTAGCAATATCTTCTAATTCTTTAATTGTTCCAACACCACCATGAGAACCAACAATTTTTGTTACTTTCAAATTATGTTCCCTTATGTAATCTATAAGATAGTTGGCTCGACGCTTCAATTCTGCAATTGTCTCAGGGGTATATCCTTTTGCTGTTTTTCCGTACCAGATATTCATAAAAACGCCCTCCCATTGCATATCTCCCTGAATTATAGCTTCATATTCGGGAACATATACAACAAGCATATCTGTGGAATGGGGGCCAGATGTCACCGTTCCAACCGGATCGGAAGTAATGAGTGGATGAATTTGAACAGCGCCGTCATCTATATTTACTATTGTATCGACAGGTATTATTTTAACATTTCTAGGAACAATAGCCAAAGTATCAGGCAACATGGTATGTTTACTTTCCATTACCTTTTTGGCGAAGTTATATCCTTCCTTGCCAACATAAACTTCTCCTGTCTCGGCTACTAATTGTCTTATGCCACTAAAAAATACATGATGAGTGTGAGATACAATTGCTCCAATTATCGGCACATCGGGATATTCTCTTTTTGCCGCCTCAATAATGCTAAAAGTCAATGCATTATGCAATGGCGCTTCCCAAATGTAAATTCCTTTTTTTGTTTTTATTAAAACACTCCATGGCAAATCCGGTCGTCCAACCATCCTGACATTCTCTCCGATGGTTTGATCGCCCATCTCAAGATAGGACAGATCAAATTTATCGCCAATAATCGCTCCCTTATCATACGGAGGATCCATTCTAATTCCCCATGCTGTCCATCTGTGAAACCATTGAGACCGTAAAACTCCGGTATCGGCATTTGCTTCGTCGTAAGATAATTCTATTGACACTTCTTTGGGGGTGAAATGGTCATTATTCAAATCAGGATTAAAAGTAATATCGGACAATTGCTCAATCTTAAGAACTTGGTCATTTAAATAAAACGAAATCATAGCAGGAAATTTCACATATTCAATTTCCGTCCAGTCATCATAATGTACTTCAAATTTTGAATCCCCCTGTAAATAATCCGCTTCTTTTACCTCGGCTTTTAAGGGCAAATGTGTCTCTGGATCAATAATTAATTCAATGTTAAGGTCTTTAATTCTCGTTGGATAAACGAATTTGCCATTATGGAATTTAACTTCTTCCGGATTGAGCAGATATTCTTTTAATAATTCAACGGGATTTGCCATTTTTTGATTCTTCAAAATAGATTCAATCATACTTGAATGCATAGGATTAGCCGAATGGTCATTATAATAAAATGATGACCAATTGTACTCACCAGACACAGTTCCCCTTCTGTCGTTAATTATGTGTGTACCTTCATTAACTCTATATGAAAATGGATGCTTATATTGAATATAGTCATATTCAACTCGGACTTTTCTATGATTTAGTTCAGAAGAAAAGGTCGCTTCATAGTAACTTGCAAAAAGCGGATTGGGTTCAACGGGAGTCGGTTGTTCCCATTCATATGTTTTCCCAAAAGATTTATAAGAAATTGTATTGATAACTTTAATTCTCTCAATACCACCCATTGCTTCAAAAACATCACTTACTTCCTCAATTTGTATATCCGGTTCTTTATCTTTTTCCTCGCAAGAGTAAGAGATGAGGGAACAAGTACAGATTATAAGAAGGCCTATTGAAATTCTTTCGTTTTTCTCCTTTTTCATGATTTTTATAATTTTAATTGTAATAATTTTCCATAAAGCTCAATAAAGAATGTGGCAAATTGACAGTTACCATTTTGTCATTAATAGATTTCATTGCAACAATTGTTTGCAATCCGTTTGCGACAATATTTAACCTGTCATTTTCTTCTTTATAGTAATCAAATTTCATTAATAGAGAAGTATCACTTTTAGCATCTATTGACATTCGCATTAAAATCTTTTCCAAAACAAAAGTCTGGTTCAGAAAAGTGATATTCATATCCAACGTAACGAGAAGCAATCCATTTTTTATTTCTTCAATTACATCGGGACAAAATTCATATAAAAAGATTTCTCTACATCTACCTTGCCAAATAGCATAATTTGCAAAATAAACATTTCCAATCAAATTAGTTTCTTCAAATGTTGTAATAAACTTATATTCAAAATAAAATTTATTATCTGTAAAAATCATTGGCATATTAATTCTATCGTTATTATAAGATTATTTTGATTTTGTAATGTTAATTCAAAACTGGAATCTTCATTAACGAATCTATTTTCATTTATCAATAAAAATAAATCATACCGATTCTTGGAAAAAAATACTTCTTTGACCCCGGCATTAAATTGTTCTAATATAAACCGACAATCTTCTAAAGTTATTTCCGGATCTGTTATTTCCGGCCTCTTTTTTCTTATTTTATATTCCAATAATGGTAACAAAAAATGAATATCCCATTCACCTTTAAATTTTATACCTTTAACAGAAGCTAAGGAAAGACCTTCCCAAATTTCTTTAATTTCCCCCTTTTCATTGACTACAATAGAATTTATAATTGTTTCATCCTTATCTTCATATATCTCTTCTGTCAAAATATATAACTGTTCATCTACAATATTGGGATTTATAAGAATATTCTTGACTTTTGTTGGAAGCAAAGTGCTTTCAGGCCTGCATGCCTGATGACAATGTATAGCTGCATCATTTGTTCCCGGATCTCCTAATAGATTAGTTTCAGAAATATTAGAAGCATACCATTTCACTAAATTGTTGGTTTTTAGCAAAGCAACAGATCGTTTGGAATTTATTTTATAAAATGATTTTATTCGATGGAACATCTCTGAATGAAACAGTAAATCGTCATAAAACCGTTTTTTTATATCAAAATCATGGATTGGAATATCTGTAAATGAATCATTGATATTCATTTTTTTTATGGGATTATTATTATTAAATATAAATGAGCAGTCAAAGCAATCTACACTAAAATTTGTTTCTTCACTTTGTACTTGCACCTTTATTTCTTCTTCTGAAATTCTTGTTGCGATAAAACGTATGGTACTGTCTTCGTTTTCAGGAATAAAGATTGATTGATTAATATTGAGATTTTCAAATCTATAAATATAAATATTTGGACAAAGTGCCGAACATACTTGAGCAATACCTTCCAGAATAAATACTGTTGGAAAGATATATTGCCCGTTAAAAACATGATGCTTTAAGTATAAGTCGGTGTTTAAATTAACTCGAACATCTGAAACAATTTCAATATCCGGTATAAAATGTCTTATTATTGATGTAAAACGCATATTCGGTAATAGAGTTGTCCTGAATTGCAGTCTTTTTCCTATTCTGCCGGTTATTATATAACGTCCATTCGGCGTTCTATCGTCTGTAATCAGTTTTTCTATCGAATTTAGAGCATCATTCAGGGATATCGGGGACACACCCTGATTTCTTAGAATTTCTATACTATTCAGCTTAATCCCCATTCCATAAGTATTCCAAATAGACCATTCAAATGTCATACATTTACACATGGAATGCTCAACACCAAATTTTTCAATACTTCTTGCCAATTGATCATTTGCATACGCATAATCCGCATTTCCTTGCATTCCTGTTTCGGAAATAATTGAACCATAGCCTATTAAAAACTTCAAATTAGTCGCATGAATTACAGACATTATGTTTTCCAATCCATTTTTTTTAACCGAAAGTGTTCGCTCAATATCATTCTTTTGTAGATTCCTGATTTTAACCGGATTGTTTACTCCTGCACCATGAATTAATATTGTTATCTCTCCTAAATCTATAAAAATTTTATCTCTAACTCTTTTAATATTTCTTTTGTCTAATACATCCACAATATAATATTTATAATTCACATTCTTCTCTACCAATTGTGTAAGATTCCTCTTTAATTCCTCATCTTTTTCAGGATTGGTTCTTCCTAAAATAGCCAGTTTACAATTAGTTTTAGTAGCAAGCATAAATATAGACTGAAATGTTATCCCTTTCCCTCCACCAGTTACTAAAATCACATCTTTCTCATTAATAATATTTTTCAGGTTATTTCTTTTATGTGGGAAAATGACTTCAAAATACGGTTCACGGCAAACCCCCTCCTTATCACAGATGATTTCCTGATATTTTGATCGAATAATAAATGCATTTTTAATAATATCAAATATTTTTTCCTGTTGCAAATAATCAATTTCCAAACTTATTATTTTTAATTCACTGTTCTCTTGTGAGTATGACCGTAAAATAGGTTTTAAATCATTAATCGTATCTTTATTCGATTGAATATCAATAAGCAGAAACGCATCAATCTCCAAATTTTCCAGTGAATTTAAGAACTTAATAAAATCATATATTTCAACTTCGAGTGAAGACGAGTAAATATAAGATGCAAAATTTCCTATAGAGGAAAGTTGATTTACCAGCTGATTTTTATTATCAAAATCTATTGTGCTATTTAAAATCAAACTTCCATTTTTATCTGATTTGTATTCGAAATTTTTAATTTTTCTTCTCTCATATTTTTTTACAAAAATATGAGTCCATGAAGGCAACACATCTAAATCTATTTCTGACACGTTTTTTAAACCCTCCTGTTCCTTAAAAATTACTGTACATATTTCTTTAAGAGTCGCATCGGAATTAACTGCAACCAATACTTTTGAGAACACTTCAAATTTTCTATTATATTTTTTTATAAGCATTGAAATGATTTCTGCTATCGTCAATGAATTTAAATGCAGTTGTGATACAATATGATAATCTTCAGAAATATTATTTGCCGGAATTTCCATTTTTTTACTGATTAAATCAATTAGCGCTTGAGTAATTGATTTGAGTGTGTTTTCGCTATCGTCATGAGTTATTTGTATGTTTTCATCTTGTTTTTCATTGATGTTCAGCGAAATATAATTCACGGATTCAGGCAATTCTGTCTCGCAGGGATTTGTCAAAAAATTAAAATTCCATGTATTGTAGTCAAATTCTTTATAATATCTCCCTTCCGATAACTTGTAAAAATTTATATCATATCCGGAAACAAAAGAAGCGGAAAGAATGTCTAACAAACCTTTAATAGAATCACTTGCGAAGTCCAACGAAATTATATTAATATCATGATTCTTTTTCAATAAATTTGAAAGTACTTTACCAGACCCCAGCTCAAAAAAGAATGTAACATCATTTTTTATTGATTCAATAGATTGAGAAAACAGAACAGGATGAACCATTTGTTTGTATAAATGATCTGAAATTTCAAGTTCTTCCGGTAACAGGCTGCCGGTTAATGTTGATATTATTTTGCTTTCCCCTTTTTGTGATTCAATACCTTCTATTGCTTCTCTGTATTTTTTAGCCGCTTTATAAATCATTTGAGTGTGAAAAGCATTTGAAATTTTCAGTTGAACAAAGGGAATTTTTCTTTTATGAGCTAATAATTTCACTGTGTTAATCTCGTCAAGATGCCCCCCAACTGTAAAGTTGGTTATGTCATTATATCCGGTTATTTCAAATTTTGCATATTGTTTGAGAAAATCTATATCTGAAATTGAACATTGTAGCACAAGCATTGCTCCATCGGGATCAGCATGTTTTCTCAAAGCATCTTCTCTCAATTTTACCAATTCAAATATTTGTTCATCATTTAATTTCTTTCCCCAATTTAATGCAGACATTTCCCCTAAACTATATCCAATTCCATATTCGGCAAAAACTCCAAAGCTTTTCAGAATTTCAACTGAAAATTTATTGTTTAATATAATGGACGATTGAATTGAGTCTAATTTATATTTCTGTTTTACCTTAAAATAATCTTCCTTAATGTCCGAAAAAGCGTTATATGCACCCAAATGTTCATAAACAGGTACTGCTTGACCAGGAAAGAGAAAAGCATTGGTTGCCCTCGTATTACATACGTTAAAATAAATACCGTGACTAATAAATTTTTCTTTTTGTTTGGATAATGCTTCTAACAACAATTCAAGATTTGAAGAAAGGACAGAAGGCGAATTTGCTATTATGACAGCACGAAGAGAACCCTTCCAGTTAACTTTCGTCAATGAGATAGAAAGGTCGGTAAATTCAGCATGGGATAAATTTAACGAAATTGTTTTCAATTTTGCGATTTTTGAAATGAAATTATTTTTATCAAAATCGGAAACAGGAAATATTTCGTAATCTCTATGGATACACTTATATCGACTCTTTAAATTGATTGGGGTGGGATTGTAATCGTTATTATTATTATTATTACCTCTCAAGTTCTCAAGCGTTATATGAACATTTATACCTCCAAATCCATAAGAAGAAACTCCAATCCTGAACGGTTCCTGCCTGTTCATAAATATTTCCTTATCAGTCATTCGGATAAAATCCTCATTGTCCACCAATAATTTATGTAAAGGCTTATTGATTATTGAAGGAGGTATTATTCCAAAATATGAACTTAAAGAGGCCTTAATAATACCTGCAATTCCTGCTGCAGCTTTTGCATGTCCAATTAAATGCTTTACTGAACCAATAATTAAAGGAGAAACTATTGTTTTCTCTCTTTTTAATAGATTTAACAATGCTGACAACTCTATTTCATCTCCAACGGAAGTACCTGTACCGTGAGCTTCAAACATATTTACATCAGAAATTGAGTACTGTGCTTTTTCATAAGCTCTTTGCATCGCAAGTTGTTGAGTTTCGATTTTTGGTCGTGTTATTATACCCTGTCCATCGGAAGATATGCCCCAACCTCTAATGACAGAATAAACTTTTAAATGATTTTTTATGGCATCTGATTCTCTGACAAGAATAATCATTCCACAACCTTCACCAGGCAAGAAACCTTGCGGAGAGTCGGAGAATACATTCATTTCTGTTGAAGCCAATGCTTTATTACGTGCAAATCCAACTAATTCCAATGGGTCTATACTTAAATCAACACCTCCTGTAATTACCACATCTAAATCTTTATTTTGTAGAGATTCACAAGCCTTTGACAATGCTAACAGAGAAGATGCACAAGCGCCGTCAATTGTAAATCCACCACCTTTAAAATCAAAGTAATTGCATATTCTACCTGCAATGGTATTGCTTAAACTTCCAACCAGTGTGTCTTCTCCCGGTTCGGGAAATGGAGATTTGTAATAGAATTCAATTTCTTTTAGCAGATCATTAATTTTAGCTCTTTCGAATCCTTTTAGATATAGTACTTTTTCTATCGTCTTATGGACATATGGCCACCTAATTCTCAAAAGATTCGCTCTTGAAAATTCTGAATTTAGTGAATTGCCTATTATTACTCCTGTTGTTTCTTTATTCAGTCCCGTTCCATTTTCAAACCCTGCATCTTTTAATGCTCCAAAAGCAACATCTAATGATAACCAGTGAGCAAAATCTGTTTGCTCAAAAGTTGATTTTGATATTTTATACTTGATACGGTCAAAAGTATAATCCGTAATAAATGCTCCATATTTGCAATATGTCTGATCCGGATTATTTTCAGAAAAATAGTATCGCAAATCTAAACGGTTTGTTGGGATTTTTCTAAATTGCTGTCGCAGGCAAATTATATTATTCCAAAAATCATGGATATTATTAGCCCCGGGAAAACGACAGTCAATTCCTACAATAGCGATACCTTCAGTTTCTTCTTTCATTTAACTGCTTTTTGAAAATCTATTCCTGATAAATAATTAACCTGTTTTTATCTCTTTAAATAATGTCTTTCTTTATCCATTGCCGAATTTTTCTTAGAAAAACTCTAAAAGTATATTCTCCATCTGTCAATATCTCCTGTTTTAAATCCAAAAGAATTTTCCGACCAAAAATATGACATTCTTCTGCTGATTTTCCGATTAAAATTTTCTCCGTTATATCATAATTGTGAGAATTTCCTGCGATATCTCGACAGTGTGTCGCTAAAAAAGAACCTTCTGCAACAAATTCCCAGAATTGACCTGAATGTTTTTTCAGTTCACGTATCTCGTTTTCCTCAACGCCACCGGCATATGTGGCTGCCAACCCGATACCAGACCAAATAGCTGCCTGTCTTTTTTTCGGGAAAGTGTCAATTATTTTCTTGATATTCTGCGAATTTCCGTTTTCACAAAACCATAAAGCGCGTCCCACTCCATTGTCATAACATTCTACGAAAAAATCGTCTTTTTTTACATCATTTCGTATATAGTGTTGATATAATCCTTTTTCTATTTTGAAATAAGCATAATAAAATCCTATGCCATTTAAGACTAATAAACTGCATGTGGGATTTGCTTTTACAAGAAATTTTTCAAAAGGCTTATTGAAAACTCCGCACGCAATTCCCGCTCCAATATAAGACATATATTCATGCGGTTTCCCTACACCTTTTACAAAATCCCAATATATATTTTTTTGAGATATTGAAAACAGACTTAATGTATAAAGTCCCATCCCGATACCTTCGTTAAAAAAACCACTCAATTCATTTTTAATCATTAAACGGACATCTAATAAATCTTCTGACAGTCCTTTTTCAACAGCAGTATTGTAACCTTCAATTACTGTTTTTGCGACTAATTCGGTTCGTTCCTGTGCATCTCCTTTTTCAAAATTTCTTATTGCGGAGTTTGCTTCACACAAAGGCATGCCAAAAAAAATCTGTTTTAAACTTCCAATCCTGCTCATAATTATAGTGTTCCGGATGTTAATAGTACTGTGTTTCTTTTGTCGTTCAATGATTTAATGAATAAAATAATACCTCTTAAACAACAGGTAGCGACCAAAGCAAAAAACATATTAAAAGGAATGTGTATATACATTAAAAGGCCATAAATCAAAGCAACAGTTAGACCAAATATAATTTGATGCTTTACTTTGTATGGAGTTGTGCCGGGATCCTCAACCATATAAAATGAAAACAATAAAAAAGCGGGACCGGTCATGATAAGTAAGGAGGAAACTGTAGCAGTATCCGCTAAACTGGTTCTTATTACGGTTTGTAAAATAAAACCGGCAATCCACGCTAATACGACAGGCATCCTTTTGGTGTATTTCAGGTTAATATAACTACCCAAAGCGATAAAAAACAAGCATAATAAAATATCCCCATATCCCCATAGATTTTCTGTATATTGATAAGGCGGTATAGATCCAACTTGACCGGGAAATAAAAGAAAAAGTGATGAAATTCCTGTATTGGACGGATTTAAAAAATGACGCATATTCCCATTAATTCTCACTTTAAAAATATATTTTGACAAAATAGTTACTGCTACACCAAAAACTATATATCGTAAATCTGTATTTGTAAAAACTAGCATACAAATGGCTGTTGAAGCGATATGACCTGGCAGTAAAAATATGATTAAATTTCTCAAACTTCCGGAAAATAAGGGTTTTCTGTTTTCAAATTTAGATGAAACAGTTTCCATGGTCATTTCTAAAACATACGCTGACAACCACGCGACAATAAGATGTAAAAACGAATGCTCAAAACCAAGAAATAACTGACCTATTATATTTAATGCTGTAATTGCTATGGCGAATCGAATTAAGCCGTCTATTCTGTTTTTATTATTTTTATATTCCATGATTTTAAAATAAAAAGGTAATTAAAAAGGTAAATATATTGTATGCCATCCGGGTAATAGACTGATAACTGTACTGTTTACAGAATGATCAGATTTTAACCACATAAGTTCAACATCAACTGTTTGACTGGATGAAAGTGAATTAAGACCGAAAAGAATTTCTTTAGAATTTATTCCGGAAAAACCGTTTCCTCCATCTACCATTTTGACTGATTTTTTCCCGTTTTCTAAATTAATTCGGGCAATAGTTCCAATAGCATCTCTTGATTTTATCGGCTCTGTATCAAGTAATATTTTATCAAGACAAGTATCAATAGGTATTCTGATTGATAGACCTAAAAAACTGTTTTTGTTACTACCGATATTTTTATATAAGTAAGAATTTTCCCATTGGCTTGAAACAGCCATATCCAATCTTCCGTCATGGTCAATATCAGATAAGGCAATACCACGTGTCATCAAATTTTCTCCCAATCCGATTGATTCTGAAATATCATAATACCTGCCGGAAGATGATTTTACAAAAAACATGAGATGTGCACTGCCGGACAAATCATCTCCTTCCTTGAATTGCGGCCATCTATCTGGACTGTCTACAAAGAAATCATTTATTTCTGCTAACTCTTGAAGTTCCGGCCATCTGTTTGTTGTTCCCTTGAAAAAACCGGTTGCCTGTACAGCTTCCAATGTTCCATCATTATTAAAATCCCCCAATTTTGAGTCCCAGCCCCACGAACTCCGTGACAAACCATATTTTTCACTCTCATTCTCAAAACAGGCAATTCCTTTATTTAAATCGTCAATTTTCCCGTTATTTATCCACAAAAAATGACTTTCAAATAATGCAAATGTATCAGCTAAATTACTGACATAAATATCAAATAACCCATCATTATTCATATCATTAAAATCAGCCCCCATGCCTTTGTATGAATCCTGTCCTAAAACATTAGAGCGAGTAGTGTTAAATTTTTTCTTTCCAAAAAGTTGTTTGAATGAAACTTCCCCATTTTTTGAAGTGTTTAGAAGCAATTTGTCGGGACCAAAATCATTGGATATATATAATTCAGGCAGCATATCTCCATTAAGGTCTGCCGCACTTACGGCAAGTGTCCAGTCATTTGGATAAGTAAAATCTGAATACCAGTCTTTAAGTTCAGAAAAAACAGCTTTCCCGCTTTCAATACCGGACCAGATAAACATTCGATTTTTAGCTCCGTTATTCCCTCTTGACATTGAGTTCATCATAACCTGATTTTTATCCGTAGCATCTGCGTAAATCATTTTCGTAGTGTCAGGAAAATAATTGCCTATAAAGAGATCAGAATGACCATCTCCATTAAAATCAGCAGCAATTCCTGTTGTTGAATCCCACATCACATCCTCTGTTGTCAGTTCACTTTCTTCAAATATGCCATTAGAACAATTATAAAAAATTATTGGAGTCCGTCCAAGATATAAAACCATTATATCAGTTTTTCCATCTTCATTAAAATCATTTATAACTAATCCGTTGGGAGCCATTTTGTTTTTATCGTACCGTAATTTTTTGACCTTTAATTCAAACGATTCAAATCTTTTCTCTGTTCCCGGTGCAGGAGATATGTAAACCGCGCCAAAACGTGTGTCAATATTTACTAAATCATTCTGAAGATTATCCTCATCAAAATCAAAAAAAGCAACAGAAGAGCCGACAGAAGATATCCAACTCTCTATTTTTTTGTACTGTGGATGAACATTCCTCTTAAATTCCGGTTTCAAATTGTCTGGGAAATACATGAGATATTTTTCAAAATCAAAAAGACTTGAAAGAGAATGATGCTCTTCTTTGCTCAAATAAGATGGTTGTGCAAGCCAATAAACAGACAGCAATATAAGGATTGCCGTAATTTTTGGAATTTCTTTAAGAAGAAATCGTTTGATCTTTTTTTGTTTCATAATTTTTAGTATATTAATTAGAATTCATTTTCAATGATTTTACAGTTTACAGATTTAATTATGCAATTTTCGTTTATGCTTTTTATGCATAATTATAAAAAAAAGACAACCTAAAACAATAGTACTTAAACACATTGTTAATTGATAAATTGATAGAGGTCTAAGGATAAACACTCCTCCAATAAACTGTATTACTATAATTGATATTAAAAAAACTGCGACCAGTTCCCTGGAAAAAAATTTAATTATATAAGCCCCGAGCGGTGCAAAAATAACTACTATTGGTATTGCCGAAAGCCAGTATATAAATTCTTCATTCTTAAAATCTTTTACAATTAACAGATGTAGTAGAAAACCAAAAATTGTTGTTATTGTCATTAAAATAACAGAAGTGGGAGTAGCCACTTTTTCGCACAGATTAAAGCGTAATGTCACTAAACAAAAAGTTATAATATCCACTCCATTTCCAAATAAAGATGTTATTAAGCCGCCAATTATTCCGAAAATTAATACACATAACTTGTCATGTATATGATCAAGATTTACATTCGTATGAACACATTTTGAATTTCTGAATGTGGTAAAAGCCAAAACTAAAGCAAAACTCAACCAAAAAGATACAAAAAACAATTTTGTTTCTTTTTGAGGCAGAATGTCTAATAAGAAAAAAGTCCCCAGTGTTAGACCAATTAAACTTCCAATACTGCTGTACATAATGATTTTTTTTTCAATTGGAATTTTTTTCCCAATGATTAACAAAGATGCAGATGTCATTCCAATTGATTGAATAGCAAAAGCAAAATTTCTTGCACTCGCAGGTTCAATATTCAATAGCAATGTAAAGAAGGGAAAAGCAATTGCTCCTCCTCCTTCTGCAGATGCCCCTGCAACAAAAGAGCCTAAAATCATTATTAATGGAATTGTCCAGAATTCATAATATATATGAAATAATTTATTCGTAACCATATAGGTCGTCCAAATTATTATAGTTAGAAACAGAAATATTTTATAGTATTTCATGAATTAAAAATGTTGTTCGCTTTGACACTGAATAAAAAATCAAAGCGATATTTTTTTCTTTTATCATTCTTTAGTACCAAAGCGGTTCTTTCCATCGCTACTCATGTCTCATTCCTCGTTCCACAATAAAACCCCGTCAGTCACAAACAGTGCAACGACTTTATTTTGACCCCAAAGATAAAATTTATATTTGATATCACATGCATTTTTTCTTTATAAATTTCATTTTTTTTAAAATTGTCTCAATTATAAAAACATAAGGCAGAAATAAAATAAAAAGGTAAAACAAATATTCGTATCCATATTCAGGAATGATTTCCTGTAATTAAATAGAAATATCAAATGTTCCAATCATGTCATCTGTAGGTACAATCATAATTTATTTATTTTTGTTCCGCATTATATAATATTGAGAGTAATATAGAACAGTATCAATAAATAAAGGCATCAAAATAAATCTTATAATTTGAATAATATAAACAATTGGTATTAAATATATAACACAATAACATATACCTTATATAATATGGTAAGGCCTGAACACTGTCAAAAGGTAAAATATAACAATTACAAGTCCTGTTTTCATATCATTAGAAATCCAGTTTCAACTGTGTCCACATTCTGTCCGGAAAATCAATTCCGCAGTACCGTAACGCATCTCTGTACGGTACGCCGCTGTTTTTCAGCTGCATGAAATATTCGTAGATTTTCGGTTTGTGTTCTTTCAGGAAATAAAATCTGCGGTCGCCTTTAATATGGCATCCGAATCCGCACACGATACATCCTGTGCGTCTTAACCCCAGATCATAAACCGGACAGTATGGCAGGTTAAATCTGCGTATATAAGTCCAGACGTCGGTTTCTGTCCAGATTGAAAGAGGATAGCTTGCTACCATGTCTGTTTCAAATGAATTGCAGCCGTTTCTCATCCACTTTTGCAGTCGCAGACGGCTTTCTCCCGCCATTGTTCCTATTGCAGGGAACAGTCCCGTTTCCCTGTGAAATTTATCGAACGGCTTCCTTTTCAGGAAATAACAGCACTTTTCCGACACGTCAAAGGGAGCATCTATCAAAAATTTCCATTTTTCGGATATTTTGCCGATACCTTTTGTCCCGCCGTGTAAGCGGATATTCAGCAGCTTTTTGCTTTTCGTGTGTTTTGCCTGATTTATATAGCGGCTCTGCTCTTTGCTCACTAATGGAAATCCGTATTTTTCGATGATTTGCGCAATACGCATATCCGGGCGGATAACCGTCAGATTTTCCGTTTGCCGGACAAATTTTACTGCTTCCGGATATTCGTTGCCCGTGTTGCAGAACACCGCCGGAACGTTTTTATCGACAAACCGCCGGATAATGTCAAGCATCACTTCCGAATCCTTTC
>JAISPG010000060.1 GCA_031275085.1 Bacteroidales bacterium | reverse complement strand
CAAATCCTACATAGAAATTTCCGGATACAGAAACCGGAGTATCAAATTTAATTGATTTTACCGAATTTTGTGTAAAATAGCTGTATGCAAGTGTTTTTGATCCTAGAACCGTTCCTGGTGAACCGGCTGATTCTCCATAAATCCTGAAAGTAACATTAGAATACGACGGAGTTAAGGAAGCTGCCTTATAAACATATACTTCTATTGAGTCTATAGTTCCTGTTGTTGTATTTACAAAACGTTCGGCATAAGTCACAATACCATTTGTGCGGTCTTGTCCCCATAAATAAGCACCACCAGGTTCATTCATATTATCATTATCTGTCTGGGTGATATTTGTTAACCATGAACAATCTCCACCAGAAGTTCCTGCCAATGATTGTGCACATCCCACAGCAGCATACGCATTTATATATCCGTTTCCATCGATCGGATTTGATCCGCTTGATAATGCTGTTGCAGTAGACTGAAGACATGATTTTACCTGAGTATATGTAATATCAGGGTATGCCGATGCCATCAAACCAACCAGACCGGCAACCATCGGACATGCCATTGATGTTCCCTGCATGCCGTCATAATATGTTCCGTTAAAATCATACATATCTACAATAAGTCTGTAGAATTGATTAGTGCAATACGTAGTACTAAGAATGTTCGGATAAGCTATACTCCCATAATATATGTCATATCCTCCTGGAGCCGCAATATCAGCCCTTCCTGTTCCCCACTGAGAAAAATTTGATAATCTTCCGTTATTATCAATAGATGCAACACTTATTACCATAGGATAGCCTGCAGGATAACTTATTTCATTATCCCCGTCTCCATCATTTCCTGCTGCTGCAATCAGAATAACTCCGTTATCAACTGCTGTCTGATACATATTACGTTCCGATGTCGACTGGTTGACTGATCCATAAGACATACTTACAACCTTTGCTCCATTATCTATCGCCCAGGAAACGCCATTGGCATTATAATACATTACACGATCATCATTAGCTGCCCTGACTCCCATTAATGTTACACCTCCGCCAATGGAAGAAATACCTATTCCGTTATTATTTGTTGCTCCTACCAGTCCGGCACAATGTGTTCCATGCGACCATTTATAACTCTGGCACTCTCCTTCATAAATATCATCTTCAGTACAATTTGTACTTTGCGAAACGCTTGTAGGAGGTGCCGAATTCCCAGGAGAAGTTGTTCCATTGCCAACATTACATTGATTTGATGTTGAAATATTCAGATCAGGATGTGCTCCCCAAACTGCATTATCAACTATAGCAACTTTTACTGAAGCCGAACCTGTTTGAAGTCCCCAAGCCTGTGCAGCATTTATTTTTTCCAGATGCCACTTAAAATTAAGTCCGGACAAATTAGCATAATACGGATCATTATAAGTTACAAATTCTTTCACGTATGGAACTTTTTCGGCATATTCTATATCAGGATTTAGTTCCAGTTCTTTTATAAAAATATCTATGTTTTCAGCATCTGAGAATTCTATACGGATAATTCTTGCCAGTCTCTGATCATCAAAAATCAATAACGGGCGTGTTATTAATGTAACTCCATATCTGTCGAATAAATAATGTAAGTCCGGTAATTGATCATAGTCGATAGAAGTATTTTCATTAACTTTAAAACCAATACTATAACTATCATTAAATTTAAAATATAAATGCCCGTCAATATAACCCGGCGAAATAGTTTGTGAAAACAAACTTGAAATAAATGTAATGCTGATAACAGCTAAAATCAGTGTTTTTCTCTTCATATAATTATACTTAATAATTCAAATATACTGTCTTAATTTTCATTTTTGTATATAGACTGCATTAAGCCTATTTATGTAATTTAAAAGACGTTACAAAAATAAAATAAAATCCGGACAATACCATCTTTTATTCTATAATATTTTGTTATTCTGTCAAATAGCGCAAAAAATCACAGCTACAGGAAATATTTTATAAACTTTTCAGCATAATTTTCATGCAGATCATGTTCCGGATTTAAAGAAAATTCATAATTAGGAACTCTGTAGAAATGCCTGAAAATTTAAAAGTTCATATCTTTTTAGGCAACTGTTTTTTTTATACAAAAATGTCGTTATTTTTGTATATGTAATTTTTCAGCATTTATTAAATAAAATCTCAAATGAAAAAATTTTTGACATTAAGTATTATTTTATTGATTTCTTCAATTTTATTTGGACAATCAAACTATATTTTTTTGAATGAAAATAATAAAATTGAACCGGAAATATCAGTTTTAGAAAAATCAGAAAAAGATATTTTAATTAAAATATCTTTAAACTCTTTTAGATTTGATGAAGTGAATACTCCAAAAGGTGTTGAATTAATACCTGTCATCGAAAATTTTAATAATATTTTAAAAGAGGGAGTACCTTCGTTGCCATATATTACCAAAGCATTAATGATCCCAGACAATAGCTATGCAGTATACGAAATAGTATCAGCCGATTATCAAATTTTAACCGATATCAGCATTGCTCCGTCGAAAGGGAGCATATTGCGTACAATAAACCCTGATGATGTTCCGTATAAATATGGAAGTATTTATAAAACAAATGCTTTCTTCCCCGAAGAAATATGCGACATAAGCGATCCTTACAATATAAGAAATATTAAAGGAGTAAATATCAGCATTTCTCCTTTTTCTTATAATGCAATTTCGAAAGAATTAAAAATATATAAAGAAATACTTGTGAGAATTAAGTATAGTGAAGATAATTCAAAAAATACATCATCTGAGAACATTGAAAGGCCTAGTGGTGAATTTGAGAAAATATACAGCAACTTATTTATAAATTACAGTAACGATTCTAAATATACTCCTTTAGCGGAAGGGACGCCAGGCAAAATGCTTATTATCGTAAAAGACACTTATGCCGGCGAAATGTCTGATTTTGTAAAATGGAAACGCGAAAAAGGTATAGAAACGGAAATGGTTTTAACCAGTACAATAAGTTCATCGCTTACTGCGACTCAATTAAAATCTTATATTCAAAATTATTATAATAACAATAATCTTACATATGTATTATTGGTTGGAGACGATGCAGATGTTCCAAGCATGCGGATTTCGTATTCCGAAGGAACCTGTGCATCAGACAATTCCTACGCTTACTTAGCAGGTAATGATAGTTATGCCGATATCTTTATCGGAAGATTTTCAGGAAACTCCACTGCAAATATTAAGACTCAGGTTGAAAGGACAATACATTATGAAAAAATTCTCGACGAAACCGCAACCTGGCTCGGAAATGCATTTGGCAGTGCTTCTGCCGAAGGAGCAGGAGGCGGACATAATGGAGAATCTGATGTGCAACATATGAATCTTATAAGGACAGACCTTCAAAACTATGGTTATACAGTTACTCATGTTAACGAATCAGGAGGTTCTAACTCTCAAATAAGTACAGCTTTAAACAATGGAGTCGGAGTTGCAAATTATATCGGACATGGTGATGTTGACGAATGGGTAAATACTTCTTTTGTTAATTCGAATGTAAATTCGCTTACCAATGAAAATAAACTTCCTTTCATTTGGAGCGTCGCCTGTGTTAACGGCGATTTTGCCTCAAACACATGTTTTGCAGAAACCTGGCTCAGAGCCACAAATAACGGAAACCCTACAGGTGCTATTGCATTTTTAGGTTCCACTATCAATCAAACCTGGGTTGAACCAATGAACGGACAAGATGAAATGGTCGATATTTTGGTTGAAAGTTATTCTGCAAATATAAAAAGAACTTTCGGCGGTATTTCTTTTAATGGAATGTTTTATATGATTCAAAGAGGTGGATACGGACAGGAAATGGCAGATACATGGACAATTTTCGGAGATCCTTCAATAATGGTACGCACAAAGACTCCATCTGCAATGGCAATAACACATCCACCTGTATTTAGTATAGGATCTTCAATATTTCCCGTTAATTGCAACACAGAAAATGCTTTAGCATGTTTAAGCATTGTAAACAATGGAAATACTGAAATAATCGGATATGCTTATGTTACAGGAGGAATCGCTAATATACCGCTACCAACCCAAATATTACCGGGAAGCTTAAAACTGACAGTAACTGCATATAACAAAATCACATTTCAAAGTGATATTCAGGCAGTTGTTCCGGATGGTCCATACATAATCAGCGATAGTTTTTCAATTAACGATTCTCAAGGAAACAATAACGGCTTTGCCGATTTCGGAGAAACTATAAAAATAAATCAAGGATTAAAAAATGTTGGAATAGAAACAGCTTCAAATGTTTCAGCAGTATTAAGCACTACTCATCAGGAGGTAATTATTCAAGACAATACTGCCGATTTTGGCAATATCGCTTCTGAAGGAACTACAACAGTTAATGATGCCTACACAATAGAAATACCATATTTTATTCCTGATCAGGAAATAATTCCTTTAAGGTTATACATAACTGATTCTGATGAAAATTCCTGGGAATCATTTTACAATATAACTGTAAATGCGCCAAAAGTTGAGTTAGGATTTATCGGAGTAAATGATGAGAACGGTGGGAATAATAATGGCAGAATTGACGAAAATGAAACAGTAAAACTTACATTTAAAATTTCAAATAACGGACATGGAAAACTACCCGAAGGAACAGCTATATTGTCAACAGAATCGGAATACGCTATAATATCTATTCCTTCCATACCATTCAACGCTATTGATGCAAATGAGAACGAAATAATTGAATTTGAAGTAAACATTTCCGACAACATTCCATACGATGATAATGAAATTTGTTTTTCTTTCATATCAAACAGTAACGGATACTCATATTCACTAAGCATGTGTTTACCAATAGGTCTGGCAATTGAAGACTGGGAATCCAACAGTTTTACAACTTTTACCTGGGAAAATACTGATTCAAGGGCATGGACTATTGTTTCAAATGAAAAATATGAAGGAAATTATTCCGCAAAATCAGGAAACATTTCTCATTCACAAACTACTTCTTTAAAAATTATTTTAGATGTTACACAAAATAGTAATATAGAGTTTTATAGAAAAGTAAGCTGCGAAGCTTACTCCAGCTGGTGGGGATATTGTGATTATCTGGCTTTTTATATTGACGACATCCAAAAAGGCATATGGGCAGGAACACAAGACTGGAGTGCCGAAACATATGAAGTCAGCACAGGCTCAAGAGAATTCAAATGGATGTATATTAAGGACGTATCTCAAAGCACAGGAAGCGATTGTGCCTGGATCGACAATATTATACTACCTCCTTTCAGCACTAGTGTAATAGTAACAAATGAAGATATTGAAATCAATGAAAATAAACTGGATATATATCCTAATCCGGCAAAAAATGTTGTGAATATTCTTTTTAATGTAAACGATAACCTGTCGTCAAATATTAAAATTTATAATATAAGCGGACAAGTTGTTTATGAACTATCCAATATTGAATTCGAAAAAGGAGCAAACCATGCAATAATAAATTCCGATTCATTTGTAAATGGAAATTATTTTGTAGAAATTATAACCAAAAATGAAATATACCGTTCCAGATTTGTTGTAAATAAATAAAATGAAGATATTTATAAGTATAATACTTATTCTGCTGAACTTTACAATAATTTTTGCACAAGAGCAAATCCCTCAGACTTTTGAAGGGAAACATCATATGCTCAGTCCTGTGGAATTCGATGGTTCTAAAAATAAAAATTTTACAACCACCACACCTCCTGAAGGCTTTGTGAGAAATATTGCCGAATTTGAACCCAATCAGGGAGTAATAATTGCATATCCTTACATGTTTGGAATACCTACCGACTTCATCAGGCAACTCTCTGAAGATGTAAAAGTATACTTATTATGTTCAAACTCAATGATTGCAACATTGACACAAAATTTACAGAATTCAAATGTAAATATGCAAAACATTGAATTCATAAATTCCCAAATCGATAGTTACTGGACAAGAGATTATAGTCCGCTATTTATTGAGTACAGTGAAGACCGTAAAATCGGACTGGTCGATTTTCCATATAATCGTCCAAGACCAAATGATGATGATATCCCCTCATTATTTGGCTCTTTTTTTGAAGCTGATGTTTTCGGTATGGACTTAACACATACCGGCGGTAATTACATGACCGATGGATTAGGAGTAGCTGCTTCGTGTGATCTTGTTTACACCGAAAATTCTGATCTTTCCTACGAAGAAATAACAACTATGGTTGAAAGTTATTTGGGAATAACAAACTACCATCTTTTAGAGGATCCTCTGGATGATTATATAGAACACATAGACTGCTGGGGAAAATTTCTGGATATAGATAAAATACTTATAACAAAAGTTTCTTCTACAGACTACCGTTATGCCGACTTTGAAGCAATGGCTGATTATTGGGCTAATCAAACAAGTTCATATGGAAATAAATATAAAGTATACAGAACATATAGTCCTAACGGGCAACCATATACCAATTCTTTGATTGTAAATAATAAGGTATACGTCCCTATAGTAAGCGGTACAGGTAGCCAATATAATACTGATGCTCTCGAAACTTATGAAAATGCCATGCCCGGGTATGAGATAATAGGAATTTCTCACACAACATGGGAAAGTACCGATGCTCTTCATTGCAGAACACATGAAGTACCTGACTTTGAGATGTTGAGGATATCACATTTTCCATTTGTTGATACTGTTTCTCTTCGAAATAATTATGATTTCACTGCTGAAATTTACTGTTTAAATAATTCAGGTTCAATAACATCAGTAAGTTTATTTTTAAAAATAAATAATGGTGACTTTACAGAATATGAAATGACAAATATTCAAGATAACATATATAGTATCAGTCTGGAAAATTTTAACCAAAATGACTCAATATGTTATTTTATAAAAGCAACCGACAGTAATTTAAAAACCGAAAACCATCCTTATATTGGACATTATGATCCGCATAAATTTTATATAAAAGACTCTCAAACTACCGATGCCATTAATGTAAACATTGAAGAAAAATATATTAAAGCATTTCCCAATCCGGTAAAAAATGTTTTATATATAATAGCCAACAATCTTCCGGAAGATATTTACCAGATTTCTATTTTTAACCAGCAGGGGAATATACTTAAAACATTTGAGCTAAATATCTCAAACAATCAGTGGAATAAGTTTGATCTTGATATCTCTGATTTGTCTTCTGGTTTTTATTTTATAAATGCGACAAATAATAAAAACAGCTATTCGTCAAAATTTGTAAAACAATAAAAACTGTATTTAAAACTTGTCAAAACTATTTTCAGAACGGGATAAATTTACCCCCTACTCTTCCAGCAACTTATCTGAAAAGTTTTTCCCGAATTCAACAAGTTCATTTTTCTGTTCGCTGTCCGGTCTGAATTTCATTGCTTGCAAAGGTTCAAAAACATTTAATTTCAACAATTTAAGATTTGCTTCGATAATACGGGTTGCTTCACCGCTCCATCCGTAAGAACCGAATGCTCCTGCCAATTTTCCCCTGTCCCTTATCGGATTTATTACCGCGAACATTCTATAAATCTGTAATAATGTATTTTGGTTTATTGTAGGACTTCCTACCAATAATGCATCGGAAAGAACAATCTTTGAGTCAAGTTCCCCCAGTTCTATTGTTTCAATATCACAAAGCTCCACATCAACATTTTTGTTTTGCCTTATTCCCTCAGCAATTTTTTCTGCCATTATTCCTGTATATCCATAAGCAGAAACATATGTAATTAAAACTTTCTTTTTTGAATGTTCATTCTGCTCAATATATTCTTTTGCCAACTTTTCACTTAAATCTACAATTTGCCGGTGAGTAGTTCTGAGAATAGGTCCGTGCCCGGGTGCAACAATCTTTATATCCAAAGGTCTTATTTTTTCTATTGCCTTAAGCATAAATTTACTGAAAGGCTTTAAGATCACATCAAAATAATATTTAAAAGCATCACTGTAATCACCAACCAGATCATCAAACATTCTTTCGTCACAAAAATGAGCACCAAAAGAATCACAAGTAAAAAGAATTTTATCCTCAACAAGATAAGTATAGATAGAATCGGGCCAATGTAAGTTAGGAGCCCCGATAAATTGAAGTTTCTTATTTCCTAAATCCAGTTCATCGCCATCTTTAACTATCAAATATTCAAATTTTTTCTCATGAATATCCTGTAAATAACGAATAGCCTGCCCGCTTCCCACAACTATTGCCTTTGGTGCTATCTCCAGCAATTTCGCCAGACTTCCGGAATGGTCAGGTTCTGTATGGTCCAGAATTATATAGGATATATCTTCAGGGGCTACTACTGATCTAACTTTTGCAAGATATTCATCGCTAAATTTTTCCTTCGCTGTTTCAATTATTGTTTTTTTATCCGCATCAATAAAATAGGAATTATAAGTTGTACCATACTTCGTTTCCATTACAATATCAAAAGTTACTATATCGCGATCTAAGATACCTATCCATTTTACATTGTCAGTGAGATTTAAAACCTTTGTATTCATGTTATACTATATTTTTATTTGAGGTAATATTTAATTATTTTCGCAATTTATAAAAAACAATTTAAGGTGGCAAAGGTTCAACAACAGATTTTAGTTTATACCGATTTTACCGAGGTAGGCGAAAAAAGTATAAAATGGGCAATCTTTCTGGCAAAAAAATTCAGTAAAAATTTACTTCTTATTCACGTAATTAATGAAAATACATATAATTACTTTGAAAAAAATGAAATTGACAGGCAGGTAAAAGAAACTTTAAATGAATTATGCATATCAATAAAAAATGAACACAATCTAGATTGTGATTATTATGCCGAAGAAGGATGTACATGTACAATAATAAATTCAACTGCAGAACGAATTGACGCTTTTATTGTAGTGCTTGGAACTCATGGCAAAAACGATCTGCAATTTCTTTCAGGAAGTGCTGCAGGAAAAATAATAAGAAAATCACGAATTCCATATTTCGTAGTCCAGAAAAATTCGATTTTACCTGATGATAAGAAAAATATTATCTTACCTATTGATACTCAAAAAGAAAATAAAGAAAAAGCAGGATGGGTTAGCTATTTTGCCAGGCATTTATCTACTATTGCAGATATGGTTTTTTATCCCTCAGATGAAGAAAGACAAAGAAATAATATAGTATTTTGTTCCAATTTCTTTCATGAGTTAAATATTTCTTATAAAAAACATGAATTAAAAAAATCTCCATTTAATAACATTAATTCTGAGGCACTAAAATATGCAGTAAATAATGATGGACTTATGCTGGTAATTATAACAACTAAAAATCCTGATTTCCTTAATAAAATTTTTGGGTTTCCTGAAACAAAAATAATTTCAAACTCTTCGGGAATACCTGTTTTATGTATTAATCCCAAAAAAGATCTTTATATTCCTTGTATTTAAAACTAATAAATAAAAAATCCTAAAACAATTTTTTCACCAGGAAATTATACGTTCACCATTCTCACAGACTTTAATAGTAACTTTCAGGTATTCTTCAGGTAAAATATTATCCACTTTTTCAGGCCATTCAAAAAAAATGAGTTCTCCGGAATCAATATACTCATAAAAACCTATTTCCATTAATTCATTTACTGACTCTATCCTATAGAAATCAAAATGATAAACCGGTGAATATAATGGTGATCTGTATTCATTCACAATAGTAAATGTTGGACTGTTAACTTCGTCGTTAATCCCAATTGCTTTGCACAAAGCTTTTATGAAAGTAGTTTTCCCCGCTCCCATTTCTCCATAAAAGGCAATAATCTTATTATCCTTTAATGTTTCGGCAAACTTATCAGCTGCATACTGAAGCTGATTTAAATCAGAAATACGCAGTTCATGCATAATACCTCCTATTTGGGTTTCAATGTTACTACCGGAATTATCATTTCTTGTAACGAAACTCCCCCATGCTGGAAAGTATCTTTATAATATTTTACATAGTGGTTATAATTATTCGGATATGCAAAAAAATCATTACCACATGTAAACACGTAAGTAGAACTTATATTTGTTTTAGGTAAATGTGCTTCGAGCGGATTTAAAACTTCAAAAACTTCTTTTTTATTATAATTAAGACTTTTTCCCTGCTTATAGCGTAAATTAGTTGTAGTATTCCTGTCACCAATTATTTTTATAGGATTAGAAACCTGAATGCTTCCATGATCCGTACTTATTACAAGGGTTACATCATGTAAAGCCAGATTCTTGAGTAAATCCAAAAGAGATGAATATTCAAACCAGGATTTTGTTAATGCCCTGTAAGCTGTTGTTGTATCTGCAAGTTCCCGGATCATTTTCTGATCGGTCCTTGCATGTGATAAGGCATCTACAAAATTTACCACCAAAACAACAAACTGATTATTTACAATTGAAACAAGATTATCCGAGATTTTTTTTGTATTTTTTATATCTATTATTTTTTCAAAATATAATCCTGATTTTATATTATGCCTGTGCATCATAGATCTAAGCATTTCTTCCTCATAAAGATTCTTCCCTCCTTCTTCATCGTCGTTTTTCCATAAATCAGGATACAAATCATTAATTTCAGAAGGCATTAAACCTGAAAATATCGAATTACGCGCATATTGAGTTGCAGTAGGTAGTATAGAATAGAAAAGCTCTTCATCCTCAACATTATAATATTGTGATAATAAAGGTTCAATTGCTTTCCATTGATCAAAACGTAAATTATCAATCAGTAAGAAAACAACCTTCTTATTTTCTCTTAACAACGGGAACACACTATCTCTCAATAAATTAGGAGAGAGCATAGGCTTATCTTCATTTTTAGGATCAAACCAGGATATATAATTTTTCTTAATAAACTTTGCAAAACTATTATTTGCTTCATTTTGCTGCATCTTCAGAACTTCATCCATCGTTGAATCCTGTGATTCCGAAAGTTCCAATTCCCAATATGTTAACTTGCGATGAACGTCGTACCAGTCATTATAATTAAAGCTATCATTTATTTCCATTCCTAATTTTGAAAACTCTGATTGATAAGCTGATGTTGTTTTTTGTGTTACAAGCCGGCGTTTATCTATATTTTTCTTAATAGCCAGAAGTATTTGATTTGGATTTACAGGCTTAATAAGATAATCATCTATTTTTGAACCTATTGCCTCATCCATTATATTTTCTTCTTCACTCTTTGTTATCATTATAATTGGAACCATAGGTAAAATAGTACGCATTCTGCTTAAAGTTTCCAATCCGCTCAAACCAGGCATATTCTCATCAAGAAAAATTATATCAAAATTTTCCTTTTCAATCAGGTTTAAAGCATCAATACCGTTTGTTGTTGTATAGACTTCATAACCCTTTTGTTCAAGGAAGATTATATGAGGTTTTAACAAATCTATCTCATCATCTGTCCACAATATTTTTATTTTTTTCATGAAAGAAGCTTTTGTTTATAGAACGAATTACTACTGTTATTTATTTTGGGTAATTCTCGTTAAAAAATTTCAGATAACTGTTTATGCTTCTGCTTTTCTGTAATTTGGTGAAATTGTCAGCGCTGATAATAAATATTTTATATTCGGCATTTTGCAATTTTGAGAAAATATCTTCACTGTTAGCTATCATCTTTGAATAATTTGATGCTTGCCGCTGATTTTTGAATGTACGTACTGTAACCAATTCATAATTATTATTAAACAAAGTATTTCCAACATAAAAAGTTCTCATACTAAAATTAAAAATATTAAAGTTACGTATTTCAAAACTAAGACGTTTCATATCCACATCGGAAGATTTAACATAGATAACATAATAATGTTCTACATTTTCATCATAAATATATCTTTCTTCCGCATTAAGTTCTTCTGCTATATTATCAACATTAGTAGATGTACCATCTTCTGATATTTGTCTTACAACTTCGGGTCTTGATTTCAGTTCGGCAATTAAAGCCTGAATATCAGATGTACCAAAATATTCTAAAATATTTTGCGCAACTACAGACAGGTCATGATTACTATACTTTTGCATAAAATTAACCAAAGACGCCTTAAACTCTGTTGTATCCGAAGTTTTTCCCACACATAATGTATTTAAAAATTCAAAATTGGGAACTAATTCGTTATCAGGATTTTCGCTTAAAAATCTGCGGGTATTTGAAAGAACTATATCACACCTGCCATCCATATATTTATCATATGTATCAATATATAATTGCTCGTCCATTTTCCTTTTATGTTCGAGTTCCTGTACAAAATTAGGATTCTGAAGCAATTTGGCATAGTTCGTATCTGGAAATTTAGATATTATAAGATCCTTATATTTCTGTATCTGGGCAGTATTATTCAATAACTTATTTAACAGATAAAGGTTATAGTAAGACAACAACAAGTACTCATTTTTAGGAAATCTATCATTAAGATTTTCATAAGCGATTATTGATTTTTCATAATCGGAAAATTTTTCCTTATATACTCTACCCATATTAAATAAGGCATCCATAATTTTTTCATCAGAAGCAATCAATGCCGAATCTGTTAAAGGAATATCCTGCAAATAATATTCTCTGCTTTTGGGATTTGATATCCTCGGTTTTTCATTAGAAGTACTATCGGAATTTGCAAGATCATCTTCATCTTCAAAGAAGGTCATTGATGCTTTATTTCTACGCCTCCAGTTATCTTCGTTCTTCCTGTTACCCCATTTTTTTGTAAATTCGTTCTTTCCGTAACTCAACTGCGACGGATTATAAAAATACCATTTTCCGTCACTGGTCATAGCAGTTCCGCCAACCTGTGATTGCCCCCTACGCTGGTCAAATATCATAGAATTAATTGCGGTTTGCTGTTCCATCTCACGTTCCCTTTTTTCCTGTTCAACAATATCTGCAATTATTTTATCAATAATCTTATTTCGCTCTGCCTGTGTCATTCCTGCCAGACGTTGAACACTATCCTGAAACTCTACAATATCCACATACTGTATAAGCTCATTCAAATTCAAAGAATTAGTCCTGATTTTCACATAGTTCTCATAGGTAGTAGGCAAATACATAAGGCAAGAATCATAATAAACCTGAGCATTTTTATAATCCAGCCTTTCAAAATATATTTCTCCCAATTTCAGGCATGAAATAGCTTTCTGGTAATCATTAGATATGCTTGTAGCAGAAGACAGCTTATAATTAGGAATTGCATTATTTATATTTCCGGTATTAAAATCTATTTCAGCAATTGCATAATATATCTGATCCTTATATTCTGTATTCTTATCGTCTTTCAGCATTCTGTTAAGCTTTTTACGAATTTCTTTCGTACTTGTGCCTAACATTGCATAACATTTGGCTAAATTAATGCGCGCATTAAATTCCATTTCATATGAGTTATTCTTTTTCGCAACCAGTTCATACATTTCAGTTGCTTTATTTAAATCTCCCATACGTTCATAAATCTGGGCCAATATAAACCTGAACCTGGCTTTTTCTTTCTTTTTCTTAGTTAATTCAATTGCTTTTTCCAGTTTTGGAACAGCATCTTCATATTGTTTCTGCTTCAGATAATAATCTGCATATATAACATTATATGCCCCTTCATACTTTTTAGGCAGGTCTTTTTGTGCTTCAATCAAATCAAGTGTTTCTTTTGCCGCACGAAAATTTCGTTGCTCTGCAAATGTTCTTGCCAGATATAAATTTGCTTCATGTTTTGTTTTTTCATCAGGGAACTGACGAACAAGAAATTCAAAATTATGTCTCGCCTGCAGGTAGTCTCTTTTTATAAAATATGCTTTACCCATTAATAAATGAGCATCATCAACCCATTTATTAAATTCTGATCTTTTATAATAATCCTGTTGTTTTTGGGTCATAGAACCACTACCTTTTCTTTGCGGTTTAGCTGATATCGAATGTAATTTTATTCCTTTTGATGCTTTCTGAATAGCTTTATCCATATCTCCACTTGCCCCCCCTGCCAAATCTTCTTTACTATCCACAAAAACAGGAAGAATTTCATTATAATTATCTGCATTTTGGGAATAGATACGATTTATACCTCGCTTGTACGCTTCGTTACCATTAAAATATATATTATATTTTAATGTCGTATTATGATAGAAACGGCTCAATCCTGTATTCTTTTGTGTAGAACATGAATTAAAGAGCAATGTTATAATTACAACTCCCAAACAAGTAATATATATTTTATTTTTCAATAGTTTAATATTATTAGCTGAAATTATTAACTAAAAAAATAAATCTTTATTATGTTCATTCAATAAATTATTCAACTGTTACGGATTTTGCCAGATTTCTCGGTTGATCAACATTGCATCCCCTCATAGTTGCTATATAGTATGACAACAATTGTAAAGGAATTACGGTAAGTAACGGTGCCAGAGCAAAATCTGTTTTTGGAACTTCAATCACATAGTCTGCTATCGACTTTATTGTTACATCACCTTCCGTAACCACTGCTATTATCACTCCTTTTCTTGCTTTTACTTCCTGTATATTTGATACGATCTTATCGTAAGAATTATCTTTTGTTGCTATTACTATAACCGGCATTTTTTCATCTATAAGAGCAATCGGTCCATGTTTCATTTCGGCTGCCGGATATCCTTCTGCATGAATATATGATATTTCTTTTAATTTTAAAGCTCCTTCCAATGCCACAGGATACAGATAACCACGACCAAGATATATACTATTCGATACATCTTTTATTTTTTCTGAAATATCTCTGATACATTCAGATCTTTCTAAAATTTCTTCTATTTTTTCAGGTATAATATAAAGTTCATCAACTAATTGTGAAAACTCTTTTTCTGTAAGCCCTTTGTTTGCCAATCCTACAGCCATCGCCATCATTGTCAGGACAGTGATCTGGGCTGTAAATGCTTTTGTTGAAGCAACACCTATTTCCGGACCGGCATGAGTATAAACACCTGCTATCGTCTCACGAGGGATACTTGCTCCAACCACATTACAAATACCAATAACAATAGCTCCGGCGTTTTTAGCCATTTGAACCGCAGCAAGCGTATCGGCAGTTTCTCCGCTCTGACTTATTGCAATCACGATATCGTCTTTATTTATTATGGGGTTACGGTATCTAAATTCGGAAGCATATTCAACTTCTGTAGGAATCCTTGCAAATTCTTCAAAAAGGTATTCCCCAACAAGTCCGGCATGCCAACTTGTACCACATGCAACAATTATTATCCTTTTGGCTCCTGCAAGCTTATCAAAAATATTGTGAAGCCCGCCAAGATGTATAGATTTTGATCTAAAATCCAAACGTCCCCTACACGTATCGCGTATCGCCCTGGGTTGCTCATATATTTCTTTAAGCATATAATGATCAAAACCGCCTTTTTCTATCTCATCAATCTTAAGGTCTATCTTTTGAATATCAGGCTTTTTCTTCATATTCTTAAGATTAGTGAGATTCAGACTACTCCTTGATATTATTGCTATATCATCATCATTCAGATATATCACACTATTGGTATATTCTATAATAGGTGTTGCGTCTGATGCAACAAAATATTCATCTTTACCTATACCTATTACCAGTGGACTTCCTTTTCGTGCTGCAATCATAAAGTCAGGATAATCATTACATAAAATGACCAGCCCATAAGCTCCTTCGACCATTTGAAGGGTTTCCCTTATAATATCTTCAGGACTTATCTTATCTCCGTTATTTAAATGATTCAGATAAACATACTCGAATAAGTTTGCCAAAACTTCAGTATCGGTTTCTCCTTTAAACACATATCCTTCTTCTTCTAAGCCGGCTTTTAATTTGGAATAATTTTCAATTATTCCATTATGGATTATAATAAAATTTCCTCTCATAGAAGTATGAGGATGTGCATTTACATCATTTGGTTCTCCGTGTGTAGCCCATCGTGTATGCCCTATACCTATACTTCCTTCAGCATTTTTATCCTGAAGCAACTTTTCTAAATCCTGTACTTTACCTTTACATTTATAAATCTGACACGAATTATTATTACAAAGAGCAATACCAGCCGAATCATATCCTCTGTATTCCAAACGTTTCAATCCTTTTATCAAAACTTCGGAAGCTTTCCTGTTTCCAATATAACCAACAATTCCGCACATAATCAGGCTTATCTTTTAATATTGTGAATAATATATTTCCAACCTAGGGCTCAAATCATCTCCTGTATTTGCATAAATAACAGATCTATGTGGTGTAGCCTGATTTCTACCGGACTGAGGCATTATAAATATTTCACTATCCTCAATATAGCCGCTTACAATTTCCTGGACATTAAGAGAAATATTGAAATTATATGTTTGTGATGTTTCGTCATAAGCTCCGTCAAATACAGTAGAATTTTCCAATTGGTCGGTAATATAATCCATTTCATCCGATGATGTTGATTTTCGCATTATAGTTAATTTAGGTGGCGGAGCATATTCGTTCCCCTGACTTTCCATTTTTAAATTTAATACAAGTCTGGCTCTGTTAATAGAAATATTATCTGCTTCAATATATCTTGCAAGTTCAGGAAAATCCATCTTGACTCTCATTCCTCCCAATCCCTGTATATACGAATATTCAAACAAACCGTCCGGATTACCCAACGTTGCTATTAACTCAGGTGATGCCGAACTGTAGTCGTGTTCAAACATTTTAACAATTGCAACTTTAGAATCAACAGTAAATGAAAACTCAGCAGTATCATTGTAAGTCATTACTATTTTGGTATTCGAATCCATCATGGCAAAACTGAATATTCCGCCTCCACTGGAAACAGATTCTGAAGTTATATATAATCCTTTGAAAAATTTACGGAAAATAGTATCATTTACAAAATGTCCGGTATTAGAAGAAGATATGAAATCATTAGCCAGCTCAATCGGCAATTCAATCTTTATTATCCGGGCAGAATCCGAATGATTAAACAACAGAGTTGATTCTGTCAGGAACTCCTGTTCTGCAACATTGATCTGATAATCAGAATAATACGTTTCCGAAACATCCAAATCCGTATTAAGTCTGTATATCTTTACAGTTTGCGGGCTTAATGAATCTCCATAGCATGAATATAATTTTAAGTGAAGTGCTATTTTATCAACAGTCTGAACATTAGAAAAATTTACATTACTAACAGGTAATTTAAACTGGCTTGCAAAACTTGCCTTTGAAAATCCAAAAACCGGGTCGATATAACTTCCCACAGGAGCCAAAATTTTATCATCTACCAGAATTTTATCGGTTTTTTCCGTAAATATCCTTACTCCTATCGTATCGCAATACAAATTAATTTTATCACTACCCGGAATTATATTTAATCCTATTGCAGAATCAGTGTCTTTATTACAGGAAACTAATCCGAAAAACAAAGAAAAAAATATTGTAACCAGAAAAAACGAATTTAAATATCTTCTTGTCATACAGTTACTTTACTCTCTATTAATTTATCATAAAAATCATTATATTTATCTATATAGCAATCCTGCTCCTGTGGCTTTAAATACGGTTTATTACAACATTCAATATGCTCTACAATACCTGGGTTTATTTCATTTGATCCCATTATAACACCATCAGAATATTTAATTGCAAATTTGGTGAGACTTTCCCAATCTGTAGAATTCAATGATTCCACATCTTCAGGACATACACCATCTTCTATTATTTTTTTCGGCAAATCCGAACTTAACGGTTTTGAAAATTCATCGTTATATACAGAATATATTATCCTGTAATCGTTATCGAATAATGGATCTTCACAATAAACCTTTTTCATATAAAAAGGGACAAGTGCGGTAAACCAACCGTGACAATGAATAATATCAGGTGCCCATCCAAGCTTTTTTACTGTTTCAATAACTCCTCTTGAATAAAAAATAGCCCTTTCATCGTTGTCGCTAAACTCCTTACCTTTTTCAGTCAAAGTATGTTTTCTGCTAAAAAAATCCTCATTATCAATAAAATATATCTGCATACGTGCTGGTTGTATAGAAGCTACCTTTATAACCAAAGGATAATCGGTATCGTTAATAATAAGATTCATTCCGCTCAATCTGATAACTTCATGTAATTGATTACGCCTTTCATTAATGTTCCCGAATTTTGGTAAAAATGTGCGAATTTCTTTGTTTCGTTCTTGTATGCCCTGTGGAAGGTGGCGTCCTATTAAAGACATTTCTGTTTCTGGAAGATAAGGGGTGATTTCTTGTGTTACAAAAAGAACTTTTAATTTCATAATTTACTTATAATTGACATTTTATTTTCAGAATACAAAAGTATAAAAAAATTTTCAATATTTCAGCACATTTGTCTTAAACGATTTTTTAAAAATTTTATTGTATTACAATTATTTTAAGGACTTTTGTATTTTTATAAAATTTCATATCTGTAATTATTTAATTACTTTTGGAAAATTTTTTTTCATGGAAATAATTAATACTGTAAAAGACTTTGAATCCTATAGAAATTCATTTATTTTTAATAATAAATCTATTGGTTTTATACCAACTATGGGTGCATTACACAAAGGTCATATTTCTTTGGTAAAAAGATCAGTAGACGAAAACGATATTACCATTGTTTCTGTTTTTGTAAATAAAAGACAATTTAATGACCAAAGTGATTACATAAACTATCCGGTTACAACAGAAAGAGATATCGAATTACTTGAAGCTGAGAACTGTGACATATTATTTATTCCGTCAGATGAAGACATATATAATAATTATGAAGGTCATAAAATGGACTTCATGGGACTTGATAAAATTTATGAAGGAGAATTTAGGCCTGGGCATTTTCAGGGGGTAGTAGATATTGTCTACCGGCTTTTTGAAATAATCAGACCTGACCGTGCTTATTTTGGAGAAAAAGATTTTCAACAATTAGCAATAATAAAATTGATGACAAAACAATCGGGACTAAACATCGATATTGTGCCATGTCCCATTGTACGTGAAAATTCAGGACTTGCAATGAGCTCAAGAAACGAAAGATTAAGTGATGACCTGAGAATAAAAGCTGCTAAAATCTATCAAATATTAAAAAAATACTCTTCAGCTTTAACTATTAACGATAGCCCGGGTGATATTATAAAATCCATTGCAAACGAAATAAATAAAGAAGATTATTTAGAAACCGAATATATTATTTTCTGCGATCCGGAAACATTAAGACCGATAGAAAAATTTGAGAAAAATATGAACATTAGACTTTGTTTAGCTGTTTGGTGTAAAAAAGTTCGATTAATTGACAACATAAGTTTGCACTTTTAAATAACAATTACTTAACTTTGCACGTTTTTATTTTATATTATAATTATTTTATGAATATAGAAATAGTTAAATCAAAAATTCACAAAGTAACTGTTACTGAAGCTAATCTTCAATATGTAGGAAGTATTACTATTGATGAAGATTTGATGAAAGCAGCAAATATCATTGAACACGAGAAAGTACAGGTTGTGAACATTAACAATGGTGAAAGACTTGAAACTTATGTAATAAAAGGAGAAGCCGGTAGTGGTGTCATATGTCTGAATGGTCCTGCCGCCAGGAAAGTAGCTGTTGGCGATATTGTTATAATAATTTCCTATGCTTCCATGGATTTTGAAGAGGCTAAAAGTTTTAAACCAACCTTTGTTTTTCCTGATACCCAGACTAACAAAATACTTTAAATCCAAGTATGGAAACCCTGAAGCATATTGAACAAAAAATTTTAAAACCCCAGGAACTAACATCAGTTGTTTTAGACTGGAAAAAAAATAAAAATCTTGTTGTTTTTACCAATGGGTGTTTTGATATTATACATTACGGTCATGTAAATTACCTGGCTAAAGCTAAAGATTTGGGGCATAAACTTGTTATAGGGTTAAACTCTGACAGTTCGGTAAAACGCTTAAAGGGAGATTCAAGACCTATAAATAACGAATACGCAAGGTCAATGGTTTTAGCATCTTTAGAGTTTATAGATGCAATAATTATTTTTGACGAAGACACTCCCGAACGTTTAATAAAAATGATATTCCCTGATATACTGGTAAAAGGAGGTGATTATTCTTTTGAAAACATTGTGGGTGCAGATTTTGTTATGGCTAACGGAGGATTAGTAGAGATAATACCATTTGTAGATGGATATTCTACAACAAATTTTATAAATAAGTTTGTAAACAGTAAATAAATATTATATTTGTAGCATAAAAATTTTTATTATGAATTGGAAAAACATTACAATATTGGCTTTTGTTGTTAGTATGATTATACTAACTGGATGTACAAAAATTGAAGACGAAGTAATCGGAAACTGGAATTTTCAAACATTTGACACACGACCTTCAGGAACTGTATCCTGGACTTTCCATGATGACGGTAAATTAACAAGAACATATATGCATGAAGGAGTAACTTCATTTGATACTTCACATTATTCCATAAACCACTCGAAATCAAAAAAACGAATCATCATCACAAAAGGTGGAATAAAAGCCGGTCTTGTTGATGTTAACGGAACTTATCGTGTTGAAGAATTCAGAAATGACATTATAAAAATGACCCGCATAAAAACATCAAGATGTGAAGAAGACGGAGCTGCTTATTTAAGATGTGAATTAGCCCGCAAGTAGTAAACATTTAATATGTCAAAAACAAAGACAGTTTTTGTTTGTCAAAACTGTGACTTTATATCTCCAAAATGGATAGGAAAATGTCCTAACTGTAATAGCTGGAATTCATTTATTGAAGAAATAGATGAAAAAAGTTCCAATAAAAACTCAAAAACAATAAACGAAGCCATTGCAGGAAAACCTGTAGCTATAGGTGAAATTGTGCGGACAGAATTTTACCGTCTCCCTATGCCTTTTGATGAATTTAACAGAGTACTTGGAGGCGGACTTGTTCCTGGTTCTTTGGTATTATTGGGCGGTGAACCGGGGATTGGAAAATCAACCCTGATCCTTCAATCGGTTTTAAATCTTCCGGGTACAAAAGTATTATATATATCAGGAGAAGAAAGCGAAACTCAAATAAAACTACGGGCCGAAAGAATAGGTATACATAATAAAGATTGCTATATATATACCGAAATAAACATTGAAAAAATACTTGCAACAATAAAATCTATAAACCCTGATGTTGTTATAATAGATTCTATACAAACAGTTGCATCGCAGGAGCTAACATCTTCTCCGGGAACTATATCACAAATAAGAGAATCGGCAAGACAATTACAGGAATATGCTAAAATGTCAGGAATACCAGTAATATTGATTGGCCATATTAACAAAGACGGAGATATTGCAGGTCCAATGTCACTGGAACATATTGTCGATGCAGTATTACAATTTGAAGGCGATAATAATCATTTTTACAGATTACTAAGACCTAAAAAGAACAGGTTCGGTTCAACATACGAGATCGGGGTTTTTGAAATGTTAGGCAGTGGACTTAAAGAAATTTCAGATCCCGGAAATATTCTGTTATCCGGAGAAAATATAGGTTTAAGCGGAATTGCTTTCGGAACTATAACAGAAGGTTCAAGGACTTTAATGATAGAAGCACAGGCTTTGGTAGGAAATGCTGTTTTTACAAGCCCACAACGAAGTTCTACAGGATTTGACAACAGGCGTTTCCTTATGCTTTTAGCTGTAATAGAAAAAAGATTAGGGGTAAAATTAAATCAAAAAGATGTTTTCGTTAATATTGCAGGTGGTCTAAAAATAAATGACACAGCAGCCGATCTTGCAGTTATCGCATCTGTAATTTCTTCTTATTTTGATAAACCTTTAACCGAGAATACATGTTTTATAGGAGAAGTTGGATTATCCGGGCAAATAAGACCTGTTTCATTTATTGATAAAAGAATAAGCGAAGCATTCCGTCTGGGTTTTACAAATATCATCATTTCTGCATCACAAAAATCCGATGTAAAGAAAAATCAGGCAAAAATCTCGTTTGTTCAGGATGTTAAGGAATTTGCCGGAAAGTTATTTTCATAAATCATACATTTTCTATATACCTAAACTTAAAAAATTATGGAATATCTATTTTTTCTCCATAGAATTTAGGTTCTATTGAAAATAACAAATCAATAAATACTTTGTTGCGAGCCATAATTTCTCTGATCTCTGTTTTATGATCTTTAAAACTTACGTCTTTTGCATTGTATCCGTAAGCTTCTATTCCATGTTTATTTGCAATAAAAACAGCTCTTTCGTTATGAAACTTTTGTGAAATTACAATGATAGAATTTTGTCCGAATATCTCTTTTGCTCTTACTACAGAATCCAAAGTTCTAAACCCGGCATAATCCAGGAATATAAATTCTTCGGGAATGCCTTTTTTCATCAATTCTTCTTTCATATCACCCGGTTCATCATAATCTTTACGGCTATTATCACCGCTTACTAAAATATATTTTATTTTACCGGATTGATATAATTCGACAGCTGCATTAATCCTGTTAAAGAAATAAGGATTTTCATAACCGCTGCTTAAATATTTTGCTGTTCCCAAAACCAATCCTACTTTTTCAGATTTTACTTCTGTAATAGCTCCGGTTGTATATTTACCATATCCGGCAATACTTACATTTGCATATACAGAAAATACCAGAATTGTTGTCAAAAACGAAAATGTAATGATCCAAAAGTATCTTCTCAACATATATCAGATAAAATGTTTTTTTAATAAAAAATAAGACCGGACTAAATAGGTCCGGTCTTATTATATAACTAAAATATAAAAATATTATTTTACAATAGATTTAAATGTTGCATCATCAAAATATTTGTAAAACTCCATATCATCTGCAGCAAATGCTTTCAGTGAAGAGTCTTTGGATGTTGCAGTCCTCAAATTATTAAATACCATTTCACTATCGCCTTTACGAGCACCTACAATAGCTTTTAAATAATAGCTCATAGCATCTTCTTTTTCTTTGCTGCAATCAATAGCTTTAACTGCTCCGTCGTAATCGCCGTTTAAGATTTTAGCAAGGCTTGCATTATATGAACAATCGTTTCCATAAAAATCAACGGCTGTTTTATACTGACCTTTTTTAATACTTATAGCTCCCTGCCCTGCACTAGCTTCAGCAACACCTGTAGCTGATTTATAGCTATTTTCTGCTTCTGTTAAATTATTTTCAGTTAAATATACATTTGCAAGGTTGTTAAATATAGTTGCATTTGCATTCAAACTTTTTGCTTTTTCTATTGAAGTTTTTGCTGCTGAATAATTACCCATATCATACTGAACAACTCCTAAATTGTTGAATCCTCTCCAGTCTTTCGGATATAATTCTGTAGTTTTGGTATAAACTCTTAATTTTTTGTTATTATCATCAGTCATATTACCTAAGTATAACAATTCTTCCATAGTAAGAGTTGAAGGATCAGTATCAAATATGCTGTTTATTTCTTCATCTGTGTGTCCGATCAGCATAAGGTTAACTTTAACTTCTGAACGACGTAAACGAGGAAGTATATATTCTTCTAATTCTTCAAAAGTTTTGGTCATATTACGTATTTCCTGTTCACGTTTTACAGGATCTGTATTCATATTAACAACACGTAAAACCATATCTTTATCGGCAAGATTAGATTCTGATACTAATTTTTTAAAGCCTTCCCAATCTTCGTTTGTTACTAATGAAGAGAAGAAACTTTCATTTTTAAATTCATCAATCTTTTTAAATTCGTTTTTTACATATTTGTTGATAGTACCTGAACGTCCATCAGAAACTTTTTCATTAAATTCCAGTGTTCCTTCAGGAGATGCATAAGATTTTAATTCAACACCTTTAAATTCCTTACGATCATCTTCATTTGCTTCAGTAATATAATCTTTTAATTCAACAAATTCATCTCTTTTTGTTTCTGAAGCTTTAAGTTCCCAACGGTTTTTATCATAATTAATAACTCCGGTCTTACTGTCGGGAATATCTTTTACAAACTGATCTTTTCCAAAACTTCCTTTTCCTAATAATTTAACAAGGTCCGGAGTTGCTACAATACCATAAGCTATTGCTTCCGGCTCAAAATCCTGTGATTTAGAACCTTTTGTTGCTGTAATCCTCAATTCTAAAACAGAACGTCTCATTGCAGGCGTATAATCAAATTTTTCATTATAAGAGAATGATCCTCCTGCTTTATAATTAATAACTTTTGCATTACCCTGGATTTTTTCACCTTCTACAAAAACAGGGGTTAATGCTTTTTCTCCTCCTTCATATACTAATGTTGGAGTTATTGTCGCAGAAACTTTTTTATTAAAATATTTTTCAGGAAAATTGCCGGTAATACTAACTGCAACTTTTCCATCGTGCATTTCTAATACTTCAGGAGTGACTTTGTAATTAATGTCATCCGCATTTTCTATCATCTTTTTCAACCCGCCACAGCCGGTAAAAAGAAATACCAGAGAAATCGATAAGACTAAAAATATTGCCTTTTTCATAATTTAATTCTTTTTAGATTATTAATATTTAACTGTTTTATTTTAATTTCATTTACTATTGCAAAAATAATAATCATTTTCAAAAAAAATATAGTTTCATTTTTTTTTTTAGTTTTTTTTAAGATTCATAAACTAATTATGGTCATTTTATCTTTGTACGTTTTATTAAATATTGCATCTGTAATTTTTTTATAATCATTTTCATTATTTATAAAATCCAGATTCTCTATATTAACCAATATTATTTTAAAATTGTTTTGCTGTTTAAAAAAATTATAATATCCTGCCTCTATTTTTTTTAAATATTCTTCTTTTATATTTTGTTCGTATGCCCGTCCTCTTCTCTTTATATTTCTTATAAGTTGCTCTACCGGTCTGTGAAGATATACATATAAATCGGGCTTAGGCAATTGGTCATAAATTATATTGAAAAGCTGCCTGTATAATTTATACTCATCTTCATCCAAAGTTTGTGAAGAAAAAATAAGAGATTTCATGAAAAAATAATCAGCAATTATTAGTTCCTGAAAAAGGTCAAAAGATGATAATTCTCTTTTCAATTGATTATACCTGTCGGCTAAAAAAGACAGTTCCAAAGGAAAAGAGAATCTTTCGGGGTTTTCATAAAATTTTGGTAAAAAAGGATTTTCCGCAAATTGTTCTAAAATCAGTTTTGCATTTTTTTCTGCAGCAATCTTACGGCATAAACTTGTTTTGCCAACCCCGATATTACCCTCTATTACTAAATATCTTAAATCCACAGAAAACAAAATTATATAATTATTTTACATAACAAGGTTTTTATCATAAATATATCACATAGTATGCAAGTAAATGATTAATCCATCAGGTAGTTGCTTTATAGTAAATTCCCGGCGTTAATATTTTTATTATATTATTAATTTTAATTTCTCTTACTATAGTTCGACAAAATTACTACAAATCAAAACCAGACACTTTTCATTCCTGGCTTTTGCGTTCCTTCAACTCCGCTCAGATATTAGTCCAATAACCGCCGCTCAATTTATCACATCAATATAATTTAGTGATTACAAAATTTTATAACTATTAGGTTAATCTGCAATTCAGGGTATAAGTAAAAATATAAAATTGTCACCAGGCATAATATTAAAAAAATCAGAAGTTTCATTATGTTTAAACATGTATCAAACAATTTATTTTTATTTAATTTATTTTTTCATAAAATTTCTTTATCTTTACTTTTTAAATTATATTTAGTCATGACTAAAACAATTTTTTTCACATTTTTAGGAGTTATAATTTTATATTCCTGCAACAGAACAAAAGATATGAGTGATAAAGCCGTTTATTCAGGTGAGAATATTTCAAAAAATGCTTTTGTGATAAAAGATATTAGTTCTGAAACTACAATTTTACATATTGATATAGCCGGGGATTGGTATCTTTACGGCGGAAATTCCATCGAAGAAATTGATTTTTCTAAACCGGTAAAAGAGGGTAACACAACAGGTGACTTTATTATTGATGTTCCTTTTAATGTAAGAAATTATTTCCAGCTTGTAACCGAAAAAGGAAAATCAATTCTGGCAGAAACAAAATTACCGATGGAAGGAGGATATAATTTCAGGGACATGGGAGGAATACAAAATTCCGAAGGTAAATATGTTAAATGGGGAAAACTTTTCCGCGCCGATGAATTAGGTAAATTAAGCGATTCAGACCTGAAATACCTTGCAGGTATTCCATTAATATCAATTGTGGATTTCCGTTCAAAAGAAGAAATTGATGCTTTACCCGATAAAAATCCCGAATCTGTAAAAATGAATTATCCGTTTTCAATCAATCCAGGTAATCTTAATGTTTCTAACGAATTTGACATTAGTAATATCACTCCGGAACAGGTTGATTCTATCATGATAAGTTTAAATAAAGAACTTGTTACAAACCCTGAAATTATAGAAATATACCGCGAATTTTTCAGGCTAATCCAAAATGAAGACAATGTCCCTCTGCTGTTTCACTGTACTGCAGGCAAAGACAGAACCGGAATGGGAGCAGCATTAATATTATTTTCTCTGGGAGTTGACGAAAATACGATACTAGACAATTACCTTCTGTCAAACAAATTTCTTGAAGAAAAATACGCTTCATACAAATCAGAATTTCCTGTTTTAAAATCTTTATTTGAAGTTAAACCTGAGTTTTTATATGCAGGCATCAATCTGATAAAAGAAAATCACGGATCTGTTGAGAACTATCTCACAAATATTCTAAATGTTGACCTGGAAAAAATGAAAGAAATGTATTTATATTAGCCGATAACTACATTAAAACCGGATCAGGTTGTATCTTCATCTATAAATCTTAATAATCCATACAATACATAAAAATAATATGACAAAATATCTTTTGTCATAAAATGATATTGTTTATTACATCATATTTTAATAATTCTGAACAATAATATCAAAAATTTGTTTCACCAACAGAAATTTTAATTAAAAACATTATTAACTAAAAATTACTAGTATTATGAAAAATTTATTATTAATTACAACTATTATTGCATTATTATCAATTTTAAGTTCCTGCAACAAGAATGATGATGCTCCAACACTAGGTGCCGACGTAAAAGTAACCGTAGTAAATTCACTTGGGGAAGTTCAGGATGGAGTTACCGTCTATATGTACAAAGATCAGGAAGTTACCAATTCTACAAAGATTTCAGATGCAAAAAAACAAGTAATAACAGACAGTAATGGTGTCGCAGATTTTTACTTAAGTTTTACAGAATTAAATATATTAGAATCTCAGACATCATTATATTTTGCAGTTTTTTATTCTTTGGGAACTGAAAACAGAGTTGCCGGTTCTGTTGGCGTTACTGTAAAAAGAGATGATGTAAAAAACTTAACTCTTGAAATTCCATTATAAATTATAATATTGCAGATCAAAAGCAATTTTAAATTAAAAACAGAAAGTTCACAAAATTGTGAACTTTTTTATTTTACAGCAATATGCAAATTTAAACATTAACCTGATAAATATATCAAACAATCTGAAATAATTTGAATCTTCCAAAAAACTTTCAATCCTTATAAACTTTTTATTACCTTTGGACGTTATTTCAAAAAAATAAATGGAATGAGTCTGGATAGTTTATATGCAATAAGTCCGGTTGACGGTAGGTATTATTCAAAAACCAGTATTCTGAGAGATTTTTTTTCAGAATATGCTTTAATGAAATACAGAGTAAAAGTTGAAATAGAATATTTCATTGCTCTTGTAAATATGCCTTTGCCACAATTAAAATCCTTTAACAAAGAGAAAATCCTATTATTAAGAAATATTTATCTTGAATTTAACAGCAAATCTGCCGAAAGAATAAAGGAAATCGAAAAAACTACAAATCACGATGTAAAGGCTGTTGAATACTTTATAAAAGAAAAGTTTGACCTTATAAATTTATCAGCATACAAAGAATTTATTCATTTCGGATTAACTTCACAGGATATCAATAATACAGCCGTACCTCTTTCTGTAAAAGACGCTATGAACGATGTATATTATCCTGTTTTGGGCGAATTATTAAAAAATCTGGATAAACTGTGCACAGAATATAAAGATATTCCAATGCTGGCAAAAACCCACGGACAACCGGCATCTCCTACTAATTTAGGAAAAGAACTGAATGTTTTTTCCGTAAGGATAAAAGAACAACTTAAACAGTTAAAACAAATCCCTTTAAGTGCAAAATTCGGTGGAGCAACCGGAAATTTTAATGCTCATTATGTTAGTTATCCGGAAACAGACTGGAATGAGTTTGCCCTCGATTTTGTAAATAATACCTTAGGATTGAACAGAAGCTATCCGACAACACAAATAGAGCATTATGACAATATTGCCGCCATGTTGCATTGTCTTTCAAGGATAAATAACATATTTGTCGATTTCTCCAGAGATATATGGACATATATATCAATGGATTATTTTAAACAAAAGATAAAAGAAGGAGAAGTAGGGTCAAGTGCCATGCCGCACAAAGTAAATCCTATCGATTTCGAAAATGCTGAAGGTAATTTAGGTATGTCAAATGCAATAATGGAATTTCTTGCGGCAAAACTTCCGGTAAGCCGTTTGCAAAGGGACCTGACAGATTCTACTGTTTTAAGAAATATAGGAGTTCCGTTCGCACATATCTTAATATCTTTTGAGTCGTTAAAGAAAGGAATGTCAAAATTATTTATCAATAAAGAAAAAATAGATGAAGACCTTGAAAATAACTGGATAGTTGTAGCCGAAGCAATACAAACAATATTAAGACGCGAAAATTATCCGAACCCTTACGAAGCTCTTAAAGAACTTACAAGAACAAACAAAAAGATCGACCGCAAAACAATGCACGACTTTATTGCCGGTCTTAATGTAAAAGATGATATAAAAAATGAACTATACAAAATAACTCCATTCAATTATACCGGAGTTACGGATTAAATATCCTATTTTATGAAAGATTTTATTAAAGTTGCAAAATATATTATTCCTTACAAGTTTTATGCATTTTTAAATATACTGTTTAATGTGTTATCCTCATTTTTCAGTTTATTTTCCTTTGCCATGGTAATTCCGTTCCTTGGGATTTTATTTAAAACCCAGCCCATTATTACTGAAAAAGTCGCTTTTAGTCTGACAATGGAATCGATACAGCATAATTTTAATTACTGGCTCAGTTCTATTGTAATTGATAAAGGAGAATTAAATGCTTTAGTAATTATAGGAATTATCGTTATTATTTTCACATTTTTCAAAACCGGATTCTGGTACCTTGCAAGCCATTTTATGGTCCCGATACGTAACGGAGTCGTAAGAGACATGCGTAATGCCCTTTTCGACAAGGCATTAAGCCTCCCTCTCTCATATTATTCCGAAGATAAAAAAGGGAATATAATTTCAAGAATGACCAATGATGTTACCGAAGTTGAATGGGGAATTATGAGTTCTTTGGAAATGCTTTTCAGAGATCCTATAAAAATAATAATATATCTGATCGCTATGATACTTATAAGCTGGAAAATGACAATATTTGTATTTATTTTCCTCCCTATAGTAGGCGGAATTATTGGCTTAGTCGGAAAATCTCTCAGAAAAACAGCAATGAGCGGTCAGCAACAAATGGGTAGTTTAATGTCCCAAATAGATGAAATGTTGAGCGGTTTACGAATAATAAAGGCTTTTAATGCCGAACGCCATATATCGGAAAGGTTCAAAAAGACCAATGAATATTACACCCGGTTAATGAATCATATAAACCGCAAACGATTTTTAGCCAGTCCGTTAAGCGAACTGTTAGCCACAATCGCAATAGTTGTTATCATGTGGTTTGGCGGCACTCTCATACTACAAGGCGACAATACATTAGCGTCACAATCATTAATAGGTTATCTGCTTATATTCAGCCAGATCATAGTTCCGGCAAAAAGTTTATCAGGTTCATGGTATAACATAAAAAAAGCAATGGCTTCTATCGACAGGATAAACGAAATCTTTGATGCAACAAATAATATCACAGAAAAAGAAGGCGCTAATAAAATAAATAAATTTGAAGATTCGATAGAATTCAGAAATGTAAATTTTGCATATAATGAAATTCCGGTTCTGAAAAATATAAATTTAAAGATAAAAAAAGGACAGACCATTGCACTTGTCGGGCAAAGCGGATCCGGCAAATCGACTATGGTTGACCTTATTCCCAGGTTTTACGATATTGAACATGGTGAGATTTTAGTTGACGGAAAGGATATTAAAGATTATAAAATAAAAGATCTTCGTGATCTTATGGGTTATGTAAACCAAACACCAATTCTTTTCAACGATACTATTTATAACAACATTGCTTTCGGAAAAGAAAATACAACTCATGAAGAAGTTATTAATGCTGCAAAAATTGCAAATGCTCATGACTTTATCATCGATACCGGAAATGATTATGAAACTAATATAGGAGATGGCGGAGGACGGTTATCTGGAGGTCAAAGGCAAAGGTTGAGTATTGCCCGTGCAGTTTTGAAAAATCCACCAATATTAATTCTTGACGAAGCGACTTCTGCTCTGGATACAGAATCGGAAAAACTGGTACAGGAAGCCATTGAGAATCTCATGAAAAACAGGACATCCATAGTTATAGCACACAGGTTGTCGACAATAAAAAAAGCAGACCTGATATGTGTTGTACATGAAGGAAAAATAGTTGAATCCGGTAAACATGAGGAACTTATTGAACAAAAAGGTTATTATTATAAATTGCATATGCTTCAAATGTCTTAAAAATGGAAAGATTATTAAAAAATATTTCGTTTGTTATTTTAATTGGCCTGATCATTATAACATTCTCACAATGCGGAGATAATAAAAAACAAAACAGACCGGCTCCAAATTCAACAAGAACTGAACTAAAACCTGTACAATACAGCTTTGATAATCCTCCTCAATTCCGTAAAGACGGCGAATTAAGTTTTATAAATAAAACATCTAACAATATTATATTTTCAATAGATATCGAAATTGCAAGCAATGATATGGAAAGAGCCAGAGGACTAATGTTCAGACCTGAAATGGACGAAAATAAAGGTATGCTTTTTCTTATGGATATGGAAGAAAGACAATCATTTTATATGAGAAATACAATCATTCCACTGGATATAATATATGTCAATGCAAAATTTGAGATTGTTGATATTTACGAAAATACCGAAATTTTAAATGAAGCCTCTCTCCCGTCTGCTGCTCCTGCAAAATATGTTGTGGAAATAAATGCCGGATTATGTGAAAAATACGGTATAAAAATTGGAGATAGTATTATTTTTTAGGTAGTTGACCGTCTATTGCAAAAAAATATCTAAAAAAATAAAATGAAGAAACAAATAAATAATATAATAATCATTTTATTGCAATAAATAAATATTAATTTATATTTTTTAAAATAAAACAACCATATTACAATACACTTATTAAACAAAATTCTTTTTAGCCAACAACTAAAATAAGAAATAGATTTAATTGTTGACTTATAAACCTGTACTTTTAACCAATGATTTTCATAAACATACTGATAAATTTTCTGTTAACTTTAATAAATCCAATACTTTTTTAAATTTGCAGGAAATATAGACTTATTATAATGAGCAGTTATTCAAAAAAAAGAGGGTTACCTCCAGGAAGTCTGGTCTTCACCGGTACGAAAAAAACATCTGAAATCTCAATAGAGGAAATAGAATATAATCAAACTAATTATTCCAGAAAAGAAATTAAAAATATAAAAAACATAAACTATTCTGCCGGATCGGATAATATATACTGGATTAATATCAACGGGCTTCACGAAACAAACATTATTGAAAGCATAGGAAATATTTTCTCAATAAATGCTCTTACATTGGAAGATATTTTAAATTTACAGCAACGCCCTAAAACTGAAATTTTTGGGGATTATATCTATATAACATTAAAAATGCTGACTTATAATGGAGATTCTATTGATAATGAACAGATAAGTATAGTTTTAGGAAAGAATTATGTAATAACATTTCAGGAAAAACCAGGTGATATATTTGACCCGCTACGCTTAAGGATACAATCACAAAGCGGAAAAATAAGATCATCAGGTTCCGATTATCTTGCATACGCTTTAATAGATATTGTTGTTGATAATTACTTTGTTTTGCTTGAAAAACTTAATTCCGAAATTGAAGTATTTGAAGAAAACCTCATATATAGCTTTGAAAAGGAAACATTAACACAAATATACAGACTCAAACGTGAAAATCTGGTTATGCGTAATTCAATATGGCCGGTAAGAGAACTGATAAGTCAGCTTGAAAGGTCTGAATCTGATCTGTTAAATGATAGAATACAAATTTACTTCCGCGATCTTTACGATCATACTATACAAGTAATTGACACTGCCGAAGTATCAAGGGAAATTTTATCAGGTTTAATAGATCTTTATTTATCCGGGATAAGTAACAAAACCAATGAGGTAATGAAAGTACTTACAATTATTTCAACAATATTTATCCCTTTAACTTTTATTGTAGGTCTTTATGGTATGAATTTTAAGTTCATGCCTGAATTATCATGGAAATGGGGATATATAGCTGTATGGGCAATAATGTTACTTATTACATTTTTTATGATCATTTATATTAAACGAAAAAAATGGTTATAAAATAAATACCTCAATTATCCGATATATTTATATCTTTTTATTTTTTGAGTCGGAGTTTTCTCAAAAGGTGTTTTTTGTATAGATACAACTTTTATTGCTGAAAATTTATTAACTTTTGAATTTATATAAATTTTCAGTTCTTCTTTAAACTCCTCCATTTTCTCGTCAAGCTCTTCCTTGAAATTTTTATATTTATTTTCAAGTTCTTCGAAATTCAGGTGAACCAATGCAACAAGACGTCCCTTTTCTTCAACAACTAAAGATTCCAGAACAAATTCGAAGTTATTAATAATAGATTCTATTTCTTCAGGATAAATATTTTCTCCGCTCGAACCTATTATAACATTTTTCGTACGTCCCTTAATATAAAGATATCCGTCATTTTTATCCATCACGGCAAGATCTCCGGTCTTAAACCATCCGTCGGTAGTAAGTACCTCTTTTGTCAATTCCGGTTCCTTATAATACCCTTGCATCACCAGAGGACCTCTTACCCATATTTCGCCCTCTCCTGTTTTCGGATTAACATCGTTTAATTTCATTTCAATTCCTTCAATAATAGGACCTGTTGAATTCAGTTTAACCATATCCGGATTTGCTCCTGCAATTAAAGGTGCTGTTTCTGTAAGCCCGTACCCTATACTATAAGGAAATTTTGCTTCAATTAAAAATTGTTCGACTACCGGGTCCAGCTTTGCTCCACCAACACCGAAGAAACGAATATTACCTCCAAATGTTTCTTTCAGCTTTCTACCTGCTGCTGCATTCAGCCATTTACGGAGCTGAGGAATTTTATATAATAATTTTGTTATATTCTTGGAATTTATGGAAGACAGGATTTTTGTCTTATATATTTTCTCTATGATAAGCGGAACAGAAAGCATAATACTCGGCTTCACTTGTTGCATAGCAGGAATAAGAACTGCCGGAGTAGGTAATTTTCTTAAATAATAAACCGAAGCTCCATTCATCATAGGCAATATTAAACCTAATGTATGTTCATAAGCATGCGACAACGGCAAAAATGATAAAAATTTATCTTCAGGAAATATTGGCTGAAGAACTCCGCTTTTTTCAGCATTAAAACAAACATTTCTGTGACTTAGCATAACTCCTTTTGACTTTCCGGTAGTACCTGAAGTATAAATAAGTAAAGCCAGGTCATCTTCGGAAACAGTATATTCGTTAGTTGAAAAATCACAAGGATCATATACTATGTTATTCCTAACATCTATATTACTGAAATCATTTATTTTTATTTTAGCTTTCAGATATTCATTTTCAATATTAATTATTTTTGGAATTAATAATTGTGCACAAAAAACAATTTTTGCTTCACTATGTTCCAAAATATTTTTTACTTCTTCTTCGCTAAAATCCGGTAACAACGGAACAACAACAGCTCCCATGGAAACTACGGCAAAATATGTTATACCCCAGTTAGGCATATTGTTTGAAAGTATTGCTACCTTATCTCCTTTTCTGACTTCAAGTTTCTCTAAAAAAGAAATCACTGCCGAAATTTGTTGCTTTACTTCCGAATATGTATAAGCTTTTTCGTCAGAAAACCCTAAAAACGGATTACCCGGATATTTTTCAAAAGATCTGTTAAGAAAAAAAGGGATTGTCAAATTTTGTTTGTCGTTCATTAAATGTATAAAACTAAATAATATGCAAAGAAAGTTAAAATTATTATCTCTGCAATAAAATATAGACAAAAACTATACCAAAATATTTTAAATAACTTAAACACAGAATATTTCCAATAGTAGTAGTGGATTAAAGTCAATAAATATTACGATAATTTGTGAAATAAAAATAGTATATCTATTATTCTTTAAATCTCTTAGTTATAGGTAATGTGGCAAGACAGTTGAAAAATATTAGTAATTAAGAAAAAGCAATTAAAAAGCTGTATCTTTGAAACAAAAACATTTATGCAATTGATTCGACAAAAAGAATTTTCGAAAGTTGTTGTATTGATAAAGCAATCAAAAGAGAAGGCGATAAAATCTGTGAATACAGAACTAATTGACTTGTATTGGGATATTGGAGAATATATACATAACCAAATAAAAAATTCAGATTGGGGACAATCAGTTGTAAAAGAGTTAGCTGATTACTTATCTAAAAATGAGCCTGATTTAAAAGGATTTTCTGACAAGAATCTTTGGAGAATGAAGCAGTTCTACGAAACTTATAAAGATTTACCAAAACTCTCACCAGTGGTGAGAGAAATTAGTTGGACAAATAATCTTACTATTTTGGGTCGTACAAAATCTATCGAAGAAAAAGAATTCTACTTACGTTTAGCGATTCGAGAAAGATACACAAAAAGAGAACTAGAAAGACAAATTTCCAGCGGAACTTATGAAAGAACAATGCTGGGAAATTCAAAAATCTCGGTACCACTGAGAGCAACCCACCCAAATGTAGTCAATAATTTCAAAGATAGTTATATTTTTGAGTTTCTTGGCTTACCGAAATCTCACGCAGAAAAAGATTTGCAGAGAGGTTTGATAGCTCAGTTGAAAAATTTCATACTCGAACTCGGGCGAGATTTTTTGTTTATCGGAGAGGAATACAGGATACAAGTTGGCAATAATGATTTTTTTATTGACTTACTTTTTTACCACAGAGGCTTACAATGTTTAGTAGCATTCGAATTGAAAGCCGACAAGTTTAGACCTGAACATTTGGGACAATTGAATTTTTATTTGGAAGCATTGGACAGAGATGTTCGAAATCCTAATGAGAATCCTAGTATTGGCATTTTACTCTGCAAAGATAAAGACAATGAGGTCGTTGAATATGCATTAAGCAGAAGTTTATCTCCAACAATGGTTTCTGAATATCAAACACAATTGCCAGATAAGAAATTGTTGCAGAGAAAAATACACGAACTTTTTGACGAATAAAAGAGGCTAATTCCAGAACTCACGTTAAATTTAATATTTTTACAGCAGCATTCTCCCTTCAAAGGACAGTTTTTGAAAGTTCCGCGCCCGTGCGGACTTTCGTGTTCCTCCACCCGACCGCCAATCCTCCAGTCATTATAAGTAATTAATTATTTTGTTTTATTAGTTTTAGTTCTGTGAAGTCAAAATCAGGATTTGGAATATCTATCTGGAGTTCTACCACTTTACCATATTTATCAGATATAAAATTTACAGTTCCTTCCGGCAAAGAAATAGCTCTGTCAAATTTCACCATAAAAGTATCATAATGCCAGTGAGTTATTTTCCCCTGATAATCAGGCGTGTGCATCATTTTAAGATATAAGCTGCCGTCTGCGGTTAAACTTATTTCTACTGCGCCATAAACATCAGACATATATACTCCTGTGTAATCTTTAAAGTTATGAGCAGGAGAAGTTCCTTCAATTTTGCTTTTCTCCCATTCTTCTTTTTCTTTTTTATCCTGTTCTGCAATCATATCTCTGACTCTAAGATACCTGTCGCTCCATGCCGAACTTAGTTCTCCCTTAATCAAATAATCTATAAGTGTATTTTGTACGGCAACAAACATTATTGATAAGCTATTTGTCAATACAACAAAACCAGTATTTAATTCGGGAATCAGAACCGTTTGTGAAATCATTCCGTCGTATCCGCCATTGTGGGTTACAATCAGGTATCCGTTAAAATCATATAATTCCCAGCCCAACCCGTAGGATTTCAGGTGCGTATCGGATTCTACCCCTGTTGCAACAGGTCGTACGGCTTTAGGAGTATATGCTGTCCACATCTCGTTTGAAACTTTTTCGGAATATATACGTTTACCGTTAAATTCTCCTTTATTAAGCTGTAACATCATCCATTTTGAAATATCGTGAACATTTGAATTTATACTACCGGCAGGTGCAATATTATCCCAACTGATATATGGAATTGCAACCGGTTTACCGTTAACTAACGAATGACATGCTGCAACATTATCCAGTTTTTCGTTTACACTTACACTGGTATTTGTGCGATTCATTCCCAAAGGAGTAAAAATCCTGTGCTTAAGAAAATCATCCCAGGTTGTATCGGTCACTGCTTCTACAATCTGACCGGCAGTAAGATATAATATATTTGAATATCCGTATTTTTCACGAAAACCATATACAGGTTCCAGATATTTTGCACGTTTTATTACTTCTTCTCTTGAATGATCCGAGCCATACCATATCAGGTCGCCGCTAAATGTTTTCAATCCCGACCTGTGGCATAACAGGTCTATTATTGTCATTTCGTTACTTACGTACGGATTGTAAAGTTCAAAATAAGGTATATATTTTCTTACTTTATCATCCCATGATATCCTGCCTTCATCAACTAATATTGCCAGTGCCGCAGCAGTAAAGGCTTTAGTATTTGATGCAATGGCGAAATTTGTATTTTCGTTTGCTTTTGTTTTTTTTCCTGTTTCCAAAACTCCATATCCTTTTTCAAAAGCTATTTCATTATTTTGAACAACTGCAATACCTAATGCCGGAACATCTCCCCAGGCTTCGAATATCTCAGACAGCTTTGTGCCTAATGCTTTTTGATCAATAGTTGAAACCTGAGAATAACAAAAAAATGCAAAAAACAATAATAAAATCTGCAAAAATATCTTTTTCATTTTAATAATTTTAAATTAATCTATACTAATAACCTTAAATTCTGTTCTGCGATTCTGGGCACGACCTTCTTCCGTATCATTATCCGCAACAGGTACGGAAAAGTCATATCCTTGATATGATAACCTGTCTTTTGAAATTTCTTTCCTGATTAAGTAATCATATACAGCTTTTGCCCTGTCCTGAGAAAGCCTTTTATTGTATTCTTTACTTCCTACATTGTCGGTATGTCCGCCTATTTCTATTTTCATAGTAGGATTGGTTGTCATATATTCAACTATTTTATTTAATTCCGTATATGATTCAGGCAGTAATTCATAACTTGCAAATTCAAAAAATATGTTTTTCAGAACAACTGTAACTCCTTTTTCAATCGGTTTTAAAGGTATATTCATAATGTAGGGTTCTTCAGGATTCTCAAGATTAGTTAATGAAAAATTTTCGGAATAAAATAAATATCCTTCTCTTGAAACGTTAAATGCATAATCCCTGTTCACCGGTAACGATACCATATATTCGCCGGTATATTCCTCCGACAATACACTTGTTAATATTTCGCCCGATCCCAGATCCAATAATTCACATTGGGACTGAAGTCTTTCATTTGTTTTATTATCATATACATATCCTTTTACATAAGTAACTGTAATAGGTTTTGCTTCTTCGGGAATTTCAAAATAATAAATATCAAGATCTTCCTTTCCTCCACTTGATGCATACATAGCAATATCTCCTTTTGCATTAACAATAAGGCTTCTCTCCTCTTTGTTCGTATTTATCGGATAACCAAGATTAACCGGAGTCTGCCATTGCCCGTCATCATCAAGTTTCGACCAGAAAAGATCAAGGCTTCCCATTCCGGGATGCCCGTCCGAACCAAAATATAATGTCATGTTATCAGGATGGATACATGGTGACACATCATTATACGGAGTATTTATCACAGGTCCGAGATTCACGGCATCACTTACTGCTCGCCCTTTACTGTCAATATCTATTTTCCAGATATCTATTTTACCATATCCTCCTGTTCTGTTACTCGCAAAATATAATGTTTTCCCATCGGCAGTTAAAGACGGATTACTTTCCCATGCTCCGGTATTTACTGTTGTCATATTTTCAGGTTCAGTCCACCTGCCGCTCTTTAAGAACATAATATATAGATCACAACTTCCCTTTCCGTCGGGACGATTACAAGCCGTAATTATACAGGTCTTACCGTCTCCTGAAATACATTGTGCCCCTTCATTTAGAGGAGTATTCACTACTCCGCCCATTGGAACTGCAGACATATATTTTCCTGTTTCCGGATCACGATGCGAAACAAACAGATCTTCCTGGATATTATCATGAGATGTTTTTGAACCTCTCGGATCAATAGGAACACCACGTGTAAAAACCAATATTTCTTCATCAATTGATAATGAAGGCCAATATTCATTACAATCTGTATTGACTCCATCACCCAGATTTATAGGGTTAAATTTTACAGGATTGTTAAATGCCTCCCAGGCAAAATATATGAATGTTTTTAATCTGTCAACATCATATGATCTGAATAAATTTACATCTCCGATTTTCAGGAAATAGTCAATATATTCTTTAGCTTCATTATATCTCCCAAGTTTATATGTATTTATAGCTAACTTCAAACTTAATAAAGCGTCATAATCGGGATCAATAGAATATGCTTTTTCATAATTATTTACAGAATTATCAAGATCACCTTCTTTTTCATAAATCTCGGCAAGCATAAAATATGCTTCCAAAAAATTTACATCCGTTTCTATGGCTTTATTTAATTTTTTAATTGCTTCGGATTTTTTCCTGGTTGACATATCATAAATAGCCTCATCGAATAATTTCAGAGCTTTTTTTGATTTGGTATAGTTTGATGTTGTTGTTTGCGAAACAACAACTCCTGAAAACAAACAACTACAATATAATATTATTAGTAATATTTTTTTCATATTTTTCAATTATATAACCAGATATAATTTAGATTTATAATTCTCAGAATGCAAATTACAAATAAATATTAATTTTCAAAAAATCATGTTTAAAATATTTGGATTTATTATTTTAAACTTTCTCATTTTTATTCAGTTCGTATTATGGAATCTTTAAAAATTTATGTGTTTGAATTGAAACATTCCATCTCGGGTTATTTTTTACATAATCTACAACCATATTCTTAGTCACTGCAAACTTACTCCATTCAGGCTGCAAAAACAAAACACATGATTTATTAACTTTCTTTGCACATTCCTCTGCCCATAAAAGATCTTCATTTTCATAAACAATGACTTTGAGTTCATTGGCCTTTTCAAAATAATCATTTTTCGGAGGTTTTTGCCGTTTGGGTGACAGGCAAATCCAATCCCACTTACCACTTAACGGATATGCTCCACTTGTTTCTATCATCAAGGCAAGACCAGCTTCGGTCATTAATTCACAAAAATTATCAAAATTATATGTCAAAGGTTCTCCTCCGGTAACAACAATAGTATCTGCAGGTGTTTGTTTTATACGGTCAAGAATATTCCGGATTTTTACAAATTGATGGATTTCAGGCTTCCAGGATTCTTTGGAATCGCACCAGCGGCATGCCAGATCACAACCGCCAACTCTTACAAAATAAGCTGCTTTTCCGGTATTAAACCCCTCTCCCTGAATTGAGTAAAATTCTTCAAGAATAGGGATTTTATCTTCATTTAATTCTGATATGAATTTTTTATTTGTCATTTTTTGTTTTGTCTTTTGTTTCACTGAGATTTACAGAGAAGACACAAAGATACACAGAGATTTTTTAACACAAATGGGCTTCGATATTTTTTTTAATTGTATAGAAAATGTGAATGAAGATTTTACAGATCAATACAACTTCTTCATTCTGTGTAATATTTTACCATATTTTTTTAGAGAACATATCGTTTTATTCCATTGTAAAAACTATAAGTTAACTGGTACAACAACCAATAATATTATTTTATTATTCTATCCAGAATTTCTCTTGCTATATCGACATGAATCATATAATTCATTATTTTAAGCCTGATATAATCTTCATGATAGAAACGGTATCCTTTGTTTTTTCCATCAAAAGCACCGCTACCCGAATCTTTTATTAAATACCAGTTTACTCCGTTAATATTCTGATAACCTACAATATGAATACAATGATCATCTTCTGTAGTATGGTTCGATAATCTTAATTGACGCGAATCTTCATTAATATATGCTGAAGGAATATCAAAATCAGGCACAACTGCTACTTCAGCGATCTGGTCATAACCAGGTTCACTTACATCGCCACAAATACTTACAGTATAACCTGAAGTTACAGATTTATTAAGTAATGAAATATAATCGTCAAGGTTTAAATTATAATAGTCTTTGCAATGCCACCAGTTGTCAAATTCAACAAGTTCGTGTTTTTCATTATAAGTATATTCCTTTGTTGACATAAAACTAAAATATCTGTTAGGTTCCAGCTTCAAATAATCAGTCATAAAAGTTTCAGGAGTATATTCTTTTCCTTCATATGTAAAAGTCTCCGGTGGAGTTCCCATATATTTCTCAAGAATAACTTTAACATCTGTAATTACTTGTTCTTTATCCCATGATTCACTTTCTTTAACTGATTTAAGATAATTATCGAATTCTTCAAACATTTTAGCATGATCATTATAGCTTTGAGCTTCTCTAAGACCTGAATACACAGAAAAAGGCATCATGCCATGATTTTTCATTATACGCAATATCGCATTGGATTCGCTTCCTTCTCCTATATTGGTATTTCCTTTTGTCGATACAAAATGTTCAGCTCTTTCAATATACTCCCAGTATACTGTAAACATTTCTGAAATTTTCACTTTTATCCTGTGTTGCCTGAAAGCTTCTGATTCCATAAACGAAGTTGCTGCATAAGCCCAGCAGGTTCCGCTATTTCCCTGTGAAACAGTTAGAGAATGATATAAAACCTCATACTGACTCATATCCGTAGGGTAAGTATTTCCCTCAAAATCCATCCTGAACTGTTTCTGAGGTTTAAATCCTTGTTCGGCAGGAGATTTTCCTGTAAGTTCACGCATTATCACATTTTGATAAAAACCTGCCGGATAAGTAACGAACTTACCTTTATCTGTCTGAGAAAAAGTGCATACGGAGATTATTAACAAAAAAATTATACTAATTATCTTTTTCATATTTTTTTGATGCAAGATAGTAAATAAACTAAAAGTTCAACAAGTTAACCAAATAAAAATTAGAAATAAATATGTTAAAAATCAAGAAGTGGTAACTAACAAAAAAAACCTCAAAATAAATTTTATGCTGTAAAAAAATCATATTACTTTTAGCTTGTAAAATTTTATTGAATATGAACGATCTCAAAAAAATACTTATCATTGGTTCTGCAGGTCAAATAGGCTCAGAACTTGTTTTAAAATTAAGGTCTTTATATGGCAACGATAATATTATTGCTTCCGACCTAAAGGACACTCCTACCGAAAGCATTGCAAACGGTCCTTACGAAAAGGTTGATATCAACGATAGTAAAAGAATCGTAGAGGTTGTAAAAAAATATAATATTGATTCGATTATTAATTTTGCTGCAATATTATCGGCTAACGGTGAAAAAAATCCTATGCTGGCATGGAATGTAAATATAAACGGTTATATGAATATTCTGGAAATAGCACGTGAATTAAATCTTAAAAGAATATTAACTCCAAGTTCTATAGCTGCATTCGGGCCTTCAACACCAAGGGAAAACACTCCTCAGGAAACCGTTTTAAAACCTACAACAATATATGGAATAACAAAAGTTACCGGCGAATTATTAGGTGACTATTATGTTAAAAAATATGGATTGGATGTAAGAGGGTTACGTTATCCGGGTATTATAAGCCATGAAACATTACCGGGCGGCGGCACTACAGATTTTGCGGTTGCAATATATTTTGATGCCATAAAATATAAAAAATATACTTGTTTTGTAAGCGAGCCAACACGTCTTCCAATGATGTATATGCCCGACTGCCTGAAGGCAACTGTAGATTTATTGCAGGCAGACAAGGATAAATTAATACACCACAGCGATTTTAACGTAGGAGCTATGAGTTTCTCAGCCGGAGAATTAGCACAGTCGATTAAAAAATATATTCCTGATTTTGAAATAATTTATAAACCTGATTTCAGACAGGCAATCGCAGATTCATGGCCAATGTCTATTGACGATAGTGCTGCCCGTAATGAGTGGGGATGGAAACCCGAATACGACCTGGACGCAATGACAAAAGACATGCTATCTGCAATTTCAGAAAAACACGAAAAAGGTATTATATAAAATAAAACTAACCAAATATCTGTAAATTATGAAAACATTATCAATAATATTAATAATATTAATAATATTGAGTATTGGCTTAATATCTATATCCTGCGAAAAAAAGGAAAAATGTAATTGCACTATAAATACAATACAAAACGGAAAAGCCTCGTCTATGAAAGTTATATTTGTATTGGAAAATATGCAGGATGAAAACATAAAACAATGTAGTGATATGGATTTTGATACAACTAATATTGAAGAAAATATAATTACTATTAAAAAGTGTATTTCAAAATAAGTAAATAGCTCTTATTCTACTCAATCTTTAAAATTAACTATATTTTATTAAAAATATATATTATGAAATTATCTGAAATAATTGATAAATTAGGTCTGAATAAAATTGTCGATTTCAATGGAGATATTGAAATTACCGATGCATATGCTTCAGACCTGTTAAGTGATGTTATGGGAAATGCAAAATCAGGTCAGATCTGGATAACTATGCAGACCCATAAAAATGTTGCTGCTATTGCATCGCTAAAAGATATGCCTGCAATATTAATTATTGGCAACGGTAATCCTGACAAAGAAATGATAGAACATGCCAGAAATGAAGAAATTTGTGTTTTGGTAAGTCCAGAACCATCATTCCATGTTTGTGGAAAATTATATCATCTTATTACCGGTGAAAATTAAAGCAGACCTACATATTCACACAGTATTATCTCCTTGCGGGAACCTTGCAATGGGTCCTCTTGCCATTGTTGAACGGGCAAAAGAACTGGGATTGGATATAATAGCTATAACCGATCATAATTCTACGTTAAATGTAGAAGTAGTTTCAAAAATAGCTGAAAAAGAAGGTATTTTTGTACTTAAAGGCGCAGAAGTAACGACAAAGGAAGAGGTACATTGTTTATGTTATATGCCTGATAGTAAAAAACTAAAGGAATTTCAGGAATTTTTAGAATCTAAAGTTATTTTTTTCCCTAATTCAGTTGATAAATTCGGATATCAATTAGTTGTAGATGAAGAAGAAAATATATTGGATGAAGTTCCATATTTGCTTATAAATGCTCTTGACTTGTCGATAAATGAATTACAGAAAAAAGTTGATGATATGGGAGGAATCTTTGTACCTGCACATGTCGACAGAAAAGATACCAGTTTAAGCTCTCAACTGGGTTTTGTACCTGAAGATTTAAAATTTGATGCTCTGGAACTAAGCCCTTATGCTTTTAGAAATAACTTTTTTGAAAGGTTTCCATGGTTTAAGGGATATAATTATATTACCGATTCTGATGCTCATTTTATAGAAGATATCGGAAAAGTTCATAATAATTTTGAAATTGACCAAATAGATTTTATTAATATAAAAAAAGCAATTCAACAAGCGCCAAAATATTGAAAACATTAGATTTACATATTATTGATATTGTTCACAATTCGATACGGGCAGGAGCTTCTGTAATAAATATCGATATTATCGATAATGATACTGAAAATATATTTTCAGTGAAAATTACTGATAATGGTTGCGGAATGGATAAAGAAACTCTTGAAGCAATCAATGAATCTTTTTATTCTTCCAGAAAAGAAAGAAAAATCGGTATGGGAATAGCTCTTTTAAAATATCATTCAGAACTGGCAGAAGGGGAATTCAGGTTAACATCCGAATTAGGAAAAGGAACTCAAATTTACGGTTCTTTCCGAAAAAATCATATTGACATGCAACCTTTGGGTGATCTGTCCGGAACTTTTGCAAATTTTATTTGTCAGTATCAGGATGTAGAATTTAAAATATCCTATGCCAGAAATGATGAAATTTTTGAAATCAGCAGTTCTGATGTAAAAGAAGTTTTTGAAAATATAAATCTCAATAATTTTAAAATAATTCAAAGCCTGAAAACTTTGATTTATTCAAATATAACTGATGAGGAAGAATAATTTCACTCAATGTTTTTTCTGATTGGATTTGCTGTGAAAGATATAGCGTTTTTATTATCGTAACATTTTTCAATATAAATCTTTTTTATATATTTGTTTCTATGTTATATAATTTGGAAAAATGAAAATAAAATTATTCCTTAATATTATTGTGTTGATATTTATTTTTCAATCATCTTACGCACAAGACCTTATCATTAAACAATCCGGAGATTCCATAAATTGTAAGATACAAAAACTAGATAAAGGATATATATTTTATTCACAGAAAACAGAAAATAAGCTTACTGATCATTCAATTCATTCAAATGATGTAAAAAAATATGTTTTTGGTTATTATGGTGACAACGAATATCAGGAATATAAAATTAAACAGGAAGCACCATTATATCAGGTAAAAGAAAAAGATTATACATGGATATCCATAGGTATAAATGCAGGAATCGGATACAGGCTTAATGAAATAAAAAATACAACTCCATATGAACTTGGCGATTATTATAAAAAACTTAGGAAAGGGATAAATTTTTCGGGTGATATCACATATTATTTTAATAAGTACTGTGGAATGGGCTTAAATGCAAGTTATTTTAGTTCTTCTAATGAAGCTACTATCAGAAATGAATTAGGTATAGGCAACGGCTCCATTTCTGACAATATTATTCTATGGAATATAGGAATACTTGTTTCCGGCCGCTATGAGTCGAAATGGTCGATTGTTTATCTTAATGCAGGATTGGGAAGCGCTAATTATATCAATAACTATTCATATATAAACAGTGACATAAAAATTACCGGATCAACACTATATTTTGGAGGCGACCTGGGCGTTGATTTTAAACTGGGCAGTAATTTTGCTGTGGGTCTTAAAGCTTCATATAATTCAGGAAAATTAAAAAGTATAAAAAGAAAAGGAGAAATACAAAACTTAGATAAAGATGCATATCTGAATTTACAAAATCTGAGAATTACTGCCGGTATAAGAATTTTGATCAGATAAATATTATAAGTCTCTTTTTAGTTTTGCTTCTAAGATAATTTTATCAAAGTCTTCTTCATACATGTCAATTATCTTATCCCACTCAAATAATTTATGATATTTGCCTAGTTCTTCAACAGGCAATAAATATCCATTACTGAATTTTTCACTATAATAATCAAATATTTTTTTTGCAATATCTCCGGGATTATTTTTTTCAATAAAGTTTCCATTAATGTTTGGTATAATAAGATCATTATTATTTGGCACTTTTGTTGTAATCAGATATTGACCGCAAGTAATGGCTTCAAGCGTAGCAATACTCATATCTCCGTTTAAGGAAGGCAATACAGTTAAAGATGCTGTTTGGTATTCATGTAACATCTCTTCTTGACTTATCCACGATTTAAAAATAACAGTATTATTTAAATTAGATTCGGATACGAAAATTTCCATTTTCTTTCTTAAGTATCCATCTCCCAGTATATGTACTTTAAATTCAGGGATCTGATCTTTTAAAATTTTAATGGCCTGCAAAAATATTAAAGGCTCCTTCTGCTTAACAAGTCTGCCCGGAAATAAAATAATGAATTGCCTGCTTCTCTTTGAATAATCCGGCTTGAAAATACTACTGTCCCAACCATTATTTATAATCATATTTTTTGAGGAAAATTTCTTTCCTAAAAAAGAATCTATATTATCTTTCATGTCTTTTGAACGGATATAATTTCTTTCCGATTGCAGACAGATTTTATGTATCCAATGGTATGTCAGTGCGTGGTACCACATCATTTGTTCCGGGAAAAGCCATGGAATATCATGCCCATGCGATAAAATCACATAAGGTAAGCCGTATATAAGTTTCATGCTGTATGCCACTTCACCTCCTGGCAATGCAAAGTTTGCAAGACAGAGATCATATTTTTCTGTTTTTAGATGTTCTCTCAGAAACTTTTTTGAAGCCGACATCCATGATAACATTTCTTTCGGATCAGACCTGAATATGTATTTACGTTTTGATTTTAATCTTATAACACGTAAACTGCCATCCGTAATATCTTCAGGTTCCCCGTCAAACCATGTGGTTATTACAGTAATTTTATTATTGCGGTTTGCCAGCCTTTCTGAAATATTCCGGGTAATAACGCCAGCTCTGCCACCTAATGGAGGGTATTCATAGTTTAGAACCAATAATCGCATTAATAGAAAGCTTTATACAAAGATAAAATATATTTTAAAAATTTAAGATTGAAAAATACAGCAAAAAACAGTAAGTAACTAAGTTTTTCTAAAACCTATTTTTTCGATGATATTTTAAGTTCTTCAAAATTCTTTCCGAAAACACCCTGAACTTTAGATACTGAAACAAAAGCATTCGGGTCTTCTTGTTTAATTATCCGCATAACAGCATATTTTTCTGTTCTGTGTAACATCGTAACTAAAACATCCTGTTCTTTTTGAGTAAACCATCCGTATCCTTTAAGTATTGTGACACCACGTCCTGCTTCTTTACTTATCCTTTCTGCAATTTTATCATTTGAAGGAGAAAAGACCATAATCTGGAACGACTGCCTGAACCCACCTATAACAAGATCAGACATTGTTGTTCCTATAATCATATTAAGATAACTATATAATAATTTTTCAATATCTTTTTCGACTAAAATCAGAAGAGCAATAATTATTATATTGATCATCATTGATGTTTTTCCATAGGAAATATTTCGATATTTACTTATCATAAGTACAATGATATCCGTCCCTCCGGAGTTTCCTCCGTTAGTAATGACCAAACCGATACCTATTGCTGATAATGCTCCACCCAAAAGTGTGCAGGTCAATAAATTATCTTTGATCAAAGGTTCCGGGAACTGTGGAGTCAGAACATCAAAAAATACTGAAACAAGTACAGTACATATTATTGTTTTTATAATGAAACGTGGTCCGAGTATTTTAAATGCAACAGCTATCAAAATCCCATTTATAATAAGGTTCATCATCCCGATCGGAGTCCCGAATGCAAAATGAAGAATTGTCGATAATCCCGCAACACCACCTCCGGTTAAGTGAGAAGGTATTATAAAAGCCGACCAGCCAAATGCATATATAAACAAACCTACAACTATAAAAAAATAGTTTTGAATGGTATTAAATAAATCTTCCTTTTTTATTTTTTTCAATTTTACCATTTTTTTTATTTTAAGCCTGCAAAAGTATATTTTTTATTTAATGTTTCAATTACAAAATATGAAAAATAAATTAATTGTTTTTTAAATAATTGAATTTAAAAACTCTTCACATTATTATAAACAAATAACTAACAAAAATAGTTTCAACTTTGTTTTATGCTTAAATATATATGTTAATTATTAAATATTAGAATATATTTATATAAAAAATTGTCAAGTTTTAAAACCCGGGAATATATTATTTTGAGCTATATTAAAAAAGACAACTTTTTAAAAGCTGTCTTTTTTAATATATGTATTAATTTCTGATAAAGATGATCACTATCAAATTTATACTCTATCCGATTTAATAAATCAATTATAAAATAATCATCAACTACCTTTCAGTGCATTACTTTAGATATTAAATTAACTTAATACTATTTATGCCTGAGCAGTAGGTCCACCAAAATTCATAGGTATGGGAGGATTATTTCCTCTGTTATTTACCTTAATTGTTCCGTTTACCGATTCGTATTTTACAATATTATCCTGTAATGCTGCCATTAATCTTTTTGCATGCTCAGGAGTAAGTATAATTCTCGACTGAACTTTTGCCTTTGGTAAACCAGGCATGATTCTTACAAAATCAAGTATAAATTCTGAAGTTGAATGTGTTATCACAGCCAGGTTTGCGTATGCTCCCTGACCAGTGTCTTCAGTTAATTCAATATTGATCTGATTTGTATTATTCTTATTGTTATCACTCATATCTGTATTATTCAGCAGTTATTTTTTTCTGTAATCTTTCTATATCACTTTTACCGGCAACTTTAATTTTCTGAAATTCACGTTGTCCGGTACCGGCAGGAATTAAATGACCTACAATCACATTTTCTTTCAATCCTTCAAGGTCATCAACTTTTGCTCTGATAGCTGCTTCATTAAGCACTTTAGTTGTTTCCTGGAATGAAGCTGCCGACATAAAACTGTTAGTCTGAAGAGCAGCTCTTGTAATTCCCTGAAGTATCTGACTTGAAGTAGCAGGAAGAGCGTCTCTAACTTCTACTAATCTCAGGTCTTTACGTTTAAGCATTGAATTTTCATCTCTTAAACGACGGTATGATATCATTTGTCCGGGATGGAAATTAGTTGAATCTCCTGCATCGATAACCACTTTTTTATCAAATACTCTGTCATTTTCTTCTCTGAATTCCCATTTATCAACAACTTGTTTTTCCAAAAATTGAGTATCACCAGGTTCTTCAACCACTACTTTTCTCATCATCTGCCTAACAATACATTCAAAATGTTTATCATTTATTTTCACACCTTGTAAACGATATACATCCTGTATTTCATTAACAAGATATTCCTGAACTTCTGTAGGCCCTTTAATTGCTAAAATATCTGAAGGAGTAATCGCTCCGTCAATCAATGGTGTTCCTGCTTTTATATAATCGTTCTGTTGAACAAGAATTTGTTTTGAAAGTGGAACAAGATATTTTTTAATATTACCTTCTTTAGATTTTATTTCAATTTCACGGTTACCTCTTTTAATTTTTCCAAATGTTACTTCACCATCAATTTCAGAAACAATTGCAGGATTAGAAGGGTTACGCGCTTCGAATAATTCGGTTACACGAGGCAGACCTCCGGTAATATCACCACCTTTACCAACAATTCTAGGCATTTTTATCAGAATATCACCAGCCTTGATGTCTTCTTTCTCATCTTTTATCAAACGAGCTCCAACAGGCAGGTTATAAGTTGCAAGAACTTCCTTGTTTTTACCAATAATCTTAGCTACAGGAATTTTCGATTTGTCTTTTGTTTCGATTATTATTTTTTCGGTAAAACCTGTTTGAATGGCAAGTTCTTCTTTATAATTAATACCTTCAATAACATCTTCAAACATAAGTTTTCCTGAAAATTCAGAAATAATTACAATGTTATAAAGGTCCCAATCACATATTTTATCGCCTTTTTTAACAATATCGCCATTTTTAAAATATAATTTGGAACCATAAGGTATAGGTTTATGAACTAACGGAATTTTTGTATTAGAGTCTAAAATTTTCATTTCAGCCATACGTGTAATTACAATATCAACAAAACTTCCATCTGATTCTTCATGACTAACCGTACGTAATTCTTCAATTTCCAGGACACCATCGTATTTTGCCGTAATTGAGGATTCACTTGCAATATTACCTGCAACCCCCCCCATATGGAATGTTCTAAGAGTAAGCTGAGTACCCGGTTCACCGATTGATTGTGCAGCAATGACACCAACGGCTTCTCCTTTTTGTATCATTCTTCTGGTAGCAAGATTACGTCCGTAACATTTTGCACATACTCCTTTACGGGATTCACAGGTTAATACTGAACGAATCTCAACTTTTTCTATTGGAGAATCTTCAATTATTTTTGCTATTCTTTCTGTTATTTCTTCACCAGATGAAACGATTAATTCTTCTGTTTGCGGATGATATATATCATGAACACTGGTTCTACCTAGTATTTTTTCATATAATGATTCAATTACTTCTTCATCATTTTTCTTTAATTCTGTAGCTACCAATCCTCTTAATGTTCCACAATCTTCTTCAGTAATGATAACATCCTGAGCAACGTCAACCAAACGCCTTGTCAAGTAACCTGCATCGGCAGTTTTAAGAGCGGTATCAGCTAACCCTTTACGGGCACCGTGTGTAGAAATAAAGTACTCAAGAATCGACAAACCTTCTTTAAAGTTAGAAAGAATCGGGTTTTCAATAATTTCACTGGTTGCAACACCTGATTTCTGAGGTTTTGCCATAAGACCTCTCATACCGCAAAGCTGACTGATCTGTTCTTTTGACCCCCTTGCTCCGGAATCAAGCATCATATATACAGCATTAAATCCCTGATCATCAGTAGAAAGTTTTCGCATAACTTCAATACTCAAACGAGCATTGATATTAGTCCACACATCAATTACCTGATTATATCTTTCATTGTCAGTAATGAACCCATTGTTATAATTGAACATGATCTCTTCAACCTGTTCATACCCTTCCTGAATCAAATCCTGTTTTTCTTCCGGAACAATAACATCGTCCAGGTTGAAAGACAAACCTCCGACGAAGGCATTACTGTAGCCTAAATCTTTTATGTCATCAAGGAATTTTGCAGTAACTGCAGTACCACATTTTCCAACAAGATTTCCTATAATATCACGAAGAGATTTTTTTGTCAAAAGTTCATTAATGTATCCATATTCTTTCGGAACGATCTGGTTGAATAAAACTCTTCCTGTAGTAGTAGAAATCATCCTGGTTTCTATCTCACCGCTCTCGTTTATATCTTGTGTCCTAACTTCGATAGGTGCATGAAGGCTAAGTTTTCCTTCATTATGGGCAATAATAACTTCTTCAGGAGAATAAAATTTCTGTCCTTCTCCTTTTGCACCTTTTCTTTCCTTGGTCATATAATATAAACCAAGAACCATATCCTGTGAAGGAACAGTAATCGGAGCACCATTAGCAGGATTAAGAATATTATGTGATGCAAGCATTAAAACTTGTGCTTCTAAAATAGCCGCATTACCCAATGGTAAATGTACAGCCATCTGGTCACCGTCAAAGTCGGCATTGAAAGCCGTACATACAAGTGGATGTAACTGAATAGCCTTACCCTCTATAAGTTTTGGCTGAAATGCCTGAATACCAAGGCGGTGAAGAGTAGGAGCACGATTAAGTAATATTGGGTGTCCTTTTAATACATTTTCCAGAATATCCCAAATAATAGGTTCTTTTCTTTCAACAATTTTCTTTGCTGATTTAACTGTCTTAACAATACCCCTTTCAGTTAATTTACGAATAATAAAAGGTTTATATAATTCAGCAGCCATATCCTTCGGAATACCACATTCATGCATTTTAAGTTCAGGCCCTACAACAATAACAGAACGTGCGGAAAAATCGACACGTTTACCAAGCAAATTCTGACGGAAACGACCTTGTTTTCCTTTTAAACTGTCGCTTAATGATTTAAGCGGTCTATTAGCATCCGTTTTAACGGCATTTGATTTTCTTGAATTATCAAACAAAGAATCTATTGCCTCCTGAAGCATACGTTTTTCATTACGTAAAATAACTTCCGGAGCTTTAATTTCCAACAATCGTTTCAAACGATTATTCCTAATTATAACTCTACGATATAAGTCATTAAGGTCTGATGTTGCAAAACGACCTCCATCAAGCGGAACTAATGGTCTTAATTCCGGAGGAATAACCGGAACTATTTTTATTATCATCCATTCCGGCTTGTTTTTATCTTTAGATAATCTAAAAGCTTCCACAACACTTAACCGTTTAAGTGCTTCACTTTTACGTTGTTGAGATGTTTCTTTGCTTGCCTTATCTCTAAGGTCATAAGATAATGTATCTAAATCTATACGCTGAAGTAAATCGTAGACAGCCTCAGCTCCCATTTTTGCCACAAATTTATTCGGGTCGGAATCTTCCAATAGCTGATTTTCTCTTGGAAGTGATTCTAATATTTCGAGATATTCATCCTCAGTTAAAAAATCTAATTCCTGAATACCATCAACAGCTTTTACTCCCGGTTGAATTACAACATATCTTTCATAATAGATTATAGAGTCAAGTTTTTTTGCCGGTAATCCTAACAAATATCCTATTTTATTAGGAAGAGTTTTAAAGTACCAGATATGAGCAACAGGAACTTCCAGTTTTATATGTCCCATCCTTTCTCTACGTACTTTCTTTTCAGCAACTTCAACACCACATCTGTCGCAAACAATACCTTTATATCTTATGCGTTTATATTTACCGCAATGACATTCATAGTCTTTAACCGGACCGAAAATCCTTTCGCAAAATAAACCGTCTCTTTCAGGTTTATATGTACGATAATTTATTGTTTCCGGTTTTGTTACTTCTCCGCTTGATATATCCTGAATTTCTTCCGGAGAAGCCAAACTTATTGTAATACGGGAAAAATTTGTTTTTAATTTATTATCTTTTCTAAAAGCCATATTATTAGCTATTTATTTATTTTTTTATTATTAATCAAGATCCACTCTCAGACAAAGTCCTCTCAATTCATGTAAAAGAACGTTTAAAGATTCAGGGATTCCCGGCGTAGGCATTTGTTCTCCTTTTACTATACTTTCATAAGTCTTAGCACGTCCTACGACATCATCAGACTTAACAGTAAGTATTTCCTGAAGGATATTAGCTGCTCCAAATGCTTCCAATGCCCATACTTCCATTTCCCCAAAACGTTGTCCACCAAACTGTGCCTTACCTCCTAATGGTTGTTGAGTAATTAATGAATAAGGTCCAATAGAACGTGCATGCATTTTATCCTCAACCATATGTCCTAATTTAAGCATATATATCATACCAACAGTTGCAGGTTGGTCGAATTTTTGTCCGGTTCCGCCATCATAAAGATAAGTTTTTCCGTAACGGGGTAATCCTGCTTTATCTGTATATTCATTAATTTGTTCTATTGTTGCACCGTCAAAAATCGGAGTAGCAAATTTACAACCCAATACTTGTCCTGCCCAACCGAGAACAGTTTCATAAATCTGTCCCAGATTCATACGGGAAGGCACTCCTAACGGATTCAACACTATATCTACCGGAGTTCCATCTTCAAGGAAAGGCATATCTTCCTGACGAACAATTCTAGCCAGAATACCCTTGTTACCATGACGACCGGCAAGTTTATCCCCAACTTTAACAGTTCGTTTACTTGCAAGATAAACTTTTGCTAATTGCATTATTCCGGAAGGAAGTTCATCCCCTATTGTTATATCAAGTTTCTTACGGCGATATTCACCATCTATTTTCTTTTGTTCAACCATATAATTGAACAATAAGCTGGATATAGTTTCATTACGGGATTTATCTGTAGTCCATTTATTCGGATTAATATTTATAAAATCCAGATCCGCTAATAATTTTTGAGTGAATTTTACTCCTCTTGGAATTACATCATTATTAAAATTATCTTTTACTCCCTGAGAAGTTTTTCCATTAACAAGAACAAATAATTTTTCTAAAAGAATTCCTCTCAATTTTGCTGTATCTTGCTGTTGTTGAGAATCAAGATTCTCTAACAATAACTTATCCTGATTTTTAACTTTTCTGTCTTTTACTGTTTTTGAGAAAAGTTTTTTATCAATAACCACACCATTAATAGATGGAGAAGCTTTTAATGATGCATCTTTTGCATCACCTGCTTTATCTCCGAAAATAGCTCTTAAAAGTTTTTCTTCCGGCGACGGATCACTTTCTCCTTTAGGAGTAATCTTTCCAATCATGATATCACCGGGCTTCACATAAGCACCTATCCTTATAATACCATTTTCATCAAGATCTTTTGTTGCTTGTTCGCTTACATTCGGAATATCGGAAGTTAATTCTTCCATACCTCGTTTTGTTTCACGAATCTCAAGTTGATAATCCGAAATATGAATAGATGTAAAGAAGTCTTCTCTGAGAATTCTTTCGCTAATTACTATAGCGTCCTCAAAATTATATCCTTTCCATGGCATAAATGCTACTTTAAGGTTTCTACCTAAGGCTAATTCTCCTCCTTCTGTAGCATAGCCTTCTGTAAGAATAGTCCCTTTAGTAACTTTTTCTCCTTTAGTTACAATGGGCTTGAGGTTTACACATGTATTTTGATTTGTTTTCTGAAATTTAGGTACATAATATGTTTTTGCATCATCAGTAAAACTTATGAATTTTTCTTCTTCGCTTCTTTCATACCTGACAATTATTTTTTCAGCATCAACATATTCTACAACTCCATCTCCTTCTGCAACCAATAAAATCCTTGAATCTTTGGCAACCATATGTTCAATTCCTGTTCCTACTATAGGAGCTTCAGGTTTTAATAATGGTACAGCCTGGCGCATCATGTTAGAGCCCATTAATGCACGGTTTGCATCATCATGCTCTAAAAATGGGATCAAAGAAGCTGCAATTGAAGCGATCTGATTAGGAGCAACATCCATCAGCTCTAATCTATCCGGTTCAATAACAATATAATCTCCATTATCGCGTGCTCTGACTCTTGGATTCAAAAAATTTCCATCTTCGTCAATTTTTGCATTTGCCTGTGCAATAATCCTAGAATCTTCTTCCTCTGCACTTAAATATACGATATCATTAAGTGCTACTTTTTTATCTGAAACTCTACGATAAGGAGTTTCAATAAAACCAAGAGTATTAACTTTTGCATATACACATAATGAAGAAATAAGTCCAATATTAGGACCTTCCGGAGTTTCAATCGGACACAAGCGTCCATAGTGTGTAAAGTGAACGTCACGAACCTCAAATCCTGCTCTTTCTCTGGAAAGTCCGCCAGGACCTAATGCTGACATTCTTCTTTTATGTGTTATTTCAGCAATCGGATTTATCTGATCCATAAACTGAGATAACTGGTTTGTTCCAAAGAATGAATTTATTACAGAGGATAAGGTCTTTGAATTAATAAGGTCCAAAGGATGAAATACTTCATTATCCCTGACATTCATTCTTTCTCTTATAGTACGTGCCATACGTGCCAAACCAACACTGAACTGGTTTGCTAATTGTTCTCCTACCGTACGTACACGTCTATTACTCAAATGGTCGATATCATCAACATCTGCTTTCGAATTTATTAATTCAATCAGATATTTTATTATCGCGATGATATCTTCTTTTGTTAATACTTTTATTTCAGGATCAATATCCAATCCTAGTTTATTATTTATTCTGTATCTTCCCACATCACCAAGATCATATCTTTTGTCTGAGAAGAATAATTTATCTATGACATCTCTGGCTGTTGCTTCATCAGGTGGTTCACTATTACGCAACTGACGGTAAATATGTACAACAGCTTCTTTTTCGGAATTACATGCATCTTTTTGTAAAGTATTATAGATTATTGCATAATCCGAGATTTTTTGATTTTCCTTATGTAATAAAACTGTTTTAGCGCCCGATTCGAGAATAAGATCAATATGATGATTATCAATTATTGTTTCCCGATCAATAACGACTTCATTACGTTCAATTGAAACAACTTCGGCAGTATCTTCATCAACAAAATCTTCTATCCAGGTTTTCAATACTCTTGCAGCCAGTCGACGACCAACTATTTTTTTCAAAGCTGTTTTTGAAACTTTTATTTCGTCGGCAAGGTCAAAAATTTCGAGAATATCTTTATCACTTTCAAAGCCTATAGCTCGCAATAATGTTGTTACCGGAGATTTTTTCTTTCTGTCGATATAGGCATACATAACTGAGTTTATGTCAGTTGCAAACTCTATCCAAGATCCTTTAAAAGGAATTATTCTTGCAGAATAAAGTTTTGTTCCGTTAGTATGGATTGTCTGACTAAAGAATACTCCAGGCGATCTGTGTAACTGTGATACAACGACTCTTTCAGCACCATTTATTACAAAAGTGCCGCTTGGAGTCATGTAAGGAACTGTGCCTAACCAAACATCCTGAACTGATGTTTCAAAATCTTCGTGCTCGGTATCAGTACAATACAGCTTTAATTTTGCCTTTAGCGGAACACTATAAGTTAAACCTCTTTCTATACATTGTTCAATACTATAACGTGGAGGATCCAATGAATAATCTAGAAATTCCAGCACAAAATTGTTCCTAGTGTCCGTAATTGGAAAATTTTCCTGAAAAACTTTGTATAATCCTTCTGATTTTCTTTGTTCTGCTGTGGAATCCAGCTGGAAAAATTCTTGAAATGATTTTATTTGAATTTCTAAAAAATCAGGATACTCTAACTGATTTTTTGTGGTTGAGAAATTTATTCTTTCCTTTTTATTAACAGTCATTTTGAATTTATTAAATAAGAACCTAAACAATAACAACGAAAGGTTTAAAACCCATTTTGGGTTTTAAACCTAGAATTTATACAACAAAAGCTGTTATTTAAGTTCGACTTCCGCACCTGCTTCTTCCAATTGAGCTTTAAGTGCGTTTGCCTCATCTTTTGGAACTCCTTCTTTAATTGGTTTTGGAGCTTCATCAACAAGGGCTTTAGCTTCTTTAAGGCCTAAGCCTGTTAATTCTTTAACTAATTTAACTATTTGTAATTTCTGAGCGCCAGCTGATTTTAATATTACATCAAAATCTGTTTTTTCAACTTCGCCTGCTGCTTCGCCTGCTCCGCCTGCTACTGGTCCTGCTATTGCTACTGCAGCTGCTGCTGGTTCAATACCATACTCTTCTTTTAAAATATCTGCCAATTCGTTTACTTCCTTAACAGTAAGGTTAACTAATTCTTCTGCTAACTTCTTAAGATCTGCCATTTTAATTGAATTTTACTTATTTAACTTTTTTTTATTATTCTCTTTCTGACAAAGTTTTTACTAAACCTGCCAATAAATTTTTACCTGATTGTAATTGTCCAAGAACTGTTTTCATTGGTGATTGTAACAACATGATAATATCGCCAACAAGTTCTTCTTTTGACTTCAGATTTGCAAGTGAATCCAGCATATGTGCTCCGACATAAACAGATTCCTCTGCATAAGCTGCTTTGAAAAGAGGTTTATCACTTTTTTTATTTAACTCTTTTATTAGCTTTCCAGGTATATTTGCTACGTTACAAAACATTACAGAGGTATTTTCTTTTAATACACTGTAAATTTCATCGTAATTACCTTCTGCTCTTTCTAATGCCTTTTTAAAGAATGTATTCTTAACAACAATCAGTTCAATGTCTTTCTCGAAACACTTTTTACGCAGCTCATAAGTTTGCTGAGCATCAAGTCCTGAAATATCAGCCAAATAAAAATGACTGTATTCTTCAATCGTTGATTTTAAGCTTTCGATAAGGGCATTTTTATCTTCTCGTTTCATAATAACCGGCAATTTCTAATTACTAATTAATTGATTTAGGATCGATTTCAATTCCCGGACTCATAGTACTTGAAAGGTATATACTTTTTACATAAGTACCTTTTGCCGCAGTTGGTTTTAACTTTATGATGGTTTGTATAATTTCTGTTGCATTATCAACAATTTTACCTGCATCAAAAGAAACTCTTCCAATACCAGCATGTATTATACCATACTTGTCCACTTTGAAATCTATTTTACCCTTCTTTACATCTTCGACAGCTTTTCCGATATCCATTGTTACTGTACCGGTTTTCGGGTTTGGCATAAGACCTCTGGGGCCTAAAATTCTACCAAGTTTTCCGATTTTTGCCATTACTTGAGGCATAGTTATAATTATATCAATATCTGTCCATCCCTGAGCAATTTTATCAATATAATCATCTAAACCAACGTAATCAGCTCCGGCATCTTTAGCTTCCTGTTCTTTGTCCGGAGTACATAAAACCAAAACACGTATTTGCTTTCCTGTTCCGTGTGGTAATGTAGTAATACCTCTCACCATTTGATTAGCTTTACGTGGGTCTACCCCAAGACGAACATCTATATCTACTGATGCATCAAATTTAGTATAAGTAATTTCTTTTACTAGATTTGCAGCTTCCTGGATATCGTACTTCTTGCCCGTTTCTACTTTAGCTAAAGCGTCTTTTCTTTTTTTGCTAATTTTTGCCATTTCAAAAAGTACTTTAATTATTTTTAATCGGAGATTCTCCTTTTATAGCGATCCCCATACTTCTAGCTGTACCTGCAACCATGCTCACTGCTGATTCTAATGTAAATGCATTTAAGTCAACCATTTTACCTTCAGCAATAGTCTTAACCTGATCCCATGTAATAGAACCAACTTTTGCTCTGTTAGGCTCGGCTGAACCTTTTTTTACGTTTGCAATTTCCATTAGTTGAACAGCAACCGGAGGAGTCTTAACTATAAAATCAAAAGATTTATCACTATAATAAGTTATTACTACAGGTAATACCTTACCAGCTAATTCCTGAGTTCTGCCATTAAATTGTTTACAAAACTCCATGATATTTAAACCTTTTGAACCTAAAGCTGGACCAACCGGTGGAGATGGATTTGCTGCACCTCCTTTAATTTGCAGTTTAATAAAACCACCAATTTGTTTTGCCATAAACTTTTTACTTAAAAAAATAAAAGATTATTCTTTTTCAACTTGTATAAATCGAAGTTCTATAGGTGTTTTACGGCCAAATATTTTAACCATAACCTTCAGTTTTTTCTTCTCATCATACACTTCTTCTACTATACCACTAAAACCATTAAAAGGACCGTCAATAACCTTTACCGGTTCTCCAACATAATATGGAACATTAACTTCTTCGCGTCCTTCTGCTAATTCATCAACTTTACCAAGGATCCTGGCAACTTCATCATTTCTTAATGGTATAGCTTGCCCATCTTTTGTACCTAAGAATCCTATTACTCCCGTTATACCTTTTATTATATGCTCAGTTTCACCGTCCAAAGCAGCATATATAAGTATATAACCCGGAAAAAAACTTCTTTCCTTATGGATAGGTTTTCCTTTTCGTACCTGATAGACCTTCTCTGTTGGAATAAGTACCTGAGATACCTGATCTGTCAACCCCAGCTTATTAATTTCGGTTTCAAGGTACTCTTTCACCTTTTTTTCTTTTCCGCTAAGGGCACGAACAACATACCATTTTTTTTCAATTTCTGCCATATCCCAACAACACTTTTGGTTTAATAAAACAATCCGTAGATAATCTCAAGTAATTCTTTAAAAATAAAATCCATTGAAAATATTAACACGGCGAATATTAAGGAAGCAACCATAACGACAATTGCACTGCTTTGCAGTTCTGACCATTTTGGCCATGTAACCTTATAAACCAGTTCATTGTACGTTTCAACAAAATAAGTTTTTATTTTACTCATTATATTTTATCTTTCGATCTTTCGTATAACTTTTTAGCACGGGAGGAGCGACTCGAACGCCCGACACCTAGTTTTGGAGACTAGTGCTCTACCAACTGAGCTACACCCGTAAAAAGTAAGCAAGATACTTAAAAAGTATCTTCCCTACTTTAATATTTAAAATTAGTCTAAAATTTCAGTTATCTGACCAGCTCCAACGGTTCTTCCTCCTTCGCGAATTGCAAAACGAAGACCTACGTTACAAGCAACAGGATAAATTAATTCAACTGTGATAGTTACATTATCACCAGGCATAACCATCTGAACTCCTTCCGGAAGAGAAATTTCTCCTGTAATATCCAATGTTCTCAAGAAAAACTGAGGACGATAATTATTATGGAATGGAGTATGGCGACCACCTTCTTCTTTTTTCAAAACATAAATCTCAGCTTTGAATTTAGTATGAGGTTTAATTGTTCCCGGAGCAGCAATTACTTGTCCTCTCTTAATCTCATCTTTATCAACACCTCTTAGTAATAATCCAACGTTATCACCAGCTTCGCCTCTATCTAAGATTTTACGGAACATTTCAACACCAGTCACAACTGTCTTACGTGCTTCAGCACCTAATCCTATGATATGAACTTCATCGCCGGTATTAACAACACCTGTTTCAATACGGCCTGTAGCTACAGTACCACGACCTGTGATTGAAAATACGTCTTCAACAGGCATTAAGAAAGGTTTTTCATTATCACGCGGAGGAATTGGAATCCATGCATCAACAGCATCCATAAGTTCTTCAACTTTAGCTTCCCATTGTGGTTCTCCATTCAATGCGCCTAAAGCTGAACCTCTGATTACTGGTCCATTATCACCTTCAAATTCATAAAAACTCAATAATTCACGAACTTCCATTTCAACTAACTCAAGTAATTCTTCGTCGTCAACCATATCAACTTTATTAAGGAAAACAACGATTTTAGGAACGTTTACCTGACGAGCTAAAAGGATATGTTCACGAGTTTGAGGCATAGGTCCGTCTGTAGCGGCAACAACAAGAATTGCACCGTCCATCTGAGCAGCACCAGTTACCATATTTTTCACATAGTCAGCGTGACCTGGACAGTCAACGTGTGCATAGTGACGATTTTCGGTTTGATACTCAACGTGAGATGTGTTAATTGTTATACCTCTTTCTTTTTCTTCAGGAGCATTATCAATCGAATCAAAATCCATTACAGATGCAAATCCTTTTTTTGCCAATACTTTAGTAATTGCAGAAGTTAAAGTGGTCTTACCATGGTCAACGTGTCCAATGGTACCAATATTTACGTGTGGTTTCGACCTTTCAAATTTTTCTTTAGCCATGGCTTAAAAAATATTAATAAATTAAAATTAAACATTATACTCAAAAAATTGAGCCAATGATGAGAATTGAACTCATGACCTCTTCCTTACCAAGGAAGTGCTCTACCCCTGAGCTACATTGGCACCTAGTTGAGCGGGAAACGAGACTCGAACTCGCGACCCTCAGCTTGGAAGGCTGATGCTCTACCAACTGAGCTATTCCCGCATACTTAGCAGTGGGGAGAGAAGGATTCGAACCTCCGAAGTCGTACGACAACAGATTTACAGTCTGCTCCAGTTGGCCACTTTGGTATCTCCCCAACATATTTTGGAGCCGATGGACGGACTCGAACCGCCGACCGGCTGATTACAAATCAGCTGCTCTACCAACTGAGCTACATCGGCCAAAATAAATTCATACATTTTAAAGAACTTCCCTTTCTAAAAGGTCTGCAAATGTATAAATTATTTTTTTCTAATCAAATTTTTTTACGATTTTTTTTAACTTTTTTTTATCCGCGTTGTTTTTGTTTAAATCTCCTTAACTGACGACGCAATGCATCTGTTGCTAAATCAATAGATTCTTCAAATGATTTTGTTTGACGACGGGCAAAAATATCTGAAGCATGTGGAATATCAATACGAATTTCTGCTACCTTATTTTCATTAGTTTCCGAATTTTCCAAACGTAAAACTACTTCTGCCAGCATTATATCATCAGCGACTTGTGAAAGTTTCTCCACTTTGTTTTCTATAAATTCTAATAACTTTTTGTCGGCATCAAAATGCACTGATTGAATTTTTATGTTCATAATGTACTCCTTTCTTTATGCTCTGGGATGAGCTTGTTTATAAATTTCTTTTATTTTTTTAAACGTATTATGAGTATATACCTGAGTTGCAGCCAGGCTTGAATGTCCTAACAATTCTTTTATAGCATTCAAATCCGCTCCATTATTAAGCATATGAGTTGCAAAAGTATGACGTAAAACATGTGGACTTTTTTTATCAATTTCTGTTACAAAACTCAAATAATGAACAACCTTACGGTATACAAACTTCTCATATAATTTATTTCCTTTATCGGTAACAATCAGATAAGAATTCTTATCTACCGAAAAGTCCATTTCTTTCTTTGCCACCAAATATTCTTTATATATATTAATGGTATAATTATTTAAAGGAGAAATTCTTTCTTTATTTCTTTTTCCTAATATTTTAACCGCCCCAGCCATTAAATCCATATCGCCATGCTTTATATTAATCAATTCTGACAAACGCATTCCGGTATTGTAAAAAAGCTCCAGCATAAACCTGTCCCTTATTCCTGAAAACCCTTCTTTAAAAACAGATAGGTCCTCTAATTTGTTCATCTGTTTTTCCTGAACGAATTCAGGAAGCCTTTTGTTGTTTTTGGGATTAATTATCTTTGCCAAAGGGTCATTATCTATTTTTCCCTGCTTAAGCAAATAATTAACATATCTTTTTAAACTTGAAAGTTTTCGATTTATAGAACGTGAAGATAAACCATCAGATTTAAGTTTAACCATCCAAAGGCGTATATTGTTATACTCCAATAACTCAGAACTTAAAGGTTTTTTCTGATCCGTATAAATAAAATTATGAAACTGATATATATCAGTTTCATATGCCTTTACTGTATGTTCGGAATATCTTTTTTCGTATTTAAGATACTTGACAAAAGATTCTATCTCCATCTCTTTTTCCCAAATATTTTTATCTTGTTACGAAAAAAGATCTTTTAGGTTACAAAAAAATGTTAAAATTTTTTAATTATTTTCCTGTTGGCTTTGTAAACGTTGAACATAAATTGCATGCAATCTCTGCTGACGATTTGTAATAGACGGTTTTTCAAAAGCCTGACGTCTTCTTAATTCTTTTACTACACCTGTTTTTTCAAATTTTCTTTTAAAACGTTTTAAGGCTCTGTCAATATTTTCGCCTTCTTTTACTGGTACTATTATCATTTCTTGTTTAAATTAAATTTTTATTTATTTTATCAATTCCTGAAAACAGGAGTGCAAAGTTACATAAAATTAAATTCACAGCAAATTTTTTACAAAATTATTTTTAAGTCACTTTTAGTTATTCCACATTCGCCAATGAAAAATTTAACAAAATAAAAAAACCTGACTAAATCAGAAACATTCACACTGTTTTCTTTGTCTTGTTTTATTGTAATTGGTTTTAAAATTATTCCATTAATATCAATAAATTCCATTTTACTTATATTTCAACAAAAAGAGAATTTGCATCCAATAATAAAGACCTTCTTCTACAGTGATTTAAACAAGTTTATCCTGAAATTTGTTAATTAATCAATATTCTCTAAATTACTTCAAACATTTAAAAATATCATATGAAATAATTTCACACCTTTTATATATTTTATTTGTTAATTGTTACGCTAATAACATTGTTTTTTTTATAACAATTTATTATATTTGCATTAATGGAAACTAAAACTATGCAAAATTACATAGATTCTTTAAAGGAACATATTGAAAAACGGGAACTCTTATCTATATTACAAAACTTCCAGAATAAATTCGGTTATATAGATTTGAATTTCATTGAACAATTAAGCAAAAGAATTAATGTTCCGGCAGGTAAAATTTATGGAATTGCATCTTTTTATAATCAGTTTAGATTCAAGCCAAAAGGGAGGCACCATATAAAAATATGTAGCGGAGCTGCTTGTCATATAAAGACAAAAGATAATCTGACCTCTGAAATATATAAAATTTTAAATTTAAAAAATAAAGAAACAAGCAGTGACGGAAAATTTAGCATAGAGTTCATACCTTGTATGGGAGCATGTGCTTTAGGTCCAATAATTGCTGTCAATGATAGATATTTTATGAATGTTTCACTGAATGATTTCAAAATTATAATCAGTAATTTGGATTAAATTACCAAATGCAACAATGTTATATTTTATATCATTCAATAAATAAAAATGACAATTTTAAAAGATTATACATATAAAAAAATTTTCCAGTCTGAAAAACAATTACCGGACAATACATTATATGAATATAACATAAATGTACCACACATTTTTGTTGAAAAAAGTTCTTGCAGCATAATAGCAGGAATTGATAAAACCATCGATCAAATCAAATCATATTTTAGTGAAAACAATATGGAATATGAATTGGTTGAAGTCGGCAGCAAGGGACTTTGTGAGTATGATCCTGTAGTTAGTATACAGGTCCCGGGAAGAGCTATCATATCTTTAAAAAATATTTATTCTAACATTGTTGATTCCGTTCTTGACAGTATTCTGAATAATATATTACCGGAAAGAGAACTCATAATAGGTCAATATTCTCATCCCGAACTTAATTCGTGGAGTGAAATAACGGAAATATCGGATATCCCATTTTTCAAAAAGCAAACACGCAGGTTACTTAAAGATATTGGTAACATTGATGTCAATTCTATAAAATCATATCTTGATTATGGCGGATACAAATCGTTTGGAAAAATACTTACAACACACACACATTCCGAAGTCTGTGATATTATAGAACAAAGTGAATTACGCGGCAGAGGCGGTGGAGGTTTTTATACAGGATTGAAATGGAAAAACACTTTAAACAACAATGCTGAAAAAAAATATTTCATATGTAATGCCGACGAAAGTGATCCGGGTTCTTTTGCAGGCAGAATGTTAATAGAAGGAAACCCCCACTTACTTATAGAAGGAATATTGATCGGTACATATGCAATAAATGCAAATGAAGCGATAATTTATATACGTAATACTTTTGACCTGGCGATAAAAAGACTTAAAAATGCAATAAAGCAGGCTGAAATTTCAGGGTTAGCAGGAGAAGATATTTTCGGAAGTGGAATAAATATCCATTTATCTGTATTTGCAAGTCCGGGAGCTTATGTATGTGGTGAAGAAACTGCATTAATATCAAGTCTGGAAGGCCACAGAGGAATGCCAAGCCCAAAACCGCCATATCCGTCGGAATACGGATTATTCGGATATCCCACAGTTGTAAACAATGTAGAAACGTTATGCAATATTCCTTACATAATTAAAGAAGGACCTGAAAAATTTAAAGAACTTGGCAGTCAAAACAGTTACGGGACAAAACTTTTTTCAGTTAGTGGAAAGGTGGATTTTACCGGAATGGTTGAAATGGAAATGGGACAAACTCCCAATGATATCCTTGACATTACGAAGTTACAGAATAATCCCGGTGATGTAAAAGCAATCCACATAGGAGGTCCGTCCGGAGGTTTTATACATCCTGACGATTTCAATATGAATATAGATTTTGATACCTTCAACAACAATAACATGTGGTTTGGTTCAGGTAGTTTTCTGGTTTTAGATGAAGAAAACTGTATTGTAGATGTCACAAAGTACTATATTGATTTTATAAATAATGAAAGCTGTGGAAAATGTATTCCATGCAGGGAAGGATCACAAAGGTTACTCGAAATTTTAACCAGAATAACGGAAAGACCTAGAACAAATAAACAACATGAAACACTGTTAAGGTTTAAAGGAGTTACACAAATGGAAGAAGTTTCAAAATTAATGAAAGAAACTTCATTGTGTGGTCTTGGACAAAATGCGCCAAATTCTATAATTTCAGGATTGAAATATTTCAGACAGGAATACGAGGAGCACATCTATGAAAAAAGATGCGACGCTGTTATATGCAGAAATCTGAAAGAATATTCCATTAATGTCGATAACTGCGTAGGATGTAGTATTTGTTCAAAAAGATGTCCTTCAGATGCTGTAATCGGTTCGCAAAGAACTGCCCATTTTATAATCCAGGAACGTTGTATCAAATGTGGGATATGCGAATCTGTATGTAAATTCAATGCAATAATTGTAAGATAACAATATAGACCGAAAGCAAAAATTAACGGAAATATGGAATTTAACATAAAAATAAATAACAACAATGTTAAAGTTACAAAAGGAGAAACCATTCTTTCCGTATTGAAAAGAATAGGAATAGCAATTCCTACTCTGTGTAACATGCCGGAATTAACTCCGACAGGTGCTTGCCGTTTATGTGTAGTAGAACTTGAAAATAACCACACTCTTGTAACAGCATGCTCCAGTCCTGTGTCTGAAGGCATGAAAATTCTCACTCATTCTCAGAAAGTTATCTCTGCACGTAAAACAATTGCCGAACTACTTCTTACAAATCATCCTGAAAACTGTTTATACTGTGATAAAAGCGGAAACTGTGAACTACAGCAACTTGCAGAAAATCTTAATATAAGGGAAAGAACTTTTGTCGGAGAAAAAAATATGTCTAAATCAGACCGTTCCAGTCCCGGTATAGTGCGCGATATGTCCAAATGTATTTTATGCGGAAGGTGTGTGAGGATTTGTGAGGAAATGCTCCAAATTTCTGCTATTGATCTCGTGAACAGAGGTAAAAATTCTAATATAGAAACAGTATTTCAACGCGGACTATTTTATTCTAACTGCATTCATTGCGGATTTTGTATAACAGCATGTCCTACAGGGGCCATACTTGAAAAAACAAATATTCCGCAAATTGTAGAAAAATTAAATTATTCGGATAAATCAATAAATATTATAATATCCGGCTCTACAATAGCCAGCCTTGCAACATACTTTAATGTAAAACGGTATGAAGATGCACGTAATTATTTAGTTGCAGCACTTCACGATGTCGGATTTAAAAATGTTATGACTCTATCGTTAGGGAATGATATATTTGTCCATGAAATTTCTTCAATAATTTTAGAAAGGTTAAACAACCATAATGAACCATTGATAATCAGCGATTGTCCATCTGTAAAAAAATACATTAAAACTGAACTTCCCGAATTTCAAAAATATTTACCAAAAGTACCTACACCACAACAAATATTAGGTAAAATCCTAAAATTCGATAACGATCCCCAGAATGATATACTTGTTAGCGTTGCATCATGTGTTGCACATAAATATGAAGCTATCCAATCCAACAATACACAAAAAGGAGTACCTGATATTGATTATGTGATAACAACCAAAGAATTATTGAAATTATTAAAAACACATGGAATTATTCTTCCATATAGTAAAAAGGAAACACCCGACAAACCTTCAAATTCTGATTCATCGGGTGGTGTTTTACTGGAAACAAAAGGAGGAATTTCAGAAGCAATCATAAGGGAATTATATTTAAAATCAGGAATAAATAATAACACTAAAAAAATACCTGAACTTAAATCCGATAAACAATTTATAGAATATGAGTTTGCACTGGGAAATAAGAAATATACTATTGCAAGTATTAATAATGTAGATACTTTAAGATGTAAACAACATGAAATATTAAATAATAAATATTTATTTGTTGAGGTAAGAGCCTGTAATTTCGGATGCATCTACGGCTGCGGACATATACAATGCAATGATGTTGAAAATTATAAAAAATTAAAAAAGAACATTCTGGAATTTGATGAAAAAACAAATTCTGATACAGCAGGGAAAAACCCTTTCATTAAAGGGTATTATAAAGAAAAAGGAATAGAAAGACTCTTTTAGCTTATGATAAAGTTAAATGAAAAAAAACAATTGGTATTTACAATTGCAGACAGGTGCAAAACATGTTATACATGTATAAGAGAATGTCCTGCCAAAGCTATCAGTATGCAAAACGGACAGGCTAATGTCATTCCTCAAAGATGTATCAGCTGTGGCAACTGTGTTAAAGTATGTAAAAGAAAAGCCAAAAGTTTTTATAATGAAGAATACGAAGTCCTTGAATTACTTAAAACTAATACTGACTGTATTGCATGTGTAGCTCCGGCTTTTCCTGCAGAATTCAAAGAAATCGAAGATCACAGGATATTTGTGGGAATGCTGAAAAAAATGGGATTTAAAAAAGTAGTGGAAGTTTCATTCGGAGCCGATCTGGTAGCAGAAAAATACAAAGACTTTCTATTCAATAGCGGTATAAGAAAATCTATTTCATCAGATTGTCCTGCTATAGTTTCTTACATAACAAAATATCATCCTCATTTAACCGGATACCTTGCTCCTATTGTTTCTCCATTAATGGCAACAGCAAGAGTAATAAAAAAATTATATGGTAACAATAATAAAATAATATTTATTGGTCCCTGTATTGCAAAGAAAAATGAATCTTCAGAAACAGACAACACTTTAACATTCAAAGAATTAAGAGGGTTATTTGACAAAATGGAGATAACACCGGACGGAGTATTCCCTGAAGATTTTGATCCCCCTCACAGCGGAAGAGGAGCAGTATTTCCGACAAGCCGCGGATTGATAAATACTATAAACTTCCAGGAAAATATGATAACCGGCAATATTATTGTTGCTGACGGACGAGTAAATTTTAAAGAAGCCATAAATGAGTTTGATAACGGATTAATTAAAGATTACCACCTGGAATTATTATGCTGTAAAGGGTGTATAATGGGGCCCGGAATGTCGACAGAAGGCAGGAGATACCAAAATGCAGCATATGTAATTGACTATACTCAGAAAAAATTAACAAAAATAAACTGGGAAGAATGGAATAGAAATATGAATGAATTTCTTACTATTTCACTGGATCGTCATTTTCACCAGGATGACAGTCGCGTAAAAGTTCCTACATCAGAAGAAATTGAAGCAATTTATATTTCGATGGGAAAAATAGAAAAACAAGACCGGCTTGATTGTCATGCCTGTGGTTATGAATCCTGCGAAGAACACGCAATAGCTGTACTTCGCAACTTAGCCGAAATTGATATGTGTTTACCATATAACCTCGACAAACTGAAAAATATGGTAACAGAATTAAACATACAAAATTCAAAAATAGAATCAGTTCAGCAGGCTTTAAAACAAAGTGAAAAATTAGCCCATTTAGGACAGCTTTCTGCAGGAATAGCTCATGAAATAAATAATCCGCTTGGCGTTGTGATAATGTATGCCAATATCCTACTTGATGAAGCTGATCCAAACAGCGAAAATTACAGCGATCTGAGATTAATTTCGGAACAAGCAATGAGATGTAAAAATATAGTAAGTGGTCTGCTCAATTTTGCCAGAAAAAATAAAGTAAGTTTTAAATCTGTTGATATCGGAGAATTTATAAATTCCTGTATAAGAGCTGTTATCATACCAAAAGGAATAACAGTTCAGGTTAATAATTTTCTGTCAAATTTTAATACTTCAATAGATGAAGAACAAATGACACAAGCAATTACAAATGTTATAAAGAATGCTGTTGATGCCATGCCGGAAAAAGGAAAACTTACTATTGATCTTCAAAATGAAAAAAATGAAGTTGTAATAAAAATTTCCGATACCGGGACCGGCATAAAAGAGGAACACATGGATAAATTATTTACTCCGTTCTTTACAACCAAAGAAATCGGTCAGGGAACCGGCCTCGGATTGCCTACAACATACGGTATAATAAAAATGCACAAAGGAAATATTAATGTAATTTCAAATTCTGATCCTGAAAAAGGAAAAACAGGAACAAGCTTTATTTTAACAATCCCACAATTAAACGAAATTAATAATGAGCAAATTAAATAAAATAGTACTTATTGCAGATGATGATTTTGATTATCTGTTTCAGATAAAATTCAGGCTTGAAAGCGAAGGGTTTGATACAATAACTGCAAGTTCGCAAAAGGAAGCAGAAGCAATAATTGAAAACATGGATTTTGATGCGGCAGTTTTCGACCTTATGATGGAAAATGATGATAGCGGTTTTATTCTTGCATATAAAACAAAGAAAAAAAAACCAAAAGTTCCTGTGATAATTTCTACAAATGTTGCTTCTGAAACTGGTTTACATTTTAATAATGAAACATCGTGGATAAAAGCAGATATATATCTCGAAAAAGGTGTGGAATCCGAAAAAATAGCCGAAGAATTAAAAAAGTTTTTAAAATAATTAAGTGTCAAATAATGAAAAAAAATTAAAAAGTCTATTAAAACAAGTTTTAACTTTTGATTTAAAACCACGTAAAATATAATTATGGATAAGCTAAAAATTCTTGTTGTTGACGATGAATTTGGTATTCGTTCGGGAGTAAAAAGAATTCTCGAAAAGTTTGAAGTTGATTATCCGTTTATGGATGAAGCGATCGGCTTTGAAGTAACCGAAGCAGAAACAGGTGAAATAGCTATCAGTCTGCTGAAAAAAGAAGAATTTGCTATTGTCCTGCTGGATAATAAATTACCTGGAATACAAGGCATAGAAGTTCTGGAGTACATAAATTCGAATAACATAGATTCTAAAGTTGTGATGATAACTTCTTATGCATCATTAGAACTAGCTGTAAAAGCAACACGTGAAGGTGCAATTGATTTTGTACCTAAACCATTTACTCCGCAGGAATTAAGATCTTCTGTCGAAAATATAACTAAACAGATGTTTCTCAAAAAAATGACTTCAAAACTACAAAAAGAAGGAAAACAAATAAGGTTCCAATTTTTGTCATTGTTATCACATGAATTAAAAGCTCCCGTAAACGCAGTTGAAGGTTATCTGAAGATCATAAAAGATCACAAAAACGGTGATAACATCAATGCTTATATGCCTATGATAGACAGGTCTATAGAACGTTTAAAAGCAATGAGAACCATGATCATGGACTTACTGGATTTTACAAAAATAGAATCAGGACAAGCTCATAAAAACATACAACCACTTGATTTGGGAGAAATTGCCAAAACATGCATTGCAAGCACACAACCACTTGCTATTCAAAAAGATGTAAGAATATATCTTAACTATAATGAAAAAGTAATTTATAATATAGATCCTACTGATTTTGAAATAATTCTTAATAATATCCTCTCAAATGCTGTAAAATACAATAAACAAAACGGAAGAGTCGACTGTACAATACGAGAAATGCCCGATCATATCGAAGTTCTTGTATCTGATACCGGAATCGGAATAAAAGAAGAAGACCAACAAAAATTATTCAATGAATTTGTAAGAATAAAAAATGAAAATACTCAAAAAATTCCGGGAAGTGGTTTAGGATTATCAATAGTAAAAAGGATATTAGAGAACTACGATTCCGAAATTAAATTAGAAAGTGTAATAAATCAGGGAACAACAATAAAAATAATATTAAAGAAATGAAGAATGCGATGAGTTAAGCTACGATTGGTGAACAACGGCTACTGAGCGCCGGTTGGTGAGCGGTGGTTACTGAGCGAAGTCGAAGTAACCCAAACCAACCCGAAGTAAACCGCCGTTAAGAATAAAATAGAAAACTAAGAACTAACTACTGGACACTAATTACTATGAACTTTTAACTAAATATTTTTAACTTTTAATTAAAAAAACATGTTACCAGAAAAAACGATTGAGAGATTAAGCTTGTACCGCAGAGTTTTGATATCTAACCTTGAAAACGGAAACGATTTTATCTTTTCGCACGAATTGGGTAGTTTGTTACATCTAACTTCGGTGCAAGTAAGAAGGGATATTATGTTGATAGGTTATACCGGTACACAACGAAAAGGTTACTCTATACCGGAATTAATTGAAAAAATCAATTTAATACTGGATGGCAATGAAAAAACCAGTGCTGTAATTATAGGAATGGGGCATTTAGGCAAAGCCATTACTAACTATTTTAATTCAAAACGCAGTAATATTGAAATAGTTGCCGCATTTGATATAGACAATTCTAAAATAGACAGAATTATTTCAGGAATAAAAAGTTACCATGTAAATGATCTGGGAAAAATATTAAAAAACAGTAATGTTTCAATTGCAATTATGTCGTTATCACAAAAAGGCGCACAGGATGTTGCCGACAAACTAGTCTATGCCGGAATAAGAGGAATTCTGAATTTTACATCAGTATCAATAAATGTACCTGACGATGTTTTTTTAGAAAATTATGATATGATCACATCACTGGAGAAAGTCGCCTATTATGTAAAAGAAAAAAAATAAAATGAAAATCCACTATAGTTTCGACGATTTTGAGGAAATAAAGAATCCTGTAGTTACAACAGGAATATTTGATGGTGTACACATAGGACATTCATATATCATATCAAGACTTAACGAACTTGCAGATCAGGTTGACGGCGAGTCTGTATTAATTACATTCCATCCTCATCCGCGTAAAATCCTTCTTCCTGAAAAAGTAGCAGAATTAAAACTTATAAATTCACAAAAGGAAAAGAAAATAATGCTGTCGACAACAAAATTAGATCATTTATTTGTTATTGAATTCACAAAAGAATTTTCCGAAATAACTTCCGAAAAATTTGTAACAGACATACTCCTGAATAAATTAAAAGCTAAAGTAATCGTTGTCGGTTTCAATCATCATTTCGGACATAACCGCGAAGGAGATTATGAATATTTATACAATCTCAGTAAAAAAAGAAACTTTATTGTTGAAGAAATACCACAACAGGATATAGAAAATGAAACTGTCAGCTCTACGCGTATACGTAAAGCTATACTTGAAGGACAGATCATGAGGGCTAATGCATATCTGAATCATCAGTATTTTATTCACGGTAATTTATATAATACCGGACAAAATCAGGAAAATGAACTTAAATATATCATTGAATTAGATGAAAAAGAAAAGCTTTTGCCCCCAGCCGGGAGATATGCTGCAAAAATAAAACAAAACGGACAAATATTTTCATGTATTTCAGAAATAATAGAAACTAGCGGAAAACCCAAAGTATTTGTGATAGAAGTCGAAAATTTCACATTTAATCCAAACAAACCGGTAAATTTATATTTTTTCAAACGTCTTAGATTTTTTGATGAAGATCCTGAAAATTTTATAAAAACAAGAGAAACAGATAAAAATAATGTAAAAAGATTAATATATTGAGAAACAGAAACTAAAATCTAGCTACAACTAATAAAATAAGATTGTAACAAAGAATATTAATATCAAAAAAATTATTAAATTTTGATATCTTAAGTTTTAAGAAGCCGGTATACTTCTGATTTTATTTTATAATAAAAAAAATTAAATTTGTGATAACAAAAAATTAAAAAAACAATGAAAATCTCAATAATTGGAACGGGCTATGTTGGATTAGTATCAGGCACATGTTTTGCCGAAATGGGTATAGAAACATCATGCCTTGATATTGACGAAAAAAAAATAGAAAATCTCAAAAAAGGAATAATGCCTATATGGGAACCAGGCCTTGAACAGATGGTTACAAGAAACTATGAAAAAGGCCGGCTTTCATTTACCAACGAAATAGCTGAAAGTATAAAAGGAGCAGAAGCATGTTTTATAGCCGTTGGAACTCCTCCTGACGAAGACGGAAGTGCAGACCTTCAGTATGTATTATCTGTTGCAAAAGAAATAGGCCAAAACATGCAGGATTACCTTGTAATAATAACCAAAAGTACCGTTCCTGTCGGTACTGCCGAAAAAGTAAGAAAAATCGTCAAAAAAGAACTTAAAAAAAGAAATTCTGATATTGAATTTGACGTTGCTTCAAACCCTGAATTTTTAAAAGAAGGAGATGCTATTGAAGATTGTCTCCATCCCGATAGAATTGTAGTAGGAACAGACTCCGAAAGAGCAAATAAAATTATTGACAGACTATATAAACCATTTGTATTAAACGGTCATCCTATAATTTACATGGATATTCCGTCGGCAGAACTAACAAAATATACAGCAAACGCCATGCTTGCAACAAAAATATCATTTATGAATGATATTGCAAATTTCTGCGAAAAAGTAGGTGCCGATATCAATTCAATAAGAAAAGGTATTGGTTCTGATAAAAGGATAGGTCCTTATTTTATATATGCCGGAACAGGATATGGAGGTTCTTGTTTCCCAAAAGATGTGAAAGCAATAATAAAAACAGCTGACGAAAATAACCACTCACTTGAAATATTAAAATCGGTAGAAGCAGTAAACGACCGTCAAAAAGAAGTATTATTCCATAAAGCAATGAAACATTTTGACGGCGATATAAAAGGAAAAACTTTTGCAATGTGGGGATTATCATTCAAACCCAATACAGACGATATGAGAGAAGCTCCGGCTCTGGTGCTTATTGATCTCTTAACCAAACAAGGTGCAAAAGTTATAGGTTATGATCCTGTTGCAATTGAAGAAGCAAAAAGACGGATTGGAAATAAAATAGAATATATACAAAATCCATATGATGCAATTAAGGATGCTGATGCTTTATTTCTTGTTACGGAATGGACAGAGTTCAGAGTTCTGAATTATCCGCTTTTGGAAAAAATGAAAGGAAAAGTAATTTTTGACGGAAGAAATATATACGACCCTGATGAAGTTCGCTCTAAAGGATATACATATTACAGCATAGGAAGAAAATGAACAAGTTGAATGTTTATAAAGTTAAAATAATAAACTTTATTAATTATAAAAATGGAAGATAAAATAAACGTTACAATATGTCTCGGAAGCTCCTGTTTCAGCAGGAAGAACCGTGATGTTGTATCAGTATTACAGGAATATATAACCGATAAAAACCTTAAAACTAAAATAACATTAAAAGGCGGACACTGTTTTGGACACTGCAAAAAAGGACCAATAATGCTGGTAAACGGTCAGGAATTTATTGAAATAAATCCTTCAAAAGCCATCGCAATCATTGAAAGTTTTTTAATGGAAGAATAGCCTTATGAGAAATGAGAAGCAATAAATTAAAAACGAAAAGCGGCAATTACTGAGCGTAGTCGAACCAAGTCGAAGTAAGCCGAAGAGTGAAAAGAGAAAATATGAAAAAATATTACACCTCTAGCTTTCAACTAATATAATATGGAACTCATAAAAATAAATTCAAAAAAATGTGTTCATTGTTATGCCTGCGTAAAATCTTGCCCGACAAAGGCAATTACAATGCAAATTGCATCCGATGAACTGGACATTAATCACGAACGATGTATAGGATGTGGAAATTGTTATGTTAGTTGTGGAATAAAGGCAGTTGAATATCTGAAAACTTATAAAAATGCAGCCGAACTTCTTAAAACAGAAAAAGAATCAATTGCGATCGTAGACCCGTCAATAGCCTCAGAATTTCCGGATATACTGGATTACCGTAATTTTGTAGGAATGATACGAATACTCGGATTCAATTATATAAATGAAATATCTTTCGGTGCCGATATAGTATCTTTAAAATATAAAGAAAAAATAGATAACTTTAAAGGAAAATATCTTGTAACTACTAATTGTCCTCCTGTTGTTGAATATATTGAAAAATTCCAGCCACATATAATAGACAGCCTTATTCCGGTTGTTTCTCCCATAATAGCTACCGCAAAGATATTACGGCAAATTCATGGAGAAAATGCCATAATTATTGCTATTACACCATGCCTCGCACAAAAAAAAGAAGTAAAAAAATATGAAAACCTGGTCAATGAAGTCATATCTTTCGAAGAATTAAGAATACTCTTCAATGAAAATAATATCTATGAAAATTCTGTTGAATTTTCTGAATTTGACCAGCCAATAGGAAAAAAAGGTTCATTATATCCGTTAAGTACAGGCATTCTTGACGCATCTGATATTAACTATACTCCATTGATAAACAGAATAGTAACAAGAGAAGGACAAGAGAATTTTACAAAAAATATAGATGATTTTGCAAATATCAATGAAATAAAACATCACCTGAATATATTTTATTGTAAAGGTTGTAATATGGGTCCTTGTTCTTCACATAACAAAAGTTATCTTCTGAATCACAGCCTTGTTGTCAATTATACGACCAAACGCCTGGGGCTTCTTGATAACAATGAATGGGAAAAAAATATAGAACTTTATAAAGAAACCGATCTGTCAAGATCATTTTCTGCAAATGACCAAAGAATTCCAAAACCGGCAGAAAATAAAATAACAGAAGTTCTGAAACTTATCGGAAAGGAAAAATATACCGAAACCGGGTGTAAAACATGTGGTTATGATAATTGCCATGATTTCGCAACAGATGTAGCCAAAGGGCTTGTAAAGCCGGAAATGTGCGTAAATTTCACCCTGCGCAACAGACAAGAATTCATTAATAAAATTACCGCAGCAAATACTAAACTTGCAGAAACACAACGGGCACTGGAAGAATCCGAACAAAAAATCAGAAAAGAACATGAAGATGCAAAAGAGTCAATTACTTTAATAAAGGCAATACTGGCTAAAATACCATCAGGAGTTGTTATTGTGGATGATAAACTTAAAATAATACAATCTAACCAAAAATTCATAGACCTGATCGGACAGGATGCAAAAGAAATAAATGATATAATTCCGGGACTTATCGGTGCTGATGTTAAAACCTTACTGCCTCATTCTGTTTATAATATTTTCAGCTATATTTCAAGCAAAAACAAAGAAGTTGACAATAAAGATATTGAATTTAATGATAAACTTATAAGTATTACAGCATTCCCTATAAAAAGAGATAGAATTTTCGGAGCCGTTTTCAGAGATATGTATCAACCGGAAGTGAGAAAAGACGAATTAATTGAAAGAATAAATGATGTAATTGAAAAAAACCTGGGCATGGTTCAGCAAATCGGATTTTTACTCGGCGAAGGAGCATCCGAAACCGAAAGAATGTTGAACAGTATTATCTCATCATTTGAAAAAAGCAATGATAATAAATAAAAATGGATAAAAACCTATATATAGAAATCGAAGCAAAACAAGTAAATCATCATGGTGAAAAAATTTGCGGAGATGTTTTCCTGAAAAAAAGGATCAAGGAAGATAAACGTATTATAGTAGTTTTATCCGACGGAATGGGACATGGAGTAAAAGCTAATGTGCTTGCAACCCTGACTTCTACAATGGCTCTTAACTTTACTGTAGAACACCGTAATCCCGAACGTATTGCAGAAATAATAATGAGTACGCTTCCGATATGTAGCGAAAGACAGGTTTCTTATGCAACATTTACAGTTATCGACCTTGAAATAGACGGAAAAGTACACATACTGGAATATGACAATCCTTCTGTAATGGTATTCAGAAACAACAAATCTCTGGTTGTTAACCGTGAAATAATTGAAATGAAAAACCCGAAACATGCAGGAAAAAAACTAACTCATAGCAGTTTTTATCCAAAACTTTACGACCGTATAATTATTTGTACCGATGGAGTTGCACAATCGGGTATGGGAACAGACAAATATCCTTTTGGATGGGAAGTTTCCCACATTGAAGAATATATTGCAGGAATTCTTGATAACAACCATGACATATCAGCAGGAAAATTAGCGGAAAAAGTAGTAAATAAAGCTATTGCAAATGACGACTACATGCCTAAGGACGACACAAGCTGTGCAACAATATATTTCAGAAGACCCAGAAAATTACTTATTGTAACAGGTCCGCCTATGAGTAAGGCAAACGATAAAGAATTCGCATCAATTGTAAAAAATTATGACGGTAAGAAAATAATTGCCGGTGGCTCTACAACCGATATTATTGCGCGCGAATTAAACCTGGAAGTCACCGATTCTCTGGATTTCCTTGATGACGAACTGCCACCTGTTTCACATATGGAAGGAATTGATCTCGTTACCGAAGGAATACTCACATTGAATAAAGTCTGGAAAATACTTACAAATCTTACCAATGACTATAAACCGGGTAAAGGTCCCGCAGATCAGATAGTAAAACTTATACTGGAAAGCGATCAGATAGATATACTTGTAGGCACAAAAATAAATGAAGCTCATCAGGATCCGAATGTTCCTGTCGATCTTGAAATAAGACGCACTATCGCTAACAGAGTTGCCAATGTGCTGGAAAATAAATTACTGAAACATATTACAGTAAGACATATTTGAAAGATAGAGTAATTGCTGATAAAGTTATTATTTCGATAAAAATATTTTAGAAAATATACCCAAAGCCTGTAGTAATATATATATTATCATATTTAAATCTAAAGTTTGGGACATTAATTCCTCCTCTTATAATAAAATGGAGTATCCTATAATTTAATCCAACTTCAGGGTTAAACTTCCAACTCGTGTCAAAACCAAGACCATCATTTGAAATTGTTTTTTGATACAACACCCCTGCCCCTAAATAAAAATATACCCAATTAAATGCTTTATTTCCATAGCCCAAATTAATAAACAAATTTCCTCTATCTTCAGATTTATTATAATGTTCAATATCTTTAAATAATAATGAATTCATTCTAATTGTACCATACATACCTCTTAAAGAGCCAAAAGATATACCGATTAATGATGAATTTGATTTAAAATCTAAATAATTAGGTACTGGGAAATCTAAACAATATGCCAAATATAAATATGGTGGATATCTTCGATATTGCCTAATAGGAAAACTCAATCCCATTGAATAGGAAAATTTATTATAAGTTATATGATCTGAACGATTTTTAATTGGTATTAAATAATTCAAATTAGCAAAAATAGAAAAATAATAAAAAGCAAAATGTACCCCAAATTCAGGAGTTGCAAAAAAACTTCTATTATTTTTTTCATATAGCCAAAGAGAATTTTCTTCATTTGATTCTATATTCAAAATATCATATTTTTGAGAATATGTATTCATCCCAATTCCCAATCCAGCAGTAATAAATATTGGTCTATATATTTTTTTTGTTATACCAGAAGAAAAAATAGCCGAAGATATATTACTTTGTTGATTTTCTTTGGTTTTTGTCAAAACATATTTATCGTTATCATAAAAATTAGAGATATTGACTTTGGGAACAGAGAAATTTATGCTGGATCGGAATGAATAATAATATTTCAGTTTTTGATTATCAAGAAGGTCAATTTTTATTCCTACTAAATTTTTTGAATTGATGGCTAGAGGTGTTTGAAAAATAAAAGTGTAATACATTTTAGATGTAAAGCCATCATTCCAAATTTTATTTTTCGCTTTCCTATTGATAGTATTTATTCGTGATTGTACATCTTTTTTATTACTACAATTTAACTCAACAACTTTCAAATAATTGCTTTTAGCATCTTTATGATTTTTATTTTTGTCTTGTTTTTTTGCTAAATCATAATAATGCTTACAAAGATTTTCAGTAACGATTTCTTTATATTCGCCATTAGGATATAATTTAAGGTATTCTTCGCAATCCGAAGAATTATTTTGATTTTGAATTTTAAGATATAAAATATTTTCTTCTACTTTTTTTATCTTATTCCGTAAATCACTTGAAGATTTATAATTATCAGCTTTTTTATAATAATATAAAGCATTTTGAAAATTCGAATAAGATATTTCGCTATCGCCTTTTTCAATATATAAACTTGATAATTTATTTTTTACCTCATTTATATAAAGTCCATTAGGATATTTTTGTGGATAATTTTCAATTGAATTAATATCAGAAGAATTTTTTATTTTCTCCCAAAATTCATAATCTTCAATTTTTTCAATTTCTTTTTTTGCATTATTAGCATTAATTCCTTTAGGATATTTATTCAAATATTCTTTATATGCCTCTTTTATATTTCTTTTTCTACAATTATTATAATAATCATTATCTGCAGCATCTTCAATTTTTTTAATTTCTTTCTTCGCTTCTTCTACATGAAAGCCGTTTGGGAAATTTGTAATATAATCCTCATATCCTTCTTTAATATCAAGTTCTTTTATATAATTATAATAAGAATCATCTTCTCTACGTAATTTTGCGTTAATTAATCTATCCACTCGCTCTTTTGCTTCTTTGGCAAACATTCCATTAGGAAATGTTTCTAAATATGCTTTATAACTTTCAATTGTTCCTAATTTATCAGAATAATCAAATGCCTCTTTATCTTTTCTATTTTTACTTTCATTTATTTTTATTGTTTCAATATTTTTATATTCATCATTTAATTCTTTTAAAAGTCTTTTGTACGTTTCCTTTTCAATTGGATCAATAATTAATTGTGTATACTCACTGCAAAAACTAATAGCTTTTTGATAAAAATATAATTCGTTTCCATCTCCAGATTTTGTTAATACACGGCATGTTATTATCAATTCCTTATAAATATCATGCACTTGTGAACAATTAGCTACTAATTCTAAAGCTGTTGAGCATTTATTAACAAGATTGGTATATGATGGGTATGATGGATTTTTTTGAGCATTAGACATACTTTTTCTAGCTTCTTCTATTGCATATTTTTGTTCGTTTGAAAATTGGCAATCTTGCGAAAAAGCAATAGAGACATTACAAACAAGAAAAGCAATAAAAAATAAATATTTTATTATATGGGTACCCATCATTTTGTTGTAAAATTGTTATGACAAAAATTAATAGTTCATTTGTTTTTTTATCTATTATGTCCACCAAGCGGAATTGATGTATTTTCTCTATTTAAATTTCTATTTTTAATATCTTCTATTTTCTTAATAATAATTTCTTCTTCTATTTTTAATTTTTGTATTTCTCTTTCGTATTCATTTTTTCGAAAATAAATATTTACAGAAGCAGCCAAATGACCTAATCCTTTACCTGCTTCTGGAGTTGACTTAAATAATTTCCATAAATAATGATTAGTCAGTTTATCTCCTCCTGGAATAAATTCAACTACTTTTTCTGTTAAATTGATTCCTTTATTTAAAATGTTAGCTGTTTTGTTATCTATTGGCTTTTCATTTTCAACTCCACCTGCTTTTTTCAGTTCTTCCATAATATTTGTCTTTAGTTCTTCTCCATTCGGAATCGAAACATGTTTTAGCAATAAATTGCCAGCATTATCAGCAGTTTCTATTAAATTGTAATTTATTTGTCGTTGTAAAATATCAGATAATTCTTTACAAAGCTTTTGATTATTCCTAATTTTATTCAGCAACAATTCACATTCTCTAATTTCTGCGTCATCTCCTTCTTTTATAAAATTAATTGAAGTATTTGAAGTTACCTCATAATACATATTTATTTCAGTAGTTTCATTTTTTTGATTGCAAGCATATACTATGTGATAATCTGTAACATTTGGATCATATTTTAAGTTACGTTCAAATTCAACTACTTCTCTTGAATATTCCTGACATAAATTTTTAAATTCATTTTTATTCATAGAATTGGGTTCTACTTCAACAATCGCTATTTTTTGATCGTAATAATGATTTTTAATATACTTCTGATTTTCAAAAAAAGTTTTACAGTTATATAATCTTTCTTTTTCTTCCTTTTTTTCAGCTATTTTAACTCTCAACCGTTCTTCTTCTGTTTGGGCAAACAACAAGCTTACGCCAAAAAGAACTTCAAAAAATATTATAAGTATTAGTTTTTTCATGGTTTTCTTTATTTATCTTTAATAATACCTGTATTATCACAGTCCGGACATTCATTTTTTAAATTTTCTACTTCACTTTCTAATGTCATTAACTCTTCCTCCAGTTTTTTTAAAGCTTCTACTTCGCCATTTATGTATTCATCAATCTTACCAATTTTTTCTTGATTTACAGATTTTCGATTTTCAATTTCTTGTTTTTCATCTTGAGTAATATTGGGATTCCTTAATTTTTCTTCATCAATATTTTTCTCATTCATCAAATTTATTTTTTGCCTCTCCAATAAAGCAATATTATTATCATGATTCTTTTTTTCATTCTTATTCCTTTCAATTTTATATCTAGTTTCCTGAAGTTTCCTCTTATAATCTAAATCTTTAGTCATTCTTCCAATTATATTATAATTATGTGTAAAATTCTCATCAAGACTTCCAAACACTAAATCGGTTGGCACAACAAGAGCATCAGGGAGGTTTTGTTGTTTCATTTTCATAAAATCATTATGAACAATTCGTTCCACAGCTTCTTGAGAATCAGCTGCCAGTATTTTTACAATTGGATCTGAAACGACAACAGTTGGTTTTGAAACCTTTATATCTTCTAATTTAGAATATATTTCCGTTTCTTTTTTTTCCCTTTCTTCTTCTAATTTTTTTTTTGCCATCTCATTAGTATACGTTTTTTCTGCCAAATCTTTCTCTTCTTGTGTTGAATAAGCAACCCCATTAAAATAAAATACAGGTTTAGATGCTTTACTACATTCACATTTGAACGCCTTTATTGATTCACTACAATCTTTTTGCCATGTAGCTATTTCGTACTCTCGATAAATACAAAGTCCAACAAATTTTTTTGTATTTACAGATGGAGTATAATACAATTTCAATATTAATATTTCTTCTTCCGGAAACATCTTTCTGGCTATGTTTATTTCTGTATCTATATAAAGCTCATTATCCGTAACTAATCTATTTTCTAACCTATTTAATATTTGTTGAGAATGAAGAGAGCCTTGAGAAAATAAACTAATAGAACAGATGTATAAAAAAAACAATAAACAATATATTTTATGTTTCATAAGTTTCTTATTATAGTTTTCAAAAAAATATATACAAAAAAATCAAATATTTTTATATAATACACTATTATTTCACTGCCAAAACCTCCATAAATTCATGCTAATTTTTCCATATTTTGTAAGTAAAAACATTATGAATTTTTATATTTTTTTGCTATTTCCAATAAATTCCGAATATTCGTTAAAAAAATCAAAATCAAGAATTAATGAAATCTTTAAAAGTTGTGTAGTATTTATATCTGTTTTTTTGAAAATTTTATGAATATTACTGGGGTCGCAATGTAATTTCTCTGCCAACCATGAGACTTTTCTACCATCTTCTACCATTTTATTTTTGATAGACTTACCAATGTGTATTTTATCGTTCATATGCTTAGGATTAATAAAAAAGCGTGGAACTGATATCTTACCTGACATCGAGGTACCGCCAAGCACCCTCCCACAAATAAGAACAGTCCACGCCGTAGCATGAACGACAACTTATTTATTCCTGTGGGATTTGAAAATTGGCGGTTTTCGATGTCAAAAATAAAAGCCTACGTTTTTGTTATATTTTACAAATAGCTATTTCCTTATATTTCGATTGTTTAAATATTATGTTCACAAAACTACTAAAAAAATATGAATAAATATTTTGAATCTCGTAACTAATTAGTTACATTTGTAAAATGATTTCAAAAGAGTCTGACATAAAGGGAATACAAAAGTTATACGCAACCAACGAATTTAATCATTTCTTTGCCGGACTTAACGAAAAAACTCAAATGAAATTTAAACAAAGTTTTGACATTATTTGCACTGTATATGTGTTAAATACAAAACTTGTAAAAAAACTTATTAATACAGATTTGTATGAAATGCGTGTTTCAATAGGACATAACGAATACAGAACAATTCTTTTTACAATAGATAATGAAAATATCATACTTTCAAAAAATATAGTCCTTTTAAACGGATTTCTTAAAAAATCGAAAAAAGACTATGAAAGACAAATTAGAAAAGCTGAAAAAATAATAAAAGATTCGGGATTATGAAGAAATTTGATGAAAATAAGCTCGCAAAGCTTCACAGCATAAATGACATGCTTGATAAAGAATATGGTAAATATAATACCGAAAGCAGACAAGAATTTCACGAAAAAGCCATAGCTTGGTATTATGGTGAAATATTGCGTGAAAGAAGAAAAGAATTAAAACTTACACAACAACAGCTTGCTGAAAAAGTTGGAAAAGAACGCAGCTATATTGCCCGTATAGAAAAAGGCGAAACCGATATGCAAATATCCAGCCTTATCCGAATTGCAGAAGCTTTGGGTTTGAAGTTCTCATTAGGCGTATAATCTACAATTATTTATTTTAAAAAATCAACTTCAATGTCCATAAATCTAAAATACCGTAAAAACAATACCTACTTTATTCTATTTTCAGATAAAATAACAAATATTGATTTCTCAAAATTATTTTGGTTCATTTTTTGATAGACAAAATATAAAACCTTTATATATGAAAAATTTATTTCTATTGTTATTTTGCTGTCTGGTTACATTTTCATTCAAAGCTGATTCTCTGAAATTAGACAAATGTGAGTGTAATAATATTCCATTATACGGAAAAGTTCAATTTGTTGAAAGTTTCCCAGATTTTAAGGTTCAATTTGTCGAAAGCTTTCCCGATCTAAAAGTAAAATTTGTAGATTTTTTTCCTAACGAGTGCGGAAAGTGGCAAATCGTTGATGACTTTCCTGATTTTAAAGTACAGATTGTTGAATATTTTCCCGATTTTAAAGTAGAAATCGTTGATGACTTTCCCGGTATACCTTAGCAAATAATTCATTCTTATAAAAAATCTTAAAATATTCTTCAATTAGTTTTTAACACAAAAGCTCCTTCCGTCTTAACATTATGTACTTGTATATTTTCAATAATATTTTCCTTCATTAAATTTTCGATAAAATAATTACTGTTTGAGCTATCAATAATAATTTCATCAAAATCAAATATTTTAATGATATCTTCAATTTTAATACGAGGATTATTGCTCAGAATTATATAATCGACATGTATCTTATTTTCCGCATCTGTTAAAATAAAAGTATCATCAAGAACAAATATTCTAAGGCTTTTAAAACCAATAAATTTTTTCTTGAAAAATATCTTCCTGTTACTTATAGTTGCTATATTTGATAAAAGATTATTCTTTCCTGAAGACAGATCAATATATTTTTCAGTGTTAAGACCTTTCTTCAACCAATTATTTTTTGCCGTAAAACTTATTTTATCATTTTCAATTCCTGAAAGATTTGCAAACATAATATTATCTCTTCCGTCAATCAGGTTTATGGCTGTTACATTATTTATATTATATACTATGAAATATTTCTGTTTTTGCGTTTGTATAGCACTAAACAAGCTAATACATGAAAAGCAAATTAATGAAACAATGGCAATTATTAAATCTTTATATCGTTTGGAAACGAAGAAAAATATAAATATACTGATAATGAAAGCATATAAAATCAACATTTGCGGCAAATTTATATAAAGATTACTACTGACTGAAAATGGTAAAGATTCGATAAAAGTCACTGACATATTCATAAACTTCACTATAAATACCAGAATATCAGCAAAAAATAATCCAAGGAAAGTAACTCCTGAAAAAACAAAAGTTATTATACATAACCAGATCGCTACGGTAGAAACCGGAATCAATATATAGTTCGTAAGCAAAAAATAATTAGAAAACTGATTGAAATAGTATACACACAAGGGTGCTGTAAAAAGTTGTGCAGCTATTGAAACAGTAGTAAGCGACCAAAACCATTTTAAAAACTTGTTTTTTACATCAAATAGTGCATATATACGAGGTTGTATCAATATAATACCGATTACTGCCAGATATGACAACTGAAACCCTATATCTACAATATTTAAAGGATTAATTACCAGCAAAATAAAAGCAGAAACCGCAACAGAATTTAATGTAACTGATTTATGTTTCTGAAAGCTGCCAAGTGCTGCAATTGTAAACATTAATGACGCTCTTGATACCGATGGAGATAATCCTGTGAGCATGGCATAAAACCATATGAACAAAACAACAATGATTATTTTCAGAATATTTAATTTTCTGGTCTTCATAAATGAAAGGAAAAACATAAGCATTCCATATACAATACCGACATGCAGTCCGGAAACTGCCAGTATATGCATAGCACCAGAAGAAGAATACGAATGTCTGATCTCATTACTTAAATTATCTTTATATCCTAATGCCAGAGCTGAAACTACAGCCAATTCATCGTTATCAAGCCCAAGTTCATTTAATGTACTTATTAATTTTGTCCGGAAACGTAATATTTTATATTTCAATTTTATATTCCGGGAAGTTTCAAGCAAACTCCAGTCTGTTCCCGAAAGAAAATCGGAACTGTAAATAAGGTTATAACTTAAATATTTTTTATAATCAAATTCTTCGGGATTGCCTTTATTCTGAATTTCGGAAAGTTCAGGCGAAAATACAATCATATCTCCTACCCTAAGATCTTGCGACAAACTATCTTTTTCAAGATATAGCAATGTCCGCCCCGATGACGATATCCATGTATCATCATGATTAATCGCCAGAACATCTATGTTCAATGAAATATGTTTGTCGGTTATTTTAGGGTCTTTTGATATTTCCCCGATGATCAATCCCTTATCTTTTGTCAAATGATCTGTCCTGGAATATTCGATTTTATGTTTAGTCAGCAGCATCCCAAAAAACAATAAAATCAGGTTCAAAAAAATACCTAAAAGAAAGTTCTTTGAATAATTCCGGTTAAAACAAAAAGTAATAAATAGCAAAACACTTATAAGCAAAAAAATTGCAGATAGTAATAATGGGATATTAAAATTTATAGAAATGATGATTCCTACCATAAGTGGAAGAACTATTCGGATAAAAGGATATTTTTTAATTTCTTCCGGCAGGTAAAAATACATCAGCTATCAGTTCAGTTGTTCAAATATTTTTATAAGTTCTTCATCATCAATTCCCATAAACATCAAAGCATTCTCTGCATCCGGTTTCAATTTATGGTCGGGATATTCCGAAATAAATCTTTCATAATAAATCCTTGCCAGCCCTCTATTCTGAAAATAATTCTCATATATAAATGCTTTAAGGAATATAGCCGTAGCATATTTATCAAATTCAGGGTATTTTTCCTCAATTCTGGATAAACATGTTATCGCCTGTTTGGGTTCTTTAAAATTCATACCTATCTCTGCAGCTTTGAACAAATATTCTGCTGCTTGCTCATCATCAGGATATTTATCAACAAATTCTTTGTATTTATCCAGAAGTTCCATTGCAATTTCAGGATCTGCATCAATTTTTTGATATAATTTATTTTCTGTTCTTACCAGTTCATTACGCATTTCCTCCTTTTGCTTCTCAGCCTTTTTTTCAGAATTATTACATGAAACAGCTACAAAAATAGAAATTGATAATAAAATAAAAATCTTTGTTTTCATATCTTTAAATCTTTGTCTTATAAGAAGTTGAAACTCTTCCTTTTGAAATGTTATTTAATTTGGTTTTTAAGAGCCTTTTCCTGACAGGAGAAATTTTATCAACAAACATGATCCCGTTCAAATGATCATATTCATGCTGAATAACTTTAGCTTTTGTTCCTGTAAGATGCTCTTTTACTTTTTCAAAGTTCTCATTATAATATTCTATGGTCAGATCAACATATCTGTCGACTTTTTCATGTATATTCGGAATGCTAAGGCAGCCTTCTTCTGTATATAGAGTTTCTTCCGAATTATATGTAACTTTCGGATTAATAAAAACCCTCCTGAAAGTCTTAAGTTCGTCGTTATCGTCAGATGCCAAAGGACTTGCATCTATGACAATAATATTAATGTTTTTACCGATCTGAGGAGCTGCCAGTCCAACTCCATCTGCTTTATACATTGTTTCAAACATATCTGAGATCAACTGCTGTAATTCGGGATAATCCCTTGTTATATCTTCAGATTTTTTCCTCAAAACAGGATGTCCATATAAATAAACAGGTAATATCATATTGTATTATATTTTTCTTTGTCTAAATAAGCTTGTAAAATTATTGCAGCACTTATACGGTCGACAATTGTTTTGTCCCTGCGCTGAGTTTTTTTAAGTCCGGAATCTATCATAGCCTGAAATGCAAGTTTGGATGTAAATCTTTCGTCAACCAATATAAATTCAATATCAGAAAAAACTCTCTTCAATCTGTTTAAAACAGGTTCTATATATTTTACGGATTCGGAAGGTGTATTATTCATCTGTACAGGCATACCGACAATTATTTTTTCTACTTCATTATCAATAAAATAATTTTTTAAATAAACCTCCAACTGATGTGTAGGAACAGTCTCCAAAGAATTAGCAATTATCCTGCTGGTATCAGTAACTGCTATTCCGGTTTTTTTTCTGCCAATATCTAAAGCTAAATATCTTTTCATAAAGAATTAAAAACAAAAATAATTATTTTTATTGAACTACTGAAATTTAGGGATGTATATTTATAATATATATTGAATTACTGCGAGTTATATAGAATCATATATTATTTTACCAAGCAATAAAAAATAGAACAGCCGGTCATAACATTGATTTTATAAAGCAAATGATCTATAAAAACTTTTAATTGATACGGATCGTATAAAAATTATTCAATTTCATAAAAAAATAAAAGAATCGCACGTAAAAATCATTGATAACTACTAAAAAACCACTGAAGACTGCAAAAAAATCATAAAGGACTATAATAAAAGATAGAGTTCCACAAAAAAACCATAAAGGATCATGGAAAAATCATAAAAGACCATATAAAAATGACAGAGGACCGTGAAAAAATCATAAAGTACTTAAAAAAAATCAATTAACGTTGCATTCATAAATTTCCTATCAGTGTTATTCCGGTCTGGAAATCCTACACTGCAGTAAAATAACAATAGTGATGGCATAAAATCAGAGCGATAAACATTTAAAGCCTACAACAATATTATTCATATATCATATATTACAATTACACATTTTCTGCAGTCAATATACTTTTAAGTTACAAACACTTTTTATGCCTGATATATTTCTAAATAAAGTCCTGTAATTAATATTGTAATCCACTTTATAAATATAATCAACTATATTTTTCAAAATACCTTAATTTTAAAAAACCAAGAGAAAATCGCCCCATCTTTATTTTATCTCAAAACACAATAAACATGCATAATATATATAGTTTAATACCACTTATTTCTTTTAAATTAATAATTAATTAAGAAAATATTATTAAATAATTGCAACATATTAAAAATAATCATATATTTATCATTGAATTATTTTATATAAAACCTAAAAACAACATTATGAAAAAACTCTACTTATTACTATTTATCGGTATTATTGTTTTGCCGAAATTTTCCTACAGCCAGAAAAGAACAGTAACACAAACAACAAATATCCGCACATTATTTTCCATTCCCCTGGACACAAACCTTGAAAAGCTCACAGATCCCGACCTTGCAAGAATGGAAATAAAGGATAAACTGGAATCAAAAGAAGTAATCATTTCAAAAAAGGATCTTGCAATGGAAATCATTATCACAGACCTTACAGAATACGAAAACCTGTCTGATTACAAGTTTGGCATCAGGACAACAGTTCTGAATACACATGGAATAGAACTGTACGACTATGAGGATAGTTTAGTAAGTTTCGTAGTCCACGAAGAACCGGGTGCAGCAAGTTTTTATACCTTACCCGAAAAAATGTATCCTGATTACGGATTCTTTAACAATCTGTTTGAATTCAATACCGAAAAAGCTGCTGAAAATCTACTCTCGGAAAACTATACAGTAGAATATTCCCCAAAAAATAAAATCCTTAAAGCATATAATGATTCGGTACAATTATCAATTGACTTCCAAAACCTGTATTATGAAACACTTTTCTTCCGTGACAACGAATTGAAATATATAGATTATAAATATTACATAAAAGACGGTGACCATATTGTTCCGTTCAAAGAGTCATACAGCAGTTTTGAATATACGATCAACGGTATACGCATGTTGCGGACAAATGAGACCACTTATATCGAATATAGCGTTACCGAAGGAGATTCGGTATTGTATGAAAGATCTGAAAAACAACAAAATAACAACAAAGGCATTAATTTTCATCAA
>JAISPG010000045.1 GCA_031275085.1 Bacteroidales bacterium | reverse complement strand
GCAGGACTTGTTATTGTTAATTCTGCAACAGGAACTTCATATATTACAGTCAATTCTGCCGTTACCGGTTCAGGTAGTGACGATTCACTGTTATCAACCAATTCAAAATATATGGTATTTTCACCTAATGCCAGACCTGATATTGTTACCGGACTTGTTGTTGTATACGATATTATACCATCTGAACCCAATTTGTAAGCAACTTTACCATCAGGAGTATCTCCGCCAATTGTAAAATTACGTACCGAAAAACTTACTTCAACTTCATCTGAATTTACAACAGAATTATTTTCTGGCGATGTTATTAAGATACCAGGATCATTTGTTTCCTGTGCTTTATACAAATAAAATCCTGTCTGTGATGCAGAAGCATAACAGGAAAACAAGGGGTCAATACCTGGACTTTGATTAAACTGCATTGTTCCACGGGGATATGTTGTACTATTATTTGCTACTGCCGATACGATAGAGCCTGTTCCGACCGATACTGTCCAGTCTTCCTGTGTAGCGCTAAGGAGCATACCATTATTGGAACCTGTTCGCGGTACTAAATATTTTTCATTTAAGGCATCATAAAAGGCAAATCCATTTGTAGTTTCTTCTAATGTTATTTCATAAGGATTTACATTATCCTGGGTTTCTGTAACTTCAATTGCAGGAGCCGCTGTAATAGTATTATCTGAAATCGTTACTGGAACAGCATGCCTGTTACTTGTTTTCTGCCAACCCAATGCATAATATGATGCATCTTTTTCTCCTACAAACAGATATTTGCCTCCATCAGAAAGTGCATCCATAGAAGTAACCAGTTCATATATTTTTGCTGTCATTTCTTCACAGGTAAATGTTACACTGGTGCTAACAGCCGGGTCTAACGAACTTTCATCATTATTAACAAGTTCAAGGACTACTGTATGTTCTCCATAGCTCAAACCGTTAAGGGATATACCTGATCCTGTTGTATATAATGGTGTACCTTCGTCAACAGTATATTTTACCTTACCTTCACTTTCGCCTATTATAAAATCTTCAACTATAAATTCTACTTCCAGATCCTGTGAATAGATTACAGAACCTTCTTCAGGAGATGTAATGGTTATTTCCGGAACAGGAATTTCATATATCACTGTCAATTCTGCCGTTACCGGTTCAAGTAGTGGGGATTCACTGTTATCAACCAATTCAAAATATATGGTATTTTCACCTAATGCCAGACCTGATATTGTTACCGGACTTGCTGTTGTATACAAAACTGTCCCGTCAGTACCTAATTTATAGGCTACTTTGCCGTCAGGGGTATCTCCGTCAATTGTAAAATTACGTAATGTAAAGTTTACTTCAACTTCATCTGAATTTACAACAGAATTATTTTCTGGTGAGGTTATAGAAATATCAGGGTTCGTAGTATTTAAAGTTCCGGTTAACTTAATATCATCAATTCTAAATTGATAATTTGATGTACTTACTGTTTGAGTAAATCTAATTCTTAAATTTTCGGTAGCCGGGATGTCTTCTGTAAAAGTTAATAATACCCATGTCGCAGTACCCGATCCTGTTGGTCTGGTATAAGTTAGTTCGGTATACTGTATGCCATTATCACTTATTTCTATTTTCAGTTCATTACTTGACGCTGTTCCTGACTTATAATGCCCAAAACTCAATGTTATATCCTCATATCCAAGAGTATTTATACCTTCAATCAGGAAATATCTATCAACAACATTTGTAATAAAAACATTAGAGCCTCCGGAAGCCCCCGTATATCCGGAAGAAGCCGTATTAGTACGTAAATCTGCATTTCCCGAAAAGGCTATATTCTCAACTCCATAGTTATCGTAACCTGTATAAGAAGCCGGTGCTGTTGAACTGGCAGTAGTTCCCATTGATTCATAAAAAATCGTTACAGGCTCCTGAGCAAATACATCAATACTTGCAAATGCCATAATAACAGCAAATAGTATTACTTTTAATAATCTAATTTTTTCCATATCTGTAAATTTTATATAATTTATTTTTTAATCGTAAATAACTATTCAATTTAGATTCAAAGTTAAAACATTATTCAATACGATGTTCCACTGGCAATGTTAATTTTTTATTAAATAATAAATAACATTCCTCTGAATATGCACTATAATTAAAACTAAAATCATACAAATTGTTTATAATAGATTAAATTATTTTTTAACACTTTATGACTATCCAACATTTTAATATTTTGTAAACCAAACCAGATATAGCAGAAATTTAAACATATTTCAATTTTTAAATATGTTTACTATAATATAATTATTTCAATCAAGAACTTAGTCATTCACATAATTTTAATCTTTCATAAATAAATTTTTGTTTTAAATATCTCAATATTGATTTTTATTGACAACACAAATATTAATATATAATATTTAATTATTTATATATAAATAATTGGCTTAAATATAAGTAAATCATCGTATTGATTCTGATTTTTACATATATTTAGAATGATTCTAAATTGCAAAATTATAGGAAATAATATTAGTGAAACATATAGAAAACATGACAAAAATTTTATTTTTGTACTGAAATTTTTAGCAAACACCAAACTATGAGCAAAAATGCAATGATCGAGCATGTAGGAGTTGTAAACGAAATCACAAGCAATTCGATCTTTGTAAAATTAAACGTAGAGTCAGCATGTTCGGGATGTCATGCGAAAAATGTTTGCGGAGTGGATTCCGGCACAAAAATCATTGAAATAATATCAAACGACAAATCTTATCACATAGGAGAATACGTTAATGTAAAATTAAAGGAATCTCTCGGCATGAAAGCATTGTTTTTAGGATATATAATGCCGTTTATTGTAATAGTTTCAGCCTTATTCGTATTTATATTTGCAGGATTATCGGAAGGACTTGCCGGAATTTTTGCAATTTTATTATTAATACCATACTATGTCGTATTATATTTTTTTAAAAATAAAATAAAAAGAGAGTTTGACTTTAAAATTGAAAAAAATAAAAATTAATATTTATTATGGCTATAATACTTAACACATTAATTTCTTTAAGTTTATTAGGAGTAGTATTAGCAATCATTTTATATTTTGTAGCACAAAAGTTCAAAGTATATGAAGATCCCAGAATAGATGAAGTGGAAGAGTTCACTCCGGGAGCAAATTGCGGAGGATGTGGATATCCGGGATGCCGTGGTTTTGCTGAAGCATGTGTTAAGGCAGAAACTCTTGACGGAATATTTTGTCCTGCAGGAGGAAACGAAGTAATGCAAAATATTGCTAAAGTACTTGGAATGACAGCCGCAGAAAAAGAGCCACAGATTGCTGTGGTAAGATGTAACGGATCACATGAAAAACGAGAAAAAACCAATATATATGACGGACCAAAATCCTGCGCAATAGAAAGTTCACTCTATACAGGAGATACTGCATGTTCCTACGGTTGTTTAGGACAGGGAGATTGCGTGGAAGTATGCTTGTTCGATGCTATTTATATTGATGAAGAATCCGGACTTCCGTTGGTTGACGAAGAAAAGTGTACAGCATGCGGAGCATGTGTTAAAATATGTCCGAGATCAATTATAGAACTAAGGGATAAAGGAAAGAAAAACAGAAGGGTTTATGTCTCATGCATGAATAAAGATAAAGGAGCAGAAGCAAGAAAAATATGTAGTGTTGCATGTATTGGCTGCGGAAAATGTATTAAAGCATGCCCGTTTGAAGCAATAACACTAAATAACTTTATTGCATATATTGATTATGAGAAATGTAAACTTTGCAGAAAATGTGCTCAGGAATGCCCAACCGGTGCAATCTTAGAAATAAATTTTCCGCCACGTAAGGAAAAAGAAGCAATAAAAGAGCAAGAAACAACCGAGGTTGATAAATAATTTTAACTAAAATAGGAGGATCATAAAGTGTTAAAAACATTTCCAAAAGGTGGTGTTCATCCCAACGAAAATAAGTTTTCGACAGGAAAGCCTATAGAACGGATAGATTTGCCGAAGCAAGTCTATATTCCGGTAGCACAACACATCGGAGCACCTGCAGAGCCAATAGTTGTAAAAGGCGATATGGTAAAAACCGGTCAACTAATTGCAAAAAGCTCAGGTTTTGTATCTGCAAATATCCATTCCTCTGTTTCCGGTAAAGTTGTAAAAATTGATAAAGTCTCGGATTCTACAGGATATAAGCAAACATGTATAATTATTGATGTAGAAGGAGACGAATGGATCGAAACCATCGATCGTTCCGAAACAATCAATGATAAAATAGATAATCTTACAGGAGAACAAATACGAAATAAAATTGCAGAAAGCGGAATAGTAGGTTCCGGAGGAGCAACTTTTCCGACTCACGTAAAACTATCTATTCCACTTGGTAAAACCTGCGAATATTTAATAATAAATGCCGTAGAATGCGAACCTTATCTTACCTCCGACCATCAATTAATGCTCGAAAAAGCCGAAGAAATATTAATAGGTTGTAAACTTGCACAAAAAGTTGTAGGGGCAAAAAAAATACTGATAGGTATAGAAAACAACAAACCTGATGCCATAAGTAACATGAAAACTATGGCTCAAAAATATAAAGATATTGAAGTTCATGCTTTAAAAGTAAAGTATCCGCAAGGAGCAGAAAAACAACTTATTAAAGCACTTACGAACAGAGAAGTACCATCCGGAAAACTACCAATAGAAGTTAATTGCGTTGTTCAAAATATTGGAACTACATTTGCTATTTACGAAGCTATACAAAAGAATAAGCCACTTTTCGAAAGAGTCGTATCGGTAACAGGGAAATCCATATCAAGACCAACAAATATAATGGCAAGAATCGGGACTCCTATAAATATGCTTATTGAAGCTGTCGGTGGTTTACCACAAGATACCGGCAAGATAATTAATGGCGGACCTATGATGGGAAAAGCTCTTAATACAGTTGAAGTGCCGGTAACAAAAGGGACTTCAGGAATTGTAATAATCCCTGAAAAATATAGTACCAGGCCAAAATCATATAACTGTATACGGTGTGCCAGGTGCATATCAGTGTGTCCGATGGGGCTGGAACCCTATTTGCTAAAAAACATGTCTATCGTAAAAATGTATGAAGAAATGCATAAAGAAAGAGCTCTCGATTGTATGGAATGCGGTTCGTGCAGTTATACATGTCCCGCTTCTATTCCATTGTTAGATTATATACGTTTAGGCAAAGCAAACATAAACAAAATATTAAGATCTCAAAAATCATAAAAAATGGCTATAAATAAATTAACGGTTTCAATGTCTCCCCATGATTACGGAAAAAATTCAGTAAAAAAGATCATGTATGGAGTAGTACTTGCAATGGTACCGGCATTACTTGTATCAGTTTATTTCTTCGGATTGGATGCCATAAGGGTTAATCTGATTGCAATAGCATCATGCTTATTTTTTGAATGGTTCTTTCAAAAGTTTTTCCTTAAAGGAAACACTACAATAGCAGACGGCTCTGCTATTGTAACAGGAATGCTTCTGGCTTTCAATGTGCCCTCCAATCTACCATGGTGGATAATTGTTATCGGTTCCCTTGTTGCTATTGGAATTGCAAAAATGTCATTCGGCGGACTTGGTAACAATCCATTCAACCCGGCGCTTGTCGGACGCGTTTTTTTATTGATCTCATTTCCGGTTCAAATGACAACATGGCCCAAAGTAAGTGTTCTCAATTTTACAATGACCGATGCCGAAACAGGAGCAACACCTCTTGCATTACTTAAAGAAGGACTCAATAACGGTAAAAGCATGACAGAAATCATAGACTCAATACCGACATCCTATGTAGATATGTTTATGGGACAGATGGGAGGTTCTCTTGGAGAAATATCTGCTCTGGCTCTGATAATTGGAGGATTATACATGTTATTCCGTAAAATTATAACATGGCATATCCCTGTGGCTATACTCGGAACTGTAGCAATATTCACCGGAATATTATGGGGAATCGATCCTACAAAATACGCTACACCATTATTCCACATATTCACAGGAGGTATGTTGTTAGGCGCAATATTCATGGCTACAGATATGGTAACTTCTCCAATGACACATAAAGGAATGATAATATACGGAATAGGAATTGGAGTAATTACTGTTCTGATCCGGGTATGGGGTGCTTATCCCGAAGGAATGTCATTTGCTATTTTAATTATGAATGCCGTTGTTCCGCTAATTAACAACTGGACAAAACCAAAAAGATTCGGAGAAATTATAAAAAATTAAAACTATGGCTAAAAAAGAAAGTACATTTTTAAATATGACACTGACGTTATTTATAATAACAGCAGTTGCAGCCGTTGCTTTAGCATATGTTTACAAACTTACTGAAACACCTATCAGTGAAGCCAAAGCAAAAAAATTACAGACAGCAATCAGTGTTGTAGTTCCTGGTGCCGAAAATGGAGAAATTACCATAGATACCGTTCCTTCTCCGGATGGATCAGGTAATTTGGAATTTTATACTATAAAAGTAAATGGCGAGATTATCGGAACAGCTGTAAAATCATTTACCAATTCTGGTTTTGGCGGACATATGGCAGTCATGGTTGGCTTCGACCAAGATGGAAAAATTATTGATTCAAATGTCCTGGAACATCAGGAAACACCTGGCCTTGGTGACAAAACCAACAAAAGTGTCAGTAGTTGGAATGACCAGTTTAAAGGTAAAGACCCTCAAAACGAAAATATAAAAGTAAAAAAAGATGGTGGTGTTATTGATGCCATTACAGCAGCAACAATTTCATCCAGAGCTTACAGCGATGCGGTTCAAAGAGCACATTCTGCATTTATGGTTCATAATGAAAAAATGAATAAAGAAGATGTAAACACAGGTGGTACAATCTCAAATACAGAAAGTGCCGTTACAAATTAATAATGGAGGAAACAAAAAATGAATAACTGGAAAAATTTCACAAAAGGAATTATTAAAGAAAACCCTGTATTCGCATTATTGTTAGGGATGTGTCCTACATTAGGTGTAACAACATCCGCAATAAATGGATTAGGCATGGGATTAGCAACTGCTTTCGTTCTGGTTTTATCAAATATTGCAATATCCAGTGTAAAGAATTTTGTTCCTGACAAAGTCCGCATTCCTGTCTTTGTTGTAATTATTGCATCTTTTGTTACAATTGTACAATTACTTATGGAAGCATATATTCCTGCATTGTATGATTCTCTGGGACTTTTCATTCCTCTTATTGTTGTCAACTGTATAGTGCTGGGAAGAGCAGAAGCATTTGCTGCAAAAAATACCATATTCTCATCCATGATAGACGGTTTGGGAATGGGAGTAGGATTTACATTTGCTTTAACCCTGTTAGGTGCAGTAAGAGAACTCTTAGGAAGCTATTCTTTATTCGGATATAAGTTTATTGAAACTGACGGAATCCTGGTTTTTGTACTGGCTCCCGGAGCATTTTTCGGATTAGGATATTTAATCGCATTAATACGTAAATTATCGAAAAAGAGTTAGTTGTAATTATTAAATTTTAGATAAATGATAGAATCAATATATGAACTTATAGCAAAAGATTTATTTGAATAACAATTTTTATCAATTAGTTTATTTTAATTAATTAAAGAAAATATTATGGAGTATATATTAATAATAATAGGAGCAATTTTTGTAAATAACATAGTTTTAACCCAATTTCTGGGGATATGCCCGTTTCTTGGAGTATCAACCAAAGTAAAAACTGCTATAGGTATGGGTGGCGCTGTAATATTTGTTATGACACTTTCTACAATAGTTACGTGGCTTGTAATGAAATATATTCTCATAAAATTCAATATTGAATTTATGCAGACAATTGCATATATTCTTGTCATTGCAGCTTTAGTTCAAATGGTTGAAATTATTCTAAAGAAAATAAGCCCGCCTTTATATCAGGCTTTAGGTGTTTTCCTGCCTTTAATCACGACAAATTGTACAATACTCGGTGTTGCAATTATGGTTATTCAAAATGATTTTAATCTGCTAACAAGCGTAGTATTTGCAATCGGAATGTCGCTTGGATTTATGCTTGCTTTAGTAATATTTGCCGGAATAAGAGAACATATGGATAAATTACCTATACCTAAAGGAATGAAAGGCGTACCGGCAGCTTTAGTCGTAGCCGGAATTCTGGCATTAGCTTTCATGGGATTTTCAGGGTTAGTATAATTTACCGTTTTTTTCAAAAATATTCAAACAAAAAAATAATAGCAATGCTATTATTTTTTTGTTTTTCTTTTTCTTATTTTGTAAAAGTTTTATTATGAATTTCAACACATTAATCGTAAATATTAAAAATGTGCAGGAAACAATGCATGCATCGGCAGCTCATGCTATCAATACTGCATTGACCATACGTAACTGGATGCTTGGATATTACATAGTAGAATTTGAACAAAACGGGGAAGATCGGGCTGCTTACGGCGAAAATTTATTACAAAACCTCGAAAAACAGCTAAAGACAAAAGGACTTACCGAACGTCGTTTTAGGGAATTTCGCCGTTTTTACCAAATATATCCTCATATTGGAGTTGTTCTGGCAAACATTTTACCACAAGAACAAATTCGGCGGTTGATAACCGCCGAATTGAATTTTCAAATTCGGCGGTTATCAACCGCCGAATTGAAAGGCGTACCTTCCGAGCTGTTAATCAAAAAGTTATCATATACACATCTATATGAAATTGCTCAAATTAATGATGAAATAAAAAGAAGATTTTATGAAATAGAATGTATAAAAGGACATTGGTCTGTTGCCGAATTAAAACGTCAAATCCATTCTTTATATTTTGAACGTAGCGGACTGTCAAAAAATAAAGAAGCTCTTTCAACATTAGTTAATAATAATTCTGTACCGATTCAGGCAAATGATATTATAAACTCCCCTATTGCATTAGAATTTCTCAATCTTAACGAAAAAGCATTAATTACTGAAAGCGATCTCGAACAGGCTATTCTGGATAATTTGCAAAATTTTTTACTGGAAATGGGGCATGGATTTTGTTTTGAAGCCAGACAAAAACGTATAATTATTGATAATGATTATTTTTTTGTTGACCTTGTTTTTTACCACAGGATTTTAAAATGTCATGTATTAGTAGAATTAAAGGTCGATAAATTCAATTATGAACACAGTGCACAGCTAAATATGTATCTGAATTATTTCAAACATGAAATTATGACAACCGGAGACAACCCTCCCATTGGAATATTGTTATGCACTGAAAAAGGGAATACACAAGTTGAATATGCCACCGGTGGTCTTGACAATAAAATCTTTGTACAAAAATATTTAGTGGAATTACCTGATAAAAAAGAACTAGAAGAATACATTACAAAAGAAATAAAAGGAACGATTTTTTAAAATGGACAAAAGACTGGAAGAATTTAAAAAACTGTTGGATATAATGGACAAATTACGTTTAAACTGTCCATGGGATAAAAAACAGACCAACGAAAGTTTACGAACTCTTACTATTGAAGAAGTTTATGAACTTGCAGATGCTATTATGGCAGGAAACAACGATGAGATAAAAAAAGAACTGGGCGATATTCTGTTACATATAGTATTTTATGCTAAAATAGGAGAAGAAAATAAATCATTTGATATTTATGATGTCTTAAATAGTATAAATGAGAAATTAATATACAGGCATCCGCATATTTTTGGAAATGTACAGGTAAATTCATCTAAAGATGTTGAAGAAAACTGGGAAAGGCTTAAACTTAAAGAAGGCAGAAAAAAAACCGTACTTGGCGGGATACCCGGTCATATGCCTGCAATGGTAAAAGCACACCGGATTCAGGATAAAGTACGCGGAGTTGGTTTTGACTGGACAGAAAAAGAACAGGTCTGGGATAAGATAAAAGAAGAATATGAGGAATTAATGACGGAAATAAAAAATAACTCACAGGAAAATATTGAAGAAGAATTTGGAGACCTTATATTTTCAATAATTAATGCAGCAAGATTGTATGGAATAAATCCCGAAAATGCACTTGAAAAAACAAATAAAAAATTTATAAAAAGATTCAATTATCTTGAAAACAAAACCATTTCAAAAGGCATTGATCTAAAAAACATGACATTGGATGAAATGAACGAAATATGGGAAGAAGCAAAAAAAGAATAATGATTCAGGCAAACTCAAATCCGGTCTGTCTCTTAAACTTAATGCAGTAACCTCATAAAATTACGAATAATTTCCATATAAATAGAATTTCAAATAACAATCAGGTTAAAAGAATTGGAGTTAAGATCAATATATTTTGATAATTATGTAAAAAATGTCAATAAATCTTAATTTAAATATAATAAATCAACTATCAATTACAGAAATAATATTTATCATAATACTGATATTATCTTTTTGCGACCAGATATTTTTTTATCTGCTTTATTATTCAAGATTAAAACCATATTTAAATAACAATATTCCTCCCTATTCATGTGAAAAACCTTTATCAGTAATAATTTCAGCAAAAAACGAAGCAAAAAATCTTAAAAAATCTTTACCATTAGTATTAAACCAAGATTATCCCGACTTTGAAGTCATTCTTGTAAATGATGGTTCAACAGACAATACATCTGAAATCTTAAAAGAATTCAGTAAAACATATAATAATCTGAAAATTATAAATATTGAACAAAGTCATGGAAAAAAAGAAGCATTAAGTATTGCCATACAGAATTCTTCTCACGAATATCTTGTTTTTACAGATGCAGATTGTTATCCTTTATCTGAAAAATGGTTATCAACAATATCCTCAAAATTTTCTGAAAAAAAACAAATAATACTTGGATATGGAGCTTATGAAAAACAAACAGGATTTTTAAACGGATTCATACGTTATGACACATTCCTGATTGCCTTGCAATACTTTACAGCAGCAAACATGGGAGTAGCTTATATGGGAGTTGGACGTAATCTTGCCTATACAAAAAAAACATGGATAAAAACACAAGGATTTGAAAGTCATAAAAACATACTCTCCGGAGATGATGATCTCTTTATTATACAGGCAGCAACTTATGAAAATGTTGAAATATGCCTTGATTCCGATGCATTCACATACTCAATACCTAAAAAAACATTACACAGTTTTGTCAAACAAAAAAGCAGGCATGTCAGTACATCATCAAAATATAAATTTATAAACATTTTATTTTCAGCAGGAGAATTAATATCGCGCTCTGTATTTTTTATTTCAGCAGTAATATTGCTGGCTTTCGGAAATCTAACATTATTCATTTTAATGCTGTTGACAATACGTATCATAATAATTTACACATCCGGATATTATCTTAGAAAAAAGTTAAAAAATAAAATTAAGTTCCATTTTTACATATTATTTGATATATTTGCACCAATTTTTTACCTTGGGGTATTTGCTTTTAAATTATTAACCTTCAATAAAAAAGAATGGTAAACAAGGAACAATATTCTTTAAATATGCTTACTGATATTGAAACAGTAGGACATGCTATTGACGGAGATGAAAAAGCATTTTCCTTACTGCTTGAAAAATATCAGGATTCAATATATTATTTAATGTTGAAAAAAACCGGAAATACAAAAGATGCTGAAGATCTTACAATGGAAACATTTGCCAAAGCATTTAACAATCTGGAACAATATACTCCTGTTTACGCTTTCAGTACATGGCTTTATAAAATTGCAATTAACCACAGTATCGATTTTGCCAGAAAAAAGAAAGTAAGAAAAGTATCATACAACTCTAATGTAGATTTTAATGACCCTGAAGGACTGCAAATTTCATCAAATACCTTAAGTCCTGAAGATCAAATAATTAAAGCCGAAAAAAAAGAACTGATCAAAGATCTGGTTAAGAAATTAAAACCACGCTATGCAAAATTAATCGAACTTAGATACTATAACGAACTGTCCTACGAAGAAATATCCCAGGAATTACAGTTACCTATGGGGTCGGTAAAAGCTCAATTGTTTAGGGCAAAAGAATTACTGACACCTCTTTTTGCAGAAAGAAAAGATCAATAATAATAAATTAAATTACAATAATTCCTAAATTATGACATTATTAATGGAAAAATATTTATCTGAATATTTTCCTGATTTGTCAAAAAAACAAATTGAACAATATATTCATCTGGCGGACATTTTTCCAGAATGGAATACAAAAATAAACCTTATAAGCAGAAAAGATATAAATAATATATTTGAGCACCATATACTTCATTCTCTGGCAATAGCAAAAGTAACCGGTTTTTATAAAAATACAAACATTATAGATATAGGAACAGGTGGAGGATTTCCGGGAATTCCGCTTGCAATTATGTTTCCTGATGCTAAATTCGATCTTGTTGATAGTATAGGTAAAAAAATCTCCGTAGTATCTGAAATAGCAAAAGAGTTAAACCTTGAAAATGTAACAGCAATCAATTCAAGAGCAGAGCTTCTGCCTGCAAAATACGATTTTGTCATTAGCAGAGCTGTTACTTCATTTCCCGAATTTGTAAAAATAAGCAAAGACCTTTTCAGAAAAAAAACCGAAATCAACAAACAAGGTATAATATATTTAAAAGGTGGTGATTTCAATGAAGAGCTAAAAGATTTTAAAGATATATTATTATACAATATTTCTGATTTCTTTGAAGAAGAATTCTTTATTACAAAAAAAATAATTTATTTACCTAAAAAAAACAAATAAAAATTTTTGATATAAATAATAAAAATATTATTTTTGTAGCCTGAAAGTAAGAATTTAAAAACATATAAAAAATACAATAATGAAAAGGACATTTCAACCTTCAAACAGAAAAAGAAGAAATAAACACGGATTCAGAGAAAGAATGTCAACTCCGGAAGGACGTAAAGTTTTAGCTTCAAGAAGAGCTAAAGGCAGAAGGAAATTAACTGTTTCTGATGAGGGTCGTCATAAAAGATAAGAATAAGAATAGGTAAGTTTTTGTGGTTTTGAACCGGGTTAAAAGAAATTCTTTTAACCCGGTTTTTTTCAGTTTCATTTGTTTTTGTTCTTACCAAAACTTGTTGAGCTAATTGTTGAACATAATAAGAACTCAATGTAAAAATCAGGTGGAATGGCAATAAAAGTATTTTTCAGACATTAACTTTTTCGAACGTAAAGCCATGATTTTTTAATCAATTATATCGCTTTTCATCAATCTTTTTGTCCCTTAAGTCTAAATTACAGATAAATTATTCGTTATGACTCATGAGCTCGCTAAAGCTCGGTTCCAGTTATCAATGTTTCAAATCTCAAACAGTTACAAGCGGTTGGCAGGTTTGTAATTTATAAAATTGTGATTTATTTTTTATTTGTTATTTATCTTTTATTAATTGGAATTTTATACACTTAATTTCTACATTGAGCCATAATAAGGAAGTTGTCAGTATAACCACTAATCATTTTTGTATTTTCCAATGGATTTTATAAGCCTCTATTCATGCATGTCCGAAAATTACTTAAAACAACAAATCATATTTTTCAGAAAACAATCCAGCGATACGTATTTATACCCATAGTAAACCGTATTTTCACTATAAAAAATCAGTATAAACTATCTTTAACAGGATGTTTTGCATTTTTAATTTTGTAAAAATATATTTTTTAATATGGTAAAATTATATGATGTTCTTCTGCAGGACATAAGATTTCAGGAAGGACTGAATGCATGTATGAACTGTGGCGTTTGTACTGCAATATGTCCGGCATCAGAATTTTATAAATACGACCCCAGACAGATCTGCGACCTGGTACAAAGCAAAGATGAAGAAAAAATTGAAGAACTTTTAAAAAGTGATACAATCTGGTATTGTGGTCAGTGTATGTCTTGCAAAACAAGATGTCCCAGAGGGAACGTCCCCGGACTGATTATTATGGTATTAAGAAAAGTATCACAGGAACTCGGTTATTTTACAGAAAGTGAAAAAGGCCGCCAGCAATTTGCAATAAAAAGAGTAATCGGTGAAAACATATTAAACACAGGTTATTGTGCACATGTAAATATTCTCGACCCAAAAATGCATCCCGAACAAGGACCAATATGGAAATGGTACAAAGATAATATACAGGATGTTACAGACAGGTTGGGTGCAAATTACAACAGACTTGGTCCCGGAGCATTAAGAAAAATTCCTGAAGAAAATCTGGCAGAAATAAGGAAAATATATGAGGTCACAGGCGGAATGGATTTTTACAATAAAATAGAAAAATATTCAAAAGAAAAAGCAAAAGATCTAAAAATGAGCTTTGACGAACAAGGCATCAATAATGAATATTTTTATCATGTATACTTAGAAAATAAAAATAATCATCAAAAATAAATAAGATGGAAGTTAAAAAGCATTATTGGAATCAATATCAGAAAGAAATTGCTGATGATGATTATTTCTACGAAAGAAGTTGTATCAGACAAACATTTTTTCCGGGTTCCGAAACAACATTTCTCAGGATCATGAAAGAAGAGCTTGGTAAAAACATTATGGATGATCCTAATCTCCACACATGTACCGGAATCGGATATCATTCTGATGTAGTAGCTTTTGATACTACACAAACAGTTTGTGCAAGAATATTCTCATTAATGACAGACTCCGGACTAAAAAACTACGTGCCTTCATGTGTAACATCATTCGGACTTTTTACCGAACTTATCGAAACATGGAAACATTTTCCCGAAGAACTTGAAAAAACAAGAGAAAACCTTCGTAAGGCAACAGGCAGAGAATTTGAATTACCGACAAATATTGCACATCCAAGCGATGTTATTTTCAAATTCCGTAAAGAGCTTAAAGAAAAAATGAAATATCAGCTTGTTAACAAGCATACAGGCAAACCACTTAAAGTTGTAGAACATATTGGTTGCCATTATGGAAAAGTTTTTTCACAACACAGCATAGGGGGAGCAGAATTTCCTCATGTACTCGCAGGAATGATAGAAGAATGGGGCGGTGAAGTTGTTGATTATCCTGAAAGACGACATTGTTGTGGTTTTGGTTTCAGGCAATACCTTGTAATGGCAAACAGAGGATATTCTGTTGCAAACACAAAGAAAAAATTCGAATCTATGAAACCATATAAGCCAGACTTTATCGTTGCAAATTGTCCGGGTTGCACAATGTTTATGGACAAATGGCAATATACCATAGCCGAAATGGAAGGAATAACTTATGATGAATTTGGGAAAGGAATTCCAGTGTTATCTTATGAAGAAATGGCAGGAATGCTTCTTGGCTACAATCCTTGGGATATTGGCATGCAAACACACCAGGTACAAGTAGAATCACTTCTGGATAAAATAGGAGTAGAATACGATCCGAAAGATAAATATATCGGAAAATCAGGAAATTATATTGGAGAACCGGAAAAGCCGGAAAATTTAAAAGTCTGAACATGGAAAAAGAAAGAATATTAATAATAGGTGGCGGACCTGCCGGCTTAGAAGCAGCATATAACCTTGCAGAAAATAATTACGCTGTAACTATTTTTGAGAAAGATACTGAAATTGGAGGTAATATAAAAAAATGGGTAAAACTTTTTCCCGATTTCGGAGACGCTGCCGAAGTCCGGAAAAATTTTAAAGATAAAGTAACCCGTCAGGATATAGATATCAAAACAGATATTTCTATTAATGAATTATATTCTGAAAATGGAAAATGGTTTGCTAAAAACAGTTCAGGAAATGTGTATGAAGGGAATGCGGCACTTTTAGCAACAGGTTTTGAAACATTTAACGCTTCAAGAAAAGAAGAACTGGGATATGGCATTTATAATAATGTTATAACATCAGTAGAGTTTGAACAAATGTATAAAACTGGAAAAATAATAACCGCAGAAGGAAAAACTCCTGAAAGAATAGCATTTTTGAATTGTGTAGGATCCCGTGACGAAAAAGTAGGAAATCATTATTGTTCCAGAATTTGTTGTATAAATGCTGTAAAACAGGCAATCGAATTCAAAGAACTGGTCCCTGATGCAGAAGCATATTGTTTTTATATGGATATGAGAATGGCAGGACAGTTTTATGAGGAATTATACAGAAAATCACAGGAAAAATTCGGAGTTACATATATTCGCGGCAGAATTTCAGAAGCCGCCGGTACAATTGATAACAGAATTCAGATAAAATCAGAAGATACGTTAACCGGCTTACCGTTAAAAATGACCGTAGACTTACTCGTACTCATGGTTGGAATAGAGTCTTCAGATTCGACTACAGCTCTTGCTAAACAAAACGAAATAAACGGGGAATATGGATTTGCTAAAAGTGTCGGTTTACACGGCTCTGACAATCTTACTAAAAAAGAAGGATTATTTTTGGCAGGTTCATGTAAAAGACCTTTAACCCTTCCTGAAACAATAGCGGACGGAAGAGCAGCAGCCATACAGATAATTGAGTTCTTAAAGCTTAAAGTTAAAAATTAAAAATTTTTTACCTGAATTTTTAACTTTAAGAACTTTAAAAAAATATTAAAAACTTAGTAATGAAAAACTGGGGATATAAAATATCAAAACCAAGAGGAATTGATCTTGATACTGCAAACATAAAAGAATTTGACAAACTGGCAGAAAAAGTACCTTCTGCAAAAAGATGCTTAATGTGTGGGGCTTGTTCTGCAACTTGTTCTGCAACAAACCACACAGATTTTAATTTTCGTAAATGTCATTTAATGTTTCGTCGCGGTCAATTTGAAAATATTTCAGAAGAACTGGATAAATGTATGCTTTGCGGAAAATGTAAATTAGTATGTCCCCGTGGTGTTAATACACGTGCAATAATCTATAATATGAGAATCTTCCTTAATAACATGGATTATAAGAATATTTAAGCTAATTAAAAGCTTAGACATTGCCAATTTGCCACCATTTAACTACCATTCAGTACCATTGCTTTTAACTTACTGCTATACTTCGGCAGGTCCAGTGCATCGCACTTGTTACTTTCGATTTTCCCTAACCCAACAATCCATTCAGAATAGCGTACCGCGCTAATTCTACACTATTATTAATTCCTAATTTTTTAAAGATATTATTTTTGTGATTTTCCACTGTCCGGTAACTTATTTGTAGTTGATCAGCAATTTCTTTACTTAGCAGTCCATCGCTGCACAAACGTATTATTTCCAGTTCGCGGGGAGTAAAAACAGGCGAGTTTTCATTTTGTTTTTTCTTTGCAACAACAACATCATAAATTACTTTTGAAATATCGCGTCCAAAATATTCAAGACCATTATCTACAGAATATAAAGCATCTTCTATCTCCTGAATATTAGTGGATTTACTAACATAACCTTCAATCCCTATTTTTAATACTTCTTCAACAATAGCTTCCGGACTTTCAGCAGAAAGTATAAGTATCTTTATCTCCGGATTTTCTTCCTTCAATTTTTTAGCTATTTCTAATCCCGACATATCGGGTAATAATATATCCAATAAAACAATATCCGGAGTCTGACTTTCCAAAGCCACGAATAAATCTCTGCCCGTACCGGCTTCGCCAACAATTTCTACATCAGGTTTACCTGTAAGTGCAAGACGTATTCCCATCCTAAATAATTGATGATCGTCAACAATAAAAATTTTCATCAGAAACTATAAATTAGATATCTTAATATTAAAACTAAAACAACTTCCTTTACCTTGCCCGCTTGTAACTTCCAATTTTCCTCCGTTTTTTTCAACCAGTTCTTTACAAACAATGAGGCCTAATCCGCTACCTTGTTCTCCGGCAGTTCCAAAATTAGAGGATTGCCTGTCAAGAACAAAAAGATTTTTAAGAGTATTTTCGTCCATTCCTATACCTGTATCGATTACAGAAACAATAAGGTCATTACTGTTACGTATTTCGGTTTTCAATATTATTTCCCCGTTTTCGAATGTAAACTTTACAGCATTTGTAAGCAAATTACGTATAACTACAGCAATCATAGTACGATCACCATAAACCATTGTTTTCCAGGAAAATTGAGAATCCAACTTAATACTTTTATTATTAACCAATGTTTGTAATAAGCTAATCTCATTATTCGCAATTGTTTTTATGTCGAAAACGGCAGGTCTGAACGGCATTCTTCCTGTTTGTAATTGTGCCCAGTTCAGCAAATTATACAGTAACTCTATTTGATTATCAGAAGACTTTAATAACTCTGCATAATATTGCTGCAAAGACTCCACATCCATTTCGCCGGCATGGTCAAGTAAGCCTTGTATTGCGTTACGCTGAGCGATAGCCGGATTTTTCAGATCATGCGAAATAATACTGAAAAATTTGTCTTTGGTAGCATTTATCTCAGCTAGTTCGCGATTACGTTTTGTACGTAACGTAAACAACCACCACAAAAGCAGCATAATAATAACAGCAATAGCTAAACTTCCAATCAGGATAGTACGAAAAGTTTTTTGTTGATTAATAATTATATTTTGTCTTTCTATTTCAAGTTCTTTTTCTGCTGTTTCATATTTAACACGGAAATCATTAATTTGCTTTTGAGTTTCTATCCCGAAAATAGAATCCTGTAATGCTGTACTTTCTTCGAAATATTTTAATGCTTTTGCCGGATTTATATCCCTATTGAGTAAATAAATATTTTTTGCAATTTTATTATACACATATTTATTTCCGTTTTTATCGGCATAGTGTGCGGCTTGTGTCAAATACTCATCGGCTTTGGATATATTTCCTGTTAATTGCTCTATCTCACCAAGTTTATTTAATGATATTGCCATTCCGTAAGAACTATTTGACTTTTCAAAAAATGAAATAGCTTCTTCCAGACAATCTTTAGCTTTGGAATAATCAGTCATTTTTATATAAATATCGGCTAATTGAGTAAGTCGGGCTGCAACTTTATCCTGACGGTTTTCTGCTCTATCCAGCGCTAATGCTTCTGTTGCAACGTCCATAGCTTCGGCAATCTTTCCTTGCTTCATATATGAAGTACTTATATTCCCCAGACGAACAGCCAGGTTTTGATTGCGCCCCAAGCGTCGTTCAATTTCTATACTTTCATTATAAAAAACAATAGCCATGCTGTCTTCATTATTAGTCTGATAAATATTGGCAATGTTATTTATGACAGAACTTAAGCGTTCTTCGTTACCGTAAAACTTGTTTATTTCGTAACTTTTCATAGCATTTTCAAGGGCCATGTTTATATCTCCCAAGCGCTGGTATGCAAAACCTTTTAAATAATATGCTTTTTCAAGTCTTAGCGAATCATTCGTTTGCAGAGCAAAATCAATAACTTTATCGGTAAACTCGATAGTATTATCGTATCGCTCTTTCCTGAAACTATAATTAGCCATCCATATATTAACTTCCGCATCAGCCTGTGAAACAGGTGTTTCTTTTGTAATTTCAACAATATCTATTGCATGTTTATTACTTTCGAGTGTTTTAAGCAACTCATTTCCCAAGCGAATGTATTCGTTTTCCTTAGCTTTCGAAAAAGCAGAATAAAGACTATCGATATCCTGAGAATAAATTGATACGGAAAATAATATCAACAATATTGATAATAGGCATAGCTTCATAACAAAACTTTTATAACTGTAAAGATAAAATTATTCTTATAAAGCGTCAATAAAAATATTAAGTTACAGAGCAAATGTATGAAAATTTAATATTAGAAAAAAACGTCAATATCTGTTAAAGTATTTATATAAATAGTGATAATATACATCATCACATAAAATTCCCGTAAAAAATCCACAAGTTCATGTACACATAAAACCTCTCACTTCCAATTTATCACTTATCATTCCTAAGTAAAATTACTCACTCTCATCAGGCAGAATTACTCATTGACAAGAATCCGGTTCATACACACTTTTGTAATACAATTGCAAAACTTATGTCTGATAAAAAAATAAAAGAAATATATAACCTGGCAAAAAGGACACAAGCTTATTGCGATCTGCTTATTAAACAATGCGATAACTGGCAGGCACCACCTGATATTAACAGATTGGTTTCCAACAAGAAAAAGAAATCTAACAGAAAAAGAAATTTTTCTGTAATAATAATTATAATAACAACATTCTTAATAAATATCACAATTTCTGCAAATAATATAGATAGTCTGTTCAACGAATTTGAGCAATCAGAAACTGATGTCAGGATAAGAATAGCAAACAAACTTCTAAAAGAATTAGATAGTTTAAATATTTTTACAATTGAAAAATCATTTACCGGTTCTCATAGCCAAACCGAAATAAATGCAGATGTTTATACCGGCATGGCATGCTATTGTTCGCAACATGGCAGATACGACGAATCTATAAATCTATATGAAAAAGGAATAGCCGGATACAGGTTATTGAACGACTCGTTGAACATTTGCAGATATTTACAAAATCTCTATGTATCATATTCCGTAATAGGCGATTTTGATAAAGCCTACACTTGTCTGGAAGAAAGCCTGCACATTGCCGATTCTATAAACAATCCTATTTACATTGCTTACGGACTACTTGCTACAGGCGATTTTTATTTTCGCAACAAACACTTCAGCCTGTCCGAAGACTATCTTAACAAAGCATATAAACTTTATAAACAGATAGACGATGCCGAAATGGCAGTTGCCACACTCGAACGTTTAAGCGGCATATACTGGCAACTGGAGAAAAAAGACAAGATAAAAAATATTGTTGAAGAATTAAAATACTGGAAAACAAAAGAATTATCTCCCATGTCGAGGTTTACAGCACATTTAATAGATGCAGAAGCCTGCAAAGAACCCGGTAAGTGGGATATTGCATTTGCATATCTTGATTCCTGTCTTATGATTTCGGAAGCAGAAGCTATGATCGACTACACAATAGCAGTACTTACACATATCAGTGAACTATGTATGATAAGCGGACGCCCCGAAAAAGCAGAAGAACCATTGTTGCGCTGTAAAAACCTTTGTATAGAAAACCAGCGACAGATTGTACTTCAAATGGTATATCGGCAATTGTACATGTTGAATAAAGACGTAGATCTGCGTCAGGCACTTGCATATCTCGAAGAATATACAAACCTGAGTGATACCCTTTATAAACAGCAAATGCAGGAACAACTGGCAGGTTTTCATGTAAAATACGAAACTGCCGAAAAAGAATCACAGATTTTACTGCATAAATCCCAGATAGAACGGCATGGAACACAACGCAGAATACTTTTCGCAGGTTTTGCCTTTGCCATTCTTATTTTAATAATGTTGGTATACATATTAAAACTGCGAACAAAACGCAATCGTATACTCACAGAGATGAATGCTACCAAAGACAAATTCTTCTCAATAATTTCTCACGACCTTAAAAATCCTGCAATTGCCCAGCGTAATGCAATACAAGTTATGCTTAGCAATTTAGATAAACTCAACAACAATACCCTTATGCAATATTGTTCGGCTTTACTTAAATCCGCAGATGAGCAGGTAGAGCTGTTATACAATCTGCTTAACTGGGCACAGCTGCAAACCGGACGCATGCCTTTTCGTCCGTCGGAATTTGACCTATCGGTAATCATTGTACACGAGATAAAAGGCTGGATACAAACACTGCTCGACGAAAAAAACATACAAATACAATACAACGAAATTCCCGACGAAGTAATAGCCTGTGCCGACCGCAATATGACAGCCACTGTTGTGCGCAACCTGTTGGTCAATGCAATTAAGTTTTCGTACCCCGGAAGTGTAATAAACGTATCGGTCGACGATTATAACGACCGCATATGGATAGTGTCGATATGCGATACCGGAATAGGAATGTCGCCCGAAAGAACAGCATCGCTTTTCAACATTGATGCGCAACGATCCACAATAGGCACGGCAGGCGAAGAAGGTAGCGGACTGGGGCTGACGGTTTGCAAAGAAATGGTAGAACAAAATGGCGGACAGATATGGGTAAAAAGCGAAGAAGGCAAAGGCTCGTGTTTTAGCTTTACGGTAATGAAAATAAATTAAAAATTAAGAATGAAGAATTAAGAATTAAAAGTTAAAAATGAATGAGATGATTAGTAACAACGTATCGTCATTGCGAGCAACGGTCCCTGAGTCGGTTGGTGAGTGGAGTCGAGCCATCAAAGGGCAATGTGAAGCAACCGAGCAACGCAGTGCGAGCTCAACATAGTTAAACCAGAACGAATGAACAAGTAAGTTAGAAATTAAAAACTAAAAATAATGAGAAATGAGTGAAATGATTAACAACAACGTACAATTGACATATAAAAACTCTTGCTACTTACCATTTAAACATAACACTAAACCAACTTTAAATATTAAACGATATGAGCACAACAATTAAAAAAACAATTACATTCTTAGCCTTTACAGCTACTATGCTTTGCGGAAACATTTTTACCGCAAATGCACAGTGGTATTCCAATGAACAAACAACCTATTCCGAGCTTACGGAAACCTCTGTGAAAATAAAGTTTAGTGTGCAAGCATCAAGTTTTAGCTTAATGCAGGTGCGTTTTAGAATATGGGAATCGAATAACTCAAGCTCCTTTGTTACGGCTGACACTACAGTAGAGTATGCCGATATTATAAGTACTACAATAGCAGGTGGCGAATTTCTTTTTGAAACACCGGAAATAACTATAACAGGTCTTGACCCTGGTACATATTATCGTGTGATAACCCACTTTAACTTTGGAACCCCGCCAAATGAGATGTTTGGCGACTTTGAAAATATTACATACCTTCCCATTACATCCGGAGACGATGTTAAACCTCCAACAAAATTTATTTCCGAAGACATTGTCATAGGCTCTGTTACTGCCAATAGTTTAAATCTTACATGGTATCAAGCTCGCGATAACAAAACCTCTCAATCCAACCTTAAATACAAAATTTATTACAAAGCGGGCGGCTCCTGCGGCAGTAATATAGTATGCTGGGAAACAACTGCTGATGGTAATTCGGGATATGTCAACGGTAACTCCAGCGGTTCTGCTACGATGACGCATACCCTCACCGGACTAAACTTGCTTAACAACACAGAGTTTAATATTGTGGTAGAAGACGAAGCCGGAAACAAGACAATATACCGCAGAATATATGTACAATATGTCGATACCCAAGCGCCACAGCCCACTACAGCTTCAATGATTACAGGCACGATAACGGAAAACAGCATACAAATGTCGTGGGACAGATTTACCGACAATGTTACACCTCAAAACCAGCTCCAATATAAGCCTTGGTATATTAAAGGCTCCAGTGGAGTGGAACATTCTGTGGGAAGACATACTGATATAGACACGTGGACATTTACCGATCTTGAACCTAACACTGTATATAATTTTGGGCTAACTGTATATGACGAAACAGGAAATTGGGACGGCATATATGGAGGTCCGGCTACAACCCTTGTTGCCACAGCTCCTACTGTAGCCAATAAAGACCTTACGGTAATACAAACCACAAGCAATGCTATATTTCTTTCGTGGAATGAGGCAAGCCATGCTGCGGGAAGTGAGGTAAAATATCGGGTGTTTGTTTCAACAGACGAATCGTATGCCAATTCATTTGCATTGGGTAGTGCTTCTTTAGTAATAATTCCCAGTTGGAGTAGTAACTACGGTTTAGATGCTACCTCATGTATGATAACACAATATTTCGTAGATATTGAAGAAAATTATGAAGGCATACTCGAAGATTTGGAGCCTGGCCAAACTTATTACATCGCCGTACAGGCACACAACGCTGCCGATGTTAATAAATTCGACACATACAACGTAACAAGCGCAACTACCGCCGATATCGCTCCTGTTTGCGAAATAGGCTCTACACAATACACCAACCTCAACGATGCCATAGCAGCAATCCCCGCAGGCAGCACAGCAACAATTAAACTGTTAGATAATATTAATCACAACAAAGCGCTTATGGTTAAAGACAGCGTAAAGATAACATTCGACTTAAACGGATATGATTTAAACGTTAACAATCCTTCTGAAAGCGATTTCGCGGCATACATTTACCAAAAATCAGAAGTATATATTGCCGGAGACGGAGAATTTAATATAACAGGAGCAACAGCCTTACAGATAGGCAACGATTGCAAAGTAACGGTTGATAATCTTACGGCTAACAGTATCAGCAATTCTTACGGAATAGGCATAACTTCTCTTGCCGATCGTTTCGAGGTAACGGTACGCGGCAATATAACGGCAACAAATTGTGGCATAGGTGCCTTAACTACCAACAGCAAAGTTACGGTAAAAGGTAACATAAATGTAACCGGCGGTACTTCGGCAACCCCGATAGGTGTAGAGTTATACAAGTTGGCCGGAGCAATCGGTAGCGAGATTACTATTGACGGAACGCTAACTGTTGCCACGGAAGGAAAATATATCAGAAGCACAGATTTAGATACGGATTATCCGTGGACAGAAACAGTATTTACCCCTGCCGATTCAATTTCGCCAACTACAAAACCTCAATATTTTACCTATACCGATGGGCAAAACTCCGTGTGGTTACGCAACCCTAATGTCTCTGGTATTGACGAATTGGCAATTGACAATACACAATTCACAGTGTATCCAAACCCTGTCTCTGACAAATTAAGAATTGATGCTCCGACACGCAGTTATCGAGCAGAGTCGAAATACAGCACAAATAATGAAGAATTAAGAATTAATGTAGTGGTAATATGCGACCTTAACGGAAGAATATTAAAACAAATAGAAAATCCAGGCTCAGAGATAAATGTAAGTGATTTGGCAAAGGGAGTTTATTTTATAAAGATAAAAACGGATAAAGGGGAAACAACAAGAAAGATAGTTAAGAACTAAAATAAAAAGTGAAGTAGGAATCAAAACTTAATACTTGTAACTATAATTAAATTTTAAATATTATGAAAACAACATTACACATTAGAAAAACAATCATGCTGCTTATATTGGCATTCTTATGCTCAACAGCGACAAAAGCACAACTTAGCTGGTCGGGGAATAAAACAATGACCCACGGACAAATCATCACCGATACCATTACCCTTACCGGCAATGTGACCATCAGCGTAGACTCCGGAGACACTGCCATCATAGATGGAGCTATTTTTGGAGACTACAAACTTACAAAAGCAGGTTCCGGTACGCTTATGCTCAACGGCGATAAAAGATACACAGGAACAACCGTAGTTACTTTGGGAATTCTTAAAGTAAAGGTAGCACCTTTTCGTAATTTCAGCTCTCCGGGTATCGTATTTCAAACATCTTCCGTTTCGGTTGGAAATAACGCTCTTATTATATTTGATGTAATTGCAAACGGCAATATGCCTTTTATCTTCAATAAAGTTATTTCAGACGGCGAACTTGCCGGCGGAGCCATAGGTAAGATAGGTTCGGGAAAACTCATACTTACAGCCGAAAATACCTACACCGGCACAACTGTGGTTTCGGAGGGTATTTTAATGGCAGGCAACCATACAAGCGGAAGTATTTCTTCCACTTCAAATGTAATGATTAGTTCAGGTGCTACCTTGTGTTTTGCTCCCGAGGGCGATTTAGACTTCGATAAACAAATCCGCGGAGCAGGAAATGTAGAGTTTTCCACCATATCTTCAGATCGTGTCTTCGGTTTGTACGGAAATCACACCTATACAGGAACAACTTCTCTGGTCGAAGGAAGCGAACTATATATTTATGGAAAAATAATAGGAGATGTTTTGCTTGTCGAAAATACATATCTTGGTCTTTTTCCCACAAGCGACTGGACATATAACGGCGTGATTTCGGGCGAAGGAGATGTATCCATAAGCGGAGGAAATACCGTATCCTTTTCTTCTTTTCAAGAATATACCGGAAAAACCTATATCCATAATGCCACATTGGCTCTTGTAGATTTGGGATTTATATACCAATCATCAGGAGTAGAATTTACTCATGCAGATGGTAAATTCGATGTTTCGGGATTTGATGACGATGGAGTTGTAGACGTGAAGAAGTTAACCTCTAGTTTTACAAACACGGAGGTTATAGTAGGCGGTAATCATCTGAGCATTGGTTCTGGTGTTACCGATGAGGATATGGGTAGCTATGCCGGAAAAATCACAGGCGACGGCAACGGTAGTGTCGGAAAAGGAGGCAACGGCAAATGGACATTTTCAGGCACCGTTAGCGGCTTAACAGAGATAGGTTCATATAAAGGTTCGTTACAACTCTCGTCCGATATAGATTGTAACCTCTATTTGAATGACAATGCTGCTTTAATTATTGATGGTAACAGGATTGTTACCGGAGATCTACAAATTGGCAGCGGATTAAACATTTCAACTATTGATTTTGACCTTACGGCAACTGTCCATTCAAAGCTTACAGTTAGTGGTACAATATCAATAACAGGAAGTAATGACAAAATTCTTAATGTAAAAGCCGACACCGAAGGAACTTACGATTTGATCGAACTTACAGGGATTTCGGCAGCTCCCTTTACCCTGAATATGACAGGTGCATGGACAGATGGAGAATTGGTTGTCAATAATAATAAATTACAACTTACAATAACAGGCGACGTAAGTGTTAACGAAATACGACCGGAACACGCATTTACCATTTATCCTAACCCAACAATGGGGGAATTAAAAATTATGAGTAAAGAATCAAAAATTAATGCAGTGGTGATATGCGATATTAACGGAAGAATATTAAAACAAATAGAGAGTCCAAGCTCGGAAATAGATGTAAGAGATTTATCTATAGGTGTTTACTTCATAAAAATTATAACTGAAGAAGGAGAAATAACGAAAAAGATAATTAAGAACTAAAAATGAACGAGATTATTAGTAACAACGTACCGTCATTGCGAGGAATGCTCCCTGAGCGAAGTGGTACACTAAGCTTGCCGAAGTGTCGAAGGAGAACGGCGAAGTAAATTTGCTACTTGTAACTTGTAATTACAATTAATTAAAGAAAGAAAGGAAAAAATAAAATGAAAAAAATGACAGTAAAATCAGTAATCATGCTTCTTGTCGTAACGGCTGTAAGCATTAGTGCAAACGCACAGAGTTGGCCCCCGGACGATATGGCGGGCAATGGTACAAATAGTAATCCGTGGGAAATTACAACTGCCGATGAGTTGGCTTTCTTAGCCGAATATGTAAATGCAGGCAATGGCAGGAATACTATCGGCAATTACTACAAATTAATGAACGATTTAGATCTTAGCGATTATACAAGCGGCAATGGCTGGTTCCCCATAGGCGATACTGTGTATTTGGGCGGAACACGCGGCTTTCATGGCTATTTCGATGGCAACGGCAAAGTGGTAAGAAACATGAGCATTTACGAACGAATATACTGCGGCTTGTTTGGCTACACTGTGGGCGCAACAATCGAAAACCTTGGTATGGAAAACTGTATAATAAGCAGTGAAAATTTAAAAGTCGAACGTGCCGGAGGTTTGGTAGCATATGCGGACAGCGCTTCTGTTATTCGCAATTGTTACATTGCAGGAGAATTTGGTGGAAGCATATTCATTCTTGGTGGTTTGGTTGGAATGTTGATAAGAAATAGTACGATAAACAATTGTTATACTACTGGAAATCTGCATGCAGACAAAGGTAGCGTTTTCTGTGTCGGCGGCTTGGTGGGAAATCTGGGAAGTGCTGTTGTCAGTAATTGCTATAGCACAGCAAGCATATATTCAGATAATAATGCCGGTGGTATAGCGGGTTATTCGCTAAGTGACGCTACTATTAAAAACTGTGTAGCGGCAAATGATACTCTTATAGGTGGTCAATGGTCCGTGATCAACCGCATTCTTGGAGATGAACCGGGCAATAATCTCCATAACAATTATGCACTTAATACGATGTTCCTACAAGATTATCAAGGCAATGAGGTGAGTATAACAGACGGTTCTGAACTTAACGGAACGGGTATAGATATAGAAATACTGCAAAGCAGCGATTTCTATACAGACGAAAGTTATTGGGACGAAAGCTCGTGGGATATGTCTGTATGGAAAATATGTGATGACGAAGATATGTTTCCTGTTTTGCGTTGGCAGAATATCCTATGCGCCGACGAAGCAGGAGTCGCAGAAACTCAAGGCGTTGCTTCGCAATGGAGCGTATGTCCCAATCCTACCACAGGACAATTAAAAATTAATGCTTCGACACCGTTCACAAGTAATGAAGAATTAAAAATAAATAGTGTGGAGATATGCGATCTTAACGGAAGAGTATTAAAACAAATCTCCAATCCAAGCCAGGAAATAGATGTGAGCGATTTGTCGAAAGGGATTTATTTTATTAAAATAAAAACTAAGAAAGGAGAAACAACAAAGAGAATAGTGAAGAACTAAAAGTTAAAAACTAAAAACAAATGAGAAATTAGTAATAAAAAACCAGAAACAGATTGCTTCGGGTGAAGTCCTCGCAATGACGCGTACCTTTATCGTACCGTCATTGCGAAGATCCGGTCACTGAGCTGGTCGCTGAGCGAAGCCGAAGGAAACGGCGAAGCAACCGAGCAACACAGTTAATCCAGAATAAACGAATGAATAAATAATAAAAAATAGTAATAATTAAATCTTAAATATCATGAAACAGACAATTAAAATTTTATCAATCGCGGCATTTGGCCTTTGTTTCGCCGCATTCACAAACACGTCAAAAGCACAGGGCGACAATGTTCCAAAATCGGGAAGTTCGTCAATAGGTATTGTTTATAACCCTATATCGGGAAAACGTGCAAACGATATGTTCAAAGCAGGCGATTTTGTGGGCAACACCCTTGCTGCACAAGGTTCTTCGCCTTATCAAATGTTCATATTAGGCGACCCAATGATATCGGTTCGCTACAAGTACAAAATAAGCAATACCACAGCTTTCAGGGCAAGTTTAGGCTTTAGTGGAGCAAAATTCAACTATAAGGAATATGTAATTGACGATGTGCTTTATATGGACGATTTTCTTTCGGTAGAACAAGTTGAAGATATTATCCACTACAAAATGAAAGGCGGAGGTATCAATATCGGACTCGAATTTAACAAAAGTTTTGGTAACTTCTGTTTGGTAGGCGGTTTTGGACTGGTTTATTCATTTGGCGGAGGTTCAATGAAGTTTGATTATGGCAATAAAATGGACGAAGATAATCCTGTACCAAGCACTATGTCTATTATCAGAGATTCGTTAGGAAGCAGCGGTTTTTACTACGACATCGACCTGGCAAATGCACGTCCGCTAAAACGCTATAATGTAGGTAACGAACACGCCTTCGGACTTTCGCTAGACCTTGGTGTAGAATGGTTTTTTATGCCGAATTTGTCACTAGCAGCAAATGTTAGCCTTACACCGTTGATATTTGCAACACAACCCGAAACATATACCGAATACGAAGGATACTCCGTAACAGACGAAGAAGTAATACAATTTAAAAAGAAAATAAGTTCGGGCAGCAATTACCTGCTCTACGGAACAGAAAATATAGGATTACAGTTGTCGCTGAATTATTATTTTTAGAAATGAAAACCACCGTCACTGCGAGGGACTAAGTAGTCTAGAAGCAAAAGAGATTGTTTCGTGCCTCGCAATTACACATTTTGGTGATAACACTTTGAACTTGTAACTCAAAACATATAATAACAAAATAGTAAGACAATGAAAACAATAAAAATCATCTTAACAATCGGTATTCTTGCAGGTGGAATTCTTTTTACCCATTCCTGCGATAAAGACAAAGAAAAGGAATACAATGTATCTTCGGTCAGCTTAGACAGCGAAGAACTCAATATTGGCGAGGGCGATACGGTTTATCTTGTCTGCACAGTCAAGCCTAAGCAGGCGAAAAATCAGGAAGTAAAGTGGAAAAGTTCCGACCCAGATGTGGCATCTGTCGATGAACAGGGAGTTATTGTGGGTGTTAGCCTGGGTGAGGCACTTATTACCGTAACCAGTGTCGAAGGCAACAAAAAAGCCGCTTGCAAAGTAATAGTTTCAAACGATATAAATGGTGTAACACTTGATCAACATAATATTACGCTTGTGGTAGGTGGTGTTATGCCCCTTATTGCTACCGTTACTCCCAAACAGGCAGAAAATAAAGAAGTATCTTGGAAAAGCAGCGATAACTCAATTGCTACTGTGGACTCCATAGGAAAAGTAAGGGGAATTGCCTTGGGGAAAGCAGAAATCGTAGTAACTACCAAACAGGGAAACTATACCGACACCTGTTTGGTTACGGTAGATACAACGGGCTGGGTAAGCGTTACAGACATTTCGTTGGATAAAACAACTTTGTCGCTTTCTCTTGGGAAAACAGAACAACTCAAAACCACCATAACGCCCGCCGATGCAAGCAATAAAGAAGTTACATGGAAAAGCAACAATACCGCCGTAGCAGATGTGGATGCTACGGGCAACGTAACAGCCAAAACCACCGGCGAGGCTACCATTACTGCTACAGCAGAAGACGGTAAAAAAACGGCTACCTGCAAAGTTACGGTCAAAGGTATAGCTGTTGTTGCCGTCAATTTGGATAAAACGAGTTTGACGTTTGTCGATATAGGAGACACTGAACAGCTGACAGCAACCATTGCCCCTTCTAATGCTTCCAATAAGGCGGTAACATGGAAAAGCAGCAATACGGCAATAGCTACTGTTGACCAAAGCGGAAAGGTTAAAGCCGTAGCGCCGGGCTGGGCTACCATTACTGTTACTACCGATGACGGTGGAAAAACAGCCACTTGTGCTGTTACTATAATTGCTCATGTAAGCAGTGTTACGCTTGATAAAGAATATCTTTTACTTAAAACAGGCAATTCTTCCACATTGGTTGCTACTGTATTGCCGGCTAATGCTGCTGATAAAAGCCTTACATGGACAAGCAGCAATACATCGGTAGCAACGGTTAACCAAAGCGGTAAGGTTACTGCCGTATCGGGAGGAAATACTATTATCACTGTTACTACCAATGATAATAATAAGACAGCAACTTGTAGTGTTACAGTAGATAACAGAGATATTTATATAGCAGGATATACGCATACGAATGGACTCGCAGCAACATGGGAAAACGGCACATTAACCAATCATCCCGCCGGTACGCATGCTACTGATATATTTGCATCCGGAAATAATGTATATGTAGCAGGATATGAATATTATTCGCCAAATCCGGCAATCGCCAAAACATGGAAAAATGGAACGTTAACGAATTTGTCAGATGGAACACAAAATGCTTATGCTATAGGTTTATTTGTATCCGGAAATGATGTATATGCGGCAGGATATGAAAATAATGCATCAGATGTACCTGTTGCCAAGATATGGAAAAATGGAACAGCAACGAATCTAACAAATGGAATACGGAAGGCTTATGCTTCTGATGTATTTGTGTCCGGAAATGATGTATATGTAGCAGGATATGAATATTACAACTCAAGTAATCACATTGCCATAGTATGGAAAAATGGAACAGCAATGACATTAGCAGCTGGAGCGGGTTCTTCAGCTTCCTCCATATTTGTATCGGGCAATGATGTATATGTAGGAGGAAAAGACCCTGCGCAAGGAGGTCCGACAGTATGGAAAAATGGGGTGGTGCATACTTCTTTTTCAACAAATATTAGTTCAGATTATGTTAGAGCTATACATGTATCCGGTAATAATGTGTATGCAGTAACAAAATATGAAGTTTATAAAAATGGTTCTCTACTCTATGCTTCTTTGGATGAATTACAAGGTCTGTATGTTATAAATAGTGATGTTTATTATACCGATAATTGGAATTTATATAAAAATGGAGTGATTATTTACCGTTTACCTTTATTCCCTAGTACAAGAGCACTTTTTGTAAAATAATGCTAAAAAGAAGTAAAAGCTAAAAACAATAAGAAACGAGAAGTTAGAACCGAGCCGTTCCCTGAGCGGAGCCAAAGGGGACGACAAAACAACCGAGCAGCATAGTGCGAGCTCAACGTAGTTAATCCAGAACGGATAAACAAGTAATTAGAAATAGTAACAATTGAATCTTAAATCAAGCAACCATGAACACAACAATACAAAATTCAATACAATCAAGGCGGAATGCTCTAACAGAATATTATAATCTGCCGCAGGATGCTTTGCAAAAGACAGATAATCTCTTTGAGCGTATAACACAGTTTGGGCAGCAATTCGAAGACCCTGCCGATTTTGAAACAAAATTTATGGCTTCGCCTCTGAACAACGAATATGTAAATCTTTTCAGCGAGTTTGCTCTTTATGTAAAAACGCCTGAAGGAACGCTCACGGTAGAAGAACAACGAAAAGTTGTTGCAAAAGAAAATGCCGAATCGGTAGCCAAACATCAAATAGAGAGAGGTATCAAAGGTGCAATTGTGCGGCGGCTTCCCAAACCTCTATACGACTGGTATATATACGGGATTTATAATATTCCCGTTTTGGGTCGTCTTGTGTCGGCAAAGAATACGGTAGAGTCTTTCAGTGGTAAAAAACCGTTTAAAAAGAAAAACAAGGAAGAAGAAACGAATGATAAAGAGTAGTAAACGGTGCACTGAGCTTACCGAAGTATTTCAAGTGCAGAAACGGAATATGGACAAAATTGCAATAGTAAATTTAAACATTAAGCATTTTAAAATAACCAAATTAATAAATAACTAAATAGTAATAATATGAAATTAAAGAAAATCACACCAGCAGTAGTATGTGTATTAATAGCATTTAGTATGGGTAATGTTTCAGCCCAAATCGATCTTAAAAAAGCCGGACAATCCGTGCGAAGCAAAGTAGAAAATACAGTAGAAACCAAAACAGGAAATAATATGACAACACAACTAAAAACAACCGGAACAACATATTACGTAAGTGCGACAACCGGAGGAAGCGTGCGCACAGCTGACGGCAGCAAAGAAAAACCATGGAAAGATCTGCAGGTTGCAATGGATAAAGCAGCAGCAGGCGATCTTATCTTAGTTGCCGAGGGTAATTATCTCGGAACAAGCGATCAGGGATATATTGTTATGAATATTCCTGTAAGTATTCAGGGAGGATATTCTACCGATTTTAAAACACGCGATGCTGTAAAACATCGCACTATGATTCAACCCACAACCGTAAGCAATGGACTTTCGAACAGCCGTGCGCTACTCTCTATTGGCGACCCCAATAAACCCGGACAGTTCAAAATTACGGGAGAAATTACAATAGACGGTATTATCTTCGACAAAGGACTTTCTAATGCTTATCATCCTCTCGAAGGAAAACCTGAAGGTGTAGAAACAGGAATGTTGTTGCACGCTCCGCAAGAAGGTGTAAACAACGGTGTTTCTAAAGTAATAAGTGTGGAACAACCACTTATTTATCTTTCTAATGGAAGCGGAAATGTTACAATTCAGAATTGCGTATTCCTTAACGGAACAAATTACGGTATTCGTGGCAATTGGGGCGGTGGCAAATGGAAAATTATTAATAATCTTTTTGTAAATAATGCTTTTGCCGCTGTAGAAATTGCCTCGGGAATGAAAACCGGCGAATATGGCAATTATGTAGATTTTGGTTACAATACAGTGCTATTCAACTGGGCACGCACAAAAGATCTTGGCGACATGGGATACGGCTACCGTTTTATGACAGGAGTTTGTTCCGATGTTCACCATTGTATCATCGGTTGCTCAACCTTTGCAGGATTAGACCGTACACGTATCGACACTCCCGAAAACGAGAAAAAACGTATGACAGGCAGCGAAGACAATTATTTCTTCTTTAACGAAGAGGAATATTAACGTCAAATAACCACTAAAAGCCTCAAAAAGAGGCTGAATATAACACAATTAGCTTGCTTGAAAAAGTAGGCTTTTTGTGTTTTATCGCCTTTTATC
>JAISPG010000024.1 GCA_031275085.1 Bacteroidales bacterium | reverse complement strand
TTAAAACTTGTTTGGTAAAGATCTTCCAATTTCCTACTTGAATTACCTTTTGCAACCTGATAGACTGCATAAAGACGTATGCCTATTTTATATTTATCTTCTGATTTTATCAAGGCTTTGATTTCTTCGGCTGTATAACCTTTGACTTCTAATACTTTGCTCATAGAATGTTTTTTTTTGCAAAGATAATAAATTAGTGTAATTATTTATCGGAAATTATATAATATTAATTTTTTTTGTGAATAATTCCCTTGTTCTGCCGGATTTTAAATCCGGCAGAACAAGGGATTAAAATTATATCTTTATTTATTTAAAAACTTTTTTATATTTTCCAGTTTTTCATGTCGGCTTAAAGAATATAATTTCTCATTATTATCAAGATATTCATATATAATTAAACATTTTTCATAAAGCTTTTCCTTATAAGTGATATCTGCATCATCATCGGCAACTAAGAAAAGTATATCTGCAATTTTTTCCATGTTACTGTTTGACAAACCTTTTTCAACTTTTAAGAAATGAATAAAATTTGCAGGCTCAATACTCAGAAGTTCATCAATATTAAAATCCAATTCATTTTCAAGTACGTGATTTGCAGATTCAATCATCATTCCAACCTTTCCCTGATTTTTTTGCCCGATCAAACCTGCAATTATTTTTCCCAGTACACGTCCCAACTGGTCAAACTGCCTTTTTATATAATCTTCATATTCCATTTTTTTAATTTAACAGTTACAAACAAACATACTATAAATAAAACATTAAATATAGAAATAACAATTAAATTATATAAATAAGTTGATATATAATGTTTACAAATCCTTTTTACTCCGATAAGAAAAGAATTATTTTCATACGAAGATCGGCTTATATGATAAGTTATCATATACTTTCTGTCAAACTTTTTATTTCTGATAACATACGGCTCCAAGATACTCTGAGTTTGGATTATATCATTTACAGCTTTATTGGTAAATCTTAACATTATGCTTTCAGGATCAGCCAGACTATTATAAATATGATCCATTGCTTTTCCGGAATTTAATTTCTGCCTTTTAAAAATATCTTCGGAAGCATTTAATGCTGCATATAAAGAATGTTCTTTGATTTGCAGGTCATTAAATTCGTTATTGAAAAGAATTGTGGCTTCCATGGTATCCTTACTATAAACTTCATGTATTGCAGGAATTACAAAGTCGAGATAATATATAGCTTCATAAAACGATCTTTTTTCATTAAGGAAATTTTTTTCAAAATTATTTTTCAAGAAAAATTGTGTAATTATCGCTTCCGGAGCCCACCTTAAAGGCATTATTTCAGCCAGTAGTGGAATTTCATCTTTTTTCAGTAAACTATTATTAAAGTTATCAAATTTTATTAATGCTCCTGAAAATATCATCTGTGGAATTATAATAAGCGGGATCAATAAATATACAGTAGTAACACTACGAAATAAAGATGAAAGCAACAATCCTACCAGATTTCCCCATAATACCAGAAGCCACACGACAAAAAACAAATTAAAGAAATGAAAACCGATCTTTAATATCAATACTGACGGGAAAACTAACATAACTGATTGTAAAAAAGAAAAAATAAGATATTTAATTATTTTAGATAATAATAATGAAGTATTTTTATTGATAAGTAAATTTTCCGAATTATGAAACTGCCTTAAATAAATATACTCATGTCCTGAACTAACAAGACCGAAAAAAACGGAACTTATCAATATTATCAATATCCATACAGGTATGTTAGGATTATAATAATATAAATAAGTACCAGATAAAGAAAATTTACATAACCATGAAAGTATAATGCTCATTATCAAAGGTAAACTTAACAATAAGGAAATCCTGATCTTATTTTTCCAATCAACCTTTAGAGAAAATTTCAAATGATTTACAACTGAACTGAAAAAAATCTGTTTTCCATATCTGTTTTTACAATTTTCTGCATTTGACAATACCTCCTTTTCTTCCGAAATATTACTTTCCAGAAATTTATTATACAAAAATTGTGGTTCTAATCTTCGCTCTTCCTTTTCATTACCAGACTCGTCATATCTGCTTTCATCTATTAAATTTAAAAGTACCGAAGGATTAAAAGAAGTTTCCAAAAGAGAATTTTTATCAATACGGCCCAGAATGTTTCTAAAATATTCAATTGCTGAAAAAGGGCTACCAAAATACACAGGATATCCAAATTCATCAATAATCAATATTTTATCAAATAACATTAAAGTTTCATAATCAGGCTGATGTATCGAAGCAATAACCGATTTATTTCTGCCGGCAATACTTTTCAGAAGTTCAATAATCTTTAAAGAATCATTTGATGCTAATCCGCTGGTAGGTTCATCCAACAACAGAATATCCGGATCTGTGATTAATTCCATTGCAATTGCAAGCCTTTTTTGTTGTCCGCCGGATAATTGATAAGCTGTATTATCTGTGTGTATCGAGATCTTCTCTTTATCCTTATCCAGCCCTACAGATCTTAATACAGAATTTAAGAGATCTTCTCTTTTGTGTAAAAAAATTTGTAAAAAATCCATCCTTTGAATCAAATGCTCTCTCACACTAAACAATGGAATAAAATAATTTGCCTGAGATACAAAAGCCTTACTATTAGAACCATTTCCATATATTATTTGTCCGGAATAATTTTCAATTCCTGCTATAGCTTTCAATAAAGTAGTTTTTCCAGAACCGCTTTTTCCAATAATCCCAATAAGTTCCCCGCTATTGAAACTTAAAGAAATTTTATGCAATAAAACCTTTTTCTTTTTAGTAACCTGTACATCTTCAAGTTTTAAGCTAAATATATTATCATCAAAACTTTTACTATAATAACCAGCTAATTCATGAAAATAATATTTTTTAAGTTTTTTATAACTCACAATACTATTTGTACCTAATAAATAGGATTTAGTCTCTTTAATAAGGATGTTATTTATTAAGATCGAGCCTGAAATATAAGGCTTAAAAATTATAAATTTATACGGCGTTATAAGATAATCGGCTATTTTTTCATTATTTAATGTTAATTCTATACTTTCAATATTTTGTTCTCCGGTTATAAAGTCAAAATATCTCAGGAACTCTGATTCTGAAAATCCATAACATTCTGATACTAATTTTACAAAATCAAAAGATTTTGTATCACTACTTAAATTATTTGTCAAAAAAATCAGGTAGAAAATAACCTGGAATCTTTCCTTTTTCGAAAGGCTTATACCCGATTCTTCACAAAACCGAATAATTCTTACCGAATTTAAAGATGTTTTTTTATCCGACCGGAATGAACTATACTTGTCGATACAATCCAAAAAATCTTTTAGTAAATTATCTATATATTTATCTTCAACAGTATGATCTAGAAATTCCTTAAAAATTTCTGTTGCTGATTTTACCGAACAATTTTCATTATTATTCGCTGAAATTGCAAATAGCTTTATAATTGACTTTATTGTATCAGTATTCATATTGTAAGGTCTTTACCAAAAATATAATTTCTTTTATAATAAAACAAAAAAATCATTACATTATTAGTAAAATTCTATTTGCCAATATAAGAAAAAGGCACACATATCTGCATGCCATAAAAATTAAATAAATATTAAAATATCTGTTTATTCTACTTTCTTATAGCTTTAAATGCCTTTTCAATAGTATCACTTATCTGGTTATGAAGGATATCTTCATTCATATCGCCATTAAAGGTTATGAGTTTATTCTGCTGATTATAGAACTCACGTATTGTAGAACTTCTTTGTTCATAAACTTCAAGCCTGTGTATTATTGTATCAGTATTCATATCATAAGACCTTGCCTTTGAGCTTTTTGCCCTTGCACTTAACCTTTTTATCGATTGTAGTGTAGATGTCTTAATTTCAATCACCAAAGATACGGAAGTATCTTTCTTTTTCAATAATCCGCCTAAAATATAAGCCTGAACCAAAGTAGAAGGAAAACCTTTAAAAATCAATCCTTTTATATTTTTCTGTTTTTGTATTACCCTTTCAATTAATCTGATAGCAATATCATCAGGTACAATATCTCCATTTTCGAGATATGGCTTTGCCACTTTACCCAGTTCAGTCTGGTCTTCAATTTCTTTACGTATCATTTCTCCGGTTGAAACATAGAACAAACCGAATTTTTCAGCGATCTTTTTAGCCTGGGTTCCTTTTCCTGCCCCGGGAGGGCCAATAAAGACAACATTTAATAATATTTGTGAAAGTATCATCTCTATTGTATCGGTAAGCCTTTCAAAAACATCTTCAATTGTTCCTATGCCGTCAATCGGATAAAATTTTCCCTGTTCCCTGAAAAAATCAATCACAGGTACTGTTTTATTGTCATATTCCCTTAAACGGTTCTCAATAATTTCCTTTTTATCGTCAAAACGTCCTTCCTGTTCTGCCCTGAACATCATTCTTTTTATCAATTCATCTTTTGGTACTTCCAGACTCAAAAGGCATGATAATTTTGTGTTCATTTTTGTAAGAAGCCCGTCAAGTATATATGCCTGAGCATATGTTCTCGGAAAACCGTCAAACAGTATACCGTTGGAATCGGGATTCATATCGATATTCTTTTCAATAATTTGTACGATTATTTCATCTGAAACCAATTCGCCTTCTTCAATAACAGATTTTGCCTCTTTTCCAAGTTCGGTATTCATAGCAATTTCCTGTCTTAAAATATCTCCCGTAGAAATATATGTAAGACCATATTCTTTCGCCAGTTTTCTGGCTTGAGTTCCTTTTCCTGCTCCCGGAGGACCAAACAAAGCTATATTTAACATGATTAATTATTCTATTATTTTATATATATGTTTCAAATTTCTGCCATTTCCATTATAATCAAGTCCAAAACCTACTATAAAATCATTGGGGATTTCAAAGCAACAGTAGTCTATTTTATATTTTTTATTATATGCCTCAGGTTTATATAACAAAGTAGCAATAAGTATTTCTGCCGGTTCATAGCCCTTAAGTTGTTTTACAATATGTTCAATTGTTATGCCTGTATCAATTATATCTTCAAGTATTATTACAGTTCTGTTTTTTATATCTTCATTAAGCCCTATAAGTCTTTTTATATTACCCGACGATGATACTCCCTCATAAGAAGCCAACTTAAGAAAAGATATTTCGCATTCTATGTTTATATGTTGAAAAAGCTCGCCGGCAAACATGAACGAACCGTTTAATATACCAAGGAATAAAGGATTCTTCCCTTTTAATTCTTCATCGATTTGTTCTGCCATCCTGATTATGCGTCTTTTTATTTCATCATTTGTAATAAACAGGCTGAAAGATTTATCAAAAACATTAACTTTATCCATCTTAATTTAAAGTTTAAAAAATAAAAAACATAAAGAAATAAAAAATTGTAAATAAATTAAAAAATATCGTTAAATTTAATTTTTTGTTATGTATTTTTACGAAATAAAAATGTAAGCAAATGAAACCACTTGTAAGCATAATAATGGGATCTACTTCCGATTGGAAAATAATGGAAAAAGCTGCTATACAGCTTAATGAATTTAAAGTACCTTTTGAAGTCAATGCTCTTTCAGCACATCGTACTCCCGCAGAAGTTGAGGATTTTGCCAAAAATGCTGCAGGCAGAGGGATTAAAGTTATTATTGCAGGTGCAGGAATGGCTGCCCACTTATGTGGTGTTATTGCAGCAATGACCACCATTCCTGTTATAGGTGTTCCTATAAATGCTACTCTTGAAGGAATGGACGCCCTTCTGGCAATTGTACAAATGCCTCCGGGAATACCTGTTGCTACCGTTGCCATAAACGGAGCTCAAAATGCTGCGATCCTGGCTGCTCAAATGATTGCAATAGGCGACAATGAACTTGAAAATAAATTAAAAACTTTTAAGGAAGAATTAAAACAAAAAATCGTTAATGCAAATAAAGAACTTAAAAGTTATATATTTGAATATAAAACAAATTAAAATCGAAAGTTCATGATATCCGGTTTAAAGTTTTTAATTTTGAACCAGCAGACTAAAACTTTAAGATTTTTATTAAAATAAAATGAACAACAGCAATAAAATTATGAATAATTCTTTTAAACAAACGAATAATTCCGGAAAAATAAAATATTGTTCTCTAATTATTCGTTATACTTTATTGCTGGTATTTATCTTTTTCTACTATAATATTTCTACCTTTTCGCAAACAGATGACAATTATGCCGGAGCCAGAAGTTCCGCAATGGGAAGAACAGGTCTTACCTTACAGGATACATGGGCAGTCTTTAATAATCCAGCCGCAACCAGCAATTTAAATAAAATAAATATAGGAGTGTTTTACGAAAACCGTTTCCTGATGAAAGAAACAGGTTATGGAGCAATAGCTTTTTCTTCTCCACTTTTGGGCGGAAATATTGGATTTGGTGTAACACACTTCGGCTTTGAACTCTTCCAGCAAAACAAGATAGTACTAGGATATTCCCAACAGTTATTCAGGAATTTCTCCATGGGGTTAAATGTTAATTATTTTTCAGTAAGACAATCGGAATTTTACGGGAACTATAATGCTATGACATTTGAGTTTGGCATACTGGCAACCCCGACAAAAGAATTATCTATAGGAACTTATATATTCAATCCTTTAAATCTTTCATATTTTGAAGACAGTAATTTAAAAATGCCTGTTGCAATAAAATTAGGAATTTCATATCTTTTCAGTAAATCATTACTTCTTGCGGTTGAAACAGGGAAAGCAATAAACGGACATATACCTGTTTTTAAATCGGGAATTGAATATAAAATTAACCAGCATTTTGCTTTTCGGGGAGGTATTTCTTTAAAACCAATTGAATATACTGTAGGACTAGGATATAATACTCATGGTTTTAACTTTGATCTGGCATTTGCATATCATCAGATATTAGGCTCAACACCGAAAATATCAATACATTATGAGTTTTAAATTAAAAATATTTTTATTTATACTGCTCATATCTCACTTCGGCGCATTATCCGTAATTGCACAGGAAGACATAATGCCTGACCTGGAAGATATTATTGAAGAAATAGCATCAGCTTCAGATGTTGAACTGGATTATTCCACACTTTTCAGTACTCTGGAAGATCTCTACAATTATCCGCTTGACCTTAATTCAGCTACAAGAGAAGATCTGGATGCATTAATTTTTCTCACTGAATTTCAAATTTATTCAATAATGAATTACCGCAAAAAATTCGGTGATTATAAAACTATTTATGAATTACAATTTGTAGATGGCATTGATATGCAAACTTTAAAATGGCTTGTTCCGTTTGTTACAGTAAATAAAGACAGCGGGAAACAGAAAACAAGCCTTAAAAACGCTTTTATGTACGGGAAACATGATATTATTACAAGATATCAAAGATTGCTACAGGAAAAAGCGGGATATGCAATTCCTGACAGTGTAATTGAAGCAAATCCGGATAAGTCAAGATATTTGGGAAGTCCCGATAAAATATATGTGAAATACGGATACCAATATAAAAATAAATTATCGTTTGGGGTTACAGCAGAAAAAGATGATGGTGAACAATTTTTCAGAGGAGCCCAGAAATACGGCTTTGATTTTTATTCGGCACATTTTCAAATAAACGATCTTGGAGTTATAAAAAAAATAATAGTCGGTGATTATCTTGCTCAATTCGGGCAAGGGCTTACAATGTGGTCTGGGCTTACTTTCGGTAAAACGACCAATGTTGCAAATATCATAAAAAAACCAAGGGGAGTAAACAAATATACTTCCGTAAATGAATCTGCTTTTTTAAGAGGTCAGGCAATGACACTGGAATTCGGTCAATTTTCTTTTACAGAGTTTATTTCATACAAAGGAATTGACGGAAGCATTGAAAGTACGAATGATACAATAAACGGAGAAGCCGATTATATTACCGGTTTTCTTGAATCGGGCTACCATCGCACACCATCGGAAGTTGAAAAACGAAAATCCATAAAAGAATTTATTACGGGAGGTAATCTTACATGGACAGGTTCCATATTAAGGTTAGGGCTAACAGGATTGTACTACAACTACTCCTCTCCTTTTTCCGGAAACGACAAACCATATACATATTTTAATTTTACCGGGAACAGTAATTTTAATATAGGGTTCGATTATCTTTTGACGATAAAAAAAATAAACTTTTTCGGAGAAACATCAATATCGCAAAATCTGGGGTATGCAACTGTTAACGGTGCTGTTATTGATTTTGTCCCTGAATTCAAAATGTCGGTTTTACACAGATATTACAGGCATGACTATCAGGCTTTATATGCGCAACCGTTTTCAGAAGGAAATCGCCCCAATAATGAGTCGGGAATTTTTGTAGGAGCCGAAATCTATCCTGTAAAAAAATGGAAAATAGATGTTTATATAGATTCGTGGAAATACCCATGGTTAAGATATGGAGTAAACGGTCCTTCAGCAGGAATTGAATATGTAGCACAAATTTCATATTTTACACAGAGGGATCTCGACATGTATGCAAGAATAAAATATGAAACCAAGAAAAAGAACAACTCTGATGTAGAAAGTGGTATAACTCCACTTATCTCATATGCAACAACAAAAATAAGATACCATATTAACTATAATGCCACTACAAACTGGAAATTTAAAAACCGAATCGAGATTTCAAACTATTCACTTGAGGATAATAATCAATGGGGCTATCTGATATATCAGGATATACAATATAAACCACATAAATTACCTTTGACTTTTACTGTCCGTGCGGCTGTTTTTGAAACAGAATCTTATGACGACAGGATTTACGCTTATGAACCTGATGTTTTATATGGATTCTCTATTCCTGCATACTATGGAAAAGGAACACGACTGGTATTTGTGTTAAAATATGATGTATTTAAAAATCTGGATTTATGGTTCAGAATTGCAAATACTTATTACCACAACCAGGATGGTCTGGGAAGCGGACTTGATGCAATAAAAGGCAAAAACCGTACGGATATTAAATTACAATTAAGATTTAAGTTCTGATGTTGATTTATACTAAAGAACAGCATATTGATTTTTTACAGAAAAATATACTTAATTCAATAAAAAAAATCGTTATTGATGAAGATCAGGCATTATTTGGCTTTATGCTGACAGGTCAGGCCATTGAAATACTAGGAGCATATCTGGACCATAAACCATTCAGAGTGAAACAACAATCTTCAAAAAGATTTGAAATCGCTATAAATAAATTATTCCCCGACAAATACAGAAAAATAAACAAATCAAATTTTCTTTATTACCAGTTAAGAACTTTTTTAACTCATACATTCATTCCATCAGGCAAACTATTATTAAGAAAAGGGAAATCTTCAAAAGAAATTCCTCATTTATCTTATAAAGATAATTCTCTGGTTTTGTATATTGAGGATTTTTATGTAGACCTGGAAAATGCAGTGATTAAGCTAATTAACCTGATCAATTCTGACAAAATAGAGTTAAAGAAAATATCTGCCGGTAGCATACATTAAATATATTTAATTATTTTTTTAACAATTAATTTATATTTCAGAAAAGAATACTGGAATAGTTCTATTAAAAATATCTAAACTCAAAAGGATTTGAAGTACAATACTGTCTGAAATTTCCGATAAGATTCTACCACGAATCTATAGTTCCGAAGCAGACTGAATAGCAAATACATAAAATTATTTAATATTTTAAAAGAAATTTAAAGAAATAAAAATATATAAAGCATTATTTTTAACAATACAAAAAATTATTATTATTATACTTTAGGCAAGAAAAACATAACAAAAAATTCATTTTTATTATATGCTTGTACCATATTAGTATTTACAAAAATTTGTAAAATACAAAAAGAACACATATATTTGTAAATATAAGGTCAAATGATAACTTTATTTGTTGTTAAATAATTAAAATACTCTAACATTAAAAAATTCTTATGAAGAACAGGTTTTTTGTTTATTTTTCAGTAATAACAATGTTTTTACTGTGTTTTTTCTTTTTTAATTCGTGTAAAAAAGAAAAAAATCCTCCAACTGTAACAACTACAGCAATAACAGGAATCACTCTTACATCTGCAGAATCCGGGGGTTCAATTTCAGATGATGGAGGTTCTCCCGTAACAGCAAGAGGAATATGTTGGAATACAGATTCCACAAGATTACCTACACTTGAGCATAACAAGACATCTGACGGCTCCGGAACAGGAAGCTTCAGGTCAATTATGCTGAATTTAAAAGAAAATACAACATATTATGTAAGAGCCTATGCTATAAACAGCGCTGGCAGAGGATACGGAAATGTAATTTCTTTCACTACCCTAAAACTACCACCAACAGGTTCGATACCAGTAGTTATAACTCATGAAGTTACCCAGATAACCGATAAAACCGCACATTGCAGAGGTACTGTAGAAAACGACGGTGATAACGCTGTAACTGCAAGAGGAATTTGTTGGGCAACAACTGAAAATCCTACTGTTGAAAACAATAAAACCAGCAATGGTGAAGGAACAGGAAGTTTTGCTAATGAGATGACCGGATTAACTCCAAATACAACATATTATGTAAGAGCATATGCTACAAATGAAATAGGTGTAGGATACGGTGCTCAGAAAACTTTTAAAACACTGGAAGATGGAGCCATTATCACAGTTAGCGATATTGATGGAAATACATACAATACTGTAATAATCGGAACACAAACATGGATGGCTCAAAATCTTCGTACCACAAAACTAAACGATGGAACACCAATTGAGATTTCTGAAGAATCATGGGGAATAGAAATAACTCCTGAGTTAGGATGGTATGACTCCAACGATGTGAATTCCCAGGTCACATATGGAGCATTGTATAATGGATATACTATAGAAACCGAAAAATTATGCCCCGAAGGCTGGCACGTACCAACCAATTCAGAATGGGAAACATTAATTGAATATTTAGGAGGTTACGAATTAGCCGGCGGCAAGCTTAAAAATGCATCAAATCTATATTGGAACACTCCTAATGAAGGAGCAACAAACGAATATGGTTTTAATGCTTTGGCAGGTGGATATATCACAGGAGACGGCTATATCGAAGGTAAAGGTGTAAACGGAAGCTGGTGGACATCTTCTAATAATGAAGATGAATATTATTTAGAAAACTTATTATACAAGTTTTTACAAAATACTACAAAAGTAGTAAATGCTTCCCATACAGAAAAAAACTGGGGATTATCTGTAAGATGTATAAAAAATCAATAAAAAATATTCTTATATTTATTTCAAGGTGTCCTTTGGACACCTTTTTTATTATACTGCCTTTATGTACAACATGTTATTACCACATATAATAATTATAAAATAAGTCGGATAGACAATGTTTTAAAACCGAAGAAAGTGCTTATTGTGAGCAAAGGTCACCAGAGATAAAAGAACTAATAATTATTTATTTGTAAACCTAGTTAAAGGTATTTTAATTTTTGTAGTTAAGTTTTTACATTAAAAAACTTACACGGATGGAAATATTACAGTATTTTCGTCATTCACAACAAGATTATATCTCATTCCCATGACAAGTGGCATATTTTCCTGAATATGCCCTGACGGAAATCCAAAACAAACCGGATAATCATATTCGGAAATATGTTCTTTTATAATTTCATATGCATCTTTTCCAAAAGGATTATTGTTGTCTTTCATATCTGTAAAAGCGCCGGCAATAAGTCCTTTTAAGTTTTTCAGTTTTCCGGATAATTTCAAATTTATCATAATCCTGTCCAAATGATAAAGGTATTCATTCAGATCTTCCATAAACAAAATTTTTCCATCTGAATCAAGTTCGAAATCAGTTCCCTGAAGACTGTATATTATTGATAAGTTCCCACCAATCAATTCTGCTTCAGCATTTCCTTTTTTATTCAAACTATTTGGCTCACATTTATAGACCGGAAATTTACCAACCAGTAATTCTACCAGATTTTCGACAGAATCAGATTTTTTGTTGTCATGAATAGCTTTAGCCATCTGTCCGTGAACAGACATCACTCCTATCCTGTTCAGTGCAAGATGAAGATTTGTTATATCACTAAACCCTATAATCCATTTCGGATGCCTGATAAATTCTGTAAAATCAAGTTTATCAATTATTCTTATCAGACCATAGCCGCCACGTGAACAAAAAATAGCACTGACAGACGGATCATCAAGAGAATTTTGCAAGTCTTCCAATCTTTCGTCGTCTGTACCGCCAAATTGAAAATACTTATTTAAAGCATTCGGGTAAACAACTGCGTCAAATCCCATAGAATCCAGATATTTCTTTGCAGAAAAAATAAAATCATTATTAATTGATCCGGAAGGGCTTATTATTGCTATCTTACTTCCTTGCTTTAAAAATTCCGGTTTTTGATTCATTATGTTTTTTTACAAAATTATCAGAAATATTTAAATTTTAATGGATAAATCTGAGTAATAATAACAAAAACAATAATTTATTTTATTTGTTTAATACTTAACACAAATAAGAAAAAGTGTGAAATCAGGCCAATTTCTATCCCCAAAAAGAATTTCTTTTTATTGCATTTAATTATTTTAGCAGTTTAATAAGTTTTAATAAATACGATATGAAAGTAATATTAATCAATGGAAGTCCGGAAGCATACGGATGTACTTACACGGCTCTGTCCGAAGTAGCAGCAGCATTACAAAAAAATAAAATCGAAACTGAAATATTCCAGCTTGGAATAAAACCTATTTCCGGTTGCAGAGCCTGTGATAAATGTTTTGATCTTGGAAAATGCATAATAAACGATGATCCTGTAAATATTTTTATTGATAAAGCCGACGAATATGATGGTTTTATTTTGGGCTCTCCTGTTCATTATTCATCATCGTCAGGGACAATAACATCCTTCCTTGACAGAGTTTTTTATGCATCTTCGCATAAACTGGCATTCAAACCGGGAGCAGCAATTGTATGTTGCAGGCGTGCCGGTTCTACAGCTGCTCTGGATCAGCTTAACAAATATTTCACTATAAATAATATGCCTGTTGTTTCTTCTCAATACTGGAATATGGTACACGGAGCATCCCCTAAAGATGTGGAGCAAGACCTGGAAGGAATGCAGACAATGAGGACTTTAGGGAATAATATGGCATGGTTGCTTCATTGTATCAAAGCAGGAAAAGCTGCAGGAATAACATTACCGGAAAAAGAAAAAAGGGTCTGGACAAACTTTATCAGATAATACTTTTTTATAGTAATTTATAACTAAAATTTGTAAATTTATATAATAAAACTATTAATATTTATTAATATCATTAAATGGAAATTATAAATCTGGTTCAGTTAACCGACAATAACGGAAAAGACTGGGAAAATGCCATAAAGATATATAATGAAGCTTTTCCTGCTGAAGAAAGACGTCCTGCAGAGCAGCATGCCCAACTATTAAAAAATGATCCTTCATATTGTTTTTATATTATTAAAAATGAAAGTGATATAATAGGAATATTAATTACATGGAAACTGGATGGGGTCATTTTTATGGACTATCTTGCAACAATATCCAATACCAGAAACAAAGGATACGGGAAAAAAATAGTTCAAAAACTACAATCAATATCAGAATATCCGATAATTTTAGAAGTAGAACTTCCTGATAATGAATTGGCACAAAGAAGAATCGGTTTCTATGAAAGGTTGGGATTTTCAATTGTAGATACAAATTTCTTCATCCCTAAATTTAATAATCCCGGTGAAAAATTACCTATGTATTTAATGTCATTTCCTTCACCAATTAATAAAGAAACTGCTGAAATAATAATTAAAGAAATACATTCAAAAATATACGGATTAAAATAATAAACATATTAATTAAAACAAAAGAATCTTATTACTTTATTTATTCTATGATTAATCCAAAATTTATATGTTTTCAGTCTTTAATAATCAATAATTTTAATATTTTTGCAAAATAATTTATGGTCCCTTAGTTCAATGGATAGAATGCAAGATTCCGGTTCTTGTGATGGGGGTTCGAATCCCTCAGGGATCACAAACTAAAAAAACTGTAGTGGTATATCCAAATAGTTTAGTACCTCTAGCTCACCCTGTATTTTCACCTAGACCAAAGCCAATGGTTATCCTGTATCTCTGTCAATATAGTTTCTAAATATATGGAGTATATGGACTTGCACAGCAAATTATATTATTGTTATAAAGAAAAAGCATTCTCATAAACCTCATTCTTTACGAATTTGTACTAATCATCTTGATAAAAACTTTACAGCAAGTGACTCCGAATAAGGTATGGATGTCTGATATTTAACTATCCATGCTAAAGAATACTTTTCATACCTGACAATATTATTGGCTTGAATGGCCGTAAAGCAATCAGATGGATACTAGTAAAATTTTTCCAATTAGGCAATTTGCATCTATAAATTATGGCAATCGTATCAAAATATTTCCTTATGCTTCTTTTCATTATACAAATATTAATATTTTACTTTTTTTGACACAATTGCTAATCTGATAAAATAAATAATATAAGTAATTTTTTTCTATTGCTTTTTCCTAAGATAATTAACCTGATATAAGAAAAATAACAAAAGTTCATTCATTCATCTTAACCTACCATTCATTAAAAATATCTTCCATTCATCAAATAGCATATGGAAAACAGCTACGTGTACTCTACATTTATGCCCGGAACGTTCTAACAAATCATTTTTTAACAATTAAAATTTTTAGTCATGGTAAAACAAATGTCAATAGACACAACACCTTCGCAAGTGGCAACCAATGCCCTGCAAGGTATTCCGTTCAGCCAGATTATCGGTTCACCGTTAAAAGCAGCTATTGAAGCACAAACAATGGCGGCACAAACTACCTGGAAATTTATTCAGGAAGTCGGTCTGAATACGGATGAGAACGGTAATAAAACGGCAGTAAATGTATCGTTTGATTTTCTGCAAAATGGAAAAATGGCAAGATTAAATGTACCTCTTTTAACCATTGTACCAATTCCGTATATTGCAATTAACACCATTGATATTGCTTTCAAAGCCAAAATCAATGCCGAATCCAGTACACATACCGAAGCATCGGAAAGTGAGGATATGAGTGCAGGCGGAAAGTTTGAGGCAAAAATTGGCTGGGGACCTTTCAGTGCAAAATTAGAAGCATCTGCTTCATATTCCAGCAAAAAAGACTCAAAGGCAACGCAAGATTCCAAATACAGTGTGGAATACACATTGGATATTGCCGTAAAAGCAGGACAGGAAAGCATGCCGGCAGGTCTGGCACGTGTGCTTGATATTCTGAATAACAGTCTTTCTGTAAATGAACCTAAAGGAGAACTAGCGGCTAATGTGTATGAAGAAGACGGAAAGCTAAAACTGGTAGCAACCTACATTAACGGAGACGGCTTATTTATTCCGCAAATGATTGCAATGGGAACCACAAAACCGGAAAAAATAGTGGAAGAACGTAATGCAGTATTTACAATTGAAGACAGCCAACGCGGACAAGAAATTGAAGTGAAGGCAGGAGAAGCTGTACGTAAAGTAATGGTTCCTAAGAAAACAGAAGTCCCTAAGAAACAGGGAGAAGACAAATAGTTTATTTATATTTTAACTCCTTATTGAGTAATTCCCCTGCATGAATAAGTTTAATATGCCGGCTATCAACAAAATATGCAGGGGTTTTTAAGTAAAAACAAAAAACTTTAGATTATGTCACGATTAAAAAATATTGTTGGAAGTATCCTTAATGAGTTTACACAAGCTCAACACATGGCCAATTCTTATGCTGCCCGTTTAGGGAAAGAGTATGCAGAAAATGACCTGTTGCGATATTTTATGATTCCTAATGCCTGTGCCGATGAACTGTCGTTTGAATTAAAATTTGCCGTTCAACAATCAGGACAAACCGAACAACTAAACGAAATCAATTATTCAAAATTGATGCAGTTTTTTAACCAATTGTCGGTTTCAATAGCTGAAACTGTGATTACAACTGCTATTTATACTGTTGATGGTTTTGTGGCAAAAGACCCGAACAATTACCGGAAAATAAAAGAAAAAGAACAACAATTGAAGAATGATTTCCGTGAATTTCTTACCAAACGCCTTAAAGCAGCTTTTCTCAAAAAAGGGATCAATGAGGTTGATGACGACGGATATCTTTATTTTCCAAAGATTTTTGAAATAGCAATGGAAGTTATCGAACAGGAATTTTTCTCACATAAAGAACTAAATTTCAGCGAGAACAATTCAAAAGAATTTTCGGATAAAGTAAAAGAAGCATGCGGCTCATTTGTAGAGACTTTGATTGAACATTCCTGCAAAGATGTTAACCTTAAAGAAATCAAAGAAGAAGAAATCTTTGACATTATAATTGATGCCGAATCATTATCCAAAATTCAGGCGGAAAATATCCAGAAAATAAATTTCAAGGTTAATTTACGAAACTATCAGGTGAGTCCGACTGAAAATAACGGTGAAGTGATAGACTATATCATTCCGGCAAGTATGTAAATCTTAAAAAATAATAATCATGAGTAATCAAAAAGAAAAGAAAAATCAGTTGAACAGTCAGGTAATGACACTTCATCAATTGATTTCGGCACCTTTGGTAGCGACATTAGAAGCTGACGCTATGACTACACGAAGTTATATTGATTTTTTGCGTGATATAGCTTTTGAACCTGCTGAAGGTAAGGATAAATCGGGTTTAGGAAAACTGCGTACCTTTACATTTCAATATATGCAGGCAGATGGCAAAGGGAAATCATTAAAATCAGTACAAATTCCGGTAATTTCACTTATTCCCATTCCTCTTTTACAAATTAAGGAAGCTGTATTTGATTTTGAAATTAAAATTTTGGATGCTATAAGTGAAACCAAAGAAGAAAACTATTCTTTTGAACAACATTTCAAAAAAGAGCAGAAGCTAAATGACCGGATTTTAATGCGGGCAGCCCTGGCACCACAAAGCGGGAACAATAAAAATCAGAAAGATAACAGCCTTACTGCTAATATGAAAGTTAAAGTAGTTATGCAACAAGCCGATATGCCTTCAGGGTTGGCTAATTTACTATCCCTTTCGGCTAACAATATGCTGATTGAAGATTCAGGAGAAAGTCCGAGTCCAAATCCGAATCATTTTGAAGAAATACAAAATTTAGTTTAATCCCTAAAATTATAGAAATGAATCAATTGAATAAACAACGCCCATCAGGATTTGAATGTCCTGTATGTAAAGGATTTATTCCTGTTTCTATGAATGATTTAATTCAAAGGAATGCAATTTTATGTCCAATTTGCTCATTGCAATTAAGTATTAATCAGCACGCATCGCAAAAAGCCATTGATGCATTGGAAAAAGTACATCAGGCACAGGAAAGAGTAGATAAAGCATCAGTTTTTAAGAAATAACAACACTTAATTATATGAATATGCTCAGAAAAGGAAGTGCAGGTACGGAAGTATCCCAACTTCAAAGGATATTACAGGAAAAAGGTTATCCTGTTAAAATCGACGGAATTTTTGGCTCACAAACATATCTTTCGGTATGCCAGTTTCAGAAAAGTGCCGGTTTACCCATTGACGGAATTGTAGGAAAAGACACATGGAATGCATTGAGCTTGGATAAACTCGTACAAGATATCGACACTGAAAGAAAAAATATTAATATAAGTCCGGAAAAAAGTGTGTCAATACCTAAAAACGAAAAACAAGAAATTAATTTCCGAAAAGCGGCTGAGATTTTAGGTATTGAAGAGGCTGCAATCCGGGCTGTTCATCAGGTAGAATCGGGAGGTCGTAACGGTTTTTTACCGGACGGACGACCAATAATTCTTTTTGAAGGGCATATATTCTGGAGTGAACTCAAAAAACGAGGAATAAATCCTGAAAATCACGTGAGTGGTAATGAAGATATATTATTCCTTAAATGGAACCGCTCGGCTTACAAAGGCGGTACTGCCGAATATGAACGCCTGAACCGTGCAATTGCGATTCATCGTGAATCTGCTTTAAGTTCTGCTTCGTGGGGAATGTTCCAGATTATGGGATTTAATTATAAATTATGCGGTTGCAATACGATATCTGAGTATGTATCGGATATGGAAAAGAGTGCTGACAAGCAGTTTCTGGCATTTATAAAATTCCTGCAAAATACAAAAATGGACATTCTTCTAAAGAATCTTAATTGGGTAGGCTTTGCCGAAAAATACAATGGTCCTGGATATAAACAAAATCATTATGATGAAAAACTGGAGCATGCTTACCAGCAATATAAAAATGAAAAATTAAATTATTAATTAACTTTTAAAATGTATTATGAAAACACAAAATGAACCAGTCAAAAAGACAAATAAGCTTAAAAATATTGGAATTTCATCCTGTTTATTGCTAATAACTATATCAACAGGCATATACATAAATTCTAAAAATAGTCAAGAATTGTGTACACATGTAAAAACAATATTTCAAAAAGAAGTAAAAGGTAAGATTTCACAGGATTCGACAATCCTTTTTGTTTTAGCAAAAGACAGTGACAATGCATTTGAGCAGGCTCAAAATCTTGTCATAAAAATGAAAGGAACTTTAACAGAAAAGAATGATACACTATGGAAATATGACTTGCCCGAAGAAAATGCAATTATTCAAATTGTTGAAAAGGAGGAAGATGAATGTATATATATAATCTTATATCTATTAATTAATTGTGGAGATTATCCATTGAAAGAAATACACTACATGCGTACCAAATGCTATAACAATCTATAAAGATAAAATTATAAAGATTAATACGAGTCAAAAATGAGACCCCTTTTCCTGATATTATCATTTCTGCTGTTAACATCGCAATGGGTTGTTGCCTTTGAGGGTAATGATGATAATGTAGTTCGGGATTATTATGTCGAATTATATAAAACACAACCTTATGTACTTGATTTTGAAAATACTTTTTCGAATACGGCAGACCGTCACGATTATAAAAAATTGCGGGAATACCTAAATCGGAAAAAAGAAATCGAACGGGTATTGCAAATGGCCGGAGATGAGTTCTATTACGGTCTTTCGTTCAGCCGGATGTTTGCAGAAGATTATATAGAGAGTTTGGAAGAAGATTTAAGATTCCGCCAGGATGGAGATTTAATTCTTCTGCGAATTAACTCGGCAATGCCCAACATGCATTTTAATGGAGAATATAAGGTTTCATACATACAATCGGAGATTTTACCGGCAATTAAGAAAAAGTATACACAGTCAGCTATCAGAGACAGTATTAACCAAGTCTTTTACACTCGTATACAAGAGAATCTGGAAAGAGTTCAATACGATATATTTCTATGTGAGCAGGCTTTGAATACAGCACTTTCACCAGAATTTCAACAGCAGAATTTCCGTATATGGATTAGCCTTACATTTTCGATGCTTATTGCTGTTCTGCTTTGTGTATTTTTCTTTATCATTTTCCGCCGTTCGGATAAATCGCTAGCAAAACTTCTATTGAACGACACAGGATTACAGTTCATTACCATTTTTGTACTCATCATTGCTATTATTCTCTTTGGAATTCTGAATATTCTGCAAGGCAGCGAATTGGCAGCCATTCTTTCGGGAATATCAGGTTACATTCTGGGAAAAGGCGGACAAGCTGTAACAGGAAAACACTTACCGGAAAACAAAGCAAACATACAAACGGAAAATATTGGATATCCTCAGTCCTCAACTCAAGCTGTAATTACAGAACCTATACCTGAGGAACAGGAAAAAGAGGGTGAGGATAAATATTTTCCGGGAGAGAATTTTTAAACCATAAAAAATGAAAGGAGAAAAGTATGGAACCAACATAATAGAATTAGAAATTAGAAATGAAGGAGGAATGCGAAAATCCTGAAAAGAGTAGCACGGAAAATTGTCCTGCCTAAAAGAGGATAGTTATAAAATAATAAAGAATATGTTTAATTATAATTTTAATCAAAATAATGCTAATCCAAAATCTAATAATTTTTGTGGAGGATATGCTTTAGCTGCTATTTTTAATACAATTCATAATATGCAATTGAATATGCCTAATCCCCAAAATGTATATAATAATATCCAAAATAATCAAGTTGGAGTAGGAATAAACAGTCAAAATTTGATACAAAATACGCAAATAAATAATACGGATATTTCACTTCCATCAAGTATTGCAATAGCTGCTCTACAAAACAATTTGATTCCAATAGTAATACATGGGAATACACCTTTCCTCCAGGCAGTTATTTTAGAAGAAATAAATAGAATTCAAGCACAAGCTATTAACATAGTTCAAAATAATATGAACTTAAATCAAGTGCTTTTAGCTCAAAATGAAAATTATTTTATAGTATTGGTAAATATGGGTCAACATTGGATTGCCATTGAGAAGTTAAAAAATAATATCTTTAACATTTATGATCCAGGTACAGGATTGATTACTAATAATTTAGCAGCAATTAACTATTCAGGGATTATAATTGCCATGCATTAACATGTATTAATATATTACATTTATTATAAACTCATTGACAACTGCCGGCATTGTCAGTGTTTTTCAAAGCAAATTAATATTATTCATATCTTTTTCTTTAAATTCTAATATCATTTATTATCATGAAAACAACCACTTATTGTCATAAAATGGCAATGATCAGCCGTTGCTTTGTATTTATGTCAGCAATTCTGATACTTTCTTTTCCGTTACAGGCACAGGAAAGAGAAGACTTTCAGGCAGAAATAACAACCGATATTGTAAGCCGGAATATATGGCGGGGCGTTTATCAGGCAGGAGGCAGTATACAACCGTCGCTGACTGCCGGATATAAAAACTTTGAACTGTATGTATGGGGAACAACAGATTTTCAGGCTACAAGTCACGAAGTAGATTTTACCATAAGCTATACTTTTCGAGGCTTTACACTGGGTATTACCGATTATTGGTGTGGAAACAATACGGATACTTATTCCCGCAATCATCAATTTGAAAGAAACCTGAAATACGCTTTTGATAAAATTCCGCTTTCATTAGAATGGAACACTATTTTCTATGGAGAAGACAAGCCTTTTGTTTATTCTTCGTATGCGGAAATAAAGTACAAACTGGAACTTCCGTCAATAAATTTTGATTTTTCTTTGGGATTTACCCCTTGGAAAAATCAGGTATTGGAAACAGATAAGTTTGCCGTTACAAATTTATTGGCAACAGCAGGCAAAAGAATTTCCATATCTTCTTTGTTCGACATGTTTCCCTCATGCACATTACTCTATAATCCGACTACCGACCAATTATTTTTTGTGGCAAAGATTGGATTTTTATTTTCAAAATAGTAATTTACCATGTGCAAGGTTGTCATAAAAAGAATCATATCTATTGCAATATTTATCGGGCTTTCGGTTGGTATTGCGAAAGAAATTTCATTTTTTAATACAGCCTCAGGCATTTATTTTGAAGAACCGGCATGCGAAAAACTACATATTTCCGCTCAATTGGCAGACAGTGCTTTTACTCAGGCACGAATGCTGGCTGACTCCATTGTAGGCAATTTAACTTCTAAATCTTTCAAGAAGGATTCCTCTTTAACGAAGAGGAATATTAACGTCAAATAACCACTAAAAGCCTCAAAAAGAGGCTGAATATAACACAATTAGCTTGCTTGAAAAAGTAGGCTTTTTGTGTTTTATCGCCTTTTATC
>JAISPG010000071.1 GCA_031275085.1 Bacteroidales bacterium | reverse complement strand
TAAATCGTATTGATAACCGAAAGTAAAGGACTTTCCATCTGTTAAAACAGCCTCCGTTACTTCGTTTAACCGCAAGTATTGGTCGTAAGAATATTCTTTTTTACCTGTTGTACTTGTCTGACTAATCAACATGCCTTTGGTTGGTAAATTTTCGCTGTAAAGGTAGGTAAAATTTAAAAATGAAGAATTAAAAAAATTGCCCAAACTTTTTTCTTTAATAAAAAGCATTAATAGTTTCTTAATCCACCATTTATAATTTTTACCTTTTAATTTTTAATTCTTTACAAACTTTTCCATCGCGCTTCCACTCTCCGTTTGTATTTTAACAAAGTAAACTCCATTTTGCAAATTAGATACATTTACAACCGTTTCACTTTGTTTTAATCCGGAATTGATTCTGATATTCTGTTTTTTACCAGTGACGTTATAAACCTCAATGCCAATAATTTTTAATTCTTCATTTTTAATTTTTAATTCCTCGCTTGTTGGATTGGGATAGACTATAAATGAGGATATTGATTTAGAATGGTTTTCGATGCCGGCGGGTTTGGGGGTTTTGGTGTAGGATAAATCAATTTTATAGGTATAGTACACATTATAAACTCTTTCATTACTGTTATACGATATTGAGAAGTTATCGTTATAACTTTCCCAATTTTCTCCGTTTAATATAAAGGATTCTGCGCTAATGCAGTTGCCGTCTGAATATTCAAAGGATCGTTTTTTATAATCATACCAGTCTGTTTCGTATCCTTGAAAAATAACATTAATAAGATTATTATTGTTGTATTCATTTAATATTCTTGATTTATATTCCCAATCATTATTTTTCCAATTAAATAAAGTTTCTGACACACAATTATTATTATAATAAGTCGATATTTTTTTCTCAGAATAATTCCATACATTATTGTAGCTCTCTTGTATGTATGAAGTTTGATTATCGTTATCATCGTATTCATATGAAATACGATATATATCAATCCAATACGAATAATTCCACATCTGATATAAATATGATTTCAGATTATTATTTGAGTAATATGTGAGTAAGATATAATCTGAATTAAGCCATTGATTGCCATTACTATTATAATATTCACGCAACTGTGTTTCCATGTTATTTATATCGTCGTAACTGTAAGTATATCTGCAATCATCAGTTAGAATGTCATTTTTTAATCTTCTTTCTAGTGCGGTTAGCATGTTATTATTTGAGTCGTAAGTATATAGATATTGGTAATCGTCTTCCCAAATGTTTTCATATTTTGACCACGATTGAGATAATTCCGATATTAAGTTGCTTCTTTCATCATAGTCATATGAATATTGCTCATAATCTCTCCAGGTGTTACTACTTTCCCATACGCGACATAGTATTTTCGTTACTTTATTTTTAGAATTATAAGTAAATTCATCAATATAATCATTTTGCCAAGCGTTATTGATGAATTCTTGGTAGAGTTCCGATAAAAGATTTCCTTTTGAATCATATTCATAAGTGTATTGTCGAGAGTTTACCCAAGAGCCGGTTGTATTTGTATGGTACAAGATATTAACAAGAAATCCATTTTCGTTATAAAAATACAATTTACGCAAATCCCCATGTTCCGGTTGATGGCGATAATGGATTATAGTATCGGGTTGATACCAGTCATCTTCATTATTCATTAACAAAGATTGATTTTGAAAATAGTCTGAATTTAACCTGCTAAAGGTTAGTTTTTTCTCTGCTTTTGGCACAAAATATTCTTGTGCTGATGAAAAAGGCGCATATCCAATTATAAGTACCAAGATGATTTTTAGACGTTTTTTCATATAAGTAAGTTAGTTTATTGATAATTTTCTATAATTTATTAATAGAGCCAATAAATATCGGAATACTTGTTTGATTATCAATTATTCCGAAAACAAAGGGTCTATTAAGTTTTAATTCGATTGGTTTGGTTTCTTTTTTTCTACTTCCATCAATATACGAAACTATTACAGAACTTGCTTCTGTTCCAATTTCATCAATAGAAAAAAATGTTGTTTGATAAGACTTATCTAATAAAAAGAAATCACTGTTATCACTTAATATTTTAGAAAAATTTAATTTTTTTGAATCAAATTGTTTCCCTTTTAAAAGTTCACCAATTTTTGTTTTATATCCAAACTCAAATTTTGGTAGATATAATCTGACATTTGTATAAGAACTTTTTATTTTATTCAATAATTCAATCAAATCTATTCCTGAAAGAGTTTGCAGATAATCATCTAGTGATAGATTTTTATTTGGCATTAAAATAAAAAATGAATATCTAAAGTTATTATAGGGAAGAATAATTCCCTTTACTTCATTATTTTCAAAATATTGATATAGATTTATGTTGCATATATATTCAGCATTTTGGACATTACCATTTCCCGAATAGAATTTATCAACAATGTTATTTTCTTTAAAAAAGGGATAAAGCCATTGTGACTTAAAATACATAGTACTTGTAACTATCATTTTATCATTGGGTTTTATTTCGTTTATTAAATTTCTTGTAGTATGATTTGTACAACTGTCTATCCAATAATTTATGATGTTTTTTATATTCTTGTCGCTAAAATCAACCATCTGAAACTTCATTAATGTAGAGTCTTTACAAAATTCTGAAAAAGAATTGTTTATTGTCAATCCGCTGTCTGTCCATAACACATTGGAAACTGAAAGTTCATTTGTATTAAAATGCCCAATGTTATTTTTATAATAATCATTCATCTCGTAAATATTACAACCCAACAATTGTTGCATTTCAATTAATGTTTTATAATCAGCGCCATTAGAAAGTGTAGCGAGTAGATTATGTAATAGCAAAGGTGAAATTACTGTATTTTTATCTTGATTGACACTATTATATAAAATATCTATTGCAAATTGTGTAATTGCATAAACAACATCATCTTCATGATCTTGATTTTGAAATAGATTTTTGTCGTTAAGATAAGGTTTTGATGCTGTAAATATGGCTAAGCATATTAAGAAAAATAGTCTTTTCATATAAAATTAACTTATTTTATTCCTATAAAAAATGCTGCTCTAGCATTATGGTTTGGAAATGAATAAAAATTACCTGTTCTTGTATCTAACATCGTATATATATTTTTTGATATGACTTTCCCATTTTGTTTTATTATAGTCTCATTGGTTATGCTTTTTACAGTCCATGTATGTCCAATACCACTTTCTTCGCCAATACTCAGTATTAGGTTTGCACCCGCATTCATCTTTTCAGCAATCTCAACTGCAGACATTGGGTCTTTATGTAAATTAACGAATTCAAAGGAAAGCCCCATATCCTTAGCATACTTTTTTGTAACGAAGTAGGTATTAACTCCATCTTTGTTTTTGTCTGTGAAAGGAGCATATTGTGTTCGAAGTGCTGCTTGATTCTCCATACCATTACTTGTTGCCACAATATTTGCAAACGTACAATCAAAGTCTCCATCTTGCACAGTTGATTTTATTTGTTGTTCAACCAATACATCCTTTGTCCTAATTGATCCATCCCCAAAGTGTTTGCCCTGAGATTTAGCAGCTATCCCTCCGGCGATTCCTCCTGTAATAAAGCCTAAACCACCTCCTATTCCAGCATTTATTGTTCCTGTTAATAAAGCGTCTTTAAACTTTTCTTTTCCTAACAAACCATTGCCAAATCCTGTAATAAAACTACCAACTGTTCCTCCCGCAGCGGAGCTTGCACCACCAGCTATAAAGCCAACCGCAGATTCAACTATTCCTTTACCAACAAACCCATTAGCAAAAGTTCCTCCTTCAATAAATAAAGCATTTACCCCACTTCCAATCCCAGCCCCTAACATACCCGATAGTGCCCCAACTCCAAAATATCCCAATCCTCTCATCGAAAATTCCGCCCCATTTGCAATCCAGTTAAATAATCCACCAACTACAGCACCTAATACTAAATGCACCCATTCCCCATCCGGATCCGTGTACATCAACGGATTACCCATACAATAACTGTATCGGTTAAATCCTTGAGCCGTCATGCTCTGTACATATGGATCAGGCGAAAGGAATAAACCCAATGCAGGATCATAAACCCTGCCTTTCATGTGAATTAACCCGAAACCTTCTATATGCTCATGTCCAGTAAAACCTTTATAGATATATGTCGGAGTTGTTATGTTTGTGTTTTCCCATGTTATAGGATTTCTTCTATTTCCCCAAACATCATAACTAAAACTCTCTAACGATGTTACCGTATTGCCGTTTATTGATAATACTTTTACCACACTGCCCAAATGATCTTTTAACAAATACAACATTTTGTCATCTGTTGTTCCGGGTGCATCATATTTTACTACTCCGGAACCAAGAT
>JAISPG010000030.1 GCA_031275085.1 Bacteroidales bacterium | reverse complement strand
GCGACTTTCGACCACCGGCATCACGAACTGCAGGAAGAACAGCCGCGGGAAATCGAACGCCTGCGCCGGGAAATTGAACACCTGCGCGCCGAATTGCATAACAGGCAGTAATATAATTTATCCATTCAAAAACATTCACTACCTTTGCTGCCAAACCAAATTGTATCAATTTGATATATAAAACATTTTTTTAAATAAAATTTTCAAAAATATGAAAAAAATAATTTTAGGCGGATTAACTGCCATTATAATAGCCGTTTTGGCTGGTGTAAATGTGAATTTAAATTCACAGAGTGAAAATCTGTTATCCGACCTTGCGTTGGCGAATGTGGAAGCGCTGGTTCAGGAAGAAGGAAATACACGCGTAAATTTCATTCATCATGTATTTTAAAAAAATTATTATTATCTCTGTTTTTAGTCTTCTGGGAGGTTGTGGAGATAAGACAGCAGACAAGGGGCTTACAGACATCATAAGTATAGATCCGCATAAAGCGGAAGAATATATTAATTTGTCCGAAATAGTAGATTCCGTAAAGTGTATTAAACTACAAACGGATTCCAATGACATAATGGGAAGGATTAGGGAAATTGTGATTAAGAAAAAATACATTTATGCCATGGATGCTTCCCAACATATTGTTTTTGTCTTTGATAAAGTTGGAAAATTTGTTTCAAAACTCAATAAGCGAGGACAGGGAACAGATGAATATGCATCTATGGGGCCCGTATTCATAGATGATAACGAAGAATATATAGAATTGATAGATCGTAGGGGTGCAAAGACTGTAAGATTAAAATACACTAATATTTCTTTTGAATTAGTTGAAATTTCACCTTTTCCTGCAGACCTAAGTTATAATTCCTGTAGAAGGAGCGACAGCACTTATTATTTTGCCACACAACAAATAGATAATATTATAAATGGTAAAAAGACCAATGCAGGATTAGTGATTTTGGATGATAAAAATAAAATGACGATCTTGTTTGATAAAAATATTGAGACAAATAATCATTACTTTTCCGCCAACAGTGAAAGCTTTACTCAGAATGATAAAAATGAACTTTTTGTTTCTATTATGTATGACAATACCTTTTACCGGCTTGAAGCAGGGGAAGCATACCCTGTATTTAGTGTTGATTTCGGAGAATACGGTATAAATAATGAGGTTGTGGGTTCAGAATCTACGGAAAGGCAAATGGCATATATAAAAGACATGGATGGTATAGCCTCTTTTCCCGTACTCAATATCAATAACTCCAATATCCTGTCATTTTCCTATTATTTTAAACAGGAGGCCGGCAGGGATATGTTTAGAGAGCGAGACATGCGTCAATACATAAAAATCAAGGACAAAGTCTATCATGTGAAAAAAATTAAGAATGATATAACAAGTTTCCCCGACCGTGTTTATATTAATTCTTATTTTTTTATGTGTAATCATGAAGTTTGGCATGAAGACTATCTTGTTGATATTGTAATACCAAGCTGTTATTTTCCAGACGATGAAGAGAGGATTTTTGTTGATGATATAGGAGAAGTCACAGCATATGATGATCCGATTATTGTAATGATGAAATTGAAGGAATCTATACACGAATAATAATGGGTTAATCAAAAAATTATAAACATGAAAAAAAGAGTATTAAGCGGCATAGCCGCAATAGCAATAGCCGTTTTGGCTGGTGTAAATGTGAATATGAGCTCACAGGGTGAAAATTTGTTGTCTGACCTTGCGTTGGCGAATGTGGAAGCGTTGGCGTAGGAATATGGTGGATACGCAGATTGTCAGTCAACAAGCTGTAACTAAAATTAAGAGTCCCTTTTACTCGGAAAGGGAACTTGTAGTATTAAGTTTCCTTTCTGCTATTTTAATTAAAACACAAGTAGTAATATGAAATATTTATTTATTATTTTCTTGTTTTTTATAACATTGTCATGTTGTAACAATAGCACGAAAGTGTATGAGAATGTGCTGGAAATAGATTACAAAAATCTTGAAGAAATTAGATTATCCGATTATGTCAAAAACATAAGAGTGGTAAAACTTGCAACCTCTAATGAGGTTTTGATAGGGGAGATTGTGAAAGTAGAGATATTCAATAACAGGATATATGTTCTTGACAGGCAATCAAACACTCTGTTTGTTTTTACGGATGACGGGGAAATTCTTTATAAATTAAGAAAAATCGGACAGGGTCCCGGAGAGTATATTTATCTTTTCGATTTTGAAGTAACAAATGATGGAGTGTATTTGTCTGATATCGGGAGGAATGCCATATTACATTATGATAACGATTTTAATTTTATCCGAAAGGTCAATCATTCTTTGGCTGCGGGTAATTTTGTCATGAATGATACCTATTTCTGGATTTTTAGAGAGCCTCATCCGATGCCATATAATCAGATTTTAATGATGGATAGAGGCGGTTATACAGTTGAAGAGTTTTTTCCAAAAGAAGCAGATGAAAATGAGATAAACCTGGCATCATCGAATTTATTTCAAAAACAAAAATCACATATATATTTTTCGCCAAGATATGGCAATACAATCTATAAATGGGACAATGCAAACAAATGGCAGGAATTTATAACCCTGTCGTTTGGAGATAAAACTTTCGATGGCGACATTAATGAATATTATTCCAAAAATATGAATAAATCGAATGTTGTGGATTTTCCATATATTGTGAGGAAAGATTTTTTTGTGTTTAACAATTTCCTATTATGCGATTTCCATATTGATTTGAGGCCATACTGTTGCTTTTACGATTTAAAAACAAAGGAGGTGAAAGCGGGAAAAGTAAAAAACGATTTAATTCCTGACTACGAATCATGGTTTCCGATGAGTTATAATGGGCATTCAAGTCAAAGCAATAACTGTTTTATAGAATATGTAGTACCGGAATGGATACTGTCTGAAGAATATGGGTTTTATAAGGGATTACATAAGCTTGATGAATCGTTGAAAGATTTAACCGGAGAGAATAATCCTGTTTTGCTTATTTACGAATTTAAATGATAATAAATAATTCTTTTTTAAATTACAGATTGTTATGAAACAGTATATTATAATACCATTATTACTTTTATTGTTATTGTCGTGCTCGGAAAGGAAACAGTATGATTTTTCGGAAATTCCTGAAAGAGCATTACGTTCGGAAATATTATTTGAAGAAAGCGATAGAATTTTTATCGGAAATACACACATGTTTTGTGCTGTTGATTCGTTTATTTTTATTTTAGATAAATACGAAGATAAAAATTTTACATTAATTAATACGAAAAATGGAAATACAGCAAGAATATGTCCGGTAGGACAAGGGCCGGGAGAGATTATAAACCCCTCTCCTTTTGTGAACATCATAAACAGAGATGGGAGCGGATTATCATTAGCTATTTATGATATATCTTACAGTAAATTGTTCGTCTATAATCTGGACAGTATTTTAGTCAATGACAATACGAAAGCGTTTGAGACTGTTTCGTTGGTTCCGGGCTCATTAGAAAAAGGAGGAATCCATACGCATATTCAAATACTCAATGACTCTTTGTGGATAGGATCCGGAATTTATTTGGATGGCGTTTTTTCATTTTTTAAAGATGGTATCCGGCAACGAGAAATCGTAGATTTGTTTATAAATGATCCGTTTGTTTCAAAATTTCAGCAAGCCCTGCGGGATGCTAATGTTTTCAAAACATCGCGGAATAAATTACAATTGGTCAGATCATCACAAAATGGCGGATTGATTGAGGCATATTCAATAGACGAAGATACGTTGAAAAATAATTTTTCCCATAAATATTTTAAACCGGAATATGCCGTTAACAATAATGGCTATCTGGTATCTTCAAACGGATCCCGCTACGGATACATAGACGTATGTATTTCGTCCGATAGAGCTTTTGGATTATATTCTGGGAAAAAGATACAGGAAAGCGATTCTTTTCAAAGCCGGTTCGTTCATGTGTATGATTTTACTGGAGAATTATTGGAGATTTTAGTATTGGATCGGCCTGTTTGTGCAATAGATGTCAGTATGAATGAGGACACTCTTTATGCTATTGATGCATCCGGAGAAAGAAAAATTGTGGCATTTAAATTATAGTGTAAAGAAAATGATGGGAAAACCTACGGAAGAAGTCAATTTGCTTATTTGCGAATTTAAATGACAATAAATAATTCTTTTTTTTCATAACTTTACACTTATGAAAAAACAATATGTATTATTCTTGTTTATGGGGCTGCCACTTTTGCAGGGTTGTAAGGAAGCGCCCATCCACAATGCCATCACCTGTCTTAGCACCGCGCCTTCCACAGAAGAGCAGTATTTATCATCAATGTTTGATTCCTGTAGGATTATAAAATTGGAAACAACCGATGAAGCATTAGTGGGACAATATCTTGGAAAAGTTAAAAAAACGCAGGATGCCTATTATATCCTGTGTGATTGCAGATATTTATTAAAATTTGACCTTACCGGAAAATTTCTGCAAAAAATGGACAGGACAGGTAATGGGCCGGGAGAATATGCACTGTTTAATAATTACGATATACTAAGTAACGGAGAT
>JAISPG010000015.1 GCA_031275085.1 Bacteroidales bacterium | reverse complement strand
CATTCGGAAGACCTGGAGATTATGGTACAGAACATTTATACAATAAAATAATAGTAGTGCCCAAACCTCAGTCGTGTAATTCATTTTATGTATTTTATGCAATGATCTATAATGAATCGGCTAACGGACTTTTTTTCAAGCCTAAAGTTTATTTAAAGGAAATAGAATATATTGATGAAGAAACTATAAATATTTCTTCTCCAATATTATTAAGTGTCAGCGACATACTGTCGGAATCCATTAATGGAGTATGTGATGATGCCAATGGACTATGTATGACTATAACAGAATATAATTCTGATTATCAAGATTATTTATTTGTACTGGAATGGATAAATGCTATAAAAATATTCAGGATTACAGAAAATATAAACTCCATTTCCGGTTCATCGTTTACATTTCAGGTAGATGATTATATCCCATATTCAGTAAACTACTATCCTAATGAAACATCTTCAGATATTTACAATAACGGCTGCAATGGAACACATGATTCTCATACCGGAGCAACCAGAGCAAGTAATGTACTGATTGAAGATAATTATGGAGATATATTATTCATTAAAGCAGGCAGAGGATATGTTTTTGGTAGAGATGGTGCATATCCTGCTATTGCATATTATAAATTTCCCAGAGACTTTAGCCTGTTAAACAATAATATGATTGAGAATAAATTCTTAATTTATGACAGAGCATATACACACAATGGGATAGGCACACAAAAGTTCCGTAATATTTGTGGCATGGAACTCTCTCCCAATAAAAATTATTTATATGTCACCTTTACGGAAATGGACAGCCTGTATTATTTTGATATAAGTTCGTTTATGTCAGGCTTATCTGAATTCCCACAGACATATAGCAAATTAGATATAGGAGGTAACTACCGCTATTCCGAATTAAAGTTGCTGGGAGATGGTAAGATCTATGCAGTTGAACATATCAGCAGCGGCAACAGTACCGATGGTTACGGAAAGCTGGCAACAATTAATTCACCTGATAACCCCGGTACAACAACAATAAGCCGGAACCTTTATTCTGAGTATCAGTTAAAACGTGTTAACCTTATAAGATTAGAGGCAGCAGATCTATCAACCCAGTGGCGCCGCCGCTACACCTTCAGCCACACTTATGATTCCGATTACGAAACCATGTATCCGCCTGCATATCATAATATTCAGGATTGGAGCAGTATAGCAGCAACATGGTCACCCGGAAAATCAAATAATCCTTTCGGTTCTGCAAGCGGCGATGTGTATATAAACGGCAACCTTATAGTTCCTTCCGGAAAGAATATTACAATAAATAATATGACACTTCGGTTCAGTGAAGGCAAAAAGCTTGTAATTACTAAAGGAGCGTCACTTACTCTTAATAATTGTACCATCACCAATAATTCTTACTGTGATGCAAGTGCACTTTGGGGCGGAATACTGGTAACCGGAACAGAAGGTGTTGTCCAAAACAGTAGTACGCATGGGAAAGTAACAATAGCCGCTAATACTGTAATTGAAAATGCCGAACGTGGAGTTGAATCTCAGGATGGAGGAATTGTAATTACAAGCGGAACAATGTTCAGGAATAATGTTTACGGAATATATTTTGATTCTTACAGAAATTCACATTCATTAAGCTCGGTGAAGAATACCGATTTTATTACCGATAAGATATTTGATAATTCTGCAAATTATCCTCTTGCCCATATTTACCTTAAGGAAGTATCAGGAGTTATAATATACAGGAACAGGTTTAAAAATACTGTAAGTTATAATCCGGGTGTCATATATTATGTTGAATACCGCGGAATGGGAATACGATCGCTTAACAGTTCATTTGCTGCCCGCGGGTTATTGGGTAAGGACCAGACCATTGGTGACGGGAATACATACGAAGGCTTGTATTACGGTATTTATAGTACCGGCGACGGATCTTCCGTTGTTGATATAAGATTCAGCACCTTCACTGACAATTTCAGGGGAATATATCTTAGCGGAACAAATGGATCCATTATGGCATTCAATACAATAACTACCACAATTGCAAACCCTGCAATAAAAAGCATGGGAATCCCCGTTGACGGCTCACCTTTATACGATACGAAATACGGAGCCTATTTTAGTGCCTGTACAAACTATAAAATTGAAAGTAATACCATGAACAGGGGAACGGCAGGACTTTATGTTAATAACACAGGTGCTTCCGGAAATGAGGTTTATAAGAATAATTTTGGTGATAATACCTACACTCTTACTGCCGGTACTATTGTGATAGGGAAAAATTCAAACTTTATTCAAAATGATCCGGTAAATAACGGCAATTTAGGTTTGCAGGTACGTTGTAACAAATATAATAAGAATAATAATGCCATAACCGTACTTAACGGTAATATGCGCCGTAACCAGGGCGATGCAGGGGGAGCAGCCGACAAACTTGCCGGGAATCAGTTCCATAAAGCTCCTTATGATAATACCAGGGAGTTTAAAGTGCAATATTACCCCGGATATTCTGGTTTTAACCTGGGTATATACAACTATAACCAGCACGACGACAGTAATGCTCCTGCAAACGATCTTTATATGAGGGAACTTACTGATGGAAAATATACGGCAAGTAGGATAACTACTATTACTGTAAGAGGAGCTACTTTTGTGGAAACAACTTCATGCAAAACAACCTTTCCAACCGGACTGGTAATTGCAGATCCTCCTATAGGCGGAATTATCAAATCTTCCATAGAAAATATAACCGGGCTTGGAAGCGATCTTGAAGATCTGGAGTCGGATTATTCGGTTATAGTGGACAAAGGCGATGAAATGCTTATGACCACTACTGCAGAAGCCATGAATACACAAAACTATGTGGAGTCTTACAGGACTTTGTCCAATTCGGGTTACCTGAGCGATGATGTATATTCGGCGGTTATAGATAACACAACTGCTCCCGGGGCTGCAAAAGCTGCAGTATTGATAAATAATTCACCATTGCCTGAGAATAGTGTCTCAGAACTGGAAACCTCCGGTATGGACAGTGACCTTAAAAACCTTGTAATGGAATATCAGGACGGGATAAATGCACGCGAAAAACTCGAATATCAGATCTGGGATATAAAACAGGAAATATCACTGGCAGAAGCTGATATGGTACGTAAGGTTGTTGGCGGAGAAACCGGAGAAAGACAGGAGCTTATAGCTTATTTTTCAGGTAAGGCAGATAAAACCTATAATACTTACCTGGATATTTATAATCTTCAGGTAAATATGCAGGATTATATATCGGCAGGATCAACCCTTCAGCAGTTAAGTACTTATTCCGCCACCCTTCCTCCGGAACTTTCCGTTGAAGTAGATAATTACTGTTCGGTAAACAATATATATCTTAATTCCTTAAATGACGGGCTGATAGATACCTCTTTGCTTGTACTGCACAAGGAAGAATTACTGGAAGCAGCACTGTCGGGATCATGGCTCTATTCGGCACAGGCAAAAACACTTTATTCATATCTTACCGATACCATATTTCCCGAATATACACCATTACCTGAGGATATTACCGAACCAAGAAAACTGGAAATAAAACAGGATATTCCGGATATGTTCAGGCCTGTACTTAAAGTTTATCCTAATCCGAACAAGGGGTTTCTGTTTATAGAATATGATTTTGGCAGGAATTACGAACCGGGATATGATATTTTATTTGAAGCAACCGGAAAAATCCGCACTGAAAGTTGTAATAAAGGAAATATAAATATTTATACTATAGAAGGCAGGCTTGTAAAAACCGGTGATCTTGAAAATGAAAAAGGGCTGAAAACAATGGATATAAGTTCATTACCTGATGCCATATATATACTTGAGATAAGCGACTGTTACGGTAACTCATCATCTGAAAAAATAACAAAACAGTAGCTGGAAGTACCGAATTCCTAGTTCTTTTGAAGGGCAATCTTTTTACGCGCCAGCCACTAGGAACTAGGAATTCGGTACTAGCTACTTAATTAAAATTGAAAGTTGCAGATAACCGTTTTTTTGTTAACTTGCAGCTTTATACCAGGTGCTTAAAAAATACCGGAAACAGCAAGAATATGAAAAAAATTTTATATTTTATATTATTAACCGTTTTTATTTTACCTGCAAATTCCCAGCATGTATTTAATAAAATAATAGAGGATTCCATTCCGCATGTAAATCCTTCTATAATAGTTTTAGATACAGGTTATGTGGTAATGACAGGAACAGGAACAACTGGCTGGACTATTGATAATATAAGGTGTTTTGCATTGAACTATATTAATAATAATGGAGAAAAACAATGGAAAAAAATAATAAGTGATTATCAGAATGAATACTGGGAAGGCTGGAGTAATTCTTTTAAAGGGAATGGCAATATTTCGTATTCTGTAGGAAGTATTACAGATCTGTCAACTTTTAATGAATATATATATATATATATATATGATAGCTTGTTTAATGTAAAGGAATATAATACATATCCCTGTAATTTTATTTTTAAAAGAATATTTAATATTGTACAAACCAAGGGAAAAGATTTTTATCTTGTGGGACAGGTACGTGACGAAGCAGACAAAGCACGGCTATTACTGATGAAGACTGATGGAGATCTTTCTTATCAGTGGGAGAAAACAATACCTATGTATGATTCCGAATATGGCGGACAAATAATTGAGACAAAAGACGGAAATTTATTAATGGGCGGTAGTAGTTTTAGAGATGCAACAGGAAGAGAATTCTGGTACTTAGTAAAAACTGACACTTCCGGCAATGTTATCTGGCAGAAAACCTACGGTAGAACTTATTTATATAGTGATGGAATTACAGGGATAGCAGAAACTCAAGATTCGTGCTATCTTGCCATAGGTGGTTATCCATTGGCGGGGCATGCGACTAATACATATGACTGGGATGGTTGTATGCGAAAAGTTGACAAAAATGGAAATTTATTATGGGAAAGAAATTACAGGAATTATTGTAAATATACTACCGATTCAGGTACACTTGGAGCTTATGCCAAGTCGTTTTTGCGCTCTGTTATAGTACTTGAAAACGATGATATAATGGTTGTAGGTTCTTCTGTCTGGCATAATCTTCAAAACAGGGGCTTTTTAATGCGTCTGGACTCTGAAGGAAATATAAAATGGCACAGGTATTATTATGCAGAAAGCGAAAATACTACTTCCCAATGGTTAAGAGTTATCCAACCAACTCCGGATAAAGGATTTATACTTGGAGGTGATGGCGATATGTACGACCAGTGGCCCGGTGGTTATGATCCTCCGCAGCAACTCTGGATTGTGAAGACCGACAGTCTTGGGATAGATGGTCTGTGTTATACGGAACCACCTGTATTAAATGTTGATATTGATATACCTGATAGCCTGCCCTGTAATCGGACAATAGATACTTATATGTATATTTCCGGAAAATCTGCCCCCTATAAGATCAATATTTCCACCGGTCAGGAAATAGACAGTATTTACTACCCGTATAAATTTACACCTGTGGAGATTGGTCTTGGAGAAGTTTCAATTCCATATCCCAACAGAATCAGTTTTTACGATACCATAACCGAAGCAACCTTTACAAACCACGAGTGGGGACAATGCATAGTAAAACCTTTGGAATTACAAACTCACACTACAACAGGATACCATAATCTTGAAATAACGGTAACCGATGCCTACGGAGAAACAAAGACTATCACAAAATCTGTATTCGCATATGGAGACTGTAATTCATATGTAGAAAACAATCAATCTTATAAAAACTTTAAAATATTTCCAAATCCCGCTACAGATAAAGTGTATATTGAGTTTTACGACCATTCGAAATATTCATGCGGTAATGTTCTGCTAAACCTCTACACTTCGGACGGTAAGCAGGTGCAAAGCAGGACATTAATTAATATACAAAATATTGAAACACTTGACATAACAAATTTACCTGATGGAGTATATATTATTGAGATCACAGATTGTTATGGGAACAAGTCTTCTGAAAAAATAACAAAACATTAGTTCCTGGTAGGAAGTACCGAATACCTGATGCTTTTGAAGGGCAATCTTTTAACGCGCCAGCCACCATGTACTAGGTACTCGGAACTATATAAAATTTTAATTATCTTGAATGCAGGGATAAAAACATGAATTATAAAAATTTTCATTTTTTAAAGATATATATGTTATTTTATGTATTTTTGAAATATATTTTCCGGTTATTTATAAGTCAATTTACATACCGGCTTATAAAAGAATGTATTTTGATTAAAAAAATAAATTAAGATTAAATGGCTAAACCTTCTAAAAAGAATAAAACTAAAACATCTCTACGATTTTCATTTGATTTTATTAAGTTTTTGGTAAAAAAAGAGCAACTTATTGATTGGGGAATTATTCTTATTTTATGTGTTGCCGGTTATATATTATTAAAAATGTTTTATCCTTATCCTTTGGCTGTTTCGGATTCTTTAGGATATATCCATGCGGCAGAACAGGATAAATTTTATTTTTACAGACCCTTCGGATATTCTTATTTTTTACAAATAATACATGCTATATCTCCAGACGTACATGCTGTTTTTATTGCTCAGATGATTGTGTATTTCCTGTCTACATCAATATTTGCATTTACTGTAAAATATTTTGTAAAGCCCAAAAGTAAGATCGTATGGTATTTAATGTTACTGACATTAGTATTGTCTCCTATGGGGTTCAGGCTTGCCAATTCAATATTGAGTGATTTGCTGTATGGAGGTATTGTATATTTATTATTGGCATCATTTCTTTTTATAATATTACGAAAGAACTGGTTTGCACTGATTGTTTTTACCCTGTTACTTTTCTCTTCATTACATGTAAGATATTCATCAATGGCATTTCCGGTTGTTTTTGCAGCATTGTTTTTTATGGTAAAAGGTCCTGTCCGCTGGGTTGGAATTGCTTGTATGTTCTTTGTATCAGCCTTATTCTATAACCAGGTAAAGTCTTTTATGAAAGAGACAACAAAGTTTGATCAGTTTTCAACAGGCTTTGACGGATGGCAGATAGCCAATAATGCACTGCATGTAGTACCTTATATTGACCTGAAACCCGAAGATATAAAAGATAATGAAGTCAGGGAGTTGCATGAATTTGTTCTTATGCATACCGATAGTATAAAAAAAGCGACTGAAGATGGGAAAAAAGTAACTGCAATGTTCCTTTGGGATAAAGATCTGCCTTTGAAAATGTTTTTAACAAAAAAGATACAGGAAACCAAAAGGCCATATACAAATCTGTGGATACGTCTGGGATCGCGGACTTTTAATGATTATGGCTGGCTTATTGTGAAAAAATATCCATTTAAATTTATGAGATATTATCTTTTGTTAAACGCTAAAGGAATTGTTTATACGACAAATTCAGGCACTATCAAAAATGAAGAAATGATTTCGCCGTCCAAAGCAACTTCCTGGTATAACATTCCGGAAGACGAAGACACTTCTCCCAAATATCCCATATATGGTAATTTTTTATCGAAAACAACACAGATCTTATGGATAATATCATGGGGAATTATAGTTATAGTTGCAGTTATATCAATTATTCAAAGAAAAAAGATAAAATTTACCCCTGATGAGAAAAAGATTTTCTGGAGTATTTTTGCCTTCGGGGTAGTATATTACGGATCAGTTATATTTGCCAGTCCTGTTGAATTCAGATACTGGTTTGCTGTAAAAAGTGTTAATTTTGCATGTTTATATATTTTACTGAATAAATTAATTGAAATAAAAATATCTAAAAAATCTTCTGTTACTAATGGATAAAAAAACAACCGTTATTGTAGGAGCAGGACCTGCCGGTTTAACTGCAGCATATGAATTAATTAAAGAGCCGGGGCAGGAAATATTTGTATTTGAAGCTGAGGAACTGATAGGCGGAATATCAAAAACAATAAACTATAAAGGAAACAGAATGGATATAGGAGGACATCGTTTTTTCTCTAAAAATGATGAGGTTATGGCATGGTGGAATAATATTATGCCCTTACAAGGTTATCCTTCTATTGATGATATTTTACTGAACAGAAAAAAAGATTATGATCATAAAGGTCCCGATCCGGAGAAAGCTGACAGGGTTATGCTTTTACGGCAAAGAGTATCAAGGATATTTTATTTGAGAAAATTTTTTGACTACCCTATTTCCCTGAAATTTGAAACATTTTCAAATATGGGAATAAAAAGAACATTTAATGCAGGTTTCGGATATATGAAATCCAGTTTGCATAAAAAAAAGGAAGACTCTCTTGAGAATTTTTATATTAATAGGTTCGGACAACCTTTATATAGAATGTTTTTTGAAAATTATACCGAAAAAGTTTGGGGAATCCATCCCTCAAAACTTGGGGCAGACTGGGGTTCTCAGAGAGTAAAAGGACTTTCTTTAATGGGAATAGTAAAGGATGTAGTAACAAAACCTTTTAAGAAAAAATCCGTAGACCAGAAAAATGTTGAAACTTCTCTTATCGAACAGTTCATATATCCTAAATTCGGTCCCGGACAATTATGGGAAACAGTTGCAAATGATATTAAAGAAAGAGGTGTTAAAGTTGAAAAAAAACATGAAGTAACTACGATAAATATTGAAAATAATCGTGTCGTATCTGTTGTTGTAAATAATAACGGAGAAGAAAAAACTGTTCCGTGCGATTATCTTGTTTCTTCAATGCCGGTTAAAGATCTTATCGCATCTATAAAAGGTATTGAAATAGATGCTGAAGTTAAAAGAATTGCTTCCGAATTACCATACCGCGATTTTATTACAGTAGGCTTACTGGTTGACAAATTAAAAATAAAAAACCAGACAAAGATAAAAACCTGGAATGATATAGTTCCCGATACATGGATATATATTCAGGAACCGGACGTTAAAATAGGCAGGCTACAGGTCTTTAATAACTGGTCGCCTTATATGGTCAGTGATTTTAAAAATAAAGTATGGATAGGTCTTGAATATTTTTGCAATGAAGGAGACGAACTTTGGGAGATGAGCGATGATGAATTTATTAAAATGGCAATTGATGAACTGGATTCTATCGACATTATAGATAAGAACGACGTTAACGACAGTGTAAGGGTAAGAGTTAAAAAAGCCTATCCGTCATATTTTGGTGCATATTATGAAATAGATAAAGTAATTGAATTTTTAAACAGGATAGAAAACTTATATTGCGTAGGACGTAACGGACAACACCGCTATAATAATATGGACCATTCAATGTTAACCGCAATGGAAGCAGTTAATCATATTACCGGAAAAATAAAAGATAAGGATATAATATGGGCGGTAAATACAGAGAAGGAATATCACGAAAAGAAATAATAATAACAGATAAACCCATGTAATTTGCAAAGGGTAATTTGCTAAATAAAACAAAATTAAAATATAATCAAATTAGTTTTAATTCATTTCATAATAATATTTCATACCGTTAGGTATGAAAAGCTCGGTAAAAAAGAGTTATAAATCGACAATAGCGTGTCGTAGATATGCGACCATCGATGTTACAAAGTCAGGATCAATGTAAAATTTAGGTGAATAAACATTTATTTTTTTCATAAATATTGTGAATAAAATTCCAATCAGCAAAAGACAACTTAGCTGCGGTTGTTGAGTATTTCGGTCAGTGAGCTAAGTCGAACTGCCGAAACGGGCGATCTCACGCAGCGCAGCAAGTAACTTAGCGATAGCGATCTCACGCAGCGCAGCTAAGTAAATTACAAACCTCATAACCGCTTGCTTTTGTTTGAGATTTGTTTTTTATTAAGGAATAATTCTTAATTCACGTTACAATAATATATCTTTAAGTTCCGATAATTTACTTATTTCAATATAATCTTTAGTTATAGAATTTTTGTCTGCAATTTCATGTATCCATGTTGTGTGATACGGAATGTGTATGGCTTTTCCCCCGATCGACACTACAGGAAGAACATCCGACATTAAAGAATTCCCTATCATTAAGAACTCTTCATTTTTTATGTTGAGTTTTCTTATGAGGTCTATATAATCTTTTTCCTGTTTATCCTTCATTATCTCTATATGGTCAAAATGATCAACAAGTCCTGAATTGTTTAATTTTCGCTGCTGGTCGACCAGATCCCCTTTTGTAGCAACAATAATACTATATTTATCCTTTAATTCGGGAAGCAGCTCTTTTACATTATCCAAAAGCTCTACCGGTTTTTCCAGTAGTGATTTCCCGAGTAAAATAATTTCATTTATGATATTTGGGGATAAATCATTTCCGCCTATTTTTAAAGCTGTTTCTATCATGGAAAGCATAAAACTTTTTGCTCCATAACCATATATATGAAGGTTCGACATTTCTGTCCTGAATAATTCACCGGAAATTTTTTCTGCCGGCAGAAAATTTTCCAAAAGGGTCTGTAATTTAATTTCAACTTCCTGATAATAAGGTTCATTTATCCATAGAGTATCATCGGCATCAAAACCTATTACTTTTATTTTTTCCATTTTTTATTTTTTTCAAAGATAAGTTAAAACATATATTTAAATATAGTGTATCTGGTGCAAAGTTACAAGTTAAAGTTATTCGACACTTAATTTTTTGATAATTTTATTAATTACAATATATTAAAATGCATAAATAATGATATTATGCAATAAAATAATCAAAAAGAATGCTTATTTTTCTGAAATTAAGTAAGGTCATATTTGATAAAAGTGTTTTATGTATTTAAAATATTTAAGTTGGTATATTTTTTTGGATACTTATTGTTTTGCATAAATTAAATTTGTAAATTTATATAATAAAATAATAACATTTTGTTATGAAAAAACTATTATTCTTATTAATCCCGTTTTTCTGTGTTTATTTAAGTTTTTCCCAGAATGAACAATGGGAATATTATTATTATCATTCGGGTATATGGTCATTTGCAGAAGATGAAAATCATATTTGGGTGGGAACTTATGGAGGAGGATTGATCAGCATTGATAAAGAAACAGGAGAAAAAGTAAGGTATAATATGTTTTCGATATTGGGTATGGGGACAAATAATACAGTACATGCCATTGCAATTGACCATGATGGAAATAAATGGCTCAGCACTGAAAATATGTTGATAAAATTTGACGGAAATTCCTGTATTGCTTATACCTGTGAAGATTTTGGATTACCGCAGTTACTTTATGAATATATAATAACCATTGCAGTTGATAAAAATAATGATATTTGGTTTGGTATAGATGATTATGTAATAAAATTTGACGGAGAGAATTTTACTAATCATAAAATTCATGATGAAGTAAAAGAAATAGTTATTGATAATAATAATGTAAAGTGGGTAACATGTAGCTATAAAATATTAAGTTTCAATGATACGGTATGGACAGAACACCTTACTGATCGAGGAACTCATTTTCATTATGCTTTAACATGCGACAAGGATAATAATATATGGACAGCTTATCATAAAAATTATTGCACCAATGCGGAAATTGCTAAATTTGACGGAGAAGAATGGGTAACTTTTTCACCTGGGAATAGTTCCTTGCCGACAGGAATCAATATAGAATATATGGATATTGAAGATGATGGAACGGTTTGGTTGGCCTCAAGCAGAGGCTTAATAGAATTTGCTGATGATACCTGTATTGTTTATGATACTATAAGTCCGGCAATGGATTATTGTTATGCTAATAGGATTTTTGTTGACAGCAATAATAAAAAATGGGTTAACTATAATATGCATTCTTATACAGGGGGAATAGAATGTTTATTAATAGAGATGGATGGTGAAGAATGGATAGTTCATAATTTGAAAAATTCGGGATTACTTTCCCGCAGCATAACAACAATGTCAATAGATCAAGAGAATAATAAATGGATTGCAAATAACGGTTATTTGATAAAATATGATGGGAATAACTGGGAAACATATGATTTAATGGATCTTACAGGAATAAATTCTTCCTATGTATTATCAATTGATATTGATGATGAAGATAGGTTTTTTTTATTGACTAATAATGATATAGTTATATACGATGGAAATACATGGGGTGTTATGAACAGCGAAAATACGTCTTTATCTATTAATTTTTATAGGAGTATCATACATTCATACGGTAATGGCAATATATGGCTTGGGACAGAAGGTTCAGGCCTTATACATATTGACGCAAATAGAAATATAATAAGATATAATTCATCAAATTCCGGTTTGCCAAGTAATTCTGTAAGATCTATTACTACTGATAAAGCAGGTAAAACATGGGTTGGAACTTCCGGAGGCTTAGCCGTATTTGACGGAAATGACTGGGTTGTTTATACATACAACAATTCAGGACTACCGTCAAATTATGTGTCGGCTTTGGCTATAGACTTAGACAGTAATATATGGATCGGAACATATAACGGAGTTGCAAAATTCAACGGTACTGACTGGGAAGTATACACTAACGAATATCTTGAATTAAGCTCTAATGCACGGGTGACCTCAATAGCTGTAGATTCAAAGAATAATGTTTATGTAGGTACCAGTTATAATGGGATGTTAAAATTCTCAGATAATGAATGGGAAGTTTTCAGTTCTTCCAATTCTCCAATATATGGCAACGGAATAAATTCAATAGTTATAGATAAATATGATAATAAATGGATATGTAAAGAGGATTATGGCATAACAGTTTACAATGAGAACGGCATAGATGATACGTCTGATATATTTGAGATAATTTCAACATCAGGATCTTTGATAGAGATATATCCTAATCCGTCAAATTCTGTTATTGAAGTCCGTTCATCTGAAAATATCACAATTTCTGCAATTGAGATAAGAGATATTTACGGACATATAATTGAGAATAAAAATATCAATAGCTCAGGCTATAAAACAGATATTTCTCATTTATCACCGGGAATTTATTTTATAAAAACACGATTCGGAAATAAAGTAGAGGTTTCCAGAATAATAAAACAATAGTTTTACTATATTAAATATTTTTTGGAGTAAAGAATTTTACAAGTTTTCCTGTTCCCGGTTCAACATCTTCCCATTTGTAAAGATCAAGTTCTATATGAGCAACTCCACATGTAGGAATATTATCGATATTTTCACCGGCGAGCAGATTTGTAAAACCTGTAGTTCCCGGATTATGACTTATCAGGAAAATATGCCGTGTCTTTACACTTTGTTCAATTAAAACTTCTATATATTCGGAAATGCTGCATAAATAAAGTTCGTCAACATATTTTATTTTATCTTCAGGATATCCTGTTTTTTCTGCTATTATTTCAGCTGTTGTTGCTGCTCGTACTGCCGGACTTGAAATAATAAGATCCGGTTTTGGCAGGTTTGCATTTAAGTATTCTCCCATTTTTTCGGCGTCAGAATTACCTTTGTCATTCAACGGACGGTCAAAATCTGATAAATCATTGTCCATACCAGATTTAGCATGACGAATTAACGTTAATAATTTCATAAGGATTTTTTGATAGTTGTTGAAGTGTCTTTTATATTTCTATATACTTAAAATTTAAATTTTGGTACAATTATATTAAATTATTTATTACCGGAAAAATTTTTTTTATTTTTATTATATCATACATTTAAAAAGTCAATGTTTTATTATTTTGCCGGAATTTTTATTTTTTTCTTTAAATTTTAATAAAAAAGTAAATAAATAAACTTTTTTTCCGTTTCTATTCATATTTGTAAAAACTATTATAAAACTAAAAGTGAAAACAATTTTAAGAAGTATTGTAATATTCTTATTGTTTTTTGTGTCGGGATATTCCGGATACAGTCAGTTTATTCGGGTTGCAGACCGTGTAATAGTTGCCGGATATGTTTTTGATGAGTCCAATTCCAAACCTTTGCCTTATGTGAATGTATATGTTAAAAGAACAAGGGTGGGAACTATAACAGATACTTCCGGGTATTTTTTGTTAAACGCAACTATCAAGGATACTTTAACGATCTCAAGTTTAGGTTATAATAATAAATATGTAGTTTTAAACGATACTGCAAGAGACAATTCGGAACCTCTTATCATTTTTCTTGATACCAGGATTTATGAACTGAAATCGGTTGATGTGATAGCTTTACGGCGCTACAAACAGTTTGAATATGAATTTACCAATATGAAACTTCCGGAAGACGATTATACGTATGCTGCCAGGAATTTTCCATTCAAGCCCAAAGATATAGATTATTATTCACGGCATGATCTTTCGGTAGCCGGCTTTGTTTTTCATCCTATATCTGCTTTATATGAGGCGTTCAGTAAAGAAGGACGTGAGCGCCAGAAACTTGAAGAAATAAAAAAACAGGATATTCGGGAACAATTACTACATGAAAAAATAAACATGAACCTTGTAATGAAAATTACAAATATGAATCATGAAGATGCTAATGTCTTTTTAAAATGGTGTAATTTTTCTCCTGAATTTTTATTTAATCTTACCGAATATGAGTTTGCCCAGATATTAACACAAAAATATGAAGAATATACGCTAAGGAGAAAGTGATTCCCGGATTTATTTGTTTTTCATTAATATATTGGTAAAAAATAAAAATTAACCACTAAGACTCTGAGAACGCAAACCTGTGCTTTAGTGATTTTCATAATATCATTATATTTTTGTCGTCTGCATTAAAGTGTTTTTCTGAAAATTTTATTGTTTTTTTCATATTTTTTTTAACTTTACAATTCGTTTTAAATTAAGGATAATATGTTTGTACTGAAATCGGACTCTAACGAAGCCTATTATAACCTTGCCCTGGAAGAATATTTATTAAATAATTATAAGGAAGATTTTTTTATTATTGATAGTAATGAACCGTCAATAATTTTAGGTATAAACCAGAATGCATATGAAGAAATTAATGTTTTATATGCAAAAAAATCGAGTATTAAAGTCGGCAGAAGAATAACAGGGGGCGGTACTATTTTTCAGGATCAGGGAAATCTTAATTTTTCCTATATATATAAAGATGATAATTCAGATCTGTATGATTTTAAGAAAATCTCAAAAATTATAGCAGACTTTCTGAAAGAAAAACTGAATCTTGATATAACATTTACAGGTTATAGTCATTTATTGATTAATGGTAAAAAATTTGGAGGTTATACTAAATTACGTATAAATGACAAGATTCTGTTACATAGTACACTTGTCTTTAAGTCTAATAAGAAATTCCTGGTTGATGCATATAAATTGCAACAACACAGGGATTACGACAGAGCTTTACGTTCTACCCACGAAAAAGTGACCAGTATTTCGGCACATTTACCTGAAACTTTTTCAATGTCTAAATTTAAAGAATCATTTTTTAATTATATACTTGAAATATTTCCTGATATACAACAGTTTGAATTGTCCAAAGAAGATAATGAAAATATAAAGGAACTGGTAAAAAACAAATATTCGACATGGGAATGGAATTATGGGAAAGAGATCGTGGCAAATTTTTCCAACAGATTAAGTACAAAAGCCGGAAATGTTGAAATATGTCTTCAAATAGAAGAAAATGTTATGAAACAGGTTCGTATCTTCGGGGATTTTTTTTCGCAGAAGAATATCAAAGATCTGGAAGATGCACTTAGGAATTGCGTATATGAAAAAAATGCAATTGAAAAAGTTATTTCCGGATATAATTTAAATGATTATCTGGAGATGATAGATAAAGATGAATTTATAAACTGTTTTTTCAAAAATTAAAGTTTTTTAGGACTAATGCTAGTCCTAAAAAACTTATTTTTATCAGAAGTTATTCATTTTCCTTAAAAGAACTTTCAGGGGCTTGGTCAATTAAATCCATAAACTGGTCAAGTTTTGGAGTAATAATTATCTGAGTCCTGCGATTGCGGGCTTTTCCTTCTACAGTGCTGTTACTTGCAATAGGATTATATTCTCCGCGTCCGCCGGCAGTTAACCGTTTAGGATCAATTCCGTAATTATTTTGCAATGCCTGAACAACAGAAGAAGCACGTAAAGTACTTAAATCCCAGTTATTACGGATATTAGGACGGGAAATTGGGTCAGTATCGGTATTTCCCTCTACCAATACATCATAATCTTTATGATCTAAGATTATTTTGGCTATTTTACTAAGTACTTCTCCGGCATTATCACTTATCTCATAACTTCCAGAACGATATAACATTTTGTCATCCAGAGAAATATATACAACACCTTTTAATACCTGAATATCCATATCATTCATTTCGTCGCGGGTAAGCGAGCGGGTAAGATTGCTAATCATTACGATATTTAAAGAATCAGATCTGTTTTTGATTTGTACCAAATGTTCAATAAAACGATTTGATGAATTAATCTCATCCACTAATTTTGAAATATTAACATTTCCCTGAGAACTTTGGGTAAGACTTTTATTCAATAGTTCCTGCATATCAGCCAGGGATTTACGCAGATCTTCATTATTTTTTCTGGCTTCAGCCAATCTATCTTCAAGATTTACCGTATTGGTAAGACAGTCTCTCAGATCTGACTGGCATCCGTGAAAATTATTCTTCATTTGAGAATAATCTGCTTCTAAACTTCTATACTTTTTTTGGCTAACACAACCTGTGAATATTATACTTACCGATAATATCAGCAGTAATCCTTTAAAATTTTCCATAGACTATTTTTTATTGTTTAATTATAGATATATAACAATAATATTATCTAATTGTTTGGATAGTGAAATTAAACTAAAACACCCGGTTTTCACAATCATGTAAAACCGGGTGTTTGTTGTCTGACTAGGATTTTATCTTTCTTTATCGTAAAAAAATCATTATATGTTAAAATGCTAAATATCAAATTTATACAGTCATTAAAATTAATTTAAACTATTATTAAAAATCTCTGTATATATAAAATATTGGGTGTATTTTTGGGTGTCATTTTTATTATAAAATTATGAACATAAAACGCAATATTGTTTTTGCACTGGAAAAACGTAAAAAGAATGGAGTAATTATAACAGAAAAAATAAACCTCATATTGTTCGGATAATCTATGGAGTAAATACTACTATTTTCCTTTTCTTTCTATGTCGGAGCAAATTAAGATTCTCGAGTAACTCCAATTGATCCAATATATCATATGTCATTTTACTAAAAGGTCTATTTAAATGATCGCACGGTAATAAGGCTGTGCCAAAAATGCACCGATAAATATCTTCCTTACTAGGTCTTATAGCTTTCATTACATCGAAGAGTTCCTCTACATATGTCGAATCGTAATCTGGAAATTTATCCATTATGTCCCTTAATTCAAAAAAACTATGAGCATTTGATATTTCATTTATTGCAAATATTTTTAATGTTTCTTTCACTTTATTCTGAAAAGATCTTTTATAATCATCATTGACTACAATAGATAAGTTAAAATCCCATTTATCCAAATCATCTACATTAAAACAGAATCTAAATCCTGCATTTTTAATGATATATGGATGAATGTTTTTTCTTAATGTAAAATCGACACCTCCTTTTAATGAGCTGTTACATAAATAGCATGATGGTATTAAATTATAGTAAGATAAAGATAATAACGGATATTTTGACCTTGGGAGCCAATGGTCAAATTGGGGGCGAATTCCAACTTCTTTATTATTTTTAGTAACAGTTAAGGTATATATCCGATTACAATAAGTACAAGTATTTATGTTTAATAATTTAGCTAGATCGTACCCTATTCCAGTGCTACTATTTATCACTGAATCATAATCAAATATCACATTAATAGCTTCAATTTCCTTTCTATATCTATCTACTATGTTCTTCTCATTAGTAGTGAGGCCAGCCGGGTTGTTCCCCTTTTTTCTTTCTTTCTCAATTTGTTTTTCTTTCTTTTCTATCTGATTAACTTTCGCTAGGTAGTCATGAATATTAGTTGTTGGATTAAAAATGTTTTTTAATATCTCTTTGTTTAGATAAGATATTTTTTTCGGTCGAGAAACTATTAATTCTTCAACAACATCTAATGTTAACTTATTAGATAAGTTAGTTCCATCAAATGGAGTTTTAGTACTCCTTTGTTTATGATAAGTTGATTTTATCGTACCATCAAGGTTGAACATTTTTTTCAATTTTGGCAATACCAATTTTTGAAAATAATCTTCTGCATTCTTGTCATTAGGGTTTAGTTTCCACATATTTTTTGTACTTCTTAGGAATATAATTTATCAACATGGACAAATATACAGGCTCTTCTAACAAATTAAGCATAGAGATGACATATTTCCAATCTATTATCTCATTTATTTGATTTTCATTAGGGAATACATCAAATTTTGCCAATGAAATACCCAGATATTTTTGATTATTTTTTATTAATGCATTTAATTCAGTAAGGTCACTTTTTTCTTTCCATATTCTATATAAGTTTATCCGACTTATAATTCTTTTAACAATTCTTTCTGTATTTGCACCTAATGTACTATCATGTAGAAAAAAACTACTTTTTAACATCGCATGAATATTGGCTCCAAAAGTTTTCATTGATTCTACATTTGCAGGGATACCCTTTTCTTCTAAAAATAAAATATTATTTTTGGGTATATCTGAAATAATAAAAGGAGAGTGTGTCACAAAAAAGATGTGAATACCTTTGATGTTGTCTAACTTCATTTGCTTAAGTCCATTCAGTAAATTATTTATAAAATGGCGTTGCATTTCTGGATGAAAATAGAGTTCGACTTCATCAAATATTGCATTTATATATTTATAAGAAATTCTAGGGATAGGTCTATAATCGCCAAAATATTTTAATTGGGGCTGCTTCGAAACGGAATCTAGATTTATTAGATGATACAAAAAAGAAGAAATTGTGTATGTGATTTGTTTTTGCCCCGAGCTTAATGTGCGAAAAGGGATAAGTTTATTATCATTGTTGTATAAATTAAAATCAAATTTAAATATAGGAGGGGGAAGTAATTCTTCCTCCCTTATTGCCTCGTATTCATTTGAATGGTTAAGAATATGTGCATCTATTATCTTTGAAAAACTTTCAATATTGAAAGTTTTTTTCAGTCCAATTAAATCATACTTTAGATAAAAAATAGTTTGCCATAGTTTGGTGGTAATATGCGAGTGATCTTCTAGTAACTTGGATAGGAACGCTTTAATAGCAGGGGCTTCTGTTTCTTTGTCAAATTTCTTCATTTTTGAAAAATACAGAAATGTATTTCTAAATGAATTGTAGGTCTGTGTAATCTTTAGTGTCTTATAACTAATGTAGTTTTTAGCCTTCTCTACATGATTTTTATTCTTTAAACTCGAACTTTCTATTTTAGTAATGTCAAATATTACATCGATTATACAAGAACATAATTCTTTAAAAATTACTGTATCCAGATGCTCAAGTCCAACATCAAAGGCAAAATCCGAGTATTCTTTATCTTCATCTCCTTTTATTGTAATCGCTTTTATAGTCAATTCTTTGGATATTATTTTAAAAAAGTGATTGCCGTTGATGTCTTTTTTGAAAAGTAAATACATCAATCTTTCAGATGATAGTTTATTCTCAGTATTTATATCGATATTACCATAAACACGCATAGGGTTGATGACCAAAGGTGTTTGATAGCCATCATTTTTATGAAAGAGTCCTTTTAGCCATGATCTTGCTTCAAATTTTTCTTCTATATTTTTTATTTTATGATAAGGGGTTAGAAGGTACCCATCTTTTATACCTTTTTTTCTAATTAGTTGCTCTTTGTGTACCGAAGTATATTCTAATTTAAAATCTAAAGTATTATACGAAAACAGAGAATAATTGGTAACAATTGTATAGAATAAATTTTCTAAAGGGGTCATATCTCCTTTTCCAACATGAGGTTCTTTAGTATCTCCTATATTAAATTCTAATGGTTCAGAATTTCTGTTAAAACACATATAATCTTTACCGACAGAAATTGAATGATCGTAATCGTATGTTGTTATCTTAATTACGGAACCCTCTGATGCTATAACGCTAATTTTATTTCCTAATTGCACATACAATTTTGCATACAAATTATCTATATAGTGCAGATGAGCTGCTTTAGGGTTACAAAAATATTCACCAATAATCATTGCTGACATATTATTCATAATCCTCATGAAAAATTCAATGATAGAGCTTTTTCCTGATCCATTTTCACCAACAATGGAACATATATTTATTTCAAAAGAACTCTCTTTGGGGAAATCATAATTATATAATGATATAGGAACTTGCTCTTTATTGTCATAATAAATGACACTGTCACTAATGTTGAATCCTTTATAAAAGTAATAAATTTCGCCTTCCCTTAAGATTTTAAACATTGATAATGCGCTGTTTTGGGCTTTTACATCAATATCTAACTCATCTATTTTATAGGTTTCTATGGCGATGATTTTTATTGTATTGTCAGTATGCATATTATTTTTTTATATCAATAATTATGTGACATTTTAAAAAAACTATACCAAATTTTCTCTTTTAATCTCATCCAAAGTTTTGCCATTCATATTTTTCCAAGTTTTCCAACCATTTGTTGGGCGACCAGAGACTACTCCACCCGCTGTGCTGGGAGAAGAAAATATATAATCTTCGGTAAATACATAAACATTTCCATCTAAAGATAGAGTTCCACTATCAATTAGCTTGTTACGAAGGTCTATCATATATTTATGACACGATGGCAAAGTGTCTTTTACAGCCTTTGATCCTTTATAAACTACAAAACCGTCGTCAATCAGATTCCCTTCTGCAAAGGCTTCTTTACTTTTCATTTTGTATATGTCGTGAGATACCCTATTGTTATCTCGTGAAATAGAATCAAACAGAGGAAATCCAAGTGTAGACAAGAGAACCTTGGTTGTTTCAAAACAGTCAAGCATGTCCGCTTCCATACTTTCTGTAACAAAAGGCATAGTTGTATTCACTCCGTTTTCTAGTTGCCAGCGATTAACATCTTGTGTCGTTTTTATTGCAACATGCTCCAGATATTTGACGTGAGTTTTGGTGAAAGCATTTATTTTAGAAATAATGACTATTCCATAATTCCAAAAATCTTTTTTACGGTGATGTTGAGATAATCTTACAGCGCAATCTTCGGCTTCACCAATATAAACCAACGATTTTCCCACTTCTGATTCTCCAAACAAAAAGTAAAAACCAACATTCGACAATTCATTTCGGGTAAGAACATATTCAAACTGATTGCGAGGAAATAGTATTGCTTTTACTGTGCGGTTAGTTATTTCAGCTATACGGACACCCCGCGGATTGCCATCGGGCAGAAATATTTGTATGGTTTGAGGGCGTGCTTTCATTTTGACAACTTCTTTTTCACAATGTTTATATCAGGCATTGTATGTTGGGTATAAGTCTTTATCAATTTACTTTTGACTTTATCTGTTTCTCCTAAATTATCAACAAAGAATAATTCCTTGAAATCAGCTCCCAAATCTTGATTTGTTTTATGTAATCCTTCTTCGGTAATGACACGCAAGTAATCCTGCATTAATTCTTTATCATTTTCAATATATAGGAACAATTGATCTGTTAATTCAATACAGAATTTCTCAACCACTTTTTCTGCAAATTCTTTTGCTGTCATTGCTTTCATAGTATATTACTTTTTATATATCTCTCAAAATCATCACAAAGTTGGGGTAGAATATCCTTTGTTTCCCGTTTGAAGAATTCATCCAATTCTTTATTTTTTATAGTGTATTTGCGGTACATTTTAGAGAAATCACTATAAATTTCTTCAGGTGAAAAAGCCATGCCATCATCCAATATTTTTGCAACCAGCCGTTTCCCTGCTTCATTGTTTCGTATATAATCGAAGAATTCATCTATCTTTTTCTCAAATTCTTGTATCAGCTCGGCAATAGCTTCTTCCTCTTGATTTCGTTTTTCAATTACCTTCAAAATGCTGTATTTGAATTGATTGTTTTCATAATCCCCTTTAGGTTCAGCAAGAATTGATCTCTTGGAGTCTTTGATTTGATAATCCTTAGGTGCTACGATGCCAATTTTATTGTCGAAATATATTTCAACATCGTCTATCAGTTCATCAGGTTTATGAATTTGGTTGTACTCTATATTAAACTTCCTCCAAAATTCAAGAAAATTACTCTCATTCAGCTTTTTATCGAATTCAATAACATTTTCGATCAAGTTTAATATTCTAAAATATAAATTGATAAACGATTTTAATTTTTTTGCTTTCTTTTCCGAATGGTGGATATATTCACAAAAACTATCCGTCATATCCAAAATAGTAGAAATATCCCCTTTACTTTTTTTATATTCAGTGAAAGCAAAGAAATGTTTTATAAAAAGTTCATGCTCCAGTAGCTCTTTGTAGTAAATGTCTAATTTTTCTTCATATCCTATCGGGTCAAAATCAGAAACAACCACATTACTGTAGTGTTCAAAGGCTTGTTTTATATTTTGTACATTAATGTTTTTGTAAGAAAAGTCAACAATCTTACAATCATTCTTGTGTTTCGTTTTACGATTGACTCTGCAAATAGTTTGAATGGCATTGATTCCTCTAATCTCTTTATCCAAAAATAATGTATGAAGCTTGGGTTCGTCAAAGCCAGTTTGAAGTTTATCCACAACAATTATTAAACCGTTTTTAGCAAGTCTGAAATTTTGCATAACTTGTTTTTCGCTAAGTCCTCCGTTTAAACTTGACATAGCAGGGTGTTCCTGCGAGTCGGAATATACAATATAAACAGGAGCATCCTTGAAACGCTCATGTTTTTTCTGGCTTGTAAATTCTTTATACAGCTTGTCAATGTGCTTCTTATATTTAATAGCGTTAGGTATAGAGCTTACAGCTAACATTGCTTTGGCGTTTCCTCTTATATTTTGATAAACAGTAGTTGCCAGACGCTCTACAATAAATTTTGAAATAGCTTCGATTCTCTCTGGATTAGAGTAGATGTTCTTTTTCCGGATAATGTATTTCTTCCCATATTCGTCAATTCCTGTTTCCGTATCATCTGGGATTTCCTCATATCCTGTGTCTCCTTCAAATCCTTTTAAATCATCATCTGGAATTTCGAAGAACATCTTAGCCGAAACGGGTACAATTCCCTTTATTGGATTAAGAATATATCCATCTTCAATAGCTTCCTTCATCGTATAACTATCGAAAGGTATCCATAATTTTTCCGCTTCCGCATATTTATTAAACTCTCCAAAACGGGCTAAAGTATGATCGCTGGGAGTTGCTGTAAAACCAATAATCAGATTCTTTTTATGAGCTTCTTTTATATACTCCTCATTGTGGTCGAAGCTGCTTTGTATATCGTCGAAAAGGCTAACCATATCTTCATGTTGATCTCCAGTATTACTCCGGTGTATTTCATCAATGAGGAAAGCAATCCGATATGTAGAAAGTTTTTTGATGAGTGTTTCACTCAAAACCTTCTTAACACTTTCTTTCCCGAATTTCTGAATGTTTACAACAACAATTCGTCTGTCACTTTGAAATGCTTTTTCGAATGTTTTTTGATCCTGAGCTTCAATGAACATACTTTTTTGAATGTTCATATTGTGCATGACTGAATCTAGTTGATCCCTGAGCTGTAAGCGATCGACTACCAACAGAATCTTATCATATACATATTGACCATTTTTGCGCAAGTCTTTAAGTTGTAAGGCTGTCCAACCGATAATGTTACTTTTACCGAACCCTGCAGAATATTGCATCAAGAGTGAATAGACATGTTTATTGTTCAGGTATTTTTGTCGTTTTGCAATTAACTCTTTTGTCCGTTCTTCTCCAATGCCTTTTGCTTTTAGGTCTTTTTCCAGTTTTTTTATGAAATAATTGGGTTCGGACTCATGGGCGAGAAATTCATCTATTTTGGCGATTACTTTGTCGGTCCCAAATTTCTGCTTTGGGCGTGGAGCAATGAGCCTGCCGTCATTGTGTTTGTATTCTTTAACTTTGCTTCCTTCTTTTTTTATCAGTTCCCGTTCCAAAAAGTTATAATAGAGAATTTCTTTTTCTATCATTCTCTTATCATAAAATGTTTTGAAAACTTCTTCGAAACGCTTAGTCTTTTTAGTTTCTCTATCCAATACAGGATAAGCTTTAAAGTCCTTCATCAATGCTTTGTGATAATCATCAAAGTCATAATCCCCTTTTTCGACAGCAACTTTAATTTCATCAAACAGATTGGATATATTTCGAATGATGTAGGTTTCGTTTATATCTGTAGAAGTTATATGAATTGCTTTCTCAAAAATTTTCAAAAAGTTTTTTCGTATAGTTTGGGAAACGTCATTATTATCAGCAATTTCAAGATACTCCTGTACTGCGGTCAGGTAATCTTTTGCTATTTTTTTACGACCATTGTTCTTTGCATTCTGATTATTGTAGCTGCTTTTTAGTTCGCTGTATCCAAGATAAATTCCATTTAGAAAAAATGTAAGGTCAGGGCGAAACGAAAAGCGTTGCTTACCATCGTAACGAAATGTGTATGGAAGCTCCTGTACGACCGAAAAAATATTCTGTTCAAACAGTTTGTCTTCATATATTTCACTTCCACTTGGATAGAACAGATGTAGTGAAATACCTTCGAATGTAACTGTTTTGTTGTTGTTGAAGAACATTGCCATATTAGCAGAAGACTTGATACGTTCATCCAAAAAAGGGATTAACTTATCAAAAAGAGACTTCTCTGTTTCGAATTTACGTAGCAGTTTTTTGTAATTGTCTTTATTTAGCGTAGTATCCGAAAGGAACTGCTTTAAATCTTCCACAATAAAGAACTGTGGTGAAACAGTATTAGCTTTAGCTTCTTTATATTGCAACCCATCAGGGTGCTCGCATAAGAAGTTAATCAGATATTTTTCCTGTAAATCAAGTTCCTGCATATTATTCTGTTACTTTTATTTTTCCGGTTACCACATCGTTAATAAGTGTTTTGCGAAGTTCTTGTAGCTTTACTATTTGTAGATAGATGTTCTTGAGAATTGAATCTATCTTTTGAGTTTTCTCATCAAGATAGATTTTTATTTCTTTTTGCTCTTCTATAGGAGGAAACGGAAATCGGAAATTATTAAGTACAGTAGGGTTTAAATGTGGTATTCCCATTCCTGTTGGTATTCTTTTTAATGTATATTCTAATATATATCTGAAATAATAAAAATATCCAGGATCACATTTTTTAGTAAATACAAGCTTTGCAATGGTTGAAGATATATACCCTTTTTTTGCTTTCAAAATTTCTCCAACACCTGCTCCATCCCAAATGATAATTAGATCATTCTCTTTCGCTATTAAAGATTTATCTGGGCTATAACAGTAATAAATCATACATGAAGAATTACTTCTTAAATAGTCTAACGATAAATTCGGAAGACTATTTTCAAAGAAAGAGTTGTGATACTCTAAATTTTTTCCCTTCAGAGTATTTGCGAAATTTTTAAATCTTTCTATTTTCCAATGCTCAGGTATTTTTCCAATCCAATCAATCCCACTGTCTTTAAATTTTACATTTTCATTCAATCCACGACATACAACTTTGTTTATGATAGTTTTTCGTAACTCTTTGTATGTATCTACCTTTTGATTGAGCAGTTCTATCTGTTTGTCTATGAGTTGTGTTTTTGTATCTAAGTAATCAGCAATTGCTTTTTGTTCCTTGTGAGAAATCAAAGGTAATTCTAATGCTTTGATTTTTTCTACAGAAAGACCTGGTTGAGCGGTTGTAAAAGAGTACTGATTAAGATTCATTATATTTAATAATTCTCCTAGCCATTTAATGTCAATATTCTTTTTACTATGAACAACAACAGCATGTTCTGTTGCCCAGAACTTTCCATTAGCATAGTTTATATTGCCACATAATGCTCCTTGACGTCCAATTAAAACATAAGAGCCATTTCTATTATATTTATTGGTATATCCTCTCAGGCCATTTCCTCCCATAACTGGGTATTCTGAATCAATATCGATATCTATTGCATCAATGAAAGTTCCACTTTTATATTCTCCAAGATCTTTTATTCGCCTTATTTTCCAATGCTCAGGAATTATTCCTAACCATTCAATACCGGAATCTTTATATTTTTCGTATTTCTTCATAAAGATAGACTCCCTTCCAGTTCACTTAACGTTTCTTCCAGTTTCTCCAGATCGGCTGTAATTTCACTAATTTCCCTTAAAGTTTCAGGCTTATAAAATACCTTGTTAAAATTTATTTCAACTCCTATGGTATTGTCTATGTATTCGAAAGGCTTAAATATATATTTTGCCATAAAAGCTGTAATATTTTGCCAATTTATTTCCGGATTCGGATTATAAGAAATTATCTCATAATCTTTTTGTTTATCCTGTGTCAGTTCTACTGTGATAGAAATACTTTTAGGTTTCTTTGTTTTGCTGTCCTTTTTTAAGGAGGCTTTAATTACAATCTTACCACAACCTAATTCTTCTTGTTTCCCATTTTTATCTTCAATAAGTGTTTCTTTGTCGGCATCATACCAATAGGAAGCTGCTGTGGTATATACTTTAAGATTACTTTCTTTATAATCGAAAGAATTTACAAGTGGCTTTATTTCTTCTTCAAAATACTGGCTTAAACTTTTATACTGCCATGTGCGCACCTCTCCAGTGCTTTTGTCCACATAATCTCCTTTTGGGAAATCGGTTATTTCGAAATCACTGATTTCAATCAAATGGCCGTCAATGGATTGAGTGATTTTTATTGGAGTTAATTTGATTGATTTCTCTTCAACTTTCTCACCCTCCTTATTTATCTTGACAGGCATTTGTATATACTTACCATTTTCGTCAATATTGGTAAGCATAATATTTTGCTTATTATAATAGAAATGCCATTTGTCGAATACTCTAGCGAAGTCATTGTCTTTAAAGTTGAGGTAAGTATCTACAATGTCTTTCCTGTTTTCCGGTAACATTTGTTTCCGTTTTTTTCCCTTACTCTTTTTCAGTGTGGAGAATAACTCGCTTGCATTAATAAGGATAACTTTATCTTTTCTTTCATCAGCCTTATTCTTATTAAATACCCATAGGTAAGTATAAATACCTGTATTGAAAAATTCGTCTGTTGGCATTTGGATAATCGCTTCTACCCAGTCCTCATCAAAAAACTTCTTACGGATATTACTTTCACCGCTTCCCGCATCACCACTGAAAAGAGTGGAGCCGTTGTGTACGACTACCGCCATGCCATCATCGGCAAGCTTGTAGAGTATATGCTGAGTAAAGAGAAACTGGCCATCGGAAATAGAAGGAAGGTCGACAAAGCGTTCAGTATTATCATTCCGAATATCTTTTTCAAATCCTTTCCAGTCAACTCCGTATGGGGGATTTGCAACAGCTACGGAAAAAGACTTGTCATAAAACTTACCAATTTCTGTCAGGGTGTTACCATATTCTATTTGTGCATCTTTTCGGAAACGGCTTTCTATTTTTGATAAGGCGAAAAGTGCATCGTTCCACTCCTGACCGAATGTAGCTGTCGGTTTTTCCGGATAGGTCTCTAGAATCTTATCTTCTACTCCAAACAACAGGTTTCCTCCCCCGCAGGTAGCATCGTATATAGTAATAAACCGATTATCATTCCTTATTTGAGAAACGATAAGTTCAGCAATCAAAGCAATAATATCATCTGGGGTATACTGTTCCCCTGCAGTTTCAGCAGATATATCAGCCCAACGACGTTTAATATGTTCTTCAAGTGTCGTAATTTCCGAGTTATTAAAAGGTGTGAGGTCTATCTCACTCCATGTTTTCACGTAATCGAAAAGGACTCTTTTCTTTGCTAATAAAGCGGATACTCCTGATATATCAAGAAATTTTTCCTCCTGTGGTCCTTTATCAACACCCAATAATGATTTTGTTTCCGGATCAAACGCTTTTAAATATGCACGAAAATCTGTATCGAAAGTTTTATCGTTTTTGCAAATATCTTTTAAGGTTTTGTTTTTCTTTATAACATAAGTGTTATAACCAAGTCCTTCTAATTCAAACATCTCAACAAAATCGTCAATATCATCCCGGCTTATATCCTCTTCCAGCTTCTCTGCAGCTCGTACTAATCTACTTTCAACCATTAAAAGTGCAAAAAATGGCATCATGTATTTTGGAAAATCGCTTTCTTTTATGCCGGAACCTCTTAGAAGATCTGCTGTTTTCCAGACATCAGATTCGTATTTTAATATGTTATTACTCATTATTTGTTTTCGATTGTTTTTAATGTGATTTTAAGACTATTAACTGCAACCTCTTCATTGTTTACTAATTCATATATCTGATCAGATAACCAGAGAGAAAGTAAATCATTTGGTGGGGATTCAAAGAGAATTGCAAGTTGTAGAACTTGTTCTCGTTTTGCTTTACGTTCATTTCGTTCAAGTTTACTAACAAAAGCTGTATCGGTTTCAAGATAAGCCGCAACTTGTCTGAGTAATAGCCCCTTGCTTTCACGTAATTCTCGAAGTTTGCTTCCAAATTTATTCATTTGCTTCTTATTGACTTGTCAAATATTTACAAATATATAAATTTAACAGAAAATAATAAGAAATAAGTTAAAAAAACTGGTTATTGGTTAGGAGTATTGCATTTCTTCTTTTTAGATTTGTTAAACACCTTATCCTTCTGAATCAAATATTTTGTATATATTAAATTTATGGGAATAATCGCTATGAGTAATTAATCAATATGTCAATACGACACGCTATAAGTTTTTCTATATCATCCGTTATAAAATTCACCTACTTGAATATACTCACTGAATATTTTATTGTACTGTTGGATTATAAAGCTATCTTCTTTTGTAATTTCATGAGATTCTCCGCTTAAATACAATGAGTAAGCTTGTGAGTAAACATTATCAATATGAATAATCAAAATCTATACTTTCAAGGTCAAAAGCATAAAAAAACTAATACTTCCGATTTCATCATTTAAAAACTCTAAATTGTTAGTATTACCGATAAATGAACAACGCCTGTTCAATAATGTCTGCCTTTTTGTGTATGGCACCTAATATTTACTATTAACCTGCTCATCAAAGATTTAATCTGTTGTATATCGGTTTTTATAAGTTTTTCTATTTTATCAATGTTGTATATGATAATAAAATGGTTTTTAGAAAAGGATATAATAAAAGACAGGAGTTTTAACTAAGACTGTTTTTGATGTATTGTATGCACAGACTCCTGTTGTTTCTGATGAAAAAGTACCTAGTGGTGGATAGCAAAAACTATAAGAAAATTAAGAATGTCCGTAATCCTTTTGAAAAATGAAAGAAAACACCCAATTTTACACTCAATAAAGTAAAGTTGGGTGTTTGTTTAACTTGCTGATTTTCAGCATTATTTGTTGTCCGACTAGGATTCGAACCCAGACTAACAGAGCCAGAATCTGTAGTGCTACCATTACACCATCGGACAAAACAAGTTGCAAAATTAATATTTTTTATACTAGTACAAAATTAATTTTTTAATAAAAATTATTATTTATCTAAAAATGTGAATGTAATATAATATGACAAAATATGATTTTTATATTTGTATAAAATTTTATCCATTCATATTAAAATACTTTTCAAAATTTGAAAACTAATTTATAGATGTTAAATAATAAGAAAATCAATATAATAACCGGATGGAGCGTTTTTGCATTCAGCTTTTTAGTTTATGTTTTTACAGTATCCGAAACAATAAACTTCTGGGATTCAAGTGAACTGATTACTTGCGCTTCCGGCTTACAAATCGGACATTCGCCGGGTTCTCCTTTTTTTCTTATTCTTGCACGTATATTTGCTATATTTACAATAAATCCTCAAAATATATCACTTGCAATAAATTTATTATCGGTAATTGCAGCATCTTTTACGGTATTTTTTCTTTATCACAGCATTATAATAATATCACTCAGTATATTTAAACTAAAATTACCGGAATTAAACAAATCACAGATTGTTATATGTATAAGCGCTTCTGTATTAGGGGCTTTATCTTTTGCATTTTCATCAACATTCTGGACATCTGCGGTCGAAACAAATATTTATTCATTATCTGTTTTTTTTATTTCTGTTTGTCTGTGGTCAATGCTCAGGTTTTATAGTGACCAGGATATACCCGGACGTAACAGATGGGTAATACTTTGTTCTTTGTTGCTCGGATTGTCTGTTTGTGTGAATTTGCATTGTATTTTTATTGTGCCGGTACTTGTTTTTATATTTTATTTCGGAAAATATAAATTTAGTTATAGTGGCGTATTAAAGACACTGTTATTATCCATATTACTTTTTATTTTTGTCTGGGGTACTGTTATTTTTATTCCGGTAGTTGCTTCAAAATTTGAATTATTGTTTGTTAATAGTTTTAGTTTTGGTTATAATTCCGGATTGTATTTTTTTATATTTTTATTTATTGTACTTGCTTTTTTTGGGATTTATATATCATATAAAAAGAATAAACCTTTTATCAATTTTATTCTGACCTGTTTTGTTGTCTTTATTTCAGGATATTCTGTTTACGGTGTTATATTAATAAGGTCATCTTCAAACCCGCCGATTGACCAGAATAATCCTGAAACGATTTTTAATTTTATTTCATATATAAACCAGAATCAATATGATCATTATCCTTTATGGTACGGGCAACAATATAACAGTAGCCTCGATAAGAATAAACCATATATTGAAGGAGAGCCTGTTTACGACACAGTAAATCACAAATATAAAATAGTTTCCAATAAACCGAAAGCCAATTATAAAGATAGAGATAAGAGATTATTACCACGGATGTGGAGTAACCAACCTGAACATATTGCTGCATACCAGGAATGGACTGGCTATAAGGGAGATAAGATCCCGCCGGCTTCTGTAAATATTAAGTTTATGTTTAAATATCAGTTCTCACATATGTATTTCAGATATTTTATGTGGAATTTTGCCGGCAGGCAGAATGACATTCAATCACATGGGGGACCTATAAATGGCAACTGGATATCGGGGATAAATTTTATTGATAATATACGGCTGGGAGCAGTAAATAAAAGTCCTGACGGTAATAAAGGGAAACAAACTTATTATTTTCTGCCATTAATCATGGGAGTTTTTGGGATATTACTACAATTTAAAAAAGATAAAAAATTTCTTTTGATAACGGGTTTATTATTTATACTTACCGGAATTGCGGTTTCATTTTATTTGAATTTTCATCCATATCAGGCACGGGAAAGAGATTATTTATTTATTGGGTCATATTTTGCATTTTGCATATGGATAGGGCTAGGTGTTATATGGCTTTATGATTCATTGGAAAAATATATTTCCGGTAAATATTTAACTGCCGGAATTTTACTGGTTACTTTTTTAGCTGTTCCTTTACGGTTCCTGGCTGAAAATTATAAAAATAACAATCAAAGTGATAATGATCTGGCATATACATTTGCATATGATCTGTTGAATTCCTGTGAAAATAATGCAATATTGTTTACATGGGGTGATAATGAAACATTTTCATTATGGTATTTGCAGGAAGTTGAAAAAATAAGGACAGATGTAAGTATAATAAATTTAAGTTTTCTTAATACGGATTGGTATATAGATCAGATAATAAGAAAACGGCCGGGTTCGGATGGGGTATTGATCAATGCCGATAAGGATTTATATATTTCAGGACAGCGGGAATTATTGTTGATAAAGGAAACAACGAGTGCGTTTTCTGAAGATATTTATTTTGAAAATACAAAAGAAATTCTGGAAGATTATACATATATATTCAATAGATTTATTGATATCCTTCATGAAAATGGGTTTGACAGGTCACATCCTGAAGAATATAATAATTTTAGGAATTATTACAGCCAGATACAGCCGGTAAGTAATAGTCCTTCTTTTACCGATTTTTCGTTGATTGTTTCTAATTTAAGTGATCCTGACTATCGTTCGGAATTTGGACTTACTGAAGTTCAGGCAGAAGAGATAATAAGTGATCTCTATAGGTTTTTGGTAAAACAGAAAAAATATCCTGTACCTTTGAATTCTGTCCTTAATTTTGTATTTTCTAATGAAGCGGAAACAAAAATAGATACCAGATTGTATGAATATCCGATAGATTATTTTCCAGTAAATAATCTTATGTTAAGAATTAATCGTACCCAGATAATTGATAAAATGGGATTATCTCCCGAACTTGAAAGATATATTGTACCAAGGATGGAATGGTCACTTGACAGGGAGAGTATTACAAAGGGAGATCTTATGGTGCTGGAAATAATTCTTGCAAATATGTGGGAACGTCCGGTGTATTTCAGTTCTACAATGAATAGTCGTTATTTTCTGGGACTGGATAAATATTTATATCTTGAAGGTTTTGCGTACAGATTGCTTCCTGTAGAAACAGAAATTTCGGGACCAGAAGTCGTAGGGGTTAACAGTAGTATTATGTATAAAAATCTGACCGAAAAGTTTACATGGGGAAAACTCGGAGATAAAAATATTTATTATAATGAAAATGAACGTAAAATACTGACTAACATAAGGAATCATTTATCTCTTCTTGCAGAGAATTTATATCTGGAAGGAAAACTTGAAGAGTCGGAGAGGGTTTTGGATATATGTGTAAAATACATTCCTGACGAAGTAGTTGCTTATAGTGATTATTCAATAGAAATGGTAAGGGGGTATTACAGGCTAAGTAAAAAATCGAAAGCAGCGGCTATAGGCAGGATAATGATGGTAAACGCGCTGAATGAACTTGAATTTTATAATAGTTTTTCACCACGTAAACAGATTATACTGGATGTTTACAAAAAGAGAGCTATATTAGTAATTGATGAGTTGTATAATATGGCTAATTATTATATTGATAATGAATTTATTCCTGAAATAACGGAAGTATATGAGAAAATAGGTGTTGTAGAATAATAATTTCAGATATTTAGAATTTGGGTTTAAAAAAAATTGTAATAGTAAGATGTCCGTGGCTTTTCAGAAAATCTGTGAAGCGGGGTGATAAAAGATCTAAGACTTTGTATCTCACTTTTGATGATGGTCCTACTCCCAGTATTACGGAGAATGTTCTTGAAATTTTAAGGAAATATAATGCAAAAGCCAGTTTCTTTTGTTTAGGTAAAAATGCGGAAAAATATCCTGATATCTTAGATTCAATTATAAATGACGGTCATACTATAGGAAACCATGGATATTCCCATCTTAATGCATTTAAAGTCTCCGGAAAAGAATGGATTGATGATATTTTCAGATATTCTCCTGTTTCGGAAAATAAATATTTCAGGCCTCCTTACGGAAATATACTTCCATGGGAATTTAATAAGATAAGCAAAAAGTATAAAGTAGTTTTCTGGGATGTTATGACTTATGATTTCAGGCAGGATTTTAATGTTGACATAATTAAAAATATTCTTAAGAATAAAATAAGGAATGGCTCTGTAATTGTTTTTCACGATTCTGTAAAAGCTTCTAAAAATATGTTACCGGCATTGGAATTTACTTTGGAATATTTTACTGCCAGGGGATATGAGTTCCATAATCTTGATCAATGAAAAAACAATTGGTATAAAATGATACGAAAAATAGATGACATTCCTGAGAAATGAAATATCCGATTCTTTTGTTGCATACCTAGCGGCATGTAAATACATTCTTTCTTTATATTTTCTGCGAACTATCATCCCGGCGGGATGATATATATTTTTTTATTTAATCTTCGATTATAAATATATAAATAATTCAGAATGATAGTTTTTGTGATTGTTTGATATAAAATCAGAAAATAGGAGTGAAAAATATAAAATAAAGATTTTATGAATAGTTCTATCTGTTAGTATAATATTTATTCAGGGATAACATTTTTATAATGTAAGAATCTGTTGTATATAGAATTAGCAAAATCCACAGCATAAATACCGGGAAAATATCCGAATTTTACAACCGTATCAGAATAATATTTTTGTTTGGATAGATTTGTAAGGAAATATGAAATATCTTCCCATGATCCCGGATTTTTGTTGTATTTTCTAGCCAGATTTATAGCATCTTCAACATGTCCGAACCCAATATTGTACCCTGCAAGTACCATTTTTGTTCTTGAAACGGAGTCATTAGCTTCTTCGGGAAGCAGATTATAAAGATATTCGATATATTTTACACCTGCCGAAATCTGGGATTCAATTTGCCATGTGGTATCATTTGAAAAACTTTCATAGGTAAATGGCATTAATTGCATCAATCCTAAAGCTCCTGCCCAACTTTCTGCTTTGGGATCGAAGCGTGATTCTTCAAAAACAAGAGAAGACAGGAGACGCCAGTCCCAGCCCAATTTTGCACTATATTTTTTTAATAATTCATCGTATTTACTTATTTTGCCTTCGTTCCCTGAATAATATTCACTATTTATGTTTAATAGAATACGATTATTTGTTATGTATTTTCTTTCGAGATCCGAGTATTTTTTTGTTTTTTTAAAATTTGTAAGCCAGGAATCTAAAGTATCACGTAAATCAGTTGAGTTTTTCCTTACTACCCAACATACATTTTGTCTGAAGCTTAAAGGTAATTCAATATCAATGTTAGGATAATAAGAATTGAAAATCTTTGCGAAATTATAATCACAAATTGCATAGTCAAATACTTTATTGGACACATTTTTAATGATATCTTCTGTCGAAAGAGAATCTATTTTGGTTAATAGGTATTTATTTAATATGAAAAAGTTGTTTCCGTTTTTTTTTGCATATATAGTTTTATAAGATAATCCTGAGTAGTTTCTTATTAAACTGTCTTTAATTTGTTGTTGTGACATGTAAATGTAACCATCAGGTTTTCTTTGTACCAGAACTTGTTTTGTTGTTCTTAAAGGAACCGTCAGGTCGAATTTTGATCTGGTTTTTACCGGTAAAACAATATCTGCCGCAAATATATCACATTTGTTATCATTTATTAAGTTAAGTGCATTGATGTGGTCAGATTCTTCAAAAAGGTTAAGATTTAACCCGTAATCATTGGCAAATTCGGATAAAATTTCAAGGTAAAACCCCATAGGACGACCATTATAAACAAAATAGTCAATAAAATTTGATGAAATAACTACGTTTAAATCTTTTGTATCAGTAATTTCTGTAAAATCTCTTATAGGTTTGTCTTCATATATTTCGTATAATTTTATATATGAACCAAATGAAATGAAAAATACTAATAATAACGTAAAATAAAGTAAAGTATTTTTCAGGTTTTTCATTGTAGTTTATGATTTTTTACTAATTATAAAATTCCCATGATATTCCGAAATTGAAAGCAAATGGATTATCTGGTATTTTATGTAATAGATAATATGTTCTTGACATAAAAAAGCTATTAACGTTACTAACCTTTACAAATCCTCTGAACCTTTTGATCTGGATATTTATATATGCACTGGTATACGGGTAATTTCCGAATTTTTCCTGGTTTTGTAAATAAAAAGTTTCAGTTGACGGCATATATGAATATCCGTAAATATTTGTATGGAATTTCATATCAATCCCAATTTGGAATGTAAGAGCGTTTTTAAATAATGATTTCTTAAAGTATATGTTGGAATATGCGACAAAAGAGGGGAGAGGTAGTTTTTCTTTATCCGAAATATATTGGTACGATAATTGATTAAACCAATAAAAGCTACCTAACCGGAATAGTTTTTTTATGTAAATGTCGGCTATAAAGTTTGCATCAGTTATTTGTTGTGGCATTGCTACAGTGTCGAATACAATATAGTTGTGAAGGGTATTAATATTAACACCTAAGTTAAAATTCCATTTTGTAAAGTTGAAATCGATACCACCGCTTAATTTATTTGTTTTTGAAAGATCTGAGTTTGTCCAGATAAAACTATTTGAGTTGAAATGATAATAAAAAATGTAAGGAGTTTTTAGTTCAAATTTAAAATATGCATCGAATTTGAAGAAATCCGAAATTGTTTGAGAATATTTTGCTGCTACATCAAAATCAAAAATTTCTCTTCCCAGGAAGCAGTAATTTAGTTCACCGTTCAATGAACTTTTTGTTGTTTCCAACTTTAATAAGCCGGTAATATAAGTTGATGAATAGGATCGTGCTCCAGTATTGTAATCAGAATTATATAAGTAATAGTAAAACAGGTTCTTTATTCCGGCAAATATTTGGAGTTTATTTATCTGGCCAATGTTGTTAAGATTAAGTTTTAATAAAAGCTTATTATCTAAATAGTGTAATCTTGTGGAATCGTTAGTATTTCCGGTATTATAATAATAATTCGAATAAAAATCGCTTGAGTTATCTGTATAAACTCTGTAAAATCTGTCGAATGTGATATCATGCATTATTGAGAAGTTACTGTTTAGAGTTTTTGCAAGTAATGTATCTTTTTTTTCGTAAATAGTATCTATATTGAATTTTCCGAATCGATATTCTTGATTATATTTAAATCCTAACTGTGATATTTTATTATGTGAATTATGTAAATTTACATCCAGGTTTTCTGTTCTTGTATCAGAATCCTTAAAAGCTGTTTCGTCTTTTATCCCTCCATTTTGCCGGTTATTAATAGTATTGAAGATAAAGTTAAAATGTGACTGGTATTTGTGTTTTGTATAAGCACTTGTAAGGCTCATCGCATGAACTTTTGTATTGTTATACATATATTGTCCTTCGGAATTGATGAGATCATAATCAAAAGCAAAGTTAAAACTGGAGCCAAGGTTCTGGGTATGAAAAATACCGGCATTATCCATTACTTTTTCTCCGCCATTAAATTCAAATAGAGTAAATGGTTTTCTTGCATCAAAATATAATGCATCATCATGATTTTTTATGTATGCATAGTAATTATTAAGGAACCAATAAGTATTTTCTTTTGGCTGCATAGAATATATTGGTACAACAAATGGATGTCCCGGATTCATATATCCCAGAGGATTATATGTAATTTTTTGTTGTGGAAGGAAATTGTGAAAATTATCAGTTAAAGTGTCACTGTAGATTGAATAATCTAATGTTTCAATAATATTATGTTTATAAGAGTGAAAATGGCGCTCAATACCTTCATGCTGTGAAAATACAACATGATAAATAAGAACGAATATTATAAGAAATACAGTTTTTTTCACCGGGTAAAGATAATATTTAATCTATAAAGATAAAAAAGGATTTTTTCCGGTAGGTAAAAGAATATACAAAAAAAGGCAGTAATTTTTACTGCCTTTTTTTGTATTTACCTATCTACCTACATTTTTATTTAAAAATCACTTCGAAGTCACATCTTCTGTTCAGTTTTCTGTTGTCTTCAGAGTTATTCGGTACCATCGGGTCGTTTTTGCCC
>JAISPG010000042.1 GCA_031275085.1 Bacteroidales bacterium | reverse complement strand
TTCATGGACAGGAGGAGAAGAAACAGCTTGGAATATTAAAATTTCAACAGAAGAAATTACCGATTTCACAGGAATAATTCCGGACGCTCAAAATCTTAGTTCTGCAACATATTCTGCAGGAAGTCTTAATTCACAAACTCCATATTATGTTTATGTACAGGCTATTTGTGATGTTGATGATTTAAGTGAATGGTCCTATGCCGGAATATTTACTACTTTATGCGGAACTTTTTCATTACCTTTGGCAGAAGGGTTTAATACAAGCGGATCTTCTGTTTTCCCTGACTGCTGGACACAACAAAATGTTAGCGGAACAGCCAATATTACTTTTGAAACCACTCAATATCACGAAGGTACAAGATCTGTAAGGTTCCCTTATACAAGTAGTTCGCAAACACGTTTGGTATCTCCTTCCATTTCCATAGAAAATATATCAAGTGTTGATCTGGAATTTTGGTGGTATCATAATAGTAGCGGCGGATCAACTTCATATCAGAATGAAGGTGTTCAGGTTCAATATTCTTTTGATGGCGAAACATGGACAGATATTGGTGATTTTATTAAACGTTATGCTGAAACATCCGGATGGGAAAAGAAAGAAATCATAATACCTTCTTTAAATGAGAACGATGTTTTATATATAGGTTTCCTGGCTTATGGAAGAGGCAGTTACTATTATGCGTATATGGATGAACTTAAGATTTCAGAATCTCCTTCATGTTATCCTCCTTTAGTAATATCTGCATCTGCAATAACTTCTAATTCTGCTGATATTTCATGGACACCCAGAGGAGAAGAGGCAGAATGGAATATAATTATTTCTGAAACAGCAATTACAGATTTCACAAATGAAGATATAGACATCCCAAATCATGGATCAACTACATATTCATTAAGCGTACTAGATGTACAAACACCATATTATGTGTATGTACAGGCAATTTGTGATGTTAATGATTTAAGCACCTGGTCAGAGTATTCATTCAGTACTCTAGCAGCTCCTGCAAATTTACCATACGAATGTGCATTTGATAATGATTCGGAAAATAGTGCATGGAACCTTTTATCCCATTCCGGTAAAACCGATAAATGGTATATAGGTAATACAACAAGCGGAACATATACCGTAACAAACGGATTATATGTTTCTGGTAATAACGGCGCATCCAATACATATTCAAGTGCAGATACATACATTTATGCATTCAGGGAATTAAATCTTGAAGATATCGGAACATACCGGATAAAATTTGACTGGAGATGTTACGGTGAAAATGAAGGATTTGCATATGATTATGTGAGAGCATTCTTAGTCCCTCAGGATATAACTGTTGAGGGAGGTAATATTTATGGTATGACAGAAAATTCTAATGTTTCAACTCCAAGCGGATGGATTGATGTAAGCGGAGTTTTAAAATGGAAAAATACCATACAGGAGCTTGAAAGGGAAATACCAGTTTATCAAAATGGAATATATAAGCTTGCCTTTTTATGGAAAACAGATGGAGGAGTTAATAATAATCCTCCCGCATCTATATATAATATCTCTGTAGAATTCATAGAATGTGCTGCTCCTATAAACTTTGCAGCATCTGATATTACAAATTCTTCTGCAACAATTTCATGGAATGAAGGAGAATTATCAGCATGGAATATCATTCTTTCCGAAACAGCAATTTCTAACTTTGACGATGAAGTTCCTACAGTTTCTAACCATACTTCTACTTCTTATTCCTTATCAGAACTTGCTGAAAATACTACTTATTATGTTTATATTCAGGGAATATGTGAAGACGACGAAGTAACCGGTTGGTCCGGCACTTCATTTACAACAGAAAGATTATGCGGTATAGTTGAGAACATAACTATTCCCACTATTACAGTTACAGAAAATTCTGCAACAATTTCATGGACAGAAGGATTTGCAAATATTGGTACGTATGATATAATTATTTCCACATCCGAAATCACAGATTTTTCTGATATAACTCCGACAGAATCTAATATTTCCGGTACATCATATAATGCAACCGGTTTACCTCATAATACAAGACATTATGTATATATAAGAGCAAACTGTAGTAACGATGTATTAAGTACATGGGTTGGCAGCAGTTTTATGACTAAATGTGGTGATCTTATTACTTCATACCCTTATTTTGAAGGATTTAATGATGCTGCTTTAAGTGAATGCTGGACAGAATTGAATGAAGATAACGGAAGTCAAAGATGGACACCTTCAACTACACAAAAATATGAAGGAGATAGATCTATTTTTGTTAGATATGAAAGTTCTTCATTAACGAATAATGACTGGCTTATAAGTCCTAAATTCCAAGTTCAAGAAGGTTTGAATATGGAATTCTGGGCCAGAGCATATAGTTCAACATGGAGTGAAGATTTTAATATATTAGTATCTAAAACAGGTACTGCTACTGCGGATTTTAATATAACTTTACAATCTGTTACTAATCATGGAGCCACTTGGACAAAATTTGATTATCAATTAGATGCTATTACTGGCATAAATATTGGAGATGAAATATATTTTGCAATTCAATATGTTTCAACTAACAAATATGGACTATATGTTGATGCTTTCAGAGTATATGTCCCCTCTTCCGAAAATGATATATTAACATTTTCTGTTGCGAACCAGATAGGCGAATCGGTTATTGATACAGAAAACCATACCGTGTACGCTGAAATACATTATGGCGAATCATTAACTACACTAGCTCCGGCTATTACAATATCCGATTATGCAACAATATCTCCTGCAAGTGGAACTGCCAGAGATTTTACAACTCCTGTTATCTATACTGTTACTTCAGAAAGTGGCGTTGCTCAGGAATGGACTGTTACTGTTGTCAATGCAAGCACACCAAGCAGCGAAAATGACATTCTATCATTTGATTTCCCGGGTAGAATGGGTAATGTAGATATTGATACTGATAACCATACAGTTACTGCACAGTTAAGATTTGACTTTGATATTACAGTAATTACACCTGTATTTACAGTTTCCAATTATGCAACTGCAACACCTGCAAGCGGAACAGTTCAGGATTTCTCAGCTCCTTTTGTATATGCAGTTGAAGCTCAGGACGAAAGTGTTCAGAACTGGACAGTTAATATTACTCATGCTCCGGTTCCTGTTGGTGGAAATTGCAGTAATCCTGTTGTTGTAGATTTTGCATCGGATATTCCATATAATGTTACAGAACAAACAACATGCGGATATGGAAATTTAGGCGAAGTTATTGGTTGTGCAAATGGCGGAGGTAACGGAGAAGATGTTGTTTACCGTTTAGATGTTGATGTACCTGTTTATGCTACATTCACTTTAGATCCGAAAGGAACAGCAAATTCAACAATGACAGTACATAATTCATGCGACTCTTATTCCGGATTTTTATTCTGTTCATGGAGTAATGGTGGAAGTATTGAATATAGTCATGTGATTTATCCGGGTAGTTACTACATGATTATAAATATAAATACCAATAATGGATGTATTCCTGATTATGACTTCAGTATAACAGTTGAAACTGATGCCTGCTTAAGTATTTCTAACATGGAAATAAATGATCTGACACAAAATACAGCAACCGTATCATGGACTAACGGATTTATCGAAACTTCATGGGATATTAAATACGGACAACAAGGATTTGATCCTGGTACAGGAGGAACTCTTATTTCAGGTGTTACCACAAATCCATATACTATTACAGGTTTGAATGAAAATGTTAGATATGATGTATATGTTAAACCTGCCTGTGAAACTAACTGGAGTACTAACACTACATTCAGAACTTTGGCAAATTGTCCTATGCCTGTTGATGTAACCGTTAGCAATATTACTCAGGATGAAGCTGAAATAAACTGGAACGGATATAATGCAACTGCATGGGATATTATTATTTCCGAATCAATGTTGCTGGATCCTGATACTTATCCAAATCCGCTAAATGTAACAACTACAGCTCACCAGGCACAATCATTAGATGCCGGAACCATTTATTATGTATACGTAAGAGCAAATTGCGGTTCTGATGAATATAGCTACTGGACTTATGTTACAGAATTTATAACATTACAGGAACCTTCAGCTATTCCTTTCACTTCTGATTTTGAGTCTCCGCAGGAAAATGCAAACTGGACTATTTTAAATGGAGATCAGAATAACAGATGGTATATAGGGAATGCTGTTAATAATGGCGGAGCCAGCAGTTTATATATTTCTAATAATGAAGGAGTCAGCAACTCATACCTGACAAATATGACTTCTTATGTATATGCATACCGTACATTGGATATTCAAACTACAGATTTATTAGTAATTGACTTCGATTACAAAGTTAATGGTGAAAACAATAATGATGTGCTTAATGTATATCTGATACCTCAAGATGTTGAACTTTCTGCAGGTAATGCTTACGGAATGACAGGAAGTGTTAATACTCCTCCTGCATCTTGGATTAAAGTAAACGAATCACCACTTTCATCTCAAACAACATGGGCTGATTTCTATGAAACAATAACAGTTCCGACAACAGGTACATATAATTTGGTATTCTTCTGGAAAAACAATGCTACCAGCGGAAGCCAATCTCCTGCGGCAATAGATAATATAGTTGTAAGAGTTGCCTCAAACGAAAATGATATTTTATCATTTGAAATGGACGAACAAACTCAGCCTGCTGTGATTGATGCAACTGCTCATACAGTATCACTGGAAGTAGAATATAATGTTTCATTAACAAGTCTGGTTCCTGCTATTACAATTTCTGACTATGCAAGTATATCTCCTGCAAGTGGAACAGCTCAGGACTTTACAAATCCTGTAACTTATACTGTAACAGCAGAAAACGGTGATGACCAGGATTGGATCGTTACTGTAGTTAATGCTCCAAGTCCTGAAAATGATATTTTATCATTTAGTATGACTGAAGAGCTATGTGAAGCAACAATAGATGCGGATGCAAAAACAATTATTATTGGAGTTGCTGGTGGAACCGATGTTACATCATTAATACCTACGATAACCATATCTGACCTTGCTTCAATTTCTCCTGCAAGCGGAGTTGCCCAAGACTTTACAAATCCGGTATCATATACGGTAACAGCAGAAAACGGAGACGAAGCAGAATGGACTATAACAGTTTCTGTCATTTCTCTAACATGTCCTGAAGACATAACCGTTGCAACCGGAACTACTCAGGAATTTTCAGGATATTCTCCATTAGGAGGCACATTCTCCGGTGAAGGAGTTTCCGGAAACTCATTTGACGCTACATCATTAGCAAGAGAAGATTATGATGTAACATATACTTATATTGATGAAGAAACTGGTTGTGAACAATCCTGTGACTTTACAGTAACAGTTGCGTCAGGAGAAAACAATATTATAACATTCTATGTTGCAGAACAACTTTGCGGATCAAGAATAGATGCAGATGCTAAAACCATCGTTATCGGAGTTCCTCATGATACTGATGTAACATCATTAACACCTGTAGCAACTATATCCGAATACGCAACTATGTCCCCTGCAAGCGGAATAGTTCAGGACTTTACTAACCCTGTAACTTATAATGTAACTGCAGAAAGTGGCGACATACAAGCTTGGACTGTTACTGTAATTGAATTACCTGAAATTACTTGTCCTGATGATATGGATTTAACTATCGGAACAATTGCCAATTTTGAAGGCTATAGTCCTGCAGATGGAATATTCTCAGGCCAAGGCTTAGAAACTGCTATCTCTGGTAATACTATAAACACTACAGGATTATCCAGCAACATATATGCAGTTACTTACACTTACACTGAACCTCAAACAGGTTGTGAAATCTCTTGTAATTTCAACATAAATATCCATGTTGGTATAGTTAGCAATGAGGTGGCTGCTATAAGTGTATATCCGAATCCGAACTCAGGTAATTTCTTTATCGAATTGGACGGAATTAATGGTCTGGCTACATACCAGATTGTTGATACAAAAGGTAGTCTTTTACATCAGGAAACAATTTCTGTAAACAACGATTCAATAGAAGAAGTTTCTGTAAATCTGGTTCCTGGAATATACTATGTAAAAATTATTACTGATACTCAAACTATTATAGAAAAAATAACAGTACAGTAAGTAAATAATTAAAAACAAATAAAACAGACCGATTCAAAAATGAACCGGTCTGTTTTATTTTTATAAATTTGCCAACAAAAAATTAATTTACAGAATGAAACTTTTTTTTATACCTGATATAATAAATATACAAACATTATCAGAAGAAGAATCCCACCATTGTTCAAAAGTATTACGTTTGAAAAACAATGATATTATCTACATAACAGATGGAAGCGGAAATTTATACAAATCAAAAATAGTAGCGATACATCCTAAAAAAACAGAAATAGAAATATTAGAAGTACAACAGGAATATGGAAAACGTCCATATTACATTCACATAGCAATAGCACCTACTAAAAACATTGACAGGTTTGAATGGTTTATTGAAAAATCTACCGAAATAGGAATAGATGAAATAACCCCTCTCCTATGCAAAAACTCGGAAAGGAAAATAATAAAAACTGAAAGGCTTAATAAAATTGCAGAATCTGCCATGAAGCAATCATACAAAGCATACCATCCTAAAATAAATGATTTGACCACATTAAACCACTTCATAAAAAATAATCCATCATTAAACTCACAAAAATTTATTGCACATTGTGAAGACGAAGAAAAAATCTTTCTTGGAAAACAAATAGAAAAAAAATCGGAATACTTAATACTAATTGGTCCCGAAGGAGATTTTACATTAGATGAGATTCATTTGGCAAAACAAGAACATTTCTCCCCTACTTCACTTGGAAAGAATCGCTTAAGAACAGAAACGGCAGGCATTGTTGCATGTAATATTGCTTCAATTATAAATCAACTATAAAGTTAATCAGTTAATGTCGCTTAATAAACCAATCATATAGTCAAATAAACAATATGTTTGTTTGACCTGCTTGTTCTCGTATTGCAATACTAAGCAGTTAGATAGTGTGTGTGATACAATATTCGAACTCTTCAAACAAAGTATATAAAAATATATTCATTTTTTTTAATAAAAAATATTTCTATTTTTGTGCTTAATGAATAACTTAAAATAATCCATATGGAAAATTTAAAAAGCGGCGAATTTCTAATAAAAGAAACAGATGCTTCAGAAGTTTTTATTTCAGAAGAATACAACGAAGAACAAAAAATGATAGTTCAGACAATAAATGACTTTATGAATACTGAACTATATCCTATAGTAGATGAATTAGACAAAGGTGACCGTAAATTAATGCGTGATACAATAATAAAAGCAGGAAAATTAGGGTTAACCGGAATTGCAATTCCTGAAGAATACGGAGGATATGAACAATCATTTATAACTCAAATGCTTACAGCAGAAACTATTGGTTCAGGATATTCTTTTTCAGTAGCATTTATGGCATCTACAGGCATTGGAACTTTACCTATAATGTACTACGGCAATGAAGAACAAAGACAAAAATATGTTACAAAACTTGCAAGTGGCGAAAATATAGGAGCATATTGCTTAACAGAGCCAAATGCAGGGTCTGATGCAAATTCGGGAAGAACAAATGCTGTTTTATCCGAAGACGGCAAACATTATATTATCAACGGACAAAAAATGTGGATCACCAATGCAGGAATCGCAGACATTCAAACAGTATTTGCAAAAATAGACAGAGACCGCGTGCTAAGTGCATTTATTGTTGAAAAAGATATGCCAGGTGTCGAAATCGGACTGGATGAGAACAAAATGGGAATAAAAGGCTCTTCCACTGCTCAAATATATTATAATGATGTAAAAGTTCCTGTTGGAAATCTTATAGGTAAACGAGGCGAAGGATTCAGGATCGCACTGAATATTTTACATATGGGTAGGATTAAACTTGGTGCTAATGTTTTAGGTGCTTCCAAAAAAGCGATTACCGATTCCGTAGTATACGCAAATGATCGCAAACAATTCGGAGTACTGATTTCTAATTTTGGCGCAATAAAATATAAATTCGCAGAACAAGTAATCAGAACATTTGCTTTGGAATCTGCTATTTACAGAGCTAGCAAGCTAATTGACGATATGATGGCTAAACTAAAAGCCAATGGTATGGATAAAGGATTGGCAGCAATCGAATCAATAAGTCATTATGCTGTGGAAGCTGCAATTCTAAAAGTTTATGGCTCAGAAGTACTTGATTTCGTTATTGACGAAACAGTTCAAATACACGGGGGTATGGGATATTCCGCAGATATGGCTTGTGATAAAGGATATAGAGATTCCAGAATAAACAGGATTTTTGAAGGCACAAACGAAATCAATCGTCTTTTGGTTGTTGATACGGCAATGAAAAAAGGAATGAAAGGAGAATATGATCTTGCCGGAACAGCAGAAAAATATTTTAACGATATGGAAAATATCGCCGAATCTCATAAAACCGGAGAAGATTTCTTTGAAGAAAAATTAAGATATATCAGAAATTTCAAAAAAGCAATTCTGATTGTTATGCATGATGCATCAACAAAATTAGGCAAAGCATTCTTCAGTGAACAGGAAATCATGAATAATCTTAGTGAAATGATGATTCAGACATATATTTCAGAATCATTAGCATTAAGAATAAAAAAACTAGCTGATAATAACCTGAAACCAAATATTGACATTTACAAAGATATCCTTTCCGTAAATATTTTTGATGCGGCAAGTTTACTCAATAAAAATGCTATAGATGCAATTTATTCTTATAATGAAGGAGAAGATACTACAAAAATAATTAATGTAGTATCCAAATTAACATCGGTTGCCGGTGTAAATGTTAAAGAAGCCAGAAGAAAAATTGCAGATTATCTTATAGAAAAAAATGAATACAGATTCTAATTAGGATAGGAATAAATAAAAATAAGAACACTTCAGCAAGAAATAAAAAATGCTGAAGTGTTTTTTTTATTAATAGTTGAAATTATGGCAAAAAATTTGTTACTTTAAACCTTGAAAAAATTATAATTCTTTATATAAAATTTTAAATTATGAAAAAAATCGTTTTATCAATTCTGGTTCTGGCTTTGACAAGCTTTATAACATTTGGACAATCGACAAAAGTTAAAATTGAAACCACAAAAGGAACAATGACAATAATGTTATATGACGATACTCCTTTACATCGTGATAATTTTGTAAAACTAGTTGAATCGGGTTTTTATAATGACTTACTATTTCACAGAGTAATCAAGAATTTTATGATACAGGGCGGTGATCCTGAATCAAAAAATGCTCCGGCAGGCAAGGCTTTGGGAATGGGAGGACCAGGATATACAATTCCAGCCGAAATAAAGCCAAACCATTTCCATAAAAAAGGGACTTTAGCAGCTGCACGTCAGGGCGATCAACAAAATCCAAAACGCGAAAGTTCAGGATCTCAGTTCTATATTGTCCAGGGACAAAAATACACAGATCTGCAATTGGATAATATGGAAAAACAAATAGGTAAAAAATTTACAAAAGAGCAGCGTGATGCATATGTTGAAGCTGGTGGAACTCCTCATCTTGATGATCAGTATACAGTATTTGGTGAAATAACTGAAGGGTTAAGCATTGTAGATAAAATCGCCGCTGTTGAAACTTCCAGAGGAGACAGACCTGTTGAAGATGTTAAAATTATCAAAATGACCATAATCAAATAGATAAAGCATAAACCAACTAATTTATTTAATCATCAGAAATGAGAGAATTCTTATTTCTGATTTTTTTTAATAAAAAATGGAATTCGAATTTATCACAATAATAGTATTATTCTTAATCTTCTTTGCAGCAGGTTTTATCGACAGTATTGCCGGCGGCGGGGGGATATTAACAATTCCAGCTCTTTTATTTACAGGAATTCCACCACAATCAGTACTCGGTACCAGTAAATTAGCAAGTACTCTCGGAACAGGAGCAGCAGTTATTAATTTTGCAAAGAACAAAAAAATCTTATGGAAAGTAATCGCTTATGGGATTATATTTTCACTGACCGGTTCTTTTATAGGTTCAAAAACAATATTACACATACCCCAGGAGATGGTCGGAAAAATAATAATATTACTATTACCTCTGGGTATTATCGCTGTATTAATTCCTAAAAAACAAAAAAATAGCCGCTCAAATAATCTTAAAAAAACAGATCTACTATTAAAGATCCCATTGATCTGCTTAATAGTCGGTTTTTATGACGGTTTTTTCGGTCCCGGAACAGGAGCTTTTCTCACTGTCCTTTTTTATTTACTTACAAAAATGGATCTTATAAATGCTACAGCAAATGCTAAAGTATTTAATTTAATTTCAAACATTGGGGGACTTACGGTATTCATTATTTCAAATAAAGTAATATTCTCATTAGGAATACCTTTAGCAATTGCAAACATCGCCGGTAATCTTCTCGGAAGCCGGCTGGCAATAAAAAAAGGAGAAAAAGTTATAAGATTTTTTTTAATTATAGTATTTATACTATTATTGATCAGCCTGATATATAAGTACATAAAATAAAGCTGTGTAAAAACACTATATTTTTTTGAATTTGTTTACTATCTTTAACAAAAAAAATATGACAGTTCTGGCAATAGTCGTTCCGTGTTATAATGAAGAAGAAGTTTTACAGGAAACTGCTAAAAGACTTTCTGATATACTTAATAAATTAATAATTGAAAATAAAATTTCGGGATCAAGTTATGTTCTTTTTGTAAATGACGGCAGCAAAGATAGAACATGGAATATAATAAATGAACTTTATAATTCCGGCAATGTTTTCTACGGACTAAATCTTTCACACAATGTAGGTCACCAAAAGGCTCTGTTATCAGGCCTTCACTTTGTTTCCGACAAGTGTGATGCAGCTATATCAATTGATGCCGATCTTCAGGACGACGTAAAAGTAATTGAAGAAATGACAGATAAATTTCATGAAGGTTATGATATTGTTTATGGAGTAAGAAAATCACGTGATTCGGACTCTTTCTTCAAAAAACATACGGCTTTAGGCTTTTATAAGCTCATGAAAACATTAGGCGTTAAAACAATATATAATCATGCAGATTTTAGATTAATGAGCTCCAGATCTCTGCAGGCGCTATCAGAATACAAAGAAAGAAATCTTTTTCTGAGAGGAATTGTTCCGTTAATCGGATACAAAACCACGAACGTATATTACGCAAGAGAAGCCAGATTTGCCGGAGAATCAAAATATCCTTTCCGTAAAATGATGAACTTTGCACTCGACGGAGTAACATCTTTCAGTATAAAACCATTAAGGCTTATACTTATAATAGGATTCATAAGTATGGCTTTCTGCATAATTTCTTTCTTTTATATAATGATATCATATTTCAGAGGAACCATTATTCAGGGCTGGACATCAATAATGATATCTTTATGGTTCCTGGGATCCTTAATTATAATATCATTGGGAATAATCGGAGAATATATAGGAAAAATATATACAGAAGTAAAAGAAAGACCAAGATATAATATTGAATCTGTTCTGTTCAGAAACAATAAGAACATATAATTACTTCTGCCTCTACCCTATTCTGACTCCATTGTTAATAAACTTTTCTTTTTTTACTAGCACTAAAAAAAGATAAAAATTATATTTGTAATATATATTATAAGCTATGGTACAGTTAAAAATAGGTGATAAAGCACCTGATTTTAAAGGAAAAAATCAAAATGGAAAAGATATAAGCCTGAAAGATTATAAAGGACGAAATCTTATATTATATTTCTATCCTAAAGATTCTACTCCCGGATGTACTGCAGAAGCATGCGATCTCAGAGATAATTATCACATGTGGATAAATAAAGGTTATGATATATTAGGAATCAGCCCCGATAATGAAAAATCACATCAGAATTTTATTGACAAAAATAATCTTCCTTTTGACCTTATAAGCGACCCTGAAAAAATAATAATAAAAACATATGGAGCATGGGGAGAGAAAAAAATGTATGGAAAAACATATGAAGGAGTCTTAAGAAAAACTTTTGTCATCAACAAAAATGGGATTGTAGAAAATATTTTTGAAAAAGTAAAAACGAAAGAACATACTAAACAAATACTAAACGGGTTGGATACTGAAAGTTAAGATTTCTACCAGTTCTTTTTACTAGGAACTAGGTACTAAAAACTGAAAATTAAGAATAAAAAATTAAATAAATAAATTATGGCAAATACACCTGAAGATATAAAAAAAGAAAAATTAAAAGCAGTACAGCTTGCAATGGGAAAAATCGAAAAAGATTACGGAAAAGGTTCAATAATGATGTTAGGGTCTCAACCTGTAGAGAACATTCCCGTAATAAAATCCGGATCTATAGCTCTTGATATTGCACTTGGCGTAGGAGGTTATCCGCGTGGAAGAGTAATTGAAATTTTCGGACCGGAATCATCAGGAAAAACAACACTTGCAATTCATGCAATTGCCGAAGCTCAAAAAGCAGGAGGTATAGCTGCAATAATAGATGCAGAACATGCTTTCGACAGATTTTATGCAGAAAAACTTGGAGTTGATGTCGAAAACCTTATTATATCTCAGCCCGACAATGGAGAGCAAGCCCTTGAAATAGCCGACAATTTAATACGTTCCGGAGCTATCGATCTTATAGTGATTGACTCCGTTGCAGCATTAACCCCAAAAGCAGAAATAGAAGGAGAAATGGGAGATTCCAAAATGGGACTCCAAGCTCGTTTAATGTCGCAGGCATTACGTAAATTAACAGCAAGTATAAATAAGACCCAAACATGCTGTATGTTTATAAATCAGTTGCGCGATAAAATAGGTATAATATTTGGGAATCCTGAAACAACAACAGGAGGAAATGCTTTAAAGTTTTATTCGTCAATAAGACTTGACATAAGAAAAACAGGACAAATCAAAGATAGCGACGATGTTACCGGAAACCGTACTAAAGTAAAAGTTGTTAAAAATAAAGTAGCTCCACCATTCAAAAAAGCAGAATTTGATATACTCTACGGAGAAGGTATTTCCAAAATAGGAGAAATAATAGACCTTGGCGTCGAACTTGAAATAATAAAGAAAAGCGGATCATGGTTCAGTTATAATGATACAAAATTAGGACAGGGAAGAGATGCAGTAAAAACTATTCTAAGCGATAATCCTGAATTAATGGAAGAAATTGAAAACAAAATTATTGAAAAACTTAAATAAATACATATGAATAAATACATAGTATTATTCTTTATTTGTTCGTTTTTCCTGATATCATGTAAAAACGATAAAAACAGCACAACAGATAACAACGAAAATAAAATAAAAGTTGATTCAATAAACAGCATAGAAGAAATTACAAAAAAAATACGGGAAAATCCGCTGAATGCTGATTTGTTTCTGTTAAGATCAGAATTATACCTCACTGATCTGAATATTGAAGAAGCATTAAATGATGCCGAGATAGCTTTAAGAATAGACTCTTTACGTCCCGATATTTATTTGAAAATAGCTGACTATAATTTGTTGCTTGGAAAATCAGAAGAAGCAAAAGATATACTTATAAAAAGTGTCAGGTTTTTCCCCGATAACATTGAAATAAGGCTAAAACTCGCATATATCTATTTCTATGTTCAAATGTACATAGATGCTATGAAAGAACTAAATTATATTGAAGCAAGAAATATACAGAATTCTGAATCATTCTATCTGAAAGCCCTTATATTTGACGAAATGGAAATGTATAACGATGCAATAACAGCTTTAAAAACCGCTGTCGAATATGACAATTCCAACTGGAAAGCCTATAACCTTATAGGATTAATATATGGAAGCCTTGATAATAAGCTGGCTGTTGAATACTTTAGAACAGCGGTAAAACTATTTCCGAATAATCTGGAAATCAGATATAATGCAGGAGTCGTATTTCAAAAATTCGAATTATATGACGAAGCTATTGCCGAATATGAGTATGTAATTACTGCCGATCCTAAAACAACAGAAGCATATTACAATTTAGGAATAATATATGTGGACAATAAAAATTTTATGTCGGCATTGGAAAATTTCACAAAAGCGATTGAAGCAGATTCTCTATCCTACAGATCATATTACAACAGAGGTTATACTTACGAACAACTCAAAAATTATAAATTAGCAGAAAACGACTATCGTCAATCGTTAAAAATTATGCCTAATTATGAGTTAGCTATAGAAGGACTTAACGAAGTAATAGAAAAAAAACAATAAAACAATTTTTATATTATTTAAAATTCTTGAAAATGAAAAAAACATTATTTTGGTTCGCAATTCTGGCTGTAATAACGATATCCTGCAGTACAGAACAAAACAAAGTATCCGTATCAGTTAATCTTCCAGATGTAAACCTTACACAGGAAGAAATTAATAATGGAATTTTAACACCTGAAATATTGTGGAAATTCGGCAGGATAAGTTCCCCACAGTTAAGTCCTGATAAAAATAAAATAATATACAATATAACTTATTATGATCTTAATGAAAATAAAGGATATACACACATATTCGGTATTCCAGCAACAGGATCGGAAAAACCGGAACAATTAACCAGTGGCTCTTTTTCTTGCTTTAACCCACGATGGACAAAAGATGGGAAAATAATATATCTGTCAACAGAAACAGGAAAATCAGAAATATGGACAATGAATTCCAATGGAAAAGAAAAAACTAAAATTTCCGATTTCGACATTGATATTAACAGTTTTGATATCTCTCCTGCCAATGAAAAATTATTATTTACAGCAGATGTCAAACTTGATAAAACTCCACAGGAAATTTATCCGGATATGCCAAAATCAAATGTAATAATTGCTGACGATTTAATGTACAGACATTGGAACTCATGGCATGATTATGCGTATTCCCACATATTTGTTGCAGATTATAATCAAACTTCTTTAAATAATATAACCGATATTATGAAAGATGAAAAATACGATTCTCCCTTAAGTCCTTATTTTGACGAATCTGAAATAGCATGGAGTACCGATGGCAAAAAAATTGCCTACACATGTAAAAAATTAAACGGCAAAAAATATGCCATGAGTACAGATTCTGATATATACATTTACGATCTGGAATCAGGAGAAACTAAAAATATTACACAAGGAATGCATGGATATGATAAATATCCCGTTTTTTCTCCTGACTCTAAAAAAATCGCATGGTTAAGTATGGAAACTCCGGGGTACGAATCTGACAAAGATCGTCTATTAATAATGGACCTGGAAAGCGGAGAAAAAACATATTTAACTTCTGATTTTGATTACAATGTGTCTAATATTGTATGGCCCATTGAAAATGAAACAGATAATATAATTTATTTTATTGGAGGCATAAATGCAACTCATCAGTTATTCTGTATAAATATTAATACACGTGAAATAAAACAAATTACTGACGGCGTTCACGATTACCAATCATTTACATATAATGAAAATTCTTTTATCGGAATGAAAATGTCAATGTCGATGGCAAGTGAATTATTTGCAATCGACAATACAGGAAAAGAAACACAGTTAACATTTACAAACAAACATATTTACGATAATATAGAAACATGTAAAGTCGTAGAAAAATGGGTAACAACAACCGATAATAAAAAAATGTTAACCTGGGTAATATTACCTCCGGATTTTGACGAAACAAAAAAATATCCGGCGATTTTATTCTGTCAGGGCGGACCACAAAGTACCGTATCTCAATTTTTCTCTTACAGGTGGAACTTTCAACTGATGGCATCGAACGGATATGTTGTTATTGCTCCTAACAGAAGAGGTTTGCCGGGATTTGGTTCCGAATGGAATGCACAAATATCAGGCGACTATGGAGGTCAGAATATGAAAGATTATATTTCTGCTGTTGAAGCAATAAAAACCGAACCTTATGTTGATGAAAACCGTATCGGAGCAGTCGGAGCAAGCTATGGAGGATTTTCTGTTTTCTGGTTAGCCGGCCATAATGAGAACAAACTTTTTAAAGCTTTTATTTCACATTGTGGAATGTTTAATCTCGAATCTCAATACGGAGCTACCGAAGAATTATTTTTTGTTAACCACGATTTAGGAGGTCCATACTGGGATAAAAACAATAAAATTGCTCAGAATACCTATGCAAATTCGCCACATCGTTTCGTACAGAACTGGAATACTCCTATTTTAATATTTGCAGGAGAAAATGATTTCCGTATTCCATATACCGAAAGTTTACAGGCATTTAATTGTGCAAGATTAAACGATGTGGAAAGCAGGCTTGTATTGTTCCCTGAAGAAACTCACTTTGTTCTTAAACCACAAAACAGTATAGTCTGGCAACGTGAATTCAAAGCTTGGCTTGATAAACACCTGAAAAACTAGAAAAAAGTTTAGACCAGAATTACAAAAAAATAATCGCATTCGCGATTATTTTTTTGTAATAAAAGTCGTATCTTTAAATTATTTTCTTTTTTTATAAAAATTTTTCTTTATGAAAAAGCAATTATTTATTATTGGTATTTTATTATCTGTTTCCATTATAATAAATGCACAAACAACCTATTATGTAAAAACAGATGGTAATGATGAGTCCGACGGATTAACTTGGGAAACCGCTAAACAATCTATACAAGTTGCAACAAATTCTTCAATACCCGGAGATTCAGTTTTTGTAAAACAAGGACATTATACACTTTTATCAGAACTTATTATGAAAGAAGGTGTTAACGTTTACGGTGGGTTTGCAGGTACGGAAACAAGTTTGTCCGAACGGCCACATTTAATTTACGGTAAAACTGAAAACGATGAAGCATCAATACTTGATGCAAATGCCGATACAAATAATCGCCGGCGAGTTATAACACAAGCTACAGGTTTCGTAACTGAAACAACCTGGGACGGATTTGTTATTCAAAACGGATACCCTACCAATGGAGCCGATGGAGGAGGTGTTTATCTCATCACAAAAGGAAATATTAATAATTGCTGTATTACTAATAACAGGACATCCGGTCATGGTGGTGGAATATTTTCCCAGACAGGAGGAACTATTAATAATTCTTACATAGTTGATAATTTATCTGGTTACAATGGAGGTGGAATATACTGTGCCGGTTCTGGTGCAATTATAACCAACTGTATTATATCAAATAATACAACATCAAATTGTGGTGGAGGGATTTTATGCTATTCAAACGTAAAAATAATAAATTGCAATATAATTAATAATCTTTCATCCAACTCAGGGTCTGGAGTTTACTTTAGATCAGGAGGAAATATAACTAATTGTATATTGTGGGGAAATTATAGATCATACGATATTTCTGATCAAATATACAATTATTCTTCAGTCTTAAACATAACATATTGTGCCATACAAAATGGATACTTGGGAGAAAGAAATATAAATTTAGAAGAAGATAATTCCGGAACAGAAGAAGGAAAATTCTATACATTTTTTGTAAATCCTACAAATTTTACCGGAAAAAGTACAAATACTTCAGATTCATTGGAACTACTAAATGCCGATTGGCAAATTAACAGAGCATCTGTTTGCATTAATGGAGGTAATAATGACGAATATATAAACCCTAACGGAGTCTTATATAACTACTTTGACATAGCCGGAGAACAACGTATTACAAATAATATAATTGACATCGGAGCTTACGAATTCCATAACTTTACCGGAAGCGAACAAGAGCAAAGTATTACATGGGAACAAGATATCGAAAGAGTAAACCTTATTGACGAAATATTAGAACTTAACGCATATGCAAGCAGCGGGCTTCCAATATCTTATATTTCAAGTAATACCAATGTTCTTACAGTAACCGGCAGTCATATTAATATTGTTGGAGCCGGAACTGCCACAATAACAGCAATCCAAAATGGAAATGATAATTATTTACCAGCCGAAAGAATTTCTAAAACTATCAGTGTCTTAAATAATAATGCCCGTTTAAGTGTCATCATAACACCAAACCGAGTATTAAATCCTGTGTTTAATAATCAGGTATTTGATTATTCTATGATTATAGGATTAGATGTAGAAACAATTACTATTATTGCAGATACTTATGACAACAATGCTTCTATCAGTGAAGATAGTCATATCGGAGAGCTTTACCCTCAATTAGGATATAACAATTATGTAATTACCGTAATAGCTGAAGATGGTGTAACAATACAAGACTACACAATAACTGTATTAAAAAAACCTATAGATGTTACTCTTGCTATTCTGTTAACTTCAATTGGAGAATTTACTCCCGAATTTGCCCCTGATATTACAGAGTATTATATGAATGTAGGATCAGATATTACTAATCTAAACATCACAGCAGTACCAAATGATGAAAGCTCTGTGGTAACAGGAGCCGGAGATATTGAAATTCCATATGGCAAAAGAATTTGCAGGATTCAGGTAAAAGCAGAAGATGGAACAACTATAAAAACATATAACTTAACTATAGAACGCGATATTATAATTCCAACTTTACCATCTACTAACGGATATGATATAGCATCCATTGTAGACTTTGGCCCAATAGGATTTAGTGACCTATATCTTGAAAAATCAATTTATGTTTCCCGTTTTGAACAAGGAATGACAATTTCTACAATAAATGATATCGAACGGATCTTTATGAAAATAGAACACTCTTATATCGGAGATTTAAGTATGGTTATAAAATGTCCAAACGGACAAACATGTCTCTTAAAAGGATATAATGGCGGAAATCCATATACTCCAACAAATATAAACAATGTCGGATCTATAGGTGGAGGAAGCATTCAGTTGGGTTTTTCTCCGGATCCTGCCAGTAATAATCCCTGCTTTGTAACTCCCGGAATTGGACTATATTACTGGTTTACACCATCAGAAGCATCTAGTTTTGGTAACGATGGACCAACAACATCTATATCTTATGGAGACCCATGTGGTAATATTAATACTTTCCAACAGTTAAACCCCGGAGAATATGGTTCCTTCGAAAACTTTGGTTCATTAATAGGTTGTCCGATAAATGGATCCTGGAAATTAAAAATACAGGATAATATAGGCAGTGACAATGGCGTTCTTTTTGAGTGGGGAATTACTTTTGCAGAACATGTTCGACCTAATTTTAGAACAATTGCAACACTCGCTGATATCAATATCTCAGAAGGAGAGTTAGATCCTGAATTTTCCTCACAAACTTTTCAATATAATGTTTATGTTGAATCAAATATTGAAACTATTAATATCTCCGCTACACCCACAGATTCATATGCAACAATTACTGGCAACAGTAATATTGGAGAGCAAAGCTTAAATTACGGAGATAATGAATTTACTATCACTGTAATTGCTGAAGATAGAACAACCTCACTAACTTATAACATAACCATAAATAGAAGACCTATAAGTTCAGATGCAACATTATCAAGCATTATTGTTTCTGAAGGAGAATTAACACCCGAATTTGATCCGCAAACCTTCCAATATGATGTTTATGTTGAATCAAATATTGAAACTATCGAAATATCAGCAGTTACAAATGATAATTTTGCAACAATAGTTGTAAATAGAAACACTGACTTATATAATCTTAACTATGGTATTAATGAATTTATTATTAAAGTAATTGCAGAAGACGACGAAACTTTTCTAAATTATAAAATTACAGTAACCAGAGGTCATACATCCATAGAAAACCAGGAAACATCAAACTTCATAATATTTCCTAATCCTGCAAAAAAACAGATTAGCCTGAATTTACAAGAAATAAAAGAAACCCCTTTAGTTCAGATAATAAATACATTAGGAATAATTTGCTATCAACAGGAACTTCAGGGAGGTGAAATACATGAGATTTCAATAGAAAGTTTTGCTAAAGGAGTTTATTTTGTGCATGTAAATAATAAAATTGTAAAATTGATAATTGAATAATTCCAAAAATTTTTAATTTTACAATTGAGAAAATCAACTCATTTAATATTATAAAGTATATCTGACAAATTATATATCAAATGATAACATCTGAAACAATTTATTTAGGTAATTTAAAAACAAAAAATACACATGTTAATTCAGGAGAGCAAATAATAACCGAAGCCCCTGTAGATAACGGAGGTACCGGAGGAGCCTTCTCTCCTACTGATCTTGTCGCAACTGCAGTAGCAGACTGTATATTTACAATTGCCGGGTTGACAGCTAAAAATTCCGGCTTTTCAATAGACGGAGCCAAAGCTAAAACTCAAAAAATAATGTCGCAATACCCTCCGCGACGTATTGCAGAAATATATGTTGAATTTGACTTTTCAATGTGTAATCTGGATACAAAACAACAAACAATTATACGGAGAATTCCGGAAATATGTCCTGTAGCTTTAAGTTTACATCCTGATATTAAACAAAATATAAATTTCATATTCTAAAGCTATGGAAATTAATATAAATACTGGAGTTAAAGGAAAAGAAGAAGTAGTTGTTGATTTTGACAATACAGCAGCAAAATATGGCAGCGGACTTGTTGAAGTTTTTGCAACTCCTGCCATGATTGCATTAATGGAAAAAACATGTTTCAGGTCAGTACTTGAATATCTGCCTGAAGGATACGGAACTGTTGGAACTTTGGTTAATGTAACTCACTCCAAGGCTACACCGGTAGGCATAAAAGTAATTTGTGAATCCGAATTAATAGAAGTTGACCGTAAAAGACTTATTTTTAAAGTTATTGCTTACGATGAAACCGGCGAAATAGGACGTGGAACTCATGAAAGGTTCATTATTGATATTGAAAAATTTATGAATAAATTATAAAAAAACAATATTTAAATATTTTTTATGTAATTCAAATAATGATTTAAGTATTAAATTCACAGAATATCTATAATACATATCAAATTATCTGTTTTTAGTCAAAAAGAGTTATATTCTTCTCATTATCAGGATATATAGCAGGAACTCCTTCATACTCATTAACTGTTCCTTTAACACATATAGTTTTATACAAAAGAAAACTTTCAGGATTATAACTAAAGTTTGACAGATTCGACTTCCATATAGTAACCGAAAATATCTGATTTGGAAAACTTTTATCAAGATTCAGGAAAACATGACCATTTCTTGATTTTGTAGTTCCTACAACCTTTCCGCATATAGTTACATCTTTAGGGTAATCAAAAAACTGCCTGGCTTCCACTGTATTATAATAATTTTTTGGTAATTTATCTTTAGGAATAGGCGCTACATCGTTTTTATTTTTTCCTGATCTCCATAATGATATATCAGAAACAGATTCTATAAGAATTTCATCCTCTTCCTGCAATCCGGGAAAAAAGTTGATCCCTGTAACTGATTCTACGGAGTCTATGGAAACGACATAAGACTCAATAGGATAAGCCAGATCCTGCTGGGAAACTAAAAAAGCTATTCCAATTTTACTCTCAGGTTCAACAGCAATTTTGTAATGATATTCAGGAATTGAAATTTTATTTTTACTTCTTGGCTGGCGTGGCAATTCATCATGAAGGACAGGAGCTGTTACAACATACAAATCTTTTTCAGGATTATTACAAACATAATCTCGAAGAAGATTTTCAATTTCAGCCCATTTTTTTCTGTTAAAATCCGGTAACTGAGGTGTCATATTAGAATAAAAATACGATTCGGAAAGAGCCTTTTCAGACCACCGGAAATCTGCGGATGGTGCTAAATGGCCTCTGTCGTAACCAAAGCCATCATATTTAATTTTATCATCTTCACCTTTTATTTTAAGAAAAAAATCCGCTTCTTCCGAAGAGCCGTTTTTTATTAATGGATCTTTCCTGAAATCATTTGTACGTGTAACTCCACCGGCAGCAATATCTCTCGAGATCACATGCGCAACCCATTTTGCCAGTTTATGGTTATCATCAAAAACCAGACAAAATGCCGAATGACAAATTAGTTCTTCACCTTCCTCCAATTCCGGAAGTCCATAATTTATTAAATTCTCTTTAAGCCGGGTTAATTTTAAGTCTTCTGCAACTAACAGTAAGCTATCTTTTTCTTTATCAATTTTTTGTATTCTTTCAAGGATATTCTCCAGTTCCTTATCCTGGGAAAAAGAATAAAAACCAATAAATAAAAATAATAATGTAAAAGCTAATTTGTTTTTCATTAGAAAAAACCAAATAAACAAATAATTTTAATCTTTAAGATATATTATAATATCATCAAGGAAGTATTGAGCTCTGCTGGATGTTGCTGCTGAAAATTTAAAAGCAATGTAAATTTCACCCTGAGGCAAATCTATTTCTCCTGAATCTACTCTTGACTCCAGAGAAGTTGCTATAGTTGCAGGAAGTACCGTCCAGTTTGCATCTTGTGGAGAATCTCCTCCGTTATAATCTGCAGAAATAAGAACCTGAAGCTGGGCTCCGGCAACATTATAGGCAAGAGTAACAAATTTCATGGCAACATTCTCAGATATTGTTTGTTTTGGTAATATCAACCAGCTGGTATTTTCATTTTCGTCATTTTTTATCTGAGCAGCAGGATTATTCCCGCTTAATACAGTTCCAACCCACTTAATTGTCCCTGTTTCACCAATATTTTTCCATCCGGTAAAATCAATTGGTACATCTCTGACAGTTTCATCAAATGTTTCGGAGAATATAGTATCTACCTCCCCACAACGAGGTTTTACAAGTTTTACCTCATCTATTGAACGAATATAAAGTTGATAATCTGTTCCATATTTTCCCAACACGCCAACTATAGAACCTCTATATCTGGGAATTATTTCTGATGCAAAATTTGAATACCCGCTATTACGTACTATCAGAGTGTTTCCATTACAGTTTTCCAAAGTTCTGTTCTCTGAAACATCAGGATTAGCATAAATATTACCAACATCCGAATTTATAAACTGAACATCCTCAACCTCTATTAATCTGCTGACATGCCAGTCGGTAATCTGTCCTATCCTAACTTTTTCGGGTACAACATAAACACCTGTTTTTAATTTTAATATATTATTATCAACATGTACCGAATCTAATTGCAGCATCCCATTATAATCGCTCAAAACAAGATCTCTTAAATTCAATAATATAGAATCACCTTCGTATATTCCTCCGGAAGATAACAGCCTAAGATTAATCCCTTTTGTAGCGTCTTGTATATAAGCATTTTTATAGATATTTCCCGATTTATCATCCATAGTAACAACCGCATACACAGAAAAATCATCTTTAAATTTATATGGGCGCATTGTCGGCGCAACGCTGTCATAATATATTTGTTCAATATCCTGTATGGTCATAACCATTCCTGCAGGAAATTCTTTTTCCGGTGGTTCATCAAAGTTATTATGAATACATCCGCTGAATAGTAATGCTGATAATACTATTGTAATTATTATAATTTTATATGTTATTTTTTCCACGATATATATTTTTAACTGTTTAACTTTTATTTACCGGATGTACAACGATCTTCTTCCATATTCACATCATCAACATTCCTTATCAAAAGTTGCCATGTTGTACCATTTCTTACATGTTTTGTAATAACTCCAACAATGTTACCTTTTCCTTTTGCAACAGGATAACCGGCGAAATCAGCCTGATCGCTGGATCTTACTATTATTGACCGTCCTTCACAATTTTGTATTGTACGGTTTTGATAAGAACTTCCGCCAAAAGTAGCGTAAGTCTGTGTAGTATCCGCAAACTCTACATCTTTTATATTTACAAGAACACAATCATAAGTTCCTGCAAAAATCTCAGAAAGGCTAACTTCAGCAGGTGTCACGGGAACATTGGATTTTAATATTACTATTTGTCTTTTAGGATTTTCAACATTGTCAAAAACCAATTCCAATTTTCCGCTATAATCGGTTATAGTCACATTTTTCAAATTTATCCTTACATAAGAATTTAATTCTGTAACACCGGCTGCTCCAAGTCTATACAAATTTATTCCTCCTGTTTCGTCCTGAACATATGCTTCCCTGTAAATATTACCTGATGCATCATCCATTATTACAGTTACATAAAGCATATAGTCATCTTTAAACATATAATTGTTTCCACTATCAGCATATATCTTATATACATCCTCTATTTTTAATATCTTGCTCTCATCAACCTTTCCCAATGGCGGAGAGTCCAATTCCCTTTCACATCCGATAAATAATATGGACAAAACTGATACTATAATCGATATTAAAATATTTATTTTCATTTTCACTTTACTTAAATGTTTATTAAAATCTAAAATATAAATTCAGAAAATATGATGTTCCGTACATATAATAATATTTGCTTGGAAATTTATTTATATCAGTACGGTCAAACCTGTATTGTTCAAATCCGTTGGTAATAAAATCTTTATTATTTAATATATTGTTTATGCTTAATGTAAATCCTAAAGTATATCCTCCGCTAAGCCTCCATGATTTTCCACCGAATAAGTCAATAGTAAATCCCGGATCAAGTTTTTCCTGTCCTAATATTTCATCTATTTGCGGATCCGTTTCATAAAAATCTGCTACCATTTCTTCAGTACGGCGTTCAGGATTAAGAGTTACATAAATCTGATCAAAATAATTAACATTTATACCTATAAACCAGTATTTTGGTGCATTATATTTTAATCCTAAAGTAGCTGCAAGCTCAGGCATACCTCCGATATGGTAATTTTTGATATAAACAGTCCTGTCCTTAACCAGGATTTCCGAACTGTTGTCCTGTGCAATAGTTACATTTGGGCGATTATTATATAAATATTTTCCATACCCGGCTGCACCGGTAAGGACAAATGCAGGTCCCATCTTCACTTCCATTCCGAATTCTCCCCCATAATGAACCTGATCAACATCCGTCATTATATAATTTACAAATGTCTTTAACTCATCATGGTAAAAATTACTACTTTGTATCCCATCCCTAAATTCTGTCCAATATCCGGTTATTTTTACCTGTAATATTGGTGATCTGTAATAATAACTCAGATCTCCCGAAAAAATCTTCTCACTTACAAGATCTTTTCCTGTCACATCACTTATTAAAGCATCTCTTGTTCTGGGAGAAACATATGCATCACTAAAATAAGGTGCACGTGTAGAATATATTCCATTTAAAAGAATAAAATGACGTCCTGTTATTTTATAATTTACACCAGCTTTGAGCGCATAGTCAAAAAAGCGTTGCTTAGAAGAGTTACCGCCTGACGTTTCAGGGAACTTTCCATTACGCATATTTCCCTTTCTCCAGAACTCCGTATAAGAAAGATTTATTCCCCCGAACAAATCAATTTTCGAAAATTTTGCTTCGCCCTGTACAAAAGCATCGCCACTATTAACATTTGCAACATAATCATATCCAAATATATCACCTTCCTTAACTGCCCTGTTAGGATTATCTATATCATTCTGAATAATAAAATCGTCACTGAAATCTCTTTCTGCAAACTGATCTATATCCAACCACCAATCTGCTCCCAGTAAGTCGGAAATAACTTTATAATAATGTGTTTTATGGGACATATAGTTTATCCCGGCTACTAACTTTGCATTATCAGATAAATCTTTGGTAAATACCGATGAAATGTCTATCCTCGAAAGGTCATTACGTCTTTCTTCAATTATATATTTTGCCCTGTTTCCTGTAAGGTTATTTCCTTCAATACCACTTTCGTTTTTAATTGTGTAAAGATTCTTTCTATTAGCATAATAAAAACTATCCCAATCAAGCTGACGATATGATTCATTATTTTTCCACATTTCCGTAAGATACGTGTACATATAATCGCCTTCGTCATAATAACTTGGAAAATATCTGTAATAGTCAGGTCTCGGATCTGCAGCATCATACCAGTTCAAAGCGGTTGTTCCGCCTCTGCCGAAAACATATGAAGCTGAAGTTGTTAATTTCATTGTATTATCTATCTGCCAATAATGGCTCAATAAAAATCTCGGTTGATGATAAGTTCCTACCCTGGCATTACGAACTTCTCCATTCTGATATCCCCAGTTCGGATTATAATAATTGTCGCCTGATAATTCATAAGCTTCCAAAGTAGCGACCCCTGCTCTGCCACTTTTTGAATAAGAACCAAATGCAGTAAGAGCAAGACTATGATGATCATTTAGTTTTTTTTCGGCAGCACCAAAATAAGCTAAACCTTCATAAAAAGTACCTTTAACATATCCCTCTTTAGCCCAGCGAGCCGAAGCTGATACCGTAAAAGCCCACCCATTATCCATCATTCCTGTTGAATATGTAGCCATAGCCCTATTCCTGTAATTTTTATTTGCAAGCGAATATGAAATACTTGTACCTTTCCTGTATTCAGAAGCCCTGGTAATTATATTAGTAACACCTCCCAGCCCTCCAAACGAATAATCGGAAAAACTCAAACCTGACGTAACAACTTCGTTCCTTGTTGCATCATTCAAACCTCCCCAATTACTGTAATACGGACGTCCGTTTTCGGCATCATTAACTTTTATGCCATTAATTAAAACAAACATATTTTGATTATCATAGCCTCGAATACGGTATCTTGCCTGTCCGAAATTATATCCTGCATTTCTAACAAAAACATCCTCTGACGATTGCAATAATCCAGAAACGTCATAATCCTGAATATCTCCATCTAATTCACTTTCAGTAAGAGTTATCACAGGTATCTGTACCGCAGGTGTACTAACAGAATCAACTTCCTGAGATATAATATTTTGCAAAATAAAAAATGCTACAACCAGCAATAAATATCTTTTCATTATCTGAATATTTTTTTACAAATTTAAATATATTTTAGGCTTTTTAATAAAAATATACTATTTTTTAACTATTATTTAATAATGATATATTATATTAATCTCATCTTTATTAATTTTACCGAACAGTAACCTTCCATTTAATTACATATTGAACAATATAAAAAGCCAAATGTTCTAAAACAGTATAATTAATTTATTCCTCAAAACACTAATTAACAAAAACTTACACTATAAAAAAATTATGTTATAAATCATTAAAGAATTTATAACAAATCAAAATTTGTTTATTACATTTGCTTCAATTATTAACAATGTTTTTAATATAAAATAAAAAAATTATGAGAAAGCACATTTTTAATGCTGGTCCGTGTAAGTTATCTGACAGGACATTAGAAAATACATCAAAAGCGGTTCTTGAATTCAATAATTCCGGTCAGTCAATTATGGAAGTTTCTCACAGAGGCAAAGATTTCCAGGCTGTAATAGACGACGCTGTGGCTCTGATGAAGGAAGTTCTGAATATTCCCGACAATTATTCGGTTTTATTTCTTGGAGGTGGTGCAAGTTTGCAATTTTGTATGATACCATACAATTTCATGAAAAAGAAAGCGTTTTATTTAGATACGGGAACATGGTCTACAAGTGCAATAAAAGAAGCAAAATTATGGGGAGAAGTTGTTGAAGTATCTTCAAAAGATAAAGACTTCACATATATACCAAAAGGCTTTACTGTTCCTGATGATGTTGATTATGTGCACATAACAACAAACAATACGATCCGCGGAACAGAAATTTTTGAAGACTGGACTTTCAAGGCTCCACTAATCGCAGATATGTCTTCCGATATTCTCAGCCGTCCGGTTGATGTTTCAAAATATGCTATGATATATGGCGGTGCCCAGAAAAATATGGGACCTGCCGGTGTTACTTTTGTAATCATCAGAAACGATATGTTGGAAAAAGTTGTTGACCGTCCTATTCCTACAATGTTAAAATATCAGACTCACATTGACGGCGGATCAATGTATAACACTCCTCCATGTATAAACATTTTCGCTGTAAGAGAAACTCTTGCATGGGTTAAAGAAATGGGTGGATTAAAGGTAATGAACGAACTTGCAGACAAAAGAGCAAATTTATTGTATTCTACAATAGATGAAAGTAAAATGTTCAGATGTCCTGTAGTAAAAGAAGACAGATCAAGAATGAACCTAATATTTGTTATGGAAGACAAATATAAACATCTGGAAGAAGATTTTATAAAATATGCATCTTCTAAAAACTGTGTAGGATTAAAAGGTCATCGTTCGGTTGGCGGTTTCCGTGCTTCAACATACAATGCCTGTACTATGGAAGATGTCGAAGTTCTGGTAAAAACCATGAAAGAATTTGAAGCTCAAAACATGTAAAATAAAAACTTTCAGGATATACCTGTAAAGTCTAAAAATAAAACCAGCTAATTAACAATAAATTAGCTGGTTTTATTTTTAAATTTTATGGATTGATTTTCACATATTAAAAAAAAACAATTTTGACCATATAAAATCTATGACTTAAAAAATCATTGTCCCGTGTCATACTTTTTTGCCCATTCTATTATTGTGGGGCTTTCAATGTCAACGCCGAATTCTTTTGCTTTCATCAATATTCTATGTGCAAGTAACGGTTTCTTTTCTTCCGGTGCATAACGAAAATAAGCTTCTGCAGCATGCACATGAACAGCATCAGGCATAGGAAACTCCCTGCTTTCAGGAATACCAAAATCTGAATCTTTTAATTTTTTTCTTTCCGCAGTACTAAGCTTATAAGGATGTTCAGTTTTATTATCCGATTTCATAATTGTTTTTTTATTGTTTACATAATCTATAACAAAAAATATATTTAGATTGTTTGAGTATTTATTTATATCAAAAATGAGTGCATTTTCGATATAAAATGCACTCATTTTTGGATTTATTCTTTTTATTAAATACTACTTCCTGCAATATTTTATTTGTAAATATCTACATTTTTTACCTCTTGCCCTACATATTCCAAAACAATATCAACAGACACATCGTGATCTACAACAGTTACCAAACCCGTAGCAGCACTATATTCTGCCTTGCTTATCACATATCTGTATGTACCGGGTAAAATATTGTAAAATAAATAATCATTTTCAACATTAACACTTTCGTTAAATGTAACGATTGCATTTGTCACGTCGAAACCACTTCCATCCTTAATATTAAAATATACGGAATAAGTTGTTACTTCTCCCTCTTCATCCGGCAATTTTGATAAAGAATAAATTGCATACGCATATTGTCCGTCATTATCCGAGATTTCAAATTTTAAGTCTATTCTTGAATTATTATTTGTAAAGTCTGATTTTTTATATACTTTACTGAAAGTATATTCAAAAAAGTCTTTTCCCGAGTATCCATCCGGTTCTGATAATTCTTTTATTTTAATAACATTATTATCGCCATTATATGTTATTTCGGAAATTCTGATATTTTTTATCCCTGCATCGGCATCAAATGTCATACTTAAACTAAATTCCACTTCTTCTGAATTTCTAAAATTAAGCGATTCCGAATGATGTCCGTTATTCCATTTTATAACAGGTTCTGTATGATTTCCACCTTCATCACAAGCATTAAAAACTGTAAGTAAAACCAGTAAAAACATTAAATATTTATTTCTATTCATAATTGATTATTTTTATTAATTGTTTATAATAAGTTGAATTTACTAAGGAAACAAAATATCATATAAAAAGTTTCGGTGATAAAAAATAATAAATATTTAAAGAATATTTTAATTCAGGAAGGATCAAAGTATTATAAAACTACAACAACAGATAAGTTTGTTCCAATGTTTTTTATAAAAATGTTTTTATTTTGGCTTAATGTATTTTATTATATATCTGATCCTATTTTAATATAACCGATATGAATTTTATCCAGGTGTAAATAATTAATATCCTTTTATTTCTTCAATCTCAAAAATATCAAAACGGCTCATTCCAAGCCAGTATTTTTCTATGGAAATTTCTCTTAGTTTAGACCAGTACATATCACTTTCAAGTCCGTGGGCTTTTATCAAAGTTCCGACATCCTGCTTTATCTCTTCGATAACATCCTGTTTTATTCTGAATAAAATTTCACGGTTATTATAAATTACAACAGTTTCCGGTCTTATACCCTGTGTAGTATCAACTTTTATTGTTCCATAGCCTATTGTTGATCCGGTACCAACCTGTAATCCATCATTAAAACAACTTACCGGGGGATCATATCCGGCATAACTTATTATGTTTATTTCGTCAAGACCTGCATGTAAATATTCCATTATCCTTAACCCCATTTTTGCTCCCAATATTGAATATATACCCATATGAGAATGAATCTCAGATGTCAGTGAAGCAATCTTGAACTCTACATAACCATGGTATTCAATTATTTGTTGTGCAAATTCATTAACATCTTTTCTCAACATAAAACCAGATGTAGGAATTTCATTGAATACAACTCCCTCATCGGGTTTTTCCGAATTTAATATTCCGGTTATCAGTATATCATAGAAACTTTCCGGAACCGGATCAATCTTTACCAGATATTCCTCAATATGTTTTTCACGGAACATTACCGGATAACTCAAATACAATGCAAGAAAATCATCCCACATATAATATGTTTTATCCTTATTTTTTTCAAAGAATTTTAATACTGTTTTTGCATAAACAGATTTTATTTCTTTACATGATTCAAAGAAATCATCTGTTAATTTCATATCCTGACCTGAAATTATTTTCAAAGGAACATTATTCTCACGAATGATCTCATATGCTTTAGTATTTTGTTCGTAATTATAACCAAACGGTTTTTCATCAAATTCGGAATACCATAAAATAATTTCTATTTTAGGCATTATTTCCGGATGCTTCCCTATTAACTCTGCAATATTCGTTAAAGGTCCCATAGCAACAACTATGGTACGTTTTCTTTCATTTTCAATTGCCTTATATAATAATTCCACAGAAGACATTAATTGTGGAACAATTATTTCAGGAATAAAATTTTTCCAATAAGCCCGGGCATGTTCCGTATACTTTTTTGAAGCATTATTTTTATTACCTTTTCCTAAAGGAATTCCTTCATGATGATAAATCTTCAAAATTTCGTGGATATATGCAGATGCCATATCAGGGTCCAGAATTCCATCGACTGTAGTAACTGCATTTATATTGTAATCACGCGAAGCCATAAAATATGTCATTGCCCTGAAATCATCTATACCACAATCCGTATCAATAACTATATTGTATTTCGCAAATTTATGGGCATTTACATCTTGAATGGAAAAAGACAGAAAAAAAACCAATAAATATAGAATTTGTTTAATCATAATTCATTAATTAGTTATTTTCTGTTTTAAAATAAAAATCTCCTTCATAAGTTTCTATTTCTTCTTCGCTAATATTAATAAGTTGTCTGTCTTCATGTATATATGGTTTATAACCCAATTCCTGCAGAATTTTAATTACTTGTTTCCTGTTTTCATTTCCGCTAAGTTCACATTGAATTAATGGCTTATGTTTCGACAATGTTTTCCTCATATTATCAAATACAACATGCTCATATCCTTCAATATCTACTTTTATAAAATCAACTTTTTCAATATCTTTGAAAAGCTCGTCCGGAACTACCATTTGTGCATTGAAAAATTTCTCATAAAAAATATCTTCATCAGAAACTACTTTTGTCATTCCGTGATGAACAACTCCGTCTATAACAGGCATTCCCATCCTAACATTTTTGTCTTCACTTCCCAGGGCATACTGAAACATTGTGGCATTATTAATATTTGTCCTGCTAACATTTTTTTTCCATATCTCAACAAAAAGCGGAACAGGTTCTACTGCATAAACTCTACCGTTGGATCCGCAATATTCGGACATAAAAAAAGAATAATATCCCATATTTGCTCCTATATCAATACATATATCTCCTTCTTTTATAATATCTTTCAGATAATGTAATTCGGGATACTTTTTCTTACCAAAACCAAATCTCATATAACTTATATAAGCTCTACTGACAATCTTAAGATAAGATTCCAACCCAAAAATTTTATATAAAATATGCTTTATAAATTTCATTTATTCTATTTCTTCAAAGTCCACATATTCTCCTTCATCTTCATTATCCCCCTGTTTTTCTTTCCCGGGAACATAATCAATATTAACCTCTCCTTCTTCACGCTGACCACGTCGTTGTGTATTTGACTGCATATCATTCATTCTTTTAGCCATTTTATTAACATATCGTCCTAAAATGAATGGCAGAATAAATTTGAAAAACAAATATATAAGAAGCCATATAATAAGTAAGACCAATAAAAAGCTCATATAATATATTTAGTTAACATTTTTTCAAAAATACTATAAATATTTTATAAATAATGTGTGTCAAGAATTAAAAAGTATCTTGCTGAGGGTTCCGAATACCTAATTTTAACCATTAATACGCGGTTCGGCTTACTTTGGCTTGGTTCGACTTACTTCGGCTCCGCTCAGTAGCCGTCGCTCACCAACCCGCCGCTACTCAGTAACCACCGCTCACCGCGCCATTGAGAACACTAAGTTAACTGTTTACTCTTAATTTTTAATTCTTAATTATCGATGACTGTATCGTTTTTAATTCCTAATTCTTAACTCTTAATTCTTAATTTATATCACACACCTCTTTAATATTAACGCAAATTCAAAAGTGATATTTTAAAACACAAGCAAAGTAAAATAAGAAATAAAAAATCCAAGGGCAATACCGGTATACACTTGCAAAGGATTATGTTTGTTCAGATAAAGCCTTGATGTTGCAACAATTCCAACAACAATAACAATAATAAGGAAATAAAATAATACAGCAGTCAACCCAGCAGCATAAGCCAGAAAAAAAACATAACCGGCTAATCCTCCGATAGCACAGGTATATAAACTTATGTTCCAGAATATTGAGATAATTCCGCCGGCAAGCATAATTAATATCGAACTTAAAATAATATTAAGTAAAACATCAGGAATCATTATTCTTTTCATATAATAATAGACAACAGCATATAAAACACTTATCATAAAAAGTGTTATTAATCTTATATTTTTATCGCTGATTTCTTTATTTGATGAAAGTCTGAAAAAATTTATTGCAGGGACAAAAAGTGCCGGAGTTAGACATGTTAAAATAAAAAATATCAAAAAAACAGATGTTCTCAGTTCATAATTTACAACAGCAAAAAAGTGGCCTGAGTTAAAAAAAATAACAGCAGCAAACGTTGCCATCAACAAAGGATGAAAAATGAAGCTAAAAAAGCCGGCTATTGATTTTCCTGTTTTCGGTCTTATCATTATAATTCTTTTCTTAACCTTGCTACAGGAATATCTAACTGTTCTCTGTATTTTGCAATTGTACGCCGTGCTATCTGATAACCTTTTGATTTTAATATTTCAGCCAGTTTGTCGTCAGTCAGTGGTTTTGATTTATCTTCGTTATCTATACAGTCCCTCAGTATTTGTTTTATCTCACGTGTTGAAACTTCTTCACCCGAATCTGTTTGCATAGCTTCACTAAAAAAATATTTAAGCTCGTAATTACCATAGGGAGTAGCCACATATTTACTATTTGCAACTCTTGATACCGTGGAAATATCTAATCCTGTCATTTCTGCCACATTTTTCAGTATCATAGGTTTCAGATTTGTCTCATCGCCGGTAAGAAAGAAATCTCTTTGCAGTTCGGCAATTGCATTCATTGTAAGAAGTAACGTATTCTGACGTTGTGAAATCGCATCAATAAACCATCTTGCAGAATCAAGTTTTTGTTTTATAAATGCAAGAGTTTCTTTATCTGATCTTCCGTTCTTTTTACTTTGTGAATATTCCTGCAGCATATTGAAAAAGTTCTTATTCACTTTTAATTCGGGAGAATTTCTTAAATTTAAAGATATCTCTATTTCTCCGTCAACAACATTCAAAATAAAATCAGGAATAATTGCCAGAGGAGATCTTCCCTGCGATTCACCATGCGAACTGCCTGGTTTAGGGTTTAATTTTACAATAACATCAATAGCCGATTTCAGTGTATTTTCATCTATATTCAGCTTTGACATTATTTTTGAATAATGTTTTTTTGTAAATTCTTCGAAATATTCTATTAATATTTTTTTTGCAAGAAGTACTTCTTCTGTCTGATTTTCTTTTCTTTCGAGCTGGAGCACCAGACTTTCCTGTAAATTACGGGCTCCTACTCCTGCCGGATCAAGATCCTGAATTATATTTAAAACATCCTGAAGTTCTTCCTCACTAACTATAACATTTTGCGAAAATGCAATATCATCAACAATTGCATCAAGATCACGACGTAAATAACCATCTTCATCTATATTTCCGATAAGAAAAACTGCAATAAATTTTTCTCTTTCCGATACATCCTTTAATGTTAATTGTTCAGTAAGATTCTCGTGAAAACTTTTAGATGCCGAATAGGGAATATCCTTATATTCAGCATCTTTTGATATATTATTTGCAACAAGTTTATATGTCGGGATCTCATCGTCATCTCCTATATAATCTTCAAAAGAAAACTCATCGTCATTAGTTTTTGGCTCATTCTCTACGGTATTATCTTCATAATCTTCCTCTTCATGTCCTTCGTCCAATGCAGGATTTTCTTCCAGTTCTTTCTTCACTCTTTGTTCAAGTTCCAGAATAGGAAGCTCCAACAGTTTTATCATCTGTATCTGCTGTGGAGATAACTTTTGAAGAAGCTTTTGCTGTAAGTTCTGCTTTAACATAAAATATACTATTCGTAGAAACAAAGATAAATATTTATAAAATAAAAACAAAAATGTTTGCAGAAGGGTTATGAATCACCAACATAAATTGAGGAATTATAATTTTGATTTATTATTAAAATTACCCCGTTTTTAATGCTTTTTCTTTAAAGACGAGGTAATTTATTTTAGTATAATTTCATATAAAACAATTTATTTATGGTTCAAAAAGTTCATGTAAATTATGAATTAATATGATTGAAAAAGCTTTATTAGTCTTTATTCCTTAAAAAGCTTTCGGGGGATTTTGCTACGCAAAATCCCCCGAAAGCTTCACAAACTTAACACAATTTTAAAACTTGTGATAAGTCAACTACAAGAATCTATATTTTACTAAAAATTTAAACATTTTCCCCTGTCTAAAATGTAACAGATAAAACTATTTTTCCTACTTTCTGTTTTTTTAAAATTCAGCATTTTTAGGTGTACGGGGAAATGGAATTACATCTCTTATATTTCCCATTCCTGTTACAAACAACATAAGTCTTTCAAAACCCAGTCCAAAACCGCTGTGAGGGACAGATCCGAATTTTCTGGTATCAAGATACCACCACATTTCTTCTGCAGGAATATTCATTTCTTTCATTCTTGTTACCAGTTTATCATAATCTTCCTCACGTTGAGAGCCTCCGATAATTTCACCAATTTGCGGAAATAAAACATCCATTGCCCTTACTGTTTTTCCATCATCATTCTGTTTCATATAAAAAGCCTTTATTTCTTTAGGATAATCAGTTAAAATAACAGGTTTTTTAAAATGCTTTTCCACCAGATATCTTTCATGTTCGCTTTGCAAATCAGCTCCCCATCCTTCTATTATGTAAGAAAACTGTCCCTTTTTATTTGCATTCGAATTTTTTAAAATATCTATTGCTTCAGTATATGTAATTCTTTCAAATTCATTATTTACAACAAATTCTAATTTTTCAATTAAATTCATTGTATCCCTTTCATTTTGCGGTTTTTGCTTTTGCTCTTCCTCCCTGCGTTTAGCTAAAAAATCCAGATCTTCACGGCAATTAGTCAATGCATAATTTACTAAATATTTAAGCATTTCTTCCGCAAGATCCATATTGTCGTTTATATCATAAAATGCCATTTCAGGTTCTATCATCCAAAATTCAGCCAAATGCCGTGCAGTATTCGAGTTTTCTGCTCTGAATGTCGGTCCGAATGTATAAATTTCTGCTAATGCCAATGCAAAGAGTTCCCCTTCAAGCTGACCGGAAACCGTAAGATTTGTTTCCCGTCCGAAAAAATCCTGAGAATAATCTATTTTTCCATCTTTGGTTTTTGGCAGATTTTCCATATCCAGAGTTGTTACTCTGAACATTTCTCCTGCACCTTCAGCATCAGATCCTGTAACAATAGGAGTATGAATGTTGCTAAAACCTTTATCATTAAAAAATTTATGGACTGCATAGGTCATTGCATGCCTGATTCTGAATACGGCACTAAATGTGTTGGTCCTTGGTCTTAAATGAGCTATTTCTCGTAAAAATTCAAGACTGTGACGTTTTGGCTGCAAAGGATATTCGTCTGGATTTGCCTGTCCTAAAATTTCAAATGATTCACAATGTAATTCAACGTTCTGACCACTACCGCCGGATTCAACAGTTTTTCCAACAACAGATAAAGATGCTCCTGTATGAACTTTGGAAAGGATTTCTTCCATTTCAGGATTTACATCGATTACAATTTGTAAATTATTTACCGTAGAACCATCATTTAAAGCAATAAAACATACATTTTTACTAACTCTTTTAGTTCTTACCCAACCTTTTACAAGTATCTTTTCTCCGAATTTATCCGACTTTAAAACATCAGATATTTTTATCCTTTTCATAAATTTTACTTTAATAGTGCACAAAAATATAAAAAAAATCTGTACATGGTAATTTTATGAAGTATATAATATATAAAAGACATATAAATGAAAAATAGATCCGATACCTATATTCCAAACCAGTTAAATAAGAATACATGTATATAAGCCACATACAAATATTACTTGTTTTACTGAACTAAGCGAAGATTCTTTTGTTTAACAAAAGACAAATCACGGACTGGAAAAGTTGATCATGTGTTGGGATAAAGTAATAGCGAATTAATTAACAAATCAAATTATATAAAATGGAAGCAAATAATAAAAAAAAGATCAAAATTCTTAAAAATGGTCCTTATGAAGCAACGGGAGATATTCCTCTGAACCAGCTGGATATTGTTCCTGATAACAAAGGAGCATCTGTCGGATATAAAGAAAGTCATCATTATCCTATGCAGGATAAATATTATTTATGTCGTTGCGGAAAATCCGAAAATAAACCTTTTTGTGACGAAAGTCATTTGAGCGGATTTGACGGAACAGAAACTGCCGGCCACAGAACATATGAAGAAATGGCAGAATTAATTGAAGGAAAAGCGATTGATCTTATGGATGCTGAAGAACTTTGTGCAGCAGCAAGATTTTGCGATACTAAAGGCAGTACATGGAATCTTGTTGAGGAAAATGCTGATCCTGAATCCATCGAAATAATAAAAGAGCAATGTGCTGATTGCCCCAGCGGAAGGCTAACACCAAAAACAAAAGACGGAAAAATCATAGAACCGGAATTAGCTGAAAGCATAAGCCTTCTTGAAGATAAAGCTATGGGTGTTCATGGTCCGTTATGGATAAAAGGCGGCATCCCAATAGAAGATAAAAACGGAAAAATCTATCCCGTACGTAACCGTGTAACATTATGCAGATGTGGAAAATCACATAACAAACCTTTTTGTGATACACATCACATAAAAGGATAATGCTTCCTTATATACTATTCTATCCAGAGTTAAAAACCTAAAAGTGGCTCAGTTTCTGATGCAATTCATAATTAGAAATCAAACGTGTAAACAGAACTAACTGTACTATAAGAAATTCCTTTTTTATTTCTTGCATAAGCTCTTACATAATACATTTCGTATACATCTAATCCTGATAAAGAGACTGAAAAATCTTCTGACCCGCTACCAGCTTCTTTACGGCCATCTGCATTTTCCAATGTTACGCCTGAAGATGTTTTCGACCAGATAACTCCTTTTTCCAATATCGAAGCTCCTCCGTCATCTATAACAGACGAATTAACTTCAGGGATAAGTCCATTTCGCACACTATTAATTATAACTTTGGCAGACTTGATTTCCTCAGTTGTGATTGACAATATATTACCATAACCCGTTCCATTTTCTGTAGTGGCATAAGCACGTACATAATAAGCTGTAATTTCTTCCAATCCATTTATATCACAGACAAATGTTCCGGCCCCCTGACCTATTGCCACTTTATCATCTGCAATTGTGGGATTAATTTCACTACTCCAGCAGATACCTTTTTCAATGACAGTAAAACCGCCGTCATTTATAACGGTCCCACTACATTTTGCATATGTTGCTCCAATATATAAAACATCTCCGGTAATAACATCCGGGATTTGATTAGTAGTAAAAAATACATTATTTCCATAACTTGTACCTATTTTATTTGTGGCATAAGCACGTACAAAATAGAGTTTATCTGGTTCCAGGCCATTTATTGTAATTTCAAAACTACCTGTTCCGGAGCCTTCAACAATTTTATTATCAAAAATAGTAGGGTCTTTATATAATCCCCAACAAACTCCTCTTTCCGTTATTGATGCATCGCCATCATCAGTAATATTGCCTCCGGTTTTTACCGAAGTACTTTTTATTTCGAAAGCCTGAGTAGTCAGAACAGCAGGTGAATCTTTTTTACAACCTGCAGCAAATAACATTAGACCACTCAACACTACAACAATATTTCTTCTAATTATCATAACTTGCTTATTAAAAAATTAAAACATTAAAACATTAATTCAAATACAAAAATAATAATTTTTTTTAAAATAAAATAAAGAGGCTGTCCCAAAAGAAAGGACAGCCCTTTTTGTATTTGTCTATTTCGTTAAAAAGTCTTATCTTAACGTTGTATAAAACATTCAAATACAATGGCTAAGATAATATTTAAAGAGTTAAGTTCCAACCAAAACGTTCTTTTTCCCAGTAATATTTATGAAAGGATTCCTGCTAATCATCCTGTTCTAATTGTCAATCAAGTAGTTGATGCATTAAATATCAATTGTTTATTGTCTAAATATAAAGGAGGTGGAACAAGTGCCTACCATCCCCGTATGTTACTCAAGGTTCTGTTTTATGGATATTTGTGTAATATTTACTCCTGTCGCAAGCTAGCCAAGGCATTAGAAGAAAACATCTACTTCATGTGGCTTTCCGGCAATAGTACTCCTGATTTTCGTACCATCAATCGTTTTCGAGGTGAAGGTTTAAAAGAAGATATTAAAGTATTGTTTACCCAAATCGTGCTGTTATTACAACAATCAGGCTATGTGAGCCTTGATGTTCAATATATAGACGGTACCAAGATTGAATCGGTCTCTAACAAATACACCTTTGTATGGCGTGGTAGTGTTGAAAAATATAAATCCAAACTGGAAGATAAGATCCGTTCTTTATTATCTTTAGTTGACCAACATATTGAACAGGATAAATATTTAGAAAAATTAACCGAAAGTCCCAAGTCCATTGATAGCGACCTTCTTCGTTCCAAAGTCAAGGAGTTGAACACGCGCCTGGATAAGATGAATAAGATAGAACGCAAGCAGGTAAAACAACTCCAGGATGATTATCTTCCCCGTTTAGAAAAGTATGAGGGGCATTTGGAAAAACTTGGCAGCCGCAACTCTTACAGTAAGAGCGATGAAGATGCCACTTTCATGCGTATGAAAGAAGACCACATGAAAAACGGGCAGCTAAAACCAGCATATAATGTACAGATAGCTACAGAAAATCAATTTATAACAAATCTTGGCATATATCAAAGAGCCGGGGATACAGCGACTTTAATTTCTCTTCTCAAGGACTTCGAAAAGAGCTATAACAAACAATCCCAAATAGTAGTAGCTGATGCAGGTTACGGAAGTGAACAGAACTATAGGTTTATGGAAGATAACAACATTGAAGCTTATGTTAAATACAATTACTTCCATAAAGAACAAAAGAAGGCATGGAAAAAGGATCCTTTTGGCGTGCAGAACTTATACTACAATAAAGACAATGATTATTTTATATGTCCGATGGGACAACAGATGATCAATATTGGCCATAAAAAGAGCAGATCGGATTTAGGATATATCTCAACCACAACTTGTTACCAGGCACAGAACTGTCAAGGATGCCAGCTTAGATGCCTATGCCATAAATCAAAAAATAATCGTGTTATCGAAGTGAACTACAAATTGAATGAATACAGGGACAAAGCAAGGGAACTGCTACTTTCGGAACGGGGGATTTATCACAGGGGAAAGCGATGTGTTGAACCCGAAGCGGTATTTGCACAGATAAAGAATAACTCGCAGTTCTACAGGTTCAGATTAAGAGGTTTACAAATGGTAAATATAGAATTTACATTGGCCGCTATTGCTCATAATTTAAGAAAATGGGCGAAAAAACTTGGCTTTTATTGGACTTTGAGCAAAATGTACAGATTATGTAAGAAATTGGCAAAATTATTAAACTTAAATTTTTAAATAATGCATTTATAAATTTTATCGGCGAAAATAAAAAAAAGAAGGTATCTTACTTTTGAGACACCTTCTTATGGAAAATATCATTTATTCTATACTTACTTCATATAAGGATAAATAATTTCTGTAGGAGACAGGAAGTTTTCTTTTATTGCTCTTGGGTTTGTCCATCTGATAAGGTTAAGGTAAGAACCTGCTTTATCATTTGTTCCAGAAGCTCTTCCTCCACCGAATGGTTGTAATCCTACCATCGCTCCGGTAGGTTTATCATTTATATAGAAGTTTCCTGCTGCATAACGTAATTTATTGAACATTTCCAATGTTATATATTTATCGTTACAGAAAATAGCTCCTGTTAAACCGTATGGAGAAGTTGTATTACAAATTTCCATGGTCTCTTCAAATTTATTGTCATCATATACATAAACAGTTAATACCGGACCAAATATTTCTTCCTGCATTGATTTAAAATGAGGATTAGTTGTAAGTATAATTGTAGGTTCAATAAAATATCCGACAGATTTGTCACCATTTCCACCTGTAATTATTTCAGCTTCCTTAGAATCTTTAGCATAGTTAATATAGCTCATAATATTATCAAAAGAAGCTTCATCAATAACAGCATTCATAAAGTTATCAAAATCCTGGACATCACCTATTTTTATTTTTGCAATATGTTCCAGCATGATTTTCTTAACATCTCCCCAGATTGATTTTGGGATATATGCACGTGAAGCAGCAGAACATTTTTGTCCCTGATATTCAAAAGCACCTGCTACTAATGCTGTAGCTAGAGCAGAAGGACATGCACTGTTGTGAGCAAAAACAAAATCTTTTCCTCCTGTTTCACCAACAAGTTTCGGGTAACCAATATATTTTTCCATATTTTCAGCTACATTTTTCCATAATGTGTTAAATGTTGCTGTTGAACCTGTAAAGTGAATTCCTGCAAGTGCCCTGTGGTTTGTAATAACTTTTCCTAAAACGCTTCCTTTGCCGGGTACAAAGTTTATAACACCATCAGGTAAGCCAGCTTCTTTAAATACTTTCATCATGTAATAATTTGACAATATTGCTGTTGAAGATGGTTTCCAAAGTGTTACGTTACCCATTAACACAGGTATCATGTTTAAGTTAGATGCGATTGCCGTAAAGTTAAATGGTGATAATGAAAATACAAATCCTTCCAAAGGTCTGTATTCCATTTTGTTTATCTGGCCTGGAAATGTTCCGGGCTGATCTTTATAAACTTCAGATGCAAAATGAGCATTATATCTTAAAAAATCGATCGCTTCACATGCCGAATCTATTTCTGCCTGGAAAATATTTTTGCTTTGTCCCAGCATTGTAGCTGCATTTATTACATATCTGTATTTTTTTGCAAGTAGTTCAGCAGCTTTCAAAGTTATGGTAGCACGTTCTATCCATGGCATATCTTCCCATTTTTTCTTTGCTTCCAAAGCTGCTTCAATAGCCATTTCAATCTCTTTTTCTCCTGCCTGATGATAACGCGCTAATACTTTTTTATGGTTATGAGGCATTACTACAGTTGCGATATTGCCTGTTTTTATTTCTTTTCCACCAATAATCAAAGGAATTTCAATTTCTTCTGAACTCATTTTTTTCAATTCCTGTTCTAATGCTGCTCTTTCCGGACTTCCTTTCAAATATTGCTGTATCGGTTCATTTTGCGGACGACCGAAACTAAAGATTGCGTTATTCATATAATTCAATTATTTAAGATTAAACATTTTTTTAAAATACAAATATAACTAAAAACAGCCTAAAGCAAAAAATTATATGATGTGTTTAATAACTTGTTTTGTTATTACAAAATCTCATCATTTTTTTAATATCCTTACCTCAAAATAACTGTAGTCACTGCCAAAACGGGAACAATTAGCGTCATTATTGATACAGCAGTCATTTGTTTATAATAATTTGCGATAAAAAGACCTGATAATATCAACAAAGAATCATCCGTATCTGAATTGATCTGGCCGCTTGTTGTTGAATCGTAATAATTTATCAAAATCCTATCCTGATCAGAAAGATACCATTTCGTATTCCACAAATTATCATACTTCCAGTTTAATATCTTGCTATTTACAGACAACATTGCACGTGTCATCCAACTATTATATGTAATTTTTCCTGTTAAACTGCTATCTGTGTTATCAATAATTTCTGTATATTGCTTAAAAAATCCTTTTGTCCTGAAAGTATACTCTTTATCATTAAACCGACCATTAACTAATTGCGAAAAAGCTTTATTTTTCAAATAGCCAATCGTTTTACCATTAGAATAAATATTGTATGTATTAGAAAATAATCTTTTTGTCCATATAAAATATTTTATCATAATAATATTATTTTTTATATTTTTTTGTAATACATATTCAAATTCAAGCATATTATGATTTATAAAAACACGATCATATTTTTATAATCAATCAAAACTATGAAAAACCAAATATCCCCGAATAGCTTAACGAATTTCCATTTCTTTCAAAAGATGGCCTGCTCCTGCAAACTTATCTATTATAAAAAGCGCATAACGGATATCAATACTTATATTACGGCACATATCAGGATCATACATAATATCGCTCATTGTCCCTTCCCAGTTCCTGTCAAAATTAACACCAACAAGTTCACCGTTTGCATTTACCACAGGGCTTCCCGAATTTCCTCCGGATGTATGATTAGTTCCAATAAAAGCCACACGTATTTTTCCGTCTTTATCGGCATAACTTCCATAATCTTTGGTCTCATACAGTTCTTTAAGTTTTACAGGAACATCATAATCATATATTTCAGGATTATCTTTTTCCATTATCCCTTCCAAGGTTGTATAATATAAGTATTCAATGCCATCAGCAGGATTGTATCCGTCAACCTGACCATAAGTTATTCGAAGAGTAAAATTTGCATCCGGATAAAATACTTTTTCATCCTGAAATTGCATCTGTGCTTTCATGTATATTCTATCCAGACTGTCAAGACGGGAATAGTATCCATTTAAAGCCGGATATACTTTTGTTTGATAAGCAGAAACCATATCTGTCATAATTGAATATACGGGATCATTTTTCAACGTTTTTACAGATTTTGAAGAAAATTTCTGCATAAACTTATCAAATTTTTCTTCATTAACAAGATTTGAATTATCATAAACATAATCGGCAAACGTTTTATATCTGTCATTTGAATTTTTTGTAATTTTTTCAAATTGATTAAAATATGAAGGATAATATTCAGGCTCCATATCCTCAAAATAAAATTTCATCATTTCAGCAAATATTCTTCTGTCGGTAGCTTCATTATAGTCCTTAAAATGCACTTTAGCCCTGGCTAATGTTTCATTTTTGAGATCTTCGAGCAAATCGTCCGAAATTGTCCCAGCTGTTTCCAATGATCTTAACCTTAACGCAAAAACTACAGCATCAGCACCTAAGCCAGCTTCATTTATATAAATATTTGCCTTATTATACGGTAATATTCCTGTATAAATCTCTTGATACTCAGGAAGTAGCTTTCCGTAGTTTTTTTGTAATTCTACGTCCGTATCAAGCCATTTTGTAAACTCTTTTTCAAATTCTTTTTTACGGTTAACTGCGTCAAGTCTTTTTAATCCTCTCATTTCTCCGATCCATTTTTTCCATCCGTTTGCAACACCGGCAGCTTTTGCCGAATATTGTATCCTGATAAGCGGATCTGAGTTCATTGCTTCATTCATTACATTCAATTTTTTGTCCCTGATCATTACTCTTGCAGGATCAGTTTCGTATAATATCTGCTCTACTGCAAATGAAGGAAGATATTGTTGTGTTGTCCCTGGATATCCGAAAACCATTGTAAAATCACCTTTTTCAACTCCTTTAGTAGAAATCGGAAAATACTTTTTAGATTTTAAAGGAATATTTTCTTTTGAATAGTTTGCAGGTTTTCCATCTTTATCGGAATATATACGGAATAATGAAAAATCTCCGGTATGACGGGGCCACATCCAGTTATCAGTATCTCCGCCAAATTTTCCGATAGCTGACGGAGGTGCTCCTACCAGTCTTACATCTGTAAACACTTCATTAATGAACAGAAAATACTGATTACCATTATAAAAACTTTCGACACGAGCTTCATAATGTGTATCTTTTATTGATTCTTTTTTTATTGCATCAATATTTTTCTGAATTGTCTGATTACGATCTGACTCTGTCATTTCACTGTTCAAATCTTTCAATACTTCTTCTGTCACATCCTTCATACTTACAAGAAAAACGACTTTTAAACCCGGATTTGAAAGTTCTTCATCACGCGACATTGCCCAGAATCCATTTGTCAGATAATCGTTTTCTATAGAACTGTGTTTCTGTATTTGTCCATAACCACAATGATGATTTGTTATTAATAACCCTTCCGGTGAGATCAATTCTCCTGTACATCCTCCGCCAAATATAACTATCGCATCTTTCATTGATGCTTCGTTTATACTGTATATATCTTCAGCTGTAAGCCTGAATCCTTTTTTCTGCATATCAGCTATATTGTACTTCTCAAGCAAAATCGGAATCCACATCCCTTCATCTGCAAACAATACTCCAAGGAAAATAATTTTTACTAATAAAAGACTAATCAATTTTTTCATACATTATAAAGTTAAAAGTTGAAAGTTACCAATACCTGATTTTCAGTTCCCAGCAACTAATTATTAATTCTTAATTTTTCATTCTCAATTCTTAATTTCCAAACACATTTTCTTCAACTCCTGATACAGTCTTTGTACCGGCAATCCCATAACATTATAAAATGAGCCTTCGATACGTTCGACCGCTACTTTTCCTATCCATTCCTGAATCCCATAGGCACCTGCTTTATCATACGGTTTATAATTTTCAATATAATATCTTATTTCTTCATCTGATAACTCACTAAATTTCACAAGTGTTTCAGAACTAAAAACTTTTATCATTGAACTGGTCTTGAGACATACTCCGGTAAAAACAAAATGTTCTTTTCCGCTAAGAAGTTTCAACATCTGAAAAGCATCTGCATAGTCAGCCGGTTTTCCCAATACTTTATCATCGATCCAAACTATCGTATCTGCAGTAATAAGCAGGTCATTATCTTTAAGATCAGTGAAAGAATCTGCTTTTGCCATAGCAATGCGCTCTGCAATACCCTCACGATAAGCATTTTCGGGAATAATTTCTTCTTCAGAAGAAGGAGATACAATAGTAAACTTAATTCCAAGTTGTTTTAATAACTCCTGACGGCGAATACTTGCCGAAGCCAGTAATATATTATATTTATTTATTCTATTGAATGAATCCATATACAACATGATTAAAAATCAGACTGAAGAGTATTCCGAAAAGCATTATAAATTTAGTCATCATCTCTACTGCCGCGTATTTTCTTTTCTGAGTACCGACAAATGAAACTATAGCCATCACAAATGCCGGAACAATAATAAAAAGAAAAATGTAATATACGCATATCTTTTCATTATTTAAAAAGAAAACTTTAGGCAAAAATAAATATAATGTCAGAAATACCAGGATCACCGAAATCAATGACATAAATCCTAAAATCCAGTTTGTTTTTCTTTTTCCTATCCTTACCGGAATTGTCTTACGACCCGTAAGTTTATCTCCTTCATAATTTTCGCAATCTTTTGCCACAACTAAAATAAAATTATAAATAAATGCAAAAACCGAAAAACCCAAGATCATATAAAGTGCTATTTCACTAGCGGAAATAGTTTCATATGTTGGATATGGAAATTTATTCCTTACTGCATAAAATTCAAATATTCCTACGGAAAAAGGTATCAATGCAACAAAAAATGATGCTGTAATATTTCCTATAAGTGCTCTTCTTTTAAAATTTGCCGAGTACAGCCATAATATGATAACAGCAAATATAAAGAACCAGCCGAAGAATGTTTTTCCAATATCGTTTGAAACTATAAAACCGCAGATAATACCAAAAATACTGAACATCGCATGTATAATTATAGTTTGTCTTCTTCTTATTGAAAATACGACAAGTACATTATCAGGGCGGTTTATCATATCTGCCCTGCGATCAAAATAATCATTTATTACATTTCCGGCAGAAGCTAAAAATATTACTGAAAGTACAAGGAACATAAAACTAATCTTGGAAAGTACGACCGGAATTCCAAAATATGTATAAACAGGGGCAATTACGGCGTATCTCATTGCAAACATAGTTATAACAATGATCAAAATGTTTTTCCAGCGGATAAGTTTTAAAAAAGTTATCATTTTTATGTTTCAAAAGAATCGTTATCCATCCATTTTCCATGTGTACGTAATACCTGTTCTACAATATCCCTGACACATCCTTCTCCTCCGTTCAGTTTTGATATATATACCGATATTTCTTTTATTTCAGTAACAGCATCATTGGGACAACATGGCAAACCAACTTTCTGCATAATTTCGAGATCAGGAATATCATCCCCCATGTATAAAACATCTTCGTATCTCAAATTATATTTTTCGAGAAAAATCTCCATATCTGCTACCTTACGTTTACTTTTTATTATGACATCCTCAATTCCCAGATTATGAAAACGTTTTATAATATTTTCGTTATTACCACCTGAAATAATCCCTATTACAAAACCTTTCCTTTTAGCATATTTTAATATATAACCATCTTTAACATTTGTAGTTCTGATAAATTCACCAGAATCATCAAGATTTAATACCGACCGTGATAAAACTCCATCTACATCAAAAACAAATGCTTTGACTTTTCCCAGTATCTCTTTAAAATTCAAACTACGCAGATTATAATTCATTATTAATTTTATGTTTATTCCTGAAACACCTCTTTATTTATTAAATTACAAATATCAAAAATACAAATCACAAATAAATCTTAAATACCATAGTTCCAAATTTCAAACTCACATAATTCTAAATTTTGGAATTGAAATTTAAAAAAATAGAACTTGTTTGTGATTTATTCTTTCTCATATCTATTTTCTTATTATATATTAAAATTCATTATACTCTCTGTTAATATTTTATAAATATCCGACATCCGTTTGTCGTCTTTTAACAATTCAAGATGTTTGTCTATTATTACTTTATCATTCCTTTTTGCCGGTCCGGTCTGAGACTTTTCTGCTCCTATTGCCAATATTTTTTTAAAGCTTTGCTCCAACAATGGTTTAATTATCTCTCTATCAATCCCATGATCTTCTAAAACTTTATTGCCTAAAAATATACAATGATTCATAAAATTACAAGCAAATACACCTGATAAATGTAAATATTGTCTTTTTTCTTCATTAATTTCATAGACTTTACATTTTAATTTTTCGGCAATTTCTTTAAGGAAATTAAATGTAGCTCTATTTGAAGCTTCAAGACATGCAGGCACATTACTAAAATCTATCGGCATCTCTTTGGTAAATGTCTGAAATGGATAAAATACCCCAAAATTGTCTGTCTTACTTTTAAAGATATTCATTGAAAGACTTCCTGCAGTATGCACCAAAATTTTATTATTTTTCTTCATCTGCCCAACCGTTTCAATAATACCGGTATCACTAAGCATAAAAAAACAGGCATCAATATCAGTATCTATATCCTTTATCGAACTAATTGCTTCTGCATTTATTTCTTTTGCCAATTTTCCGGCTTTTTCAATATGGCGGTCGTATATCTGGGCGACTTTCACATCTGTACCCTTTAATGCACAGACAAAGTTTGTTGCAACGTTACCAGTTCCCAGTATTATTATTTTGGAAATCATTTAATTCATAATTTTGTCAAGATCTTTTACTATTTCATCCTGTAATATTTTTGGTAAGTTCAGGATTCTGGTCATATGTGTTCCTTTAGGAGATATTATTTTCTTCACATTCTTATTCTCTCCAGGATCCGGAGCTACTGCTGTCCATGGATCATACTCACCATATATCATAAAGGTATTTTTTGCATCTGAACTTATAAATTTTTCAAGATTTATAGAGGTTTGCGGTTCAAAATTTATTTTCATTTCCTCTGGTATAAATATTTTAGATAAATATTCTTCTGCAGATTCTATAACCAGCAATTTCTTAAATGGTTTCGTATCATAACCGTAATATCCAAGTTCTCTTGCTGCCTGGTAGAAAAACGGGAAAGTGGATTCCGAACCTTCTATTGAAAAATAAGCAGGACCAGCCACTGCAATAAAATATTGGAACAGTATAGTATTTGATTCTTTTTTTGAAGGGATCCTATCTGTATTTCCATACCATTGCCAAAATGAAAAAGAAAATTCTAAAACACAATAATCATATACTTCTTCAAGAGGTAACCTGAATGTTAAATTTGATGCTTTCACAAAATTCTCAAACATTGGGAAAATTATTTCCCTCCTTTTTAATATTTCTTTTTGGAAATCCAGTATTTTTTTTCTGTCTTTTGATGTTCCGGTTTTGCTTATGAATATTTCATGACGACCGTCTTCAACCGCCTTTGCGACAGGGGCGACATATGCAACTACTGCATCCATGTCATCAGGGTAATACATCTGGTACAAAAGACATGTTTCACCGCCTTTACTGATTCCGGTACTGACCCACTTTCCATGGTAAATAGTTTTTAATGCTTTAAAGATTGTATGATGATCGGTAGCTGCATTTTTTGTTGTAAGATATTCCCAGTTAACAGGATCAGGTACTGACTCCGAAAAATACCTGTGTTCAACAAAAACTTCGTTTGCCGTTAATATCCTGCATAATTCATTAATGTATTTATCTTCAGCAGCATAATCACCATTATAACCTTCCGTAGTATACACCACAGGAATATCAAAACTTTTGTGATTTACAAATACTCTTTGCCTGAAAGTACCTGCAGCAGGATTATCCTGATCTAATGCCTGTTCAAACCATACAAGATATTTTTCTGAAAAGAAAGGATTTGTTCCTTTTTCTTCAACTTTTACTACGCCGGGAAGCTTTACAAGCATGTCATAAAGTTCACTTGCCGACAAATAAAAAGATAAAACTGTTAATTGGATAGTAAACAATAAAATACGTAAACAATTCATAATCAACTTCTTTAAATTAAAATTTATTTTTACAAATATAATATGTTTTATTCTTGAGAAAAATATAATTAACATTCCATAAGCAAAAATAGTAATAAGTTTGTAGTTTTTTAAAGATCTGAAAAGTTAGGAGTTAAATGGTCAGTAAATTACTTAAATGCTTCGTTAAAATTCTTGTAATATAAAAAATTCAGAATACAAAAATATTTTTAGTTAAGCTTTAAGCCTGTATACCATATTTCTTAAATATTCTGCCCATTCCGGATAACTTTTACTTTTATCAAAACTTTTATATGAAACAGGTTCTCCGAAATATAATTTTATGGTTTGTCCGCGTTGTTTAAACATCTCATTTACAAGAAACATCATTTCAATATTGAATTTAATACCTAGTTTTTTACGAAACTTTGCCAGATTGTAAAAAAAATTCGAATTCCGTCCTTCAATATATACCGGAATAATATCTCTGTGTGTTTCAACAGATCTGGCCACAAAGCTTTTCTGCCAGGGCAAATCCACAATTTTTCCATTAATTTTTCTGGATACCAGTCCTGCAGGAAAATATAATATTTGTTTATCAGACTTATATATATCATTAAGGAGTTTTACACTTTCCCTTGATTGTGATCCTAACTTATTTATGGGAACAAAAATATCATTCATTGGAGTAAGGTGCATAAGAAGATCGTTCACCACAAAAACAAAATCTTTATATTTTTGTGCAATAACTTTCATCATTGCCATACTTTCCATTCCTCCCATAGGGTGATTTGCAACAAAAACAAACCTTCCGTAATCAGGTACATTTTCAAACCCAAATGTTTCAATTTTTATATCCAAAAAAATATTTACCGCATCAACAAATTCATGTCCTTCTTTACCTTTTGCAGATAATAAGAATTCATTAATTTCATCCTGATGTACTATTTTCTTCAGATACCTGATAATAAATCCCGGTACTTTCCTATATAAAGATTCACTTCTTGACCTTATGATCCCGTCAACATCTATTTGTAAAACCTTATCCTCCGACATAATAAAATTTCAAAACTTAGCACATTATATAAAACAAAAATAAAGTTTCAATGCTCAAAAAACAAATTAATACAAAGTTGAAATTTAAAAACTTCTAAAGCTAAAAATCCTGATAGAAAGTTTTGACCAAGAACAAGGCACTTTTAATTTTCTGTTTTCAACTATTTGCAAATATTTAAATTAATATTACTTTTACACTTAATTGTTTAATTTGTAAGTTATGTTATTATCATTAGGCACATGGTGGAGTTCAATGGAAACATTGGAACAGATTTATTGGGCAATTGCAATCCCTTTCAGTATAATATTCTTAATTCAGTTAATAATGACCATTATTGGCGGAATAGGTGACACAGACCTGGATAATACAGGAAGTTCCGATCTGGAAATAGAGACAGACGATGGAATTGGTTTTCAGTTCATCTCATTAAAAAATCTAATTGGTTTTTTTACAATTTTCAGCTGGACTGGGATAGCATGTCTGGACGCTGGTCTTAATAACTGGTTATGCATTGTAATATCTATTATCGCAGGTTTGCTGATGATGATAATAATGGCAAGTATTTTCTACTATATGGGAAAACTTGTTGAAAATGGTTCCATGAAAATTGAATCTGCAATAGGAAAAACTGCCCAGGTTTATTTAAGGATTCCTGCAAAAAATGCCGGAATTGGGAAAGTTCAGGTAAATATAAACGGAATAAAAACTTTGGATGCTATCAATAATAGTTCTGAAGAAATAAAAACAGGCAGCATCGTGAAGATTACCGGTGTCAATCCCGGAAACATTCTAATAGTTGAATTATTATAATAAAAAAGGAAAGATATGTCAGTAAATTATTTTGTAATTGTAATTGCATTAGCAATTTTATTCGTTTTCATTTTAATTGTAACATTTCTAAGAAGGTACAAGCGATGCCCTTCTGATCATATTTTAGTAATCTACGGTAAAATAGGAAGTTCAGGCACAGATTCCCGATCGGCAAAATGTATTCATGGAGGAGCTGCATTTGTATGGCCGGTGATTCAGGCTTATGACTTTTTGGATCTTACTCCGTTTTCAATTGAAATAAACCTTCGCAGTGCTTTGTCAAAACAAAATATCCGTGTTGATGTACCTTCAAGGTTTACTGTTGGAATAAGTACAGAACCGGGAGTAATGAACAATGCTGCAGAAAGGTTATTGGGACTGACACAGCAGGAAATAAGCAAACTCGGAGAAGATATACTATTCGGACAATTACGTCTGGTTGTTGCGACAATGGAAATTGAAGAAATAAACTCAAACCGCGATAAATTCCTTGAAGCAGTTTCATCAAATGTAGAAGCAGAATTAAAAAAGATCGGCTTAAAACTTATCAATGTAAACGTAACTGATATAAACGACGAATCGGGCTATATTATAGCATTAGGAAAAGAAGCTGCAGCAAAAGCAATTAATGATGCAAAAATATCTGTTGCCGAAAAGAACCGCGATGGAGAGATCGGGCAGGCAGAAGCAGAAAAAGAACAACGTGTACAGGTAGCAAGTGCTGTTGCTTATGCAAAAATTGGAGAAGCAGATGCTCAGCGCCATGAACGTATCAAAACTTCCGAAGCCGACGCTAATGCTGTTGAAGGCGAAAACCTTGCAAAAGTTACTATTGCAAGTTCCAACGCAAACCGCCGTATAGGTGAAGTCGATGCCGAAAAATTAGAACGTATCAAAACTTCGGAAGCCGACGCTAGCGCAGTAGAAGGAGAAAACTTAGCAAAAATTACTATTGCAAACTCAAATGCAGCCCGTCGTGAACAGGAAGCTGAAGCTGAAAGAATTGCTATTTCAGCAGAAAAAATTAAAAAGGCAAAAGCTTTAGAAGATGCTTATGCTGCGGAAAAACTCGCCGAAGAAGTACGTGCTTCCAGAGATAAAGCTACTCAATATGCAAATGTTGTTGTTCCTACCGAAATAGACAAACAAAAAATTGAAATTGCTGCCGATGCCATAGCTGAACAAACGCGGCGACTGGCAAGAGGGGAAGCAGATGCTTTATTACTAAAAATGCAGGCTGAAGGGAAGGGGATATACGAGATCCTCAGCAAACAGGCTGAAGGGTTCGATAGGATCGTTAAGGCAGCAGGTGACAACTCCAGAGATGCAGTATTGCTGATGATTGCTGATAAACTGCCTGAAATTGTTAAAACTCAGGTTGAAGCAATCAAAAACCTTAAAATTGACAAGATCACTGTTTGGGATACTATGGGAAAAGACGGGAAAACTCCTACTACAGCAAATTTTCTGTCAGGAATGCTTGGGTCAATTCCTCCTTTTGATGAATTATTTAAAATGGCAGGTATGGAGATCCCCGATTATCTTAAAGGGAAAAATCCTGAAAATAACAAAAATAACGAACCGGATACTACTATAATCATTGACGAAGAAGTATAAAAACGTAAAAGTTTTCTAATTTTATTTTACCATTACAACAATGATCCTCAGCGAAATACCATATTTCGCTGAGGATCATTGTTGTATATATATTTTTCAATTATTCATAAATATGCTTTCTCTGATAATTTCAGTATAAACTTTTTGTTTTGCTCAAAGGCTATCTGATTTTTTTTGTTTTTATAGCCTCATCTTTTATAAATAACTTCGTATACTATACAATCGTAACTGGTTAGTAAACAAAAAATTACTCACAATTGCATTTTTAGTATAAAAATATTATATACTGACAATCAGCATATTAAGATTCCAAAACAAAATGCAGAGAAAAAAGTTATTAACAAAGTGGGAAAATATGGTAAAAAATGTTTGAAAGTGGGAAATTATATTATATTTTTACATTTTAAATAGAAAAGAAGATATTATGTTTGTAGGAGAATACATCAGCAAGCTTGACAACAAAGGACGTGTAATATTCCCGGCTCCTTTGAAGCGACAGATACCTGCCGAACAGCAGCAATCTTCTTTCGTCATAAAAAGAGATATTTACGAAAAATGCCTTCTGCTATACCCTATAAAAGAATGGCAACACCAGACAGGTTTATTAAAGAAAAGATTAAATCCTTTCAATAAAAAACATGCAGAATTTTTAAGAGAATTCTACCGTGGAACTGCAGAAATATTTCTGGACAACAGTAACAGAATATTAATCCCGAAACGCCTTCTTGAATATATCGGTACAGGGAAAGAACTGGTATTTGCTGCACAGGAAGGAAAAATTGAAATCTGGGAAAAAGACGTATATGAAAACAAACAGCCTGAAAACGAAGATTTTGCAAATCTGGCAAACGAAATTTTAGGCGGAGATTTTGGATTTTTTAATGAAGAATAAAATATGTATCATAAACCGGTATTATTGCAAGAAAGTGTCGATGGCCTCAACATAAACCCTTCCGGCGTTTATATTGACGTAACTTTTGGTGGCGGCGGACACTCAGCAGAAATACTGAAAAGATTATCAAAAAAAGGAAAACTTTTTGCGTTTGATCAGGATACAGATGCCCACAACAATACCATAAACGACGAAAGGTTCAAATTAATTCACGGAAATTTCAGATTTATTAAAAATTATCTTGATTATTATCAGATAGAAAATGTTGATGGCATATTAGCAGACCTTGGGGTCTCTTCCTATCAATTTGACATTATGGACAGAGGTTTTTCCTTTCGTCTTGGCGGAAAACTGGATATGCGTATGAATTCTTCCCAGGAGATCACAGCTGCTGATATTTTAAATACTTATGAAGACGAAAAACTTTATTATATATTTAAAAATTATAGCGACATCAATAACCCCGGAAAACTTGTCCATTTAATTCTTCAATATCGTCCAATATCAAAGTTTGATGATATAGAAACATTTATTGAACTGATTACTCCCATTGCACCAAAACAAAAACAAATAAAATATTTTGCACAGGTATTTCAGGCATTAAGAATTGAGGTCAATGACGAAATGAATGCTCTTCTGGATTTTCTCAATTCAGTTCCCGAAATATTAAAAACCGGAGGAAGATTATCCGTAATTTCATATCATTCACTGGAAGACAGACCTGTAAAAAATCTAATAAAATTCGGAAAGACAAATCCTGTTGAAGAAATAAATCTTTTTGGAAATACAAAGTCAATATTTAAAGCAATAAACAAACAAATAATAACACCATCAGAAGATGAAATCCTTGAAAATTCAAGAGCAAAATCTGCAAAACTAAGGATAGCCGAAAGAATATGAGTAAGGAGAAAAAAATAAAGAAAAAAAATATCAGATCAACTCTTATAGGGTTGATAAATGGTTCTATCCTTACCAGTGATTTTGTAAAAAAACAAATATGGTTCATCGCACTTATTTTTGTATTAGGATTAGTCTATATTTCAAATGTTTATCATGCCGAAAAGGTTTTCCGCGAAACAGAAAAAACAACAAAAGAAATAGATGACTTAAGAGCAGAAAAAATTGAATTACAATACAATCTGATGCAGAAAAGTCGCCTTGTTGAAGTACAAAATCTTTTGAAAAGCAAAGGTTCTACACTAAAAAATTCCAAAATACCACCACAAAAAATTCCTTATTACGAAGAAAATGAAAGATAATAGTAACATAATGGTAAAAATGGTATTCCTGTACATTTGTATGGTTATATTCGGAATTTCCATAATTGTTAAAATTGTCTATCTACAATTTTTTTACGATAAAGAAAACTTTGCCGAAGCTCTGGGTTCAACCATTATTGAAGCACGAATCGAACCTACAAGGGGAGATATTTATTCAAGCGACGGAAAACTTATGGCAACATCTGTAGCCAGATATGAAGTAGGAGTTGATTTAAATTGTGAGGCAATAACTCAGGAAGTCTTTAACGATAATGTCGACTCTCTGGCTATTTGTCTTTGTGAAATTTTTCCACACAAAACCAAAGAAAAATATAAACAGGAGTTAATGGCATCACGTGACAAAGGTTCACGATATTACAGAATAAACTATAAAGCAAGTTTCAGCCAGTTTAAAAAACTCGAACAATGTCCCCTGCTAAGAAAAGGTCGTTTAAAAGGAGGTTTTGTCTATGCAAAAACTTTTACAAGACAAAAACCTTGTGGAATCCTTGCATCAAGAACAATCGGCAGCCTTAATCCGAACAAAGTAGGAAATGTAGGTCTTGAAGCTGCTTTTAACAATGAATTAGGCGGACAAGTTGGCTATACGGTAAAAGAAAGGATCTCCGGAAGCTTATGGATGCCGGTTGAAAATGCACAGACAGTAAAGCCCATCGACGGAATGGACCTTATATCAACAATAGATGTAAGCATACAGGATGTTACGGAAACCGCACTTGAAAATCAACTTCGCAAACATAATGCCAAATACGGAACTGCTGTAGTTATGGAAGTCGAAACCGGAAAAATACGTGCAATTGCCAATCTTGAAAGAAAAATACTCAGGGACAAAAACGGAAATCCGGTTAAAGATGAAGAAGGAAACATTCAATATTCCTATCAGGAAACTTTAAATTATGCCGTAGGAGAAGCCACAGATCCCGGTTCAACATTTAAACTGGCTTCAATGCTTGTGGCTCTGGAAGACGGATATGTTACACCCGACCAAATGGTGGAAACAGGAAACGGTGTAATAAAATATTATGGAAAAGCAATGAAAGACACAAAAGTTGGCGGATACGGCACGATCACCCTCAAAGAAGCATTTGAAGTATCCTCAAATGTAGGTCTGTCAAAAATAATAAATGAAAACTACAAACATCAACCGGATAAATATGTGGAAGGTCTGTACAGGTTACACTTACATGAACCTCTTGGAGTTGTGATCAAAGGAGAAGCAATTCCTGTAATTCACCATCCTAATGAAAAAGGAGTATGGTCCGGACTTTCTTTAACTCAAATGTCGATTGGTTATGAATTACAGATCTCACCTTTGCAGATACTTACTCTATATAATGCAATTGCAAACAACGGTAAGATGATGCGTCCAATATTTGCAGAAGCTCTTTCGTACAGAGGAAAAATCCAGAAAATTTTTGAGCCTGAAGTAATCGACCCACAAATATGTTCTCCCAAAACTATTGAAATAATAAAAGAAATGCTTGAAGGTGTTGTTGAAAACGGTACAGCAAAAAATATAAAAAACAGCAACTATAAAATAGCCGGAAAAACCGGTACAGCCCAGATGAATTATGGTAACGACACATTAGGAATAGAATATCATGCTTCATTTGTCGGATATTTCCCTGCTGACGATCCGAAATACACATGCATAGTTTCTGTTTACAGACCCAACAGAAAAGGGTTTTATGGAAATGTAGTTGCCGGACCGGTATTTAAAGAGATTGCCGACAGAATATATTCAACCGATCCGAATTTTCATAAGGCAGACACTACAATTCATGACGTTCCAACAATTCCACTGGCAAAAAAAGGATGTAAAAAAGAAACTGATATTGTTTATAAATGGCTGAATTACAATACAAATATAAATAGTTTAGGACAAACCGAATGGATAATCCCTACCATTGATAATGAAAAAGTAATCTATAAACCTATAAATTTCAGTGATGATACCAGAGTTCCAAATGTTATAGGAATGGGTTTAAAAGATGCAATTGTAATTCTGGAAAATGCAGGACTTAATGTAAAAGTTTCGGGACGTGGAAGAGTTACACGTCAGGTTCCAGGTCAGGGGAACCATTACAGAAAAGGTGATGATATAGTAATAATATTGGGATGATGAAAATAAATGATCTAAAAAATGTTATTTCGTTCAAAGAATTTATCCATAACAATAATGTGGATATTAATAAGATAGAATTTGACTCCAGAAAAATAAGCGAAGGAGATATTTTTGTTGCTATCCCGGGAACTGTTTCCGACGGACATAAATTTATTGATATAGCAGTACACAAAGGAGCAAAAACTATTATATGTGAAACCCTCCCTTCTGATATAAATGATGAAACTAATTATATCGTTGTTGAAAGTTCATCAAAAACACTAGGTATAATCTCATCGGAATATTATGGGAATCCGTCAAGAAAACTAAAATTAATAGGTATTACCGGAACTAATGGAAAAACTACAATAGCAACTACTCTTTTTAATCTTGTACGAAAATTAGGATACAAATCCGGATTGATTTCCACAATTCAAATAATGATAGAAAATACTTCTGTTACAGCAACACATACCACTCCTGACCCAATCCAACTTAATTATTATCTGAATGAAATGGTAGATACGGGATGTGATTATTGTTTTATGGAAGTAAGCTCCCACTCAACAGTACAAAACAGAATTGCCGGATTAACCTTTGCAGGAGGAGTATTCACAAATATAACCCATGATCATCTTGATTTTCATAAAACGTTTAAAGAGTATATAAAAGCAAAACAATTGTTTTTTGACCAATTACCAAAAGAAGCTTTTGCTCTGACAAACATAGATGATAAAAACGGAGACATAATAATACAAAACACTAAAGCACGTAAATACAGCTATTCACTTCGTTCCGCATCGGATTTCAAGATAAAAATACTTGAAAGTCATTTTGACGGAATGCTTTTAAAAATGAATAATTCTGAAATCTGGACAAATTTCATTGGAAAATTCAATGCATATAATCTTCTTGCAGTCTATGCTACTACAATATTATGCGGATTTAATGAAGATGAAGTATTATTGGCATTAACTCAGCTGAAACCGGTAGAAGGCAGATTTGAGACAATACATTCCGGAACAGGTATCACAGCAATTGTAGATTATGCCCATACTCCCGATGCATTGGAAAATGTAATCAGTACAATAAATGCTATCCGCAACGGATCAGGACAATTAATAACTGTTGTAGGAGCCGGTGGAGACAGAGATAAGACAAAACGTCCTGAAATGGCTTCAATTGCTGCTGAATTAAGTGATAAATTAATTTTAACATCCGACAATCCAAGAACAGAAGACCCTGAAGCAATCTTAAACGATATGCAAGAAGGTGTAAATGTAATACAAAAGAAGAAAATGCTCAGGATATCAAACCGCGAAGAAGCTATACGCACTGCATGTATGCTTGCCAAAACAGATGATATTATTCTGATTGCAGGAAAAGGGCATGAAAAATATCAGGAAATAAACGGTGTAAAACATCATTTCGATGATAAGGAAATTATTATTAATGCATTTAAAGAATTAAAGTAATGTTATATTATTTATTTCAATATTTACAAGAATTAGGCTTTCCGGGAGCAGGAGTTTTTCAGTACATTACATTTCGTGCTGTTATGTCTTTTATCACTTCCTTAATAATAGGAATATTTTTTGGAAAAAAAATCATAAGATTTTTACAAAGGAAGCAGATCGGTGAAGAAATACGTGATCTTGACCTCGAAGGTCAGATGCAAAAACGCGGAACTCCAACCATGGGAGGGATTATTATTATTTTATCTATAGTAATTCCGACACTTTTGTTTGCAAGACTCGATAACATCTATATAATACTTATGCTTGTCACAACTATCTGGCTAGGATTCCTGGGTTTTATGGATGATTATCTAAAAATAAAAAAGAAAAATAAAGAGGGACTTCCCGGAAAATTTAAAATATTAGGACAAATTATCCTGGGTTTTATGGTTGGCGGAATTCTTTACTTTTCGTCGGATGTCGTTATACGGGTAAAAACAGAGGGTGATCCGAACTGCAAAGTTGTTGAAGTTGTAGACAATGTAAATTGTACCGGAACAGTTGAATACATGGATGTCAAATCTACAAAAACAACTATCCCATTCTTCAAAAATAACGAACTAGACTATTCTAAAATAGTTTGGTTTTTGGGTGATAAAGCAGAAACTGCCGGATGGCTTATATTCATAATTGTAACTATACTAATTGTAACTGCCGTATCAAACGGGGCCAACCTCACGGATGGTCTCGATGGATTGGCAACAGGAACCTCTGCAATAATGGGGGTTACTTTAGGTATTCTGGCTTATGTATCAGGTAACCGTATTGCTGCGGATTATCTTAATATTATGTATATACCGAATACCGGCGAATTAACAATATATATGACTGCTTTTATTGGCGCCGCAATAGGCTTTTTATGGTATAACTCATATCCTGCACAGATATTTATGGGCGATACCGGTAGTCTGACCATAGGTGGCATTATAGCAGTATTTGCAATAATAATCAAAAAAGAGTTGTTGCTTCCTATATTATGTGGAGTATTTCTTGCAGAAAGCATTTCTGTGATATTACAAGTATCTTACTTTAAATACACAAAAAAGAAATTCGGAGAGGGACGGCGAATATTTCTAATGTCGCCGTTACATCACCATTATCAGAAAAAAGGATTTCCTGAACCTAAGATTGTAGTCAGATTTTGGATAGTAACATTATTACTTGCTGCTGTTTCAATTGCAACCCTGAAATTAAGATAAAAAAATGGAAAAAAGAATAGTGGTATTAGGCTCAGGCGAAAGCGGAACAGGTGCAGCAGTTCTGGCAGCAGTAAATAACTTTGATGTATTTGTTTCCGATAAAGGGACTATCGACGACAAATACAAAAAAATACTAAAGGAATATAATGTCCAATATGAAGAAAATACTCATAGTGAAGCCTATATCTTAAATGCACATGAAATAATAAAAAGTCCCGGAATCCCCGATACTGCACCAATAATAAAAAAATTAAAAGAACTCCGGATTCCTATAATTTCCGAAATAGAATTTGCAGCCAGATATACCAATGCTGTAAAAATATGTATAACCGGAAGTAACGGAAAAACAACCACAACAATGCTGACTTACCACATTTTGCAAAAAGCAGGATTAAATGTCGGATTAGCAGGGAATATCGGACAAAGTTTTGCATATCAGGTTGCAACTTCGGATCATGATTATTATGTAATTGAACTCAGCAGTTTTCAATTAGATAATATGTATGAATTTAAAAGTGAATTATCAGTATTAATGAATATTACTCCCGACCATTTGGATAGATATGATTATAAATTTCAAAATTATGTTGATTCAAAATTTAAAATACTGCAAAACACTACAAAAAACGATACTTTCATTTATTGTTCTGATGATGAAACAATAATTAAAGAAATAGCAGAACGTGAAATAAATGCTTCTTTATATGAATTCACCCAAACAAAAGACCGGGTTGAAAACGGAGCTTATCTTGATAAAATAAAAAATGAAATAAATTACATACAAAACAATAAACAACAAATGATTATGCAAATTCAAGACATCGCAATCAAAGGAAAACATAATGTTTATAATTCCATGGCAGCAGGGATTGTCGCAGAAGTATTAAAAATAAGAAAAGATGTTATCAGAGAAAGCCTGATGGATTTTCGTAATGTTGAACACAGGCTGGAAAATGTTATCAGCGTTTGCGGAATAAAATTTATAAATGATTCAAAAGCAACTAATGTAAATTCGGCATGGTATGCACTGGAATCTGTTGATGGTCCCGTAATATGGATTGCCGGCGGAATCGACAAAGGTAATGATTACAGTATATTAAAAGAACTTGTTGCCGAAAAAGTAAAGGCAATAATATGCCTTGGTGTGGATAACTCTGCAATACATAAAGCTTTTGAAGGTATAGTTCCAAAAATTGTTGATACTCAAAACATGCAGGATGCTGTAATTATGGCTTATAAACTTGGAAAACAAAATGATACGGTCTTATTATCTCCGGCTTGTGCAAGTTTTGACCTTTTTGATAATTATGAAGACAGGGGAACTCAATTTAAAATTGCTGTAAGAAGTCTTTAATTGAATGAAAAATGAAGAATTAAAAATTATGTATTAAACAACTAGATACTTTTAACTTAATAATGGCTTTAAAAATAACAAATATCTTTCAGGGAAATAAAGGAATATGGGTAATAATAATGTTCCTGTTTATTTTTTCTGAATTTGCTGTATACAGTGCTTCCGCCCAACTTGCATTCGGGAAACTTGACGGTAATACTACGCGATTCCTTATAAAACAAACAATATTTCTTTTACTTGGTGTTTTTACAATAATAATTGTACATAAAATTCCATACAAATATTTTAGCAAATTTTCTTTATTCTTTTGGTATGTATCGATAATACTACTGGTTTTCACATTAATTTGGGGTGCCGATGTCAATGATGCAAAAAGATGGATAATGCTTCCCGGAGGTATTACTTTCCAAACTTCCGATTTTGCCAAAATAGCCTTATTGGTTTATCTTTCAAAAGTTCTTGCACAAAAAGAAGATGAGATAAATACACTCAAAGGTTCTATGAAACTGGTATTCCTTCCTATTGTGATAACATGCGGTTTAATTCTGCCGGCAGGTTTATCAACTACGGTATTATTGTTCGGTGTATGTATGTTGCTTGTATTTATGAGTAACATGAAATTCAGATATTTTGCAAATATGCTCGGGATAGTTCTTGTCGGCGGAGGTATTTTAATTGCATTAATATTCGCAGGAGTTAATTTTGGACGTTCCGATACATGGAAAAGCAGGATCGAAAGTTTTTTCATGAAAGATAAAATTGAAAATTATAAAGAAAATCTTCAGGAAACTCATTCAAAAATAGCTGTATCAACAGGAGGCCTATTTGGTCGCGGATTAGGACATTCCATACAAAAAAATATACTACCTCACCCCTATTCCGATTATATTTTTGCAATAATAGTTGAAGAACTTGGGGTTATATTTGGAGCAATTCCTTTACTTGGATGCTATTTATATCTCTTTGTCCTTGCAATAAGAATAGTGAGAAAAGCAAACAGGAAATTCGCTATTTATTCAACAATCAGCCTTGCAACATTAATTACATTACAAGCCTTATCAAATATGGCTGTTGCAACCGGCATTTTTCCGGTTACAGGACAAACATTACCATTTGTGAGTTTAGGAGGAACATCAATAGTTTTTACAAGTATAGCTTTCGGGATAATTCTGAGTGTAAGCCGCGAAGTAGCAAAAGAAGAAAAAGCCATGCAAAACCAAAATGAAGAAACAGACATAACGGAAGTTGGCAAAACAGAAGAACTTGAAATTAACACTATATAGTGTTAATTTACGGAACTTAATATAATAATATAATATGAAAGATAAAAAATTCAAAGTAATAATAAGCGGAGGTGGAACCGGAGGACATATATTCCCGGCAGTTTCAATTGCAAATGCTTTGAAAAAATTATATCCGGATGTTGAAATTCTGTTTATTGGCGCAGAAGGTCGTATGGAAATGGAGAAAGTTCCTGCTGCCGGATATAAGATAGTTGGGTTACCGGTAATAGGCATGAAAAGAAAACTATCAAAAGAAAGTTTTACTTTCATTTTCAAATTAATGAAAAGCCTCAGAAAAGCTAAAAGGATAATAAAAGAATTCAATCCCGATGTTGTTGTTGGCGTTGGTGGTTATGCAAGCGGACCGGCATTAAGAGCAGCATGTAATTTAAATATCCCATGCCTGATACAAGAACAAAATTCTTTTCCGGGAATAACTAACAAGCTACTGGCTAAAAAGTCAGCTAAAATATGCGTTGCTTATGATAATATGGAAAAATTCTTTCCTGCTGAAAAAATACTAAAAACAGGTAATCCGGTAAGACAGGATATAACAGAACTTGAAGAAAAACGCAGAGAAGCATTTGAATATTTCAAACTTTCCGAAAATAAACCCACAATCCTGGTAGTTGGCGGAAGTTTAGGGGCAAGAACAATAAATCAAAGCATATCAAAAAACCTGAACCTGATAATTGATAACGATATACAATTAATTTGGCAAACAGGTAAAACATATATAGAAACAGCAAAACAAGACATTAAAAAAACAGATACAAAAAATATTTTCGTAAGCGACTTTATATATAAAATGGATTATGCTTACTCTGCAGCAGATATTATAATTTCACGCGCCGGTGCAAGTACCATTTCAGAACTTGCAATTGTTGGAAAACCTGCAATATTTGTTCCGTCTCCGAATGTTTCAGAAGATCACCAGACAAAGAATGCAATGGCATTAACAAGCCAGGATGCTGCTTTAATGGTAGTTGATAGTGAAGCAATTGAAAAATTAATCCCTGCTGCAATCGAATTAATAAACAATAAAGAAAAACAGCAAATCCTTAGCGAAAATGCTAAAAAGTTTGCCTTACATAATTCAGCTGAGATAATAGCAAAAGAAGTCTACATGCTTGCAACAATGAATAAGAAAAAATGATAGAAAAAAAGCAAATATATTTCCTTGGAATCGGTGGTATAGGGATGAGTGCTATTGCACGTTATTTTTATACACTAGGGTATCCGGTTGCCGGTTACGACCGCTTCAGGAACGATATTTGCATAAATATGGAAAATATTGGAATTAATATTCATTATGAAGATGATATAACTAAAATTCCTTATCAATTTAAAAATAAAAAAACAACATTAGTTGTATTTACTCCGGCAGTTCCACAGGATCATAACGAACTATTATTTTTCCGCACCAACAATTTTGAAATCCTGAAAAGATCAGAAGTTCTCGGATTAATTTCCAATAGTAAAAAATGTATGGCAATTGCAGGAGCACATGGAAAAACGTCTGTTTCAAGCATATGTGCAAACATAATGGTAAACACAAAAGCCGGATGTTCTGCTTTTTTGGGCGGAATTGCAAAAAATTTCAATTCCAATTTAGTAATAAATAAAAACAGTGATTATGTCGTTGTTGAAGCTGACGAATTTGACAGATCATTTCTCAGGTTGACTCCTTCTACTGCACTTATAACATATATTGACTCAGATCATCTTGATATTTACAATAATTACAATACACTTTTCGAAGCTTTTGTTCAATTTGGAAATCTGGTAAAAACAAACGGGAATCTAATCTTAAATCATAACATATCAGAAGATTATATAAAACATATAAGAACCGATATCAACATTTACAGATACGGATTAAACAATAAAGAATGTGATTTTTATATTGACAACATAAAATATCAGGAAAACAAATGTTATTTTGACCTGACACATATAAACGGAAAAATATCCGATATCTCATATTCTGCAGGAGGAGACCATAACCTTGAAAATGCACTTGCCGGAGCCAGCATTTCGATTTTAAACGGAGCAACTGACGAAGACGTAAGAAAAGGACTGGAAACTTTTGAAGGAGTAGAGAGAAGGTTTGATATCAAAATCAAAACAGATAATTTCATTTATATTGATGATTATGCGCATCATCCAAATGAGATATCAGCCTTTCTAAAGTCTGTCAGATTAATATTTCCGGATAAAAAAATCACCGGAATCTTTCAGCCTCATCTGTATTCCCGTACAAGGGATTTTTATAAAGAATTTGCAGAAAGTTTATCTATTTGTGATGAGATAATATTATTACCTATCTACCCGGCACGCGAAAAACCAATAGAAGGAATAACATCAGAGATTATTCTGGCTAACATCAAAAAAACTAAAAAATTTATTTGTGAAAAAAATGAACTGATTCCATTCTTAAAAAAACAAAAACCTGAGATATTAGTAACTATGGGAGCAGGAGATATTGATCAGTTAATAAAACCTATCATTACGGAATTTGAAAAATGAAACGCAAAATTTTTAAAATATTAAGATGGACACTTTTACTTGTATACTTAATCGTAATAATGGGTTTTGTAAATAAAGAAAGAACAGGATTATATTGCTCAAAAGTCAATATTATAATTGATAAACCACATACTTTTATAAACAAAGAAACTGTCGAAAACTTGTTGATTAAAAACGATATAATATTAGATTCAAACTTAATAGAAAATATTAACTTTGATGCAATAGAAAAACTGATTGAAACAAATCCGGCTGTAAAAACTGCCGATATTTACAATAACTTCCTTGGAGAAGTCTTTATTGATATAAAACAAAGAAATCCTGTAATGAGGATAGTAACAGAAGATAATGATCATTATTATGTTGACGATAATCAGGAATTAATGCCTGTGAGTCATAATTATGCTGCCAGCGTTCCTGTCGTCAGCGGACATATCGATAACAGGTTTGTTTACTGCATTGGCAACACAGATACTGTTCAAAACAATATACTAAACTATCCTTTTGCCCCGAAAGACCTTTATGATTTTGTTTTATATCTTAATCATAATAGTTTATGGAAATATCAGATAGAACAGATATATATAACAGAAAATAAAGAAATAGAACTTGTTCCGAGAGTTGGTAACCACATAATTATTTTAGGAGATCTGAAAGATTATGAATATAAGCTCAACAAACTGGTCTCCTTATATAAAAATGGTTTTTCCAATAACGACTGGAACATTTATTCATCAATAAATTTAAAATATTCAGATCAGGTAATTTGCAAAAAAAGATAATAATATATGGACAACAAATCTGAAATAATTGCGGCAATAGACATTGGAACGACAAAAATCGTTGCTTTGGCCGGACGCAAAACAGAAAATAATAGATTTGAGATCTTAGGCTTCGGAACTACTTCTTCAAAAGGTATAAAACGTGGTGTTGTTTTAAATATCGACGAAACTGTCAAATCCATACGTATTGCTCTTGATAAAGTATACCAGTCATCAGGGATCCGGCTTAATGAGGTTTTTGTAGGTATAGCAGGACAACATGTGCGTAGCACAAAAAGCCGCAGTACCATAAAAGTTTCATCACCTGACTCTATAATTAGCCAAAAAGACATTAAAGATCTTGAAGACCTTATGCGCCAGATTATATCAGAAGCCGGAGAAGAAGTCCTGGATGTAATTCCCCAATCATATATTGTCGACAAAGAAACAGGCATTGAAAACCCTGTAGGAATGTATGGAAATATACTTCAGGGAAACTATCATATTATACTGGGACAAATGTCCATGGTAAATAACATAAAGAAATGCGTTACCATTTCAGGATTAAAAGTAAAAACATTAATCCTTGAACCTTTAGCTTCATCAGAAGCCGTTCTTTCGGATTTGGAAAAGAAATCGGGTGTCGTTATGATGGATATCGGCGGCGGAACTACAGACCTTGCAATTTATAAAGATAATAAAGTAATTCACACTGCTGTAATTCCTATAGGCGGAAATACCATTACCAACGATATTCAACAGGAACTTGGGATTTTAGAAAAACAGGCAGAAGAATTAAAGATCAATTTCGGTAGTGCTATTCAGGAAAAAAGCCAGGAAAGCACAATATTCTCAATAGAAGGACTTAAAGGACGTGAAGAAAAAGAAATCACTTTAAAAGATCTCTCTGCAATAATACAAGCAAGAATGGAAGAAATTCTCCACACAGTCATGTTCCAGATCGAAAGTGCCGGAATAAAAGGGAATATCCCGGGCGGTATTGTAATTACCGGTGGCGGTTCTTTATTGAAAAACCTAAAACAACTTGCTTCATTCATAACAAATAATGATATAAGAATTGCATATCCTACCGAATATATTGAAGGTAAGTTTTCCGGCGACATAAACAAACCTCAGTATTCTACGGCTATTGGGCTTATTATGAAAGGCTACATGTATAACAGCCAAAAAACGGAATATTCGATTTTTGAAAAATTAAACGAAGAACAGAAAAAAGAACCTGAAATAATTGAAGAAGAGAAATCTAAACAACATAAAGAAAAAGAGAATCACGGGAATAAAAAATTCTTTAATATAATTAAAAAGTCGGTAAATAAGTTACTTGAAGACGAAGAAGAATAAGAAAGAATGAAGAATTAAAAATTAAGAATTAGGTACTGAGTACTGTACATTAGGAACTAATTACTAGGAACTACACACTAACTACTAGGTACTTATAACTTTTAACTAAAAAATTATGACAGACATTGATTTTTACATACCAAAAGAAGAATCATCGATAATAAAAGTTATTGGAGTTGGTGGCGGCGGAAGTAATGCTGTGAACCAAATGTTTGAAATGAACGTAAAAGGTGTTGATTTTGTTATCTGTAATACCGATGAACAAGCATTGAGGAACAGTCCCGTACCAATAAAAATTCAACTTGGAACAAGTTTAACCGAAGGACGTGGAGCCGGTAATAATCCGGCAAAAGGAAGAGAAGCAGCAATAGAGAATCTTGCAGATATTGAAAAAATTCTTGATGATAATACCAAAATGGTATTTATCACTGCAGGAATGGGTGGAGGAACAGGAACAGGAGCTGCTCCTGTAATAGCCCAGGCTGCAAAAGAACGCGACATCCTTACTATAGCAATTGTATCAATTCCTTTTAAAGTAGAAGGCGAAGTAAGAATAAAACAAGCCATTGAAGGAATAAATAAAATGAAAGAATATGTAGATGCTTTGCTTATAATAAACAATGAAAAGCTTCAAAGTATCTACACAGACCTTAAAATGTCCAACGCATTCAGTAAGGCAGACGATATTCTTGCTATTGCCACAAAAGGAATTGCCGAAATAATTACCGTACACGGATATATAAATGTTGACTTCGAAGACGTAAAAACTGTAATGAAAAACAGTGGTGTTGCTCTTATGGGATCGGCAAAAGCATCAGGAGAAGATAGGGATATTATTGCCATTAAAACAGCATTAGAATCTCCATTACTTAAAGATAATGACATAAGAGGTTCAAAAAATATTCTGCTGAACATTATGAGTGCAATGGGTGAAGATGAACTAAGCATGAACGAATTCGGAAGAATTACCAGTTATCTTAAAGATGCCGTAGGAAAAGATGCAAATGTAATCTGGGGAACTGGACATGACAATACTCTCGGCGATGCAATAAATGTCACAATAATTGCAACAGGTTTTGAGACACATCCCGGCCTTTATGAGCCTGATAAGCCGAACAAAAAAATCATAATTCCTTTCGACAGTGAAGAGGATATTTATGAAGAAAAGCATGACAAAAGTTTTCTTGATGATGTTTTACTAACAACAGGATTAAATGAAGAAACTCCAATAGAACTGGAATTGGATTTTTCAAACGATTCCGAAGATGAAATTATAATGCCCGATATTGATAAAGCTCATTTTATTCATGTAAAAGATATTAATGAACTTAATGATAATGATTACCTTAACCATATCGAATCGGAAACAGCATTACAAAGAAAAATGAGACTTGAAAACGAAGACAACGAAGTTAATGAAAAATGAAGAATGAACGGTTAACTTAGTGTCCTTAGCGGTACGGTTCGACTCCGCTCACCGTACCTTAGTGATTAAAAGTCAGAAACTAAGTATTATATAAACATTAAACTTTTTAAATTATGAATATTTTTGATCAGATAAACAACGATATAAAACAAGCAATGCTTGCAAAAGAAAAAGAAAAACTGGAAGCACTAAGGGCGATAAAAGCAGCTTTCCTGCTTGCAAAAACCGAAGGAGGTAATTCAGAGTTAACATACGAAAAAGAAATCCAGATAATACAAAAACTGGTAAAACAAAGACGCGATGCTGCCGAAATTTATAAAGAACAAAACCGGATGGATCTTTACGAACCTGAAAATTTTCAGGCTGAAATTATATCGAAGTACCTCCCTACCCAACTTTCGGAAGATGAAATTAAAATAGTTGTTGCCGGAATAATTAAAGAACAAAACGCAACAAGCATAAAAGATATGGGAAAAGTTATGGCAGCTGCAAATACAAAATTAGCCGGACAAACTGATAATAAAACATTATCCGGAATAATTAAAAGTATGCTGGGTTAAAAATTACTGACACTTTGTAACAGACTCTCGTTCCGAATATCTATTTTTTATTCATTTTTATATAAAAAGCCATTTTTAGAATACAAAAAAAATAAAAAAATATTACAATTTTATACAACAAAAGTTAATTAATATATTAATCTTTTATCAATATTTTGAAAAAAGTTGTATATTGCTTATATATTATAATAATTTATAACACTATCAAACTAATACGGTAATATCTTCAAATATTCGACAAACTGATCCAACCCTTGTTGTAAAGGCTTTTTTACTGCAGCTCTCATAATCATATTAAGTTCGGCTTTAACCACAATTCTTGCAGCTGTTTCATAAGCTCCTATATCTTTCAACTGGATCCAGAGGTTAAAATTATACGGTGAACCGTCGGCGGCCGTAATTTTGATAAGTTTAAAAGGTTCTTTATCTATTATCTGTAAAGTAATAAGCTGCCCTTTTACAGAAAAAGTACAAGTATCTTCTGTTGCCGACCAATCTTTAACATCAGGGGGAATCATTTGCGAAATATTCCTGAAATCACATAAAAAATTAAAAACACGTTCACCGGTATTTCCAATTTTTACAGTTTTACTGATCACTTCTAATTCTTTCATTTTAGCTACATATCTAATATAGAAAATTCAAATTTTAATCCCGTATCAACTAATTCTTTTTCCAGTTTGCAGGATCAATCCTCCATTCTTTCAATAAATCAAGATCTGCTTCGGAAACATAACCATTTTCAATAGCTTTTTCAATTAAAGCATCATAATTACTTAAAGTAAATAATTTAACGTTTGCTTCCTCAAAAGCATTCACCGCTTTCCGGAAATTGTATGTAAAAATGGATACCATTCCTACAACTTCACAACCAGCATCTCTTAAAGTATGAACAGCATTGAGACTGCTACCGCCGGTTGAAATCAGATCTTCAACTACCAAAACTCTCTGCCCCTTTTCAACAACACCTTCAATCTGGTTTCCCATTCCATGATCTTTTGCCTGTGCCCGAACATAAACAAAAGGTTTGTTCAAAGCATCCGCTACAAGTGCCCCCTGAGCAATAGCTCCAGTTGCAACTCCGGCAATAACATCAAAATCCTTAAAATTCTCATTTATTACTTTAACAAATGACTCTTTTATAAAAGTCCTTACCTCAGGATAGGATAATGTCTTTCTGTTATCGCAATAAATCGGTGAATACCATCCCGATGCCCAGGTAAAATGATTTGCAGGCTCTAATTTAATTGCTTTTATTTGTAAAAGTTTTTCAGCAACTCGTTTTGCTATAGCTTCCATATCTTATGATTAAAATTTATTATAAAAATAAGGTTTTGATTTTATCTGAAAATGTTTCAACTGATAAATCTTTTACAAAAATAAAGTTTTCAGACAAAGATTTAATTAAAAAATGTATTAATAATTTTTTATTGCAGGATGATTGTCCGGGAATAAACATTTATGGAGAAAATGAGGATATCTTATTAAAAGAGATTTCAATGTATTTCTCATTGGTAAATGCAGCAGGTGGTATTGTTAATAACAAATCTCGCAGTATACTATTAATTAATAGGTTATGTCACTGGGACTTTCCAAAAGGTAAAAAAGAAGAATACGAAACAATAGAACAAGCAGCCCTAAGAGAGGTTTGTGAAGAATGTGGAATAACCGGAACAGACCTTAATATTTCAAGATTTATAAAAAACACATATCATATTTATCAGTTAAATGATAAGTTTGTTTTAAAAGAAACTTCCTGGTTCGAAATGTATTTCAGCGGCAGCTATACTCTTAAACCGCAAACTGAAGAATATATAACTGAAGTAAAATGGATAAAAAAAAATGAACTGAAAATATTCATTGCCAATTCATACAATTCAATAAAAGATCTGGCAGATTATTATTTGTTGCTTAGTACCTAATGAACTTTTCCGCTTCTTTCTGCTTCAAGTATTCTGAATAATGCTGATTCAAAATTTTCAGCAGGAGAAGGAGCCGGCGACATTTTCAGAAAACCATAAGGATCGATCAAAAAGTATGCAGGATAAGCATCTACTTTATACATGCTTATAACAGGTGAATTTATCGGAGCAAATAAAAAATCCCATTCCAGCTTATTTTTTTCTATAAATTTTTTGGCTTTTATCGTATCCTTATCTGTCAAAATCGTAAGAAATATACATGCACCTTTGTAACGATCATATATTTTTTTTACAAGTTCAAATTCCATTTGAGATGTATATGTATCCGTATTGGCAAACTGCAGATAAATATATTTTCCCCTGTAATCCGTAAGACTTTTAGTATTTTCATCAATATCAGGAAGTTCAAATACAGGAGCTCCTGTATTTTCCGCCATGGTTAAAACATCATCAGCAATATTCTGGGCTATTTCTTTATGGTAGTCATATTTTGTAGACATACTTAAAGAATCTAATGTAAGCAGCAAAGGCAACCAGGACAAGTTCCTGTTTCCAAATGCGTCATGAAGTCCCTTAAGCATGACCATCTCCATAAATTGTTCATTTCGCAATTCTCTTTCCTGAGCCAGTAATCTCCGTAACCGTGTAATACTATGCCCATAATTGATAACAGCATATAAAAAAGGTCCTTTTTTTGAAATAAGATATTTATCAAAATATGAACTGTAAATATTATTAAACAAATCCATATAAGCAGGATTATCATATAAAACAGGAGACCTGGTGAAATATGCCAACACAACTGCAGGTTCATATTTTTTTTGAGTAGCTATATTTTTAAGTGCTGCAATACGAAAATTCATGTATGATCCAAAATACTCATTATCTATACCTTCAAAATGAGCCTTGATATTTTTTATAAAAGTATCTACATCATATTCCGGTCCTTCAAAATATATTTCAAAAAAATTAAGATCTATATACCTATTATAATAATAATCAAAATCAACTATCAAATAATTCAAATCTGTCTTATTCAGATTTTTTATTCCTACATGCAAATATTCGGGTTCAAAATATGGATTGAAAATATCTTCAGGACTTTTCTCCACATATTCAGGAAGAAGTAATTCATATTTTCCGTCCGGTTCCAGAAAAAAGTATGCATGATAAATACCGAATAATCCAAAAACATATGTAATTTCATCGACTTCGACATTTACACCGAATTCTCCTTTTTCATCTATTTCCAGTGTAAATAGCTGCTCTTTTTTTAAGGTAATGCGATCGGCATATTTATAAAATTTTATTTCACTATTGGCATACTCTTTTGCATTACCGTATATTTCCGCTCCTATAAGTGGGAACAGGCTCAAATAAAGGAAAAATATTATTAAAAAGGACTTTTTCAAAATAACTTATCTATAATACAAAATTATACATTTTAAACTATATTTTAGAAAATTTATTGTGAAATAATGTGAAATAAGTATTATAAATATAACTCCTAACATATACAGAAAAATAAATATTAATATAATCAATGTGATAATGATTATTTCAAAAAAAAATATGATCGGATATATACTAAAGTAAAATATAAATATTGAGTTAGTAAGATAGCATAAATCATTATATGGCCTGACTACAGAATTTAATCAATTAAACAATTATTTAAATATTTTATTAAATTCATACATTATTTTTCAATAAACACTGCTTATTTAGGCCTTAAATCTTTCAATAAAATCAAATCATCATATAATATATGGTTTTGTATGGTTTATAGTTATCTTTTTCATAAATGTATATTTTCATCATAAATATATTTTTTTTTAAAATAATGTTAACTATCTTTAGTTGGTAAAATTTATGAATAAAAAAAATGCTTAATCTATTACCTTGCACAATATTTGCATAATTTAGATTCGACAAAAATATAAAATAAAACAAAATATGACAAAAATCATATGCAAAATAAAGGGTAGATTAAGTTGTAAAACTATTGAGAATAAAGGAATGAGTTGGATGGTTATTAAATTAATCAGCTAATGCAAATAAGAATGGTTATTTAAGTCATGAAAAAAGAGAAAAGGGTGAGTAGAAATAATATATTAATAAAAAACTTCGCTTATGAAAAAATTATTTACTTTATTTATTTTATTGCTTATAATCAGTCATTTAACTTTAGCCCAAAAAGAAAAGGCTATTGATTGTTCGTGGCAGGAAAAAGAATTATCTTCCTGGATGAACAATACATCAAATGTATCTTTTGATACAGAAAAAGAAAATGAATCATGGGTAAATAATACAGGGATGTTTTCACGCTACCATCCTAACAAGTGGAGCGACAGAGGTTTATATAAAGGATTTTCTCCGGAAGATGAATTATTGCAACACAGAACAAAAGATTCCAAGACTTTTTCAAACGGAAACGGAGAGAATTCTTATTTTCTTGTCGGAGATCTGCATTATTCGGATGATCTTAGTAATTGGTGCGATATTGATTTGAGTATAATCAACAACACGGAAGATCAGACTGCTTACAAATATTCCAATACCACAAATAAATTTAAAACATACTATTCAGAATTTCCCGATAAAGGAATACTGGTTAATTATCAAGAAACAAATTTCATTTTGGGCAAAGATTATAGTTTTTATTTTCTCGACAATGACCAGAATATAATTCATTACCCTGTCAGAACCGATGAAACATTAAAACAAAAAGATTACAGAACTTTGATCTTTTCAGATTTTTATCCCGATATTGATTATGAAATAACTCAGTTAGGACGTGGCATCGAAAGCGGTTTCTGGCTACATAGCAAAAATGCTTTTCAAAGTATCAGCGAAGGAATGATAATGGTAGAACAACTTATTAATCTGCCTGAAAATTGTTTTATTGAGGCTAACGGAAAAATAAGAACAACCGACTTTACAGCATCTTCATTTATTGTAAAATTTGCTGACGGTACAAATGCCATTACTTTTGAGCCCGTAGTTTTATTCGACGGCGCATATGATTTCGACGAAATAATGAAATCAATAGAAATACCACATATAAAAGAAGAAGCCACTGATAATGATAAAATAACAACAGAAGACCCTCTGGCAGAACATAGATTAGAATTAGAGTATAAAGTAGTTTTTAAAGACGGGCTTATAAAAGTACAATTCTATGTTCCTGTTTCATGGTTAAATGATCCCGAAAGGATCTATCCTGTATTTATTGACCCCGAGTTTACAATAGGATATTCTTCTACGGCAACCTCAACTGCTTATTATACTTTATACAACACGTATTATCATGATTCACGCTGGGAATTTTTATTAACAAGCACAGAATTAGCAAGTGTTCCTGCAAATTCAGAAATAACCGCAGCAGGATTATTATGCTCTTCTGCACCAGGAAGGGTAGTTGCAAATGCCCGCATCGATCTGAATAATTCTGCATGGACAGCAGCCTGGGTAAATACAGGCTGGACGGAATGTTATTTTAATGCATCATTGCCTACTCCAACCGTTAGTAATACAGTATGGAGTGACTATGTTTTTAACACACCTACTCCGACCCACCTGTATGATCCTACAAACGGAGGAATTATTGTAAGATTAACAAGGGATGGTACAACATATTCAAGCGGTGGCGGACATTATGTAATATCAACTACAGCTGTAGCTACATCAAAGGGCATGTATTCTGATTCCAACGACGGAACTTACCCTTTCAATGCTGCAGGTATTGATTATACTACAGCAGTAAGACCTTCAATAAAATTAGTTTATACAGAACCTCCAGCTAATTTAGTCCCCGAAACAGGTTCTGAAACCTATACAATGTGTTTTGGAACATTGGCGGATTCAGGAGGAGAGAACGGTAACTATGCAGATAACAGTAATGGATATGCAATAATTAATCCCAATAATACCGATTATAGATCAAAAGTTTCCGGAACAATAACATGTGAAAGCGGGTCTGATTATTTAACAATATATAACGGAGCAGGTACCGGAGGAACTATTTTGTGGGGAGGTTCTCCACACGGAAGCGGGACAGGATGTGAAACATTTACTGTACCGGAAATCATATCAACTGTGGGACCTCTGACTGTACAATTTAACTCAAACGGAAGTACTAATTGCGAAGGTTTTATACTCGATGTGGAATGTGTCAATTTTAATCCGTGCCTGGATATTTCACCAATGAATTGCGGAACCGAATATTCAGGGACACTAGGTACAGAATATAGTTTTTATAACTCATATACAGGATGTACAAACACTAACCCCGGAGAGGAAGTAGCATACAGCTTTACTCCTATGGTAAGTGGAGAATACACTATTTCAGCAACGGTCACAGCAGGAAGTCCGTCATTTTACATGATGAGCAGTTGTAGTAATAGCGGGACCAATATTATCGGAAGTTGCTGGAACAGTGGAGATGAAACTGTAACATTGACTGTAGGAACAACATATTATATTATAGTCGATAACCAAAGTAGTACTGAAGATGCGTCTTACTCAATATTAATAGAATGTCTTCCTGTTATTCTGGTACCTCAAACAGGTAATGCCACATATACAGGATGTGATTTTACAGTATACGACCATGCAGGCCCTACTGGTAATTATGCTAACAATTGTAACGGATATGTCATAGTATATTCGAACGACCCGAGCAGACTATTTCAAATCTCAGGAACATATAGTGGTGAAACTTGCTGTGATTACCTAAGAATATATGATGGCGCAGGAACTGCTTCCCCAAGTGTTCAGCTATGGGGAGGGTTATTTGGAAGTCAAACAATTCCTCCTTTAATTGCATCTTCAGGTATATTTACTATCAGCTTTACCTCTGACGGTTCTTCTACCGGTTCAGGATTTGTATTAGATGTTGAATGCGTTCCGTACCATCCATGTTTGGATATTTCGCCTATAGAGTGCGGAATTGAATATTCAGGAACTGTAAGTACAGAATATAACTCTTATGATTCATATACCGGGTGTACAAATATCAATCCCGGAGAAGAAGATGTATACAGTTTTACTCCTATGGTAAGTGGAGAATATACTCTGACCGCAACAGCTACTTCAGGAAATCCGTCATTTTATTTGATGAGCAGCTGTGGTGATGATGGAACTAATATTATCGGAAGTTGTTGGAACAGCGGAGATGTTACTGCAACTTTAAATGTCGGAACAACATATTATATTATAGTTGATAACCAAAGTGATACTGAAGATGCATCTTATTCAATATTAATAGAATGCCTTCCTGTTATTTTTGTACCTCAAACAGGTAATGCCACATATACAGGATGTAGTTTTACTGTATACGACCATGCAGGTCCTACTGGTAATTATGCTAACTATTGTAACGGATATGTTATAATATATTCGAACGATCCAAACAGTTTATTCCAGATATCAGGAACGTATAGTGGCGAAACCTGCTGTGATTATCTAAGAATATATGATGGTGCAGGAACTACTTCCCCAAGCGTTCAATTATGGGGAGGATTATTTGGAAATCAAACAATTCCTCCTTTAATTGCATCTTCAGGTGCAATTACTATCAGTTTCACCTCTGACGTCTCCTCTGTAGGTCCAGGATTTGCATTAGAGGTAGAGTGTATCCCGTATGATCCTTGTCTTGCAATATCTCCCATTGGGTGTTTAACAACTTACTCCGGTACGTTGGGAACAGATGATAATCATTGGTCAAGTTATCCCGGATGCAGTAACAATACTCCAGGTAATGAAAGAGTATATAGTTTTGTTCCACCAATAACAGGAGAATACATAATTACGGCAACAGCTATTTCCGGAGATCCTGATTTTTTCCTGATGACAGGAGAGTGTGGCAATGGAGGGACAAATATTATCGGTGATTGCTGGGATGACGGAATTCAAACAGTTAATATGACCAGTGGAACAACATATTATTTGCTGGTCGATAATCGCAGTGATACTGAAGATGCTGCATATTCTATCTCAATAGATTGTCCGGGACCGTGTAGAAGTGCTATAACAATGGAATGTGATGTTACATATTCGGGTAATTTAGCCACCACAGGCAGTTTCTGGTCTTCATATACAAGTTGTTCCTACACGGCTAACGGAGGCGAACAAGTTTTTGAATTCACAGTACCTGTTACAGGAAGTTATACTTTTGCTACAACTACAACTGCCGGAGATCCTGATTTTTATCCTATGAGTTCATGTGGTAATACAGGGACAAACCTTTATAATGCTTGCTGGGGTTCCGGAAATATTACATTGTCGTTAACCGGAGGTCAGACAATTTATATTATTGCCGATTTATACGGATCATCTCCTACAACTGCAGGAGCATTTACCATGAGAGCTACCTGCCCTGAAATACCTATATTGGCAGATATTACAAATAATACAGGAACAACAGTACTGGACTGTAATACAACAAGTATAAGTTTAACAGCAGTTGGTAGCGGAAGCGGAAGCACATATACATATTCATGGAGCGGCGGAAGCAGTACTTCAACAGCAGAAAACACAATTACAGAACCCGGAACATACCGGGTAACAGTAACCAACGATCTGAGTGCAACAACAACGACAAGTATTACAATAACCCAGAACATTACACCGGCTATTGCTGAAATTACGAATAACACAGGAGACACGTTGCTTACTTGTAATTTAACAAATATAAATGTAGAAGCCAGAGCAGGAGCTTCATATCAATATGAATGGAACGGAGGCAGTAGTTTGAATACGGCAGGAAACAATTTCTCCGAACCGGGAATATATATAGTTACTGTAACCGGCAGCAACGGATGTACTAGTTCTGACACCATTACAATTACACAAGATATAGTAATTCCAACAGTAAGTATTAATACAATAGGACCGCCGGAACTAACATGTGTTGTGAGTTCCGTAAATGTAGGAGCCACAGGCGGAGTCTCCTATTTGTGGGATAACGGCAGTAGTCTGAATACGGCAGAAAATACATTTACCGCTCCCGATACCTATACTGTAACAGTAACAGGAGCCAACGGATGTACAAATTCCATGCAAATTATTATTAATGAAGATCTGACTATACCTGTTGCCGGAATAACAAATAATTCGGGAACAAATATCATAACATGTGCCAGTACAACTATAAGTTTAACTGCTACAGGCGGAACAACTTATGAATGGAGTAATAGTGTATTCACTGCAACAAATTTAGTAAACAATGCCGGCACATATATCGTTACGGTAACAGGTGCTAATGGATGCACGGCAATAACAAGTACAGATATAACACAGGTAGATGAGTTACCAAATATTACAATTACGCCGGTACCGTCATCAACAAATCTAAATTGCAATTTTAGCAGTATAAATTTAGTTGCTTCGGGAGCAAACAGCTATATATGGGATAGTGGAGCCTCAACAACTTCAAATTACACCGTTATGCAGCCAGGTACATATTCGGTAACAGGAACAAATATCAGTGGGTGTTCTAATTATGCAAGAATAGTTATAGGTGAAGATTATATCCCTCCAACATTAACAATAAACAATAACTCCGGAACTACAACATTAAACTGTAATAATGATGTAATAAATATTGGAACGACGGGAGGCATAATATATAACTGGTCCGATGGAATTACCGTTCCCGACAGATTAATCAATTCTCCCGGATCCTATACAATTACAATAACAGGAGCTAACGGATGTACGTCAAGTGGAACGATTAATATCACGGAAGATTTTACTCCACCTCAAGCATCAATTACAAACAATACTGGAACAAATACAATTAATTGCACAACTTCTAACATTAGCCTGACAGCTACAGGAGGAGGAACATATTTATGGAATAATACAGCATCTTCTCCAAATATTATTGTGGCCGATGCCGGAAATTATATCGTAACAGTAACAGGGGCTAACGGATGTAGCAATGTTTCCAGTGTTAATATTTCCGAAGATCTTGGGTTGCCGACAATTAATATTGTTAATAACAGCGGAACAAATGTTCTGAATTGTAATACCCCGTCAATCAGTTTAACTGCTACAGGAGGAGTAAGTTATTCCTGGACAGGTGATCATAATGATGCTAATATTACTATTATTTCTCCCGGCACATGGAATGTTGCTACAGTCGGGGCTAACGGCTGCACAGACAATGTTAACATAACTATTTCATCTGATTTTACTCCGCCAACTGTCAATATTACAAATCAAACCGGGACAACGGTTTTAGATTGCAATAATTCACATATTAATGTAGTTGCAGACGGAGGAGTTTCTTATATATGGAGCAACAGTGTTGCAACTGCGGCAAACTCTATTTCAGCGCCAGGTACATATATTGTTACAGTTACCGGAGCAAACGGATGTGAAAATACTGCTGAAATATCTATAACACAGCCTCCTGTACTAGAAATGGATGTTCAAACCGGTCAGATCATTTGTTATGGTGAAACGACATTTGTAGAAATTACAGCTGCTGGTGGAACTCCGCCATATTCTGGCGTTGATAGATTTGAAAATATAGCTGCTGGTGTATATCAATATACTATTTCAGATGCTAATGAATGTTATTTGACAACAACTGTTACTATTCCTCAACCGGAAGAAATAATTATATCTCCGGAAATATTGCCTGTTTCCTGTTATAATCGTTCAGACGGACAAATTTCTTTATCAGTAACAGGAGGAGGAGAAATCTACACATATGCATGGGATGATTTGGATAACAGTACCACTCCATACCTTTTTGATCTTCCGGAAGGCAGTTGGACTGTTCTGGTTACAGATCAGCACGGATGTACAGCTACCGAAACCATATCATTAATTCAACCGGACACCTTAATCTTAGCAATAAACGTTACCGATGCTTCATGTTACGGTTTTGACGACGGTTATATCGACATTAGCAGACTAAGCGGAGGAACAGAACCTTATAATTTTGAAATAAACGGTAGTTTAAGGCAGTTACCCGATACTTTTCCCGTCGGTAATTATCACATAAAATTATACGATTCCAGAGGTTGTGAATTTATTATAAATACTGCAGTTTTACAGCCTAATGAAATCACCGTAAATTCCAGTGTAACTAACATAAAATGCTACGGAAATAATTCAGGTACTATTTCTTTAGATGTAAACGGTGGAACAGAGCCATATAGCATAAGATGGAATATACCTGAAATAGGTGCAAATATTACAAATCTGCCGGCAGGAGAATACAGTGTTGTGATAACAGACCGGAATGGGTGCTCCTTAACAGATCAATATCTTATTACCCAACCAGACAGTCTGGGAATAAATTATCAATTGAAAGATGTAAGTTGTTACAACTATAATGACGGAGCTATAAAAATCACCAGTAACGGAGGCACTACACCATATAATTATTCCGTACTGAAAAAATCAAATGAGCTTCCGCAAACAAATTATAATACATTGAAAGCCGGTGAATATATACTTAAAGTTATTGACGATAACGGCTGTATTATAACAGAAGAAGTTTATATTGGCGAACCGGAAGAATTAACAGCATATTATGAAGTTACAAACCCCAGTTGCATAAAAAGTAATAATGGAGAAATTATTGTTAATACTGAAGGCGGAATAGAACCTTATATGTATACTTTCAACAATATTCCTTATAATGACATTCCACACATAGAAGGATTAAGAGAAGGAGTATACACCATAGAAGTAATCGATGCAAATTTCTGTAGTGTAAAACTGAGTAATATCAAACTTACAGATGGTTACGAAGAATGTATACAGATTCCTAATGCATTCTCTCCAAATGGAGATGGAATAAACGATGTATGGTTAATAGACGGGATCCAGTATTTCCCTGAAGCATCCATATTAATCTTTAACAGATGGGGACAAGAAATATTCAGTGCACAAGGAAAAGACGATCCGTGGAGTGGTAAATACAATAACTCTTTAGTTCCGGCCGGTACATATATGTACATTATAACATTACATGATGAAGACATGAAATACAGTGGAACCGTTTCTGTAGTTTATTAGTTCCGGTTTTGATATAAAATATAACATTGTCTATCAAATACAGCTATAGGTAAATTTATCTATAGCTGTATTTTAAATATAATTTCTGCAAAACCATGGGGATCCGCTAAATAAAACAAAACTAAAATATAATCAAATTACTTAAATTTATTTAATACCGTCAAGTATGAATAACCTGGCAAAAAGGAGATATTAATTGTCAAATACATATCGTAGATATGCGACTTTGGCGTTGTAAAGTTACATGCCGACGTAAATAAGTGAACAAAATATACTAAAATTTACTAATATTCACTCTTTTCATTGAAGATTGGTAGCTTTTGTTGAGAAATAATCCATAATTAACGTCATTTATGGTAAATCAATGCAACCCTTTTTTCATATTAAAATCAGTAGCCCCATGAATCTTTTCAAAGCTATCCAGATCTTTTATAATCAAATTACATTTCCTGATATCAGGTTCATAACTAAAGTCTATAAGGAATTTACAGAACCCCTTTCCTTTAAATTTATTTATACTATGTAGTAATGATACAGGTTTGACATCAGTTATTATTGTAAATCCGTTGAATTTATGTATATTATATTTCTTTTTTGAATTATCGGTAATAGTACCTTTTGCTTTTACCGGCATACGGGAATAAAAAAGTTCGGGATAAAAATATACCGGAATGATACCACCCCTGTCGTTACCTTTCAAGAGATTGGGATAGTCGTTCTCCAAAGGATAACAATAATTTTTTATTCCTGTGGAATTTATGTAATCAATTGCTATATCGTTCAGCAGATAAACATTTTCATTACTATTTATATTTACATTCTTTGGCAACAAATCTATCTGGGAAATATGGCTTATAACAAAATTATCATACCCGCATTCCGACAGTTTCTTCATTAAATCCCGTACATATTTTATTTTAAGTTCACCTATAAACTTAGGCAATTCAATATATAGTTTTTTCTTCTGTCCTGCAGGAATATTCATACCCGGTATTTTTTCAAGATCCCTGTACCTTAACTTCAAAAAAACAGCTTCAATATCAGAATATTGCATTTTATCAATATATTCGGGGTCCGAAATTCTGACATATATTTTTGTTTTCGGATTCCTGACAGGTATAATTTTAAAAGATTTTTTTATTATTTCCTTTTGTTTTTGTCCCGGCAAAAGAATTTTTTTATGTTCATAACCGGAAAATCTATCTTTAAAATTATGCTGACCTGTACCGGCAAGATATATATCCATCCCCGGTAATAAATTTTTTGTATTACAATAAATAAAATAACAGTTTTTATTATTTGTAATATTTTGTATTTTAATAAATTCGGCTTCTGTGTCGTTGTTATTTCTAAGTCTTATTTTTGAACCCTTATCTATCTTTATATCCGTAATTATCTCAAATCCCTTTTCATCTATAGAATTAATTTTGCCTATATATATTCCGGTACCGGTATTTGATGTTATTGACTCTTTTACACCTCCGCCCATGAACCAGGTTGTTTTTTCGCGGGCAAAATCATACTTTAATAATTTTTTTGCTTCAGGAATCCTCGAATGATCATCAATTGCAATCCTGTAAGCCCTTGCGGTATTATAAATATATTCAGGATTTTTCATCCTTCCTTCTATTTTCAGTGAGCTTATTTTTAGCTCTGAAAAAAGCGGAATCAGATCTATTAATTGAAAATCTTTCAGGCTGAAAAATGTATCTTCATTATTTTCCGAAATAAAGCTTCTGCGACAAACTTGTGCACATAATCCCCTGTTTGCACTGTTGCCACCTAAATAACTACTAAAAAGACAATATCCTGAAAATGAATAACATAATGCTCCATGTATAAAAATTTCCTTTTGTATCTTAGAAATTCCCGATATCTTTTCCAGTTCTTTACGGGTCAGCTCCCTTGATAATATGACTCTTTCAAACCCTTGTTTTTCAAAAAAATTACATCCTGCAGAATTATGTACACCCATCTGAGTACTGGCATGTATTTTAAGATTACGGAATATCTTTTTCACCAGATTAAGAATTGCTATATCCTGAATTATTAGTGCATCAATACCAAGCTGTGACAAAACACCAAGTACCTCAATAAGTTCATTTAATTCTTCATTTTTAATAAGAGTATTAAGAGTTACATATATCTTTTTCTTTCTGGAATGCGCTTCTTTTATAATGTTATAAAGATCCGTATATGAAAAATTCTTAGCCCTGTTACGTGCATTAAATTTTTTCAGTCCAAGATAAACGGCATCTGCTCCGCCCTGAATTGCAGCGAAAAAAGACTCAAGATTACCTGCCGGAAGTAATAATTCAGGTTTATACATTTATTTTTTCTGCAAAATTAAGAATCAGTTTTGAATTTTACGATATGTTTTCTTTTATTACCCGATTTGCAGTTTTTTTAATAAATATTACTTCTCAATACCCTTTAGTACTTTACTTTATAATTGTAAAAAAAGTTCAAAGCAGATTTTAATTAATATGATAATTACAAGAAGCGTATTTTGGAACATTTTACACGAATTTAGAATTATTATTTTCAGGACAATAGATGCGATATTTGTATTGTACAAACTTAAATATTACTTATTATGAAAAATCATTTATTAGAACTGGTAAAAGGCAGAGTAAAATACTGGTGGCTCTCGCTTATTGTAGGGGTTATTGCAATAATACTCGGAATTTGGAGTATCGTAACTCCTGAAACCACACTAATAACATTATCTTATATTTTTATACTGGCATTTGTTATAAGTGGGATTTTCGAAATAATATTTTCCGTAGCAAATAAAAACATCCTAAACGGCTGGGGATGGAGCTTAGCCAGCGGTATTATAGAATTATTGCTGGGATTACTGCTTTTAATGCTCCCATTACCTATCGTAACTACAATGTTTGTTTACCTAATAGGTTTCTGGATAATGTTCAGATCTATCTGGACAATAGGAGAAGCCGTCGAAATTCAGCAGATGGGCGTAAAGAACTGGGGATGGCTTCTAGCAATAGGAATTATAAGTGTAATATTCTCATTTATTTTTCTTGTAAGTCCAATGATATTTAAAGGAACATTTATAATTGCTTTTGCTTCCATAGCATTTACCTTATATGGAATATACAGGATTTTATTATCATTCAGGTTAAGATCAATATATAAAGATGTAAAGAAAATTGAAGAATATCTTTAAGAAATTTAGTGTTTAGTTGGTATATTTTTTATAAAGTGGGGGATAAATTTCTTGTGTTTTTAATACTGACATAGTATATTATTCTCAATTTGCTCTATCCGTCCCCCACTTTATTTTAATATCGATTGCACATGGCTTTTTTATAACATTATAGTTTAATTTTATCGCTTTTAAGCAAATTAAGGAAAACTGAGTTTACAGTTTTCCTTTTTTATATAAAACAATTGCAAACATTTAATTCTGATTTTATTACATTACACATTTCAATAATTATCTATTTTTATGCAAAACAACATAATAATTACATTTTACATAAAATATCTTTTTAAAAATATATATCCGTTTATTCATACAAGAACCTTATTAAATTAGCCTTTGGCTGAAATATTTTTTTAAACTATCTTTACACAAATTTTTTTTATGAAAAACTTTGAAAGACATCTGGTAACATCAGCCTTACCTTATGCTAACGGACCTGTACACATAGGGCATCTTGCAGGAGTTTATATTCCTGCAGACATATACAGCAGATATTTAAGACTAAAAAAAGAAGATGTTATTTTTATTGGCGGATCTGATGAACACGGAGTTCCTATTACATTAAAAGCAAAAAAAGAAGGAGTATCACCACAGGAAATTGTTGACAGATACCATTCAATTATAAAAAAGTCTTTTGAAGATTTTGGAATTTCATTTGACATTTATAGCCGTACAAGCAATAAGATACATCATGAAACAGCACAGGAATTTTTTCTTACTCTTTACAACAAAGGTGAATTTGTAGAAAAAACATCCATGCAGTTTTACGATGAAGCAGAAAATCAGTTCCTGGCAGACCGCTATATTATGGGAACATGCCCAAAATGCGGAGCAGAAGATGCATATGGCGATCAGTGTGAAAAATGCGGATCTTCATTAAGTCCCGAAGAATTAATAAATCCCCGTTCTGTTATAAGCGGCAACAAACCTGTCTTAAAAGAAACAAAACACTGGTATCTTCCGCTCGATAAATATGAAGATGAATTACGCAAATGGATATTGGAAGATCATAAAGAATGGAAACCAAATGTTTATGGTCAATGTAAATCATGGATTGATTCGGGATTGTTCCCGAGAGCCGTGACCCGTGACCTGGACTGGGGAGTGAAAGTACCGCTCAAAGAAGCAGAAAATAAAGTTTTATATGTCTGGTTTGATGCACCTATAGGATATATTTCTGCAACTAAAGAACTAACTCCCGATTGGGAAAAATACTGGAAAAACGAAAAAACAAAAATGGTTTGCTTTATAGGAAAAGACAATATCGTTTTCCATTGTATAATTTTTCCGTCAATGTTAAAACATGAAGGCACTTACATTTTACCTGAAAATGTACCGGCAAACGAATTTCTCAACCTTGAAGGAGATAAAATAAGCACTTCACGCAATTGGGCAGTATGGTTGCATGAGTATCTTGAAGAGTTTCCCGGCAAACAGGATGTTTTGCGCTATGCTCTGGCTTCCAATATGCCCGAAACAAAAGATAATGACTTTACATGGAAAGATTTTCAGGCTAAAAACAACAATGAACTGGTTGCAATAATGGGTAATTTTGTAAATCGTGCATTAGTACTGACTTCAAAATATTATAACGGCATTATTCCTCATCCGGGTGCAGATACCGAATATGAAAAAGAAATTCGAAATGAAATCCTGAAGATCAAAGAAAATATTGAAAAAAATATTGAAAACTTTAAATTCCGTGAAGCCCTTAAAGAAGCTGTAAATATTACACGCCTTGGGAATAAATACCTTGCAGACACCGAACCCTGGAAATTAATAAAAACAGACGGGGAAAGAGTTAAAACTATAATGTATTATTCAATACAATTATGTGCATTATCTGCAATACTTGCAGAACCATTTTTACCATTCACGAGTAATAAACTTTTCGTAATGCTTAACATAGAAAAACCTGAATGGGAAAAAGCCGTGCAATTTGATATAATTCCTGCCGGTCATAAATTAAATGAGCCGGAATTATTATTTGAACGTATTGAAGACGATAAAATAGAATTTCAGATCGGTAAATTGATGAAAGCAAAAGAAGAAAATGAACTGGCAAACAAAACAGTAATCCCTCAAAAAGAAATTATTACTTACGACGATTTTGTTAAACAGGATATAAGAATAGCAACAATACTTGAAGCAGAAAAAGTTCCGAAAGCAGATAAACTACTGAAACTAAAAGTAGATACGGGTATTGATATAAGAACCATAGTATCAGGAATAGCAAAATATTATACTCCTGAAGAAATTATTGGAAAACAGGTTTGTGTCCTTGTAAATTTAGCTCCCAGAACATTAAGAGGAATAGAATCGAATGGAATGGTTTTAATGGCTGAAGATAAAGATGGAAGCCTCAAATTCATTAGTCCGGAAAGTTTATCTTCCAATGGATCGACTGTAAGTTAAAAATCTGAATTTTGAGAAAAGCCACTTTAGCTCAGTTGGTAGAGCAACGCATTCGTAATGCGTAGGTCGCGGGTTCGAGTCCCACAAGTGGCTCTGTTTATTGCTCAATGTAAAAAGTAAGTTGATAAATCGGAGAAATTACAATCAGTAAAAAAAACAGCTTAGCTGCGGTTGTTGAGTATTTCGGTCAGTGAGCGAAGTCGAACTGCCGAAACGAGCGATCTCACGCAGCGCAGCAAGTAACTTAGCGGTAGCGATCTCACGCAGCGCAGCAAGTAAATCACAATTTTGTAAATTACAAACTTCGTAACTGTTTCCATCTGTTTGGGATTTAAAGTATTGGTAATTGGAATTTGTTTGTGATTTATTATTTGTTTTTTATTTTTTTATATAAATATTTTTTACATTGAGCCAAATAAAAATACCAACAAAAAAGGGTAAGCTACTCACATCGCACCGCTACAACCACCTACCCTTGCTTACTTCCGTACCTGGGGGAGTTCAGTGGGAGCTGGTCGTATGAGACTTACCCGCTGCAAAAATACTAATGATTTTCAGAAAAACAAAAAACTATTCTTATTTTTGTAAAAAACTAAATATATTTGAAAATTGTTAAGTAGATTATTATGGAAGGAAAAGCAAAAAAAATATTTATCAATGGGCTGATCTTAAGTTTGCCTCTTATTCTTATGTCCGTTTTATCATACGCTTTCGGACTGGCAGAAAATAAATTTTTCGGATATTTGACTATTATTTTACTGGTTGTTGCAATTTTTCTGGTTCAGCGCAATTTTAGAAATTCATATCTTAACGGCTATGGTTCATATGGTCAATTATTTGGTAACACTCTGTTAATGATACTTATTTCTTTATTTGTACATGGTATATTTATATATATATTTTATAAATTCATTGCTCCCGAACAAATAAATATAATCCTTGAAAATGCAAAAGCTATCCTTTATCAAAATGATATGCTTTCCGACGACCAGATAGAAGCAGCATATGAAATGCAGAAAAAAATGGTTACTCCTTTATTTTTATCAATAAGTAGTGCATTTTCATATTTAATATGGGGTATTATTACAAACTTAATAACCAGTGCCATAAACAAAAAAAATAAAGATCCTTTTACGGATGCCATGAAAGAAATAGCTGATAACGAATAATATGGATATATCTATAGTAATTCCTTTATATAACGAAGAAGAATCATTACCGGAACTCACAAGATGGATAAAAAAGGTAATGAAAGAAAATAACTTTTCTTATGAACTGATATTTGTTGATGACGGCAGTAATGATAGTTCCTGGGAAGTTATTGAAAATCTCAAAACTGAATATCCGGAAATAAAAGCATTATCTTTCAGAAGGAATTATGGAAAATCCGCAGCTTTACAAGTTGGATTTCAGGCTGCACAAGGAGATGTTGTCATTACCCTGGATGCTGATCTTCAGGATAGCCCCGACGAAATTCCTGAATTGTACCGGATGATTAAAGAAGATAAATACAATCTGGTTTCGGGATGGAAAAAAATAAGACATGATCCTAAAAATAAAACTATACCAAGCAAATTCTACAATTTCACTGTAAGATTATTTACCGGAATAAAATTACACGATTTTAACAGTGGAATAAAAGCATATCAAAATAAAGTAGTAAAAAGTATAGAAATATACGGAGAAATGCACAGGTATATCCCTGTTATTGCCCATCGTGCAGGATTTAAAAAAGTTGGAGAAAAAGTCGTAGAACATCGTAAACGTCAATATGGTAAAACAAAATTCGGAATTGAACGTTATGTTAACGGTTATCTGGATCTGCTCTCAGTTTTATTTATTACGAAATTCGGAAAAAAACCTATGCACTTTTTTGGTGTATTAGGAACGATTGTATTTTTACTGGGTTTTATTTCAGCTTTATATTTAGGTATCAGAAAATTAATTGCAGTATCTAACGGAATAATGATAGAAAGAATTGCACAAAGTCCGTATTTTTTTATTGCTTTAACTTGTATGATAATAGGCTCCCTCCTGTTCCTGACCGGATTTTTAGGAGAACTTATAGCACGTTCGTCAAGTGATAGAAACGATTATCAGATTGATAAAAAAATTAACTGATCTTTTTTATTTTTCCAGGTCAGGATGATGATAACGTCCTTTATCCTGTGATATTTTTCCATATTCTATTGCATATACAGGACAACGGTGAATACATGCTACACACTGAACACAAGTTTTTCCCCATTTCGGCCTTCCATTTTCAATAATAATGTTTTTTGTTGGACATATTTCTTCACATAATCCGCATGATGTACAGTTATCTTTTGCATAAAAAGAACTACGCCCCAGTACAAATTTCACAAACAATGGATACACAATTTTACTCTTTACCCAGGGAGAACTGCCAATAGTATATATTTCTTCGGTTTTATGCTCTTTTATATTCCTGACAATCTCTTCAATAAGTTGAGGAGCTTTGCTTAATTTTTGTTTTTTAATATCTTCAGGATCAGTATTAAAGCCAGACATTAATATATAATTATTAGGCATTTGAATAGAATAGCTCTTTTTAAGACTAATATGTTTCTTCTTCAAAACTTTTTCAATAATTTTATTTGTATAGCCACAATTGTCCCCACAAGTACTTATTGAATATACAGGTTGATTAAAATATCCTGAAAAATTCAATTTGGAGATAAAATCTGTTATAAGTCTTGCCGGTCCCCAGGAATGTACCGGATAAATAAACATCAGATTTTCATTTTCTCTCAAATCATATTTAAACTCATTATCAGGTTTATTCAATTCATCTGCTATTGAAATAATATCTTCGTTAAAAGCCATAGCAAGCTCTTTTGCTACGTATAAAGAATTTCCGGTTCCTGAAAAATAAAAAATCATTATAAAAAATTTAAAACACAAAGTTAAAAAGTTTATGTCAAAGAATAAATTTAATATAAAAATTAGGTGAAGGAGAAATAAATGTTTAGATAAAAAACATTTAGTAATAAAAATCAAATTTCAACTTAGCGGTAGCGATTTGTCCTTTGCTGGTTGAAATTTTATCCACTGGATAGAATATTACTTATTTTTTATTAAAAAAAATTCTTCATGAAAACAGTATCCATGAAGAATTCTTATTTAACAGTTGTTCTTATTATGTTCATTTTTAAAACAATTTTTATTTCAGATTGTTCACGAACAAGTCCTATATAAAATAAAAAAACTGTCCGGCATAAACCGGACAGCAAGTGTTTTCAATGAAACTAAAATTAAACAAATCTAAAAATTCTCTCTAAAACCTCATCGGAAGGTTCATATTCCGGTAATTCTTTTAAAATATCATCCATTTCTTTTAATCCCTGAAAATCTATCAGGATCTCTTCATTTTCATCAGTCTTTTCAAAGGAATTAAGGATGTAAAATAAATTGTACAGTTTTTGCATAGGCGTTATTTTTATAATTTAATAACGCTTGACAAATTATTTTATTTCATATATTATTAAGTTTTTTTATTTTTTTATTTAAAACCTACAGTGTCATTGAAATCACTAAATATTTGATTAATAATACAATAAAACAGCAGGAAATCAATATATCTTATACTTATACCATAAAAACGATGATTAACTTAATCACATTTAAACTATTGGTGTGTCCCTGTCTGTTTTTATTAAATAAATATTTTTAATTTATAACATTTAATGCTTTTTTAACAGCATTCAATGTAGGTTGTCCTGAAATTTCAGAACCAACAGCTCCTTTCATCCAAACCTGAGGAATTACCCGTCCTTGCAGAAGCATACGCGTTATTTCATCTGAAAAGTTTTTATTTTTCACATATTGTTCTGCCTGAAACTCGATAAGATGACCAACAGGATAATTAGCAAGGTATAAAGGCGATGCTATCATATGAGAATAAATTCCTAAGATAGGGCTGTCCTTAACACCAAAAACAGGAGCATAATAATCATTCCACACTTTAATCGCAATTTTTTCTACTGCATCTTTCAGTTCTTTTGGATTTGCATCCGGATTTTCATACATCCATTGCCATACATACATATCAACCAGAGAAACTCCCATTATTTCAAATGATGACCAGCAATTGTCCAGTGCCGATAAAGCTTCCGTTTTAGAATGATCGGAAGGGCTGTTCTGACCTAATAATTTTAAATCATTTGCCTGGAATAAAAATGCAACAGCTTCGGTAAAGCCGGTATTAGGGACGCCTCTAAGCATGTAATAATCAATGTCGTACAATGTAATTGTTTGTTCAACATTATGACCAAGTTCATGTATTGCAATATTATAGCCTTTATAGTCCATTCCGTCTTTACCAACCCTTGTCCTTAAATGTGCTACATCGCCTTTCATTTCTGCACCCCAGGCATGTCCCGCACCACGTGACGGGTCTACACTTATCTTATCGGCAATATAATTTGCTTTTTCTCTGGACCAGCCCAGATCCATTAATATTCTCGGAATATCATTTTTAAATGCTTTAGCCGTAGGATATTTCCGCCTGGTCACTTTACTAAGCTCGTCCTCGTCAACATTAGTTCTGGCTTTAAATCCATCGTACCATATATCAAAAGGTTCCAGATTCCTGCCCAACCTTTTACTTATCAAATTTGCAACTCCCTTAATTTCAGGTGAAGTAATAAAATCAATAAATAATTTTTCAATCTCTTCCTGAGTCAGTTCCATTGACTCATCATATGCCCTTTCAATATATGTTGGATATATAGGATTGTATTTATCCATAGCAGAAAGAGATTTAAAATTCCTTAATAAATGTTCATATCTGGTATATGGTTCCGAATTGAATTCTGTTTCTTCACCATCTTTATATAATTTATTATTTTTCGGGTCCCATTGATACTCATTTGAATTTATTACAGTCTCCGGAATTCCCTGACTGACTATACGAAGCATTACATCATAGATCATTTTTTGTTTAACAAGACCATCTTCCTTATTATAGTTTGTTTTAAGTTCATCCCGTAGCCCCCAATGTGAAATCAGTACCATATCTTCAGGAAAATATGTTTTCATATCCTCATCCACCAAATTTCCCATATAAATATTATAATTTGCAATATATGTATCAGCGTCTGTTGCAGCAACTGATGCCAATTGTAAAAACTCTGCCGGGATCCTTGATATAAACAAATCACCTATACGTGCATAAGCCCAGTCTTTCCTTGACCAGTGTTCTGCATTTTCTGATTTCTCCTTTAATGAATATGAAGGAAAATTCAACATGATATAAAAAGCCATTTTATTACGGAACAAATCTTCATCAATATGAGAAGCAGGAGTATATGCCCCCATGATATTATCTATAAAATGAATATCTCCCATATCAAGATGAAGCGGCTCCAATAACTTTACCGACATATTATTGAAAGTCCCGTTCAATATCTCAAAATTGTGCTCCAGTTTTTTAAAGGCTGTATAAAGTTTTTCATCGTCGGAAATAAAATTATCAACACAAAATTTCATGAATTCATCAATATTTCCATCTGATTCTCTCCATAATGACGCAACCTGCCTTACTCCTCTTTCAATCCTAAAGGATTGTTCATCAGTATGTTCTTCTTTAACTTTTCTTATTGCTTCCAGAATATTATCATCCGAAATTGAAAAATCAACTTTTACAGGTTTGGTTTGCTGATTATTTTCATTTTTACAGGAAATAACAGCAAAAAGAATAATTGTCATTAAAAAATAAACAGGTGCTTTCATATACAAATTTTAAAATTAAAAATAAGCAACAAATATGGTATTACAAATTTAAAATATTAAATCAAATATTTTTTGATGCAAGAGGCTTTTTTACAAATTAAATATATTTTTGATATATTGCAGATCTTAAAATTTTTGGTTTCCTTTTAATTAAATGCCTAAACCATATTTTTTAATTTTGAAAATTAACAGAATTTTTGCATTTCGAATATTTATTTTGTATAAAAATAATTATTGACTTATAGTTTCTAAAATAAAAAATCAGGATTTCTTAATAACCCATAAATCTTGTTCTATTTTTCCGTTTTTTGTTGAGCCACATACATGTTCTAAAATTTTGTTGTTAGCAACTAATTTTTCAACAAACGATGTCGGCTGAAAAGCTGTATAGGTGCGATGTCCTTCTTTTGTATTAGATTTTACAATTAACTTTCCTTTTTCAAAATCATCTCGCTCCGATTTGGTAAGTTTTTCTTTGAAAGCATCGCCATGTAAGGTTAAAATCAATATTCCCCCGTGTTTTAAAACTCTCATAAGTTCGCAAAACCATGCATGATGCATTTCTTCCGATAAATGTGTAAATATCGAAATTCCATATATAATATCAAACGTATTTTCTTCATAATTCAGAGGTGGAATAAGTTGGTTGGTTTTAAAAGTAACATTTATGATATTTTTGCTACACCAATCAATATACTTTTTATTGTAATCACTTCCATGAAATTCGCACGAGGGATCCATAATCACCGACAAATGGCGGATAACTCTTCCAGGACCACAGCCCCAATCAAGAATTTTTATATTCTTTAGATCGGAATATTTTTGAAAATAAGAAATTAACCACTTTGCTGTAGATTCACTTTTATTATAAAAACTTTCATAATTAAGACCAAAGGTTTCGTACATATAAAACGGTGGAGGTAAAGCTACATCGGGATGGGATTTTTTAAATTCGTTTCGTTGTTTACGAGTTTTAAATAAAACAATATAAAAATTCAGTTTATCGACAAATTTAATTAAACCTAAATTTCTAATAAAATTAGATAATGTGGATTTCATATATTCCTTTTATAAAGATTTTATCACACAAAAATAAAAAAATTAAACTTTCCATAACAATTATTTTCTCTATATAGCAATCATTTGCAGAATATATTTTAATGAAAAAGTATGGGATCAATACTTTATTAAGAATCTTAAATACTGAGAAGTATTAACTTATCAAAATAAGAATATTTCAAACTGTACTATAGAAACAACCTATTTACTTTGATAAATTGTAAAATTTGGCAGATTTTGGATCATAGATAAAAACCTACAATTTTTTGTTTGTTTTACGAAGGTTATTTACCTATATCTTACAAGTCTACTAAAATAAACTGTTTATTAACTTATCATCAACTATTTCAGGAAGAGTTACTTTCATTTCGGGATATTCTTTCATTGCACGTTTTATAGCAAATATAGCCTCCGGGTTCCTGGCCCAGCTCCTTCTGCTTATACCATTGTTAACATCCCATAACAACATCATTTTCAGTCTGCGTTCAGAGTCTTCAGAACCATCGAGAACCATACCGAAACCTCCGTTTATTACTTCACCCCAACCTACTCCACCGCCATTATGTATAGATACCCATGTTGCTCCGCGGAAAGAATCTCCTATAACATTCTGAATTGCCATATCTGCAGTAAAACGGCTTCCGTCGTAAATATTGGAAGTCTCACGAAATGGTGAATCTGTTCCTGAAACATCATGATGATCACGTCCCAATACTACCGGATGTTTTATTTTACCCGATTTTATTGCATCATTAAATGCTTTGGCAATTTTTATTCTGCCTTCGGAATCTGCATATAAGATACGAGCCTGGGAACCAACCACCAATTTATTGGCTTTAGCTTCTTTTATCCACTTTATATTATCTTTCATTTGTTGACTGATTTCGGCAGGAGCAGTTTTTGAAATCTCTTCCAATACTTCCATTGCGATATTGTCGGTAATTTCCAGTTCATCGGGATCGCTTGATGTACATACCCATCTGAACGGACCGAAACCATAATCAAAACACATTGGTCCCATAATATCCTGAACATATGATGGATATTTAAAATCTTCACCGTTCTCTGCCATTATATCTGCTCCGGCACGCGAACTTTCCAAAAGAAATGCATTACCATAATCAAAAAAGTACATTCCGCCAGCCGTCAATTTATTAATAGCAGCAACTTGTCTTCTAAGCGATTCCTGTACAAGCTTTTTAAATTCAACAGGATTATCTGCCATTATTTTATTTGCTTCTTCATAACTTACTCCTACGGGATAATAGCCTCCTGCCCACGGATTATGAAGAGATGTCTGATCGCTTCCCAGATCTACATGAATATCGCGTTCTGCAAGTCTTTCCCACAAATCAACAATATTTCCTAAATAAGCAATTGAATGAGCTTTTTTCTTTTTTTGCCATTCTATAGCTGTATCAATTGCTTTATCTGCATCATCAATAATTTCGTCAACCCAGCCTTGTTCGTGACGTTTTATCGCTGCTTTAGGATTAACTTCCGCACATATACTTACAACTCCTGCAATATCAGCAGCTTTTGGTTGAGCTCCACTCATTCCTCCCAAACCGGAAGTAATAAATAATTTTCCTTCCAAACCTTCGTTATTTCCGCTGATCTTACGTCCTGCATTCAGAACTGTAATAGTAGTACCATGAACAATTCCCTGAGGACCAATATACATGTATGAACCTGCTGTCATTTGTCCATACTGAGTAACACCAAGAGCATTAAATTTTTCCCAGTCGTCAGGTTTTGAATAATTAGGGATCATCATACCATTTGTAACAACAACTCTTGGTGCATCTTTATGAGACGGATATAATCCCATAGGGTGCCCCGAGTACATTACAAGAGTTTGCTCATCTGTCATTTCTGCCAGATATTTCATAGCCAGCAAATACTGTGCCCAATTCTGAAATACTGCACCATTGCCTCCATATGTTATAAGTTCATGAGGATGCTGTGCCACCGCGTAATCCAGATTATTGGAAATCATAAGCATTATTGCAGCTGCCTGAATACTTTTATGGGGAAACCATGTAATATCACGCGCTGTTATCTCATATTCCGGACGAAAACGATACATGTATATTCTACCATAAGTATCCAATTCATTTTTGAAATCTTTTGCAAGTTCTTCATGAAACTTTGCAGGAAAATACCTTAGTGCATTTTTTATTGCCAATTTTTTATCCTCTGCAGATAATATTTGTTTTCTTATCGGTGCATGATTAATAGAAATATCATATTTAGCAGGCATAGGAAGTTCATCAGGAATTCCTTGTAAGATACTTTTTTTGAATTCTTCTTTTAAGATCATATCTGTTTTTATTTTTTACTTTTTTAATATGCCAAAAATAAAAAAACTGTACGATAAATCATACAGTTTTAAGTTATTTAAACAATGTTATAAAAACAATTATTTATTTTTTTGCAAATTTCAATTCTACTCTGCTATCAGAACCCGTTAATGTATCATCATATTTCAACCATAAATCTTTCTTGGTTAATCTCAGGATCGGGAACTGAAATTTTATCAGACTAATAATATCAATAATAGAACCTATATCTGTTCCCAAACCTTCTTCACTCTGTAAGTATTCCAGCATAGCTCCTCCTTTTGGAATCAATTTAATGTTTAGGTCCTCTTTTGAATTTGCAAAATCCCACTCAATATCTCCATTAAGCACAGATAAAATTGACATCGAAAAATCAAAAGAACCGTTGCCATTTTTATCAAAAGTAACTATTGTAATAGCATTAGTCGCAGCAAGTATTCCCAGATCTTGATCCACAAGGTTAATAATGCTATCGCCTACTTCTGATCCAATTGATCCAATAATATCTGCAAGGTCAATGACTTCACCGTTCACTTTTGTTTCTGTTAACTCCCATGTTCCCTTTAACCTGGCTTTTTTTGTAGCAAGACTGAAAGAAGGTCCTTCTTCATATTTACCACATGAAGAAAATAACATAGCAATTACTGCTATTGCACTAAGAATGATTGATAATTTTTTCATAATTCTGTTTTATAAAGTTTTATGCAAGAATAGTAAAAATATATTAATTCGTAAAATATTATTGGGCTAATAATACCTAATTTATTGTCAACTACAACAAGAATCTATTTTTTTTCAAATTTAAAGATCATATCATAATAACCCTTGATCCATAATTCAGTTTTTTTCAGCCTCATTATCTCAAACGCCTGAAAAGTAAGTGAGTCAATTGTTAAATTTACAGAATCTTCCACTATATAATGTTCACTGGTATAAGTATCATATTCCAGTTTAATTTTTTCATCCATATTCCAGAACATCCATTTATAATTTATTTTTTCCTCTAATCCGGACTGGTCAATCTTTATAAGATATCCGTTACCGTCTTTCCCGAATTCCATTGCAAAAACAGGATTAATTGACCTCACTCCTTTTGCCGGACCCGATATTTCATTAATTTCCCAATGACCAACAAGTCTGTTCTTCTTAGTAAGAAAACTAAAAGCCGGTCCATCTTCATACTTTCCGCAAGAAGACAAAATATTTAACAATGTTATTAAAAGTAATATTATTTTTATTTTATTCAATTTAAATCTTTTCTAGCTTATAAGTAATATTTTATTTCATTGTTTTTTATAATGGTATTCTTTTTGTCCATCTTCGTCGGGAACCAGTATCCACAATTCCTTTTTAGTCAGCCTTAAAATAGTATAATATGATGTCCATGTGCCCCAGGTCTCATCATCTATTTTTTTTCTTTCCCGGATATGTTCTTTTTTATCATCAAATTCCCATTCTAAAATCTGATTTGATACATTTGATTCCACCAACATTTTTATAATTCTTTCTCCTGTCCCGTTTTTATTAAAAATCCTGGTATCTTCCTTTATGTTCAAATCTTCCGGTATATATATCTTTTCATCAATAATAACATTTTCAAGAGTAAATGTTCCTGTAATTCTATTCTTTGGGCTAAAAAAACTTATTGCCGGCCCCTCCTCATACTTATTACATGATGAAAATAAAAAAGAACTCACAATAATAACAATAACTATTGTAAATATTTTTTTCATAATGTATCTATTTAAAATTCAAATACAAAAATAAAAATATTATTTTAAAATACATTTCTGACAGTTATTTATTTAATACCCTAATATTCAATAAACTCAAAAAAATCTGTTCTTGCATTAAAGAGCATTCAACTGTGCATGTATCATAAACATGTTATAAAAACTAAATTACAAAAATGTCTTATGAATGTTTTTTTATTGCTCAAAAATTATATATTTTCGTGGAATTATCAGAAACAAGAAAAAAATTAAATATGCAAAAATTACTTTTATTAGGCGATGAAGCAATAGCACAAGGCGCTATTGATGGTGGGATATCAGGTTTTTATGCTTATCCCGGTACTCCATCTACAGAAATAATGGAATATGCTCAGCACTCAAAAGAGGTTGCAGATAAAGGAATACAATGTACATGGTCCGCCAATGAAAAAACAGCCGTAGAATCTGCAATAGGTATGTCATATGCGGGAAAACGCGCAATGGCACAAATGAAACATGTTGGTGTTAATGTTGCTGCTGATGCATTTGTAAATGCTGCTGTTACAGGAGTAAACGGCGGATTTGTAATAGTTGCTGCTGATGATCCTTCAATGCACTCATCACAAAATGAACAGGATTCAAGATTCTATGGAGATTTTGCCCTTATACCCATCCTGGAACCTTCAAATCAGCAGGAAGCATATGATATGGCTTATAATGGATTTGAGATTTCCGAAAAATATAATGTTCCTGTAATGTTAAGGATAACAACCCGCCTTGCTCATTCAAGAGCAGGAGTTGAATTGAAAAATAAAAAAAATCAAAACACTCTTTCATTACCGGAAGACCCAAGGCAATTTGTATTATTGCCGGCAATTGCAAGACGTAATTACAAGAAACTTCTTGAAATGCAAAAACAAATACAGGAAGCATCTAATAATTCAAAATATAATCAATATATTGACGGACCGGACAAAAAAATAGGAATTGTTGCCTGTGGAATAGGATTCAATTATTTAATGGAAAATTTTGATGGGAATTGTCCGTATCCTGTAGTAAAAATATCTCAATACCCAATACCTGAAAATCATTTACGTAAACTAAGGAACGAATGCGAAAGTATTTTAATTCTTGAAGATGGTCAACCTTTGGTTGAAAGACAATTAAGAAGTTTCTTCAATGAAGGCAAAAAAGTACATGGCCGTTTTGACGGGACTTTACCCCGTGATGGTGAGTTGGATCCTACTATCGTTGCAAAAGCTTTAGGACTTCATGTTCCTCCCGAAATCAAAATTTCCGATGTGGTAAAAATGCGTCCGCCTTCATTATGTATGGGATGTGGACACAGAGATGTATACAGTGCTTTAAATGAAGTTTTAAAACCATATGGAGAAGGACGTGTATTTTCAGATATAGGTTGTTATACTTTAGGAGCATTACCTCCGTTTAACGCTATAAACTCAACAGTAGATATGGGTGCATCTATCACTATGGCTATCGGAGCTGCTGATGCAGGACTGGTTCCATCTGTTGCAGTTATCGGAGATTCCACTTTCACTCATTCAGGAATGACAGGACTTTTAGACGCTGTTATTAAAAATTCTCCGATAGTGGTTATTATTTCCGATAATTCTACTACAGGAATGACAGGAGGGCAGGATTCGCACGCAAAAGGAAGGATTTTTGATATATGTAAGGGATTAGGAGTTCATCCCGACCATATCCGTACCTTTATTCCATTAAAGAAAAACCACGAAGAAGCTGTAAAAATTCTTCAGGAAGAACTTGCCTACAATGGAGTATCCGTAGTGATCCCACAACGAGAATGCATTCAAACTGCTGCCAAAAGCAAAAAAGCAGCAAAAAAAGCTTAATTTACTAATAAAACTTAAGAAAATGAGAACAGATATAATTTTAGGAGGAGTTGGCGGACAAGGAATATTAACAATTGCTGCTGCCATAGGATTAGCTGCCGTAAATAACAATCTTTATCTTAAACAAGCTGAAGTTCACGGCATGAGCCAAAGAGGCGGAGATGTTCAGTCAAATCTCAGAATATCAGATAAGCCTATCTTTTCCGATCTGATACCAAAAGGAGGAGCAGATATAATACTTGCCGTAGAACCTATGGAAGCATTAAGATACTTACCATATCTAAAAAAAGACGGCTATGTTATTACAAACACGGAACCTTTCAATAATATACCAGACTATCCGGAAGTAGAAAATATCTTAAAAGAAATAGAAAAACTTCCACATAAGATAATTTTAGATGCCGATAAAATGGCTAAAGACATAGGCTCTGCACGTGCATCAAATATTGTAATGCTTGGAGCAGCTACTCCATTTTTGGGACTTCCGTTAGAAGAAATTGAAAAGGGAGTAAAAGCTCTTTTCGAGAAAAAAGGAGAAGATATTGTTGAAATGAATATAAAAGCACTAAAAGCAGGATACGATTTTGCAAAAAGTAAACTGTAATCCTTTTTTGGCAATTTATTCACGTTATATTACATTATAATATTTTTTATAACAGAAAATCCAAAAATAAAAAAGGTATTGAGCTAACTATAAACTCAATACCTTTTTTATTAAATCTACGGGGTCATAGCTATTTACTTATTATGACCTTCCTGGTAAATATATCATTATCAATTTCAATATTTATAAAATAAATCCCCGAAGGTAAATTAAAATCGCTCCTTAAACCGGCGTTTACACTTTCAGCATATAGTATTCTGCCGGAAATATCCATGATCCTTATAAAAGAGTTACCCGGAACCTCTATATTTATTAAACCGCTTGAAGGATTTGGATAAATACTTATTTCATTTTTCATATTTGGATCAATTCCACTTTGATTTTCAATAGTTGTAAAGGACCATGAATAATCATGTATTAACTCATTAATAGCAGAAGATGGGATCGTTACAGTATAAGTTGTTTCATGATCAAGATCATCATGCTCTATAATTAAGATATTATCGTTAATAGAACAAGATACATTACTTACCGGATCTCCTTCTGAATCAATAATTGTTATATTTTCCAGATCACCACTGATATTTTCCATAAATGTTGCCGATATTAAAACATCTAATGCAACATTTATTTCATCTGATTCAGGAGTATGTGATAATATTTGTGATTTAGTTTTAAACGACCATGAAAAATCTTCATTTAACTGTTCGATTGCTGAAGCTGGTAAGTTTACCGTATATATTTTATTATATTCAAAGCCGTCATGCTCAATTTCCAATGTAGACTCAACAACATTAACAGAAACATTATCCAAAATATTATTATCCTCATCACTAATTGTTATACCTTCCAAGCTGCCTGTAATATTTTCTCTGAATGTCACTGTTACGGGAGCATCAAGCTCTACATCCGATTCGTCGGCTTCAGGAGTATGAGACAATATCTGTGAAATGTATACCCTTACAAAAAGATTACCTGATCCTGTTATGGGAGATATCAAATCATTTGTTTCCGAATATGTATAAAACTTGCTTTGGAGTTCGTCATCAGTAGCAATAGAAATATAATTATTTTCTCCCTGCAGCTGATTTACCGTGAATAAATATGTTCCTGCAGGTAGTTGTTGCAAAGGAATATAAAAATCCGTAACGTTACCAGACATTGATGCGGTACGAGTAAATTCATCAGAAGTAAACAATAAATTACCGGTATTATCTTCTACTGAGAAAATAGATACAGTAAAATTTTCTTCTGTTGTAACATTATTAAATCCAATAGAAAATCTATCAATAGCATCATCTTCTACCAGTTCAAAAATATTTCCAAAATATGAAATTCTGGAAGTTACAATACTCCCAACCTGTGATTGCATAATTTCGTTATCTTCTGCAAACATATCTTCTGTTACATTATAAAAATAATACTTACTATTGTAACCCATATAAGCATCCAGAATTTCTGCAAGTGCGTATATAGAATAGCTTCCGATTTCAGCAGGTGTGAAAGCATGTTCTTCAGGAACTGTTAAAATCTCAGATCCTCCATTTGCTATTTCCGGGATTGTCAATCTGAAATCATAATTCAGACCGGTAATAAACAGACTTTCTGTTTGAGGCATGCCACCGTAACCTTCATTTATAATTTCTATTTTAGGACGTATTGTCTTTACATGATTTAATGGAGTATACTTGGCTAATTCTATACTTATATCTCCTATACTCAGATCAGGACTTAAGTAAACTCCGGTAACATTGTCCAAAACAAGCCAAAATGCTCCCCAATCAGAAACAGCTCTGAATCTCACATAAACAGACTGATTTACATAACTACTTAAATCGATTGATAATCTGGCATATGATATTCCTGTTTCTGTTTCCGAATTGTAGTTTGGTATAGATGTTAAAACATTATTTGTTGAATTACTCCAGGAAAACCAGTCAGTAGAAACCTCGACATACAACTCAATGCCAGCTTCTATCCAATCATTTGTATACATTTGTAATTGATAAACATCGAAATATAAAACACACTCAGACTCAATAGGATATAATAGAGGAGTGATTAAGGATTGTGTCGTTCCAACGGTAGCATTAGTTGCATCAAATACAGCATAATATATATCATCATTAGCACCCAACTCTAAAGGAAGATATGGCTCACTAAGATTATAATACCATGCATATTCACTTGAAAACCAATAACTTGCCACGTTTGGATTCAAATTCCACTCATCGGGAAGAAAATTTTCAAAAGACTCATCTAATAAAGTTCCCAAATTGCTTTTTACTCCACGATAATTTTCTTTTTGTTCAATGCGTTCGTCATTTTTTAGATCCGGGTCATTTTGGTTTAACAACTGAAACTTCAGATTCCTGTTTAAATTTTCAGTTTTGATTTTCTCACGATTTAACTTGCCGTTACTATGTAACAATTGCTGTGAATCTGCCAGGTAGGCGGCAGCAATAAATGATAATAAAAATAATAATTTTTTCATATTTACATTTTTAAATTAATAATATATTTGTTTGATTTCCATTTAATAATATTTAAATCTTCTATTTCCTAATTTCGCACAATGCTAGATTTAATATATAATATAGGACTATATACAGTATCATTAAGTTGCGTGCATATATGTGTTTTATATTTTATATAATTATGATGCTATATTATAAGAAATATATAAGATAAAATTCAAATTATAATAACAATAGATTTGCAAAAACTATATTATTACATCTGTTATTCATAAGTAATAAATAAAAAATGAAAAGTCTATTTTGAAAATAAGAATAATTATTTATAGTTTATAAAAAATCCATTAAAAAGAACTAAATTTGCAGTTATTAAAAATAAAAAATATGTCTGAAATCGCAGTAACCCTTGAAGTCGCTAAAGGATTAGGCCTTAACGAAGAAGAATTTGAAATGATAAAAAAAATTATGGGAAGAACTCCTAACTTTACCGAATTAAGTATATATTCTGTGATGTGGAGTGAACATGCTTCCTATAAAAATTCTATAAAATGGCTAAAAACTTTACCACGAGACGGAGGATGTCTGTTGACCGGAGCTGGACAGGAAAATGCCGGATTAGTTGATATCGGTAATGGTTTGGCTTGCGCTTTTAAGATCGAATCACATAATCATCCATCAGCTGTAGAGCCATATCAGGGTGCGGCAACTGGTGTCGGTGGTATCAACCGCGATATTTTCACAATGGGTGCAAGACCTATAGCTCAATTAAACTCTTTGCGTTTCGGAAATATAGAAAATAACCGTACAAAATGGCTATTACGCGGAGTTGTAAAAGGGATAGGTGATTACGGAAATGCATTTGGAGTTCCGGTATTAGGCGGCGAAGTTAATTTTGACGAATCATATAATACCAATCCTTTAGTTAATGCAATGTCCGTAGGAGTTATGGAAAAAGGCAAAATGATATCTGCAGTTGCAAAAGGAGAAGGAAATCCTATATACATTGTAGGTTCTTCTACCGGAAAAGACGGGATACATGGAGCAACATTTGCATCAGCCGACTTAACCGAAGACTCTGCGGATGATATTCCGTCAATACAGGTAGGTGATCCGTTTCAGGAAAAATTATTATTGGAAGCAACTCTTGAACTTGCTGATACCGATGCAATAGTAGGAATGCAGGATATGGGAGCCGCAGGTATAATATGTTCTACTTCCGAAATGTCGGCAAAAGGAGAAAGTGGTATGAAAATAGATCTTTCCCTTGTCCCTCTCCGCCAGCAAAACATGGAAGCATGGGAAATACTTTTGTCGGAATCCCAGGAAAGAATGCTGGTATGTATCAAAAAAGGATATGAAAAAGTTGTTGAAGATATTTTTACAAAATGGGATCTCAATTGTGCTAAAATAGGAGAAGTTATAAATGAAGATAAGTTATACTTCTACTATAACGGAGAATTAGTTGCCGAAGTACCCGCAGAAAGCCTGGTTTTAGGAGGCGGAGCTCCGGTTTATGAAAGAGAGTATTCCGAACCGGCATATTTTGCAGAAAATAAAAAATTTAATATAAATGATATTCCGGAAAATGTTAACTTAAAAGAAGTAGCCGAATTCCTGACAACGCACCCCAATATTGCTTCAAAAAAATGGATATACGAACAATATGATTCAATGGTAAGAACTGTAAACCTTACAACCAACAGACCTTCAGATGCCGGAATTATCAATATTAAAGGAACAAATACTGCTCTTGCCGTAACAACCGATTGTAACAGCAGATATGTAAAAGCCGATCCTAAAACAGGAACAATGATAGCTGTTGCAGAAGCAGCACGTAATGTTGCATGCGCAGGTGCCAAACCATTGGCTATTACTAATTGTTTGAATTTTGGTTCCCCTTACAATCCTGAAGCATACTGGCAATTTGTAAATGCTATCAAAGGGATGGCAGAAGCATGCATAGCATTTGATACTCCTGTAACCGGCGGAAACGTTTCTTTTTACAATCAAACAACAATTGCAGGAAAAACAGAACCGGTGTCTCCTACCCCTACAATCGGAATGTTGGGAATTTTAAAAGAAAAAATGTTTCAGACCTCTCTGGCATTTGATCAAAAAGGAGATATGATTTATCTTTTGGGTAAATCAACCAATGATATTTCTTCATCTGAATATTTGTATTCATATCATAAGGTAAAAAATTCTCCTGCCCCTGAATTTAATATTGACTTTGAAGTAAATTTAGTTAAAATATTACAACAGTTGGCAGAAAAAAATCTGGTAAATTCAATGCATGATGTTTCCGACGGAGGGTTATACATTACACTGCTGGAATCATCCATGCCTAATAACCTTGGTTTTGATATAACCACAGATGCGGAAATAAGAACAGATGCATTCCTTTTCGGAGAATCACAGGGCAGAGTTGTTGTATCTGTACCGATTGAAAAAGAACCGGATTTCGTAGATTTTATGCTCGCAAATAACTTCCCATTTTCCACCTTAGGACATGTCACTAAAGGAGAACTAAGAATTGATGATATTTCATTCGGCTTTATAACAGACGAAAAAGAAAAATATGAAAATGCTATAGAAATGAAAATGATGAGTTAAAAGTAAAGAGTCAAGAACTAAAAGTTAAAAGTTAGGTACTTTACTCTTAGTTCTTATTTTTTTAAACTCTTAGCTTTCAACTCACAGTTCTTAACTTAAAAAAAATGGTTTCATTAAATAATTTATGTATCCGTTTCGGAGGATTTGAGTTATTTTCCGGTATCGGATTTATGATAAATAAACGGGATCGAATTGGTCTTGTAGGGAAAAACGGAGCTGGAAAGTCAACTCTTTTAAAAGTTATATGCGGTAAAGTATCCCCTACTGAAGGAAATGTTTCTTTACCATCGGATGTAACAATAGGATACCTTCCGCAACAAATGGTATTACCCAATGAAGATGTTTCTGTTTTTGAAGAAACAAAAAATGCTTTCAAAGAAATCTTTGATATTCATGACCAGATAGAAGCAATTAATCATAAAATAGGTGAAATAACCGATTATACAAGCGATGAATACTCAAAACTGGTGGAAAAATTAACTGACCTGAGTTCAGTACTACAAATATCAGGTGCAATAAGCATCGAAGCCGATATTGAAAAAGTACTAAAAGGATTAGGTTTTTCCAGAACCGACATGAACAGGAAATTATCAGAATTCAGTGGAGGTTGTAGAATGCGTATAGAATTAGCAAAAATTCTACTGAGGAATCCGGATATAATACTACTTGATGAACCTACAAACCACCTTGATATAGAAGCTATCCAGTGGCTGGAAGAATTTATGGAAACATATAAAGGTGCTGTTCTGGTTATTTCACATGACAGAGCTTTTCTTGACAATGTTACAAACAGAACAATTGAAATAAACCTTGGAAAAATATACGATTATAAAGTTTCTTATTCCAAATTTAAAATTTTACAGGAAGAACGATTGCAACAACAACTTGCAGCTTATGAAAATCAACAGAAACTAATTAACGATACGGAAAAATTCATTGACAGGTTTCGTTACAAAGCTACAAAAGCCAATCAGGTACAGTCAAGAATAAAACAACTTGAAAAACTTGAACGTGTAGAAATAGACGATCTTGATAACTCGTCAATGAATATAAAATTCCCTCCTGCCCCAAGAACCGGAGATATTGTCGTTGAAGCAAAAGAATTAACCAAAAATTATGGAAAACATAATGTACTGAATGATATTGACCTGACTATTGAAAGAGGTGAAAAAGTTGCTTTTGTCGGAAGAAACGGAGAAGGAAAAACGACACTATCCAGAATAATAATTGGAGAATTGGAATATTCAGGTAATTTGAAGATAGGACATAATGTAAAAACAGGATATTTCGCTCAAAACCAGGATGAATTATTAGATCCTGAATTAACTGTATTTGAGACACTTGATAAGGTTGCCGTAGGCGATATAAGAACAAAAATCAGAGATATATTAGGTTCATTTCTATTCTCAGGCGAAGATATTGATAAAAAAGTAAAAGTTCTTTCAGGAGGAGAGCACTCAAGATTATCACTTGCAAAATTATTGCTCGAACCATATAATTTATTAGTATTAGACGAACCTACAAATCACCTTGATATACGCTCCAAAGATATTTTGAAACAAGCACTTCAAAAGTTTGACGGAACATTAATACTGGTTTCTCACGACAGATATTTTTTAGACGGACTTGTGGACAAAGTTTACGAATTCAAAGATAAAAAAATACGTCAGCACATTGGGGGGATTTATGAATTCTTAAGAAAACGAAAACTCGAAAATTTAAAAGAATTAGAACATAAAGAAAAAACAATTTCATCAGAAAGTAAAGAAAAAAAAGCCGACAACAAACAATCATATCTTGAACGTAAAGAACAGGAAAAGAAAAGACGAAGTATTCAAAATAAAATAGAAAAATTTGAAGCAGAAATCGAAAAACTTGAAAAAGAAATATCTACAATAAACAATTTGCTTGCAAAACCTGAAAGTATGGATGCCTCAAAATTGGAAGGCCTGTATAATATGTCATCAAAGTTACATAATGAGTTGGAGCAAAAAATACAAGACTGGGAAAATGTTTGTAAAGAAATGGAAAATTTTAATGAGAATAAATAAAAAATACTCCTGGAAAAAGAATACTTAACGAACTAAGCCAGGTACCAAATGAATTTGAAATCTACAATAATGAATAGTTTCAGATTTAAACATAAATTTTGTAATTTTGTAAAAAAAAGCCATGGAAAAGATCAAATTGGAGGTTTTTGGATTGACCTATAGTCAAACACAAGCCGGAGCCTACGCTTTAATTCTATCTATTGAAAATAACAGCCAGAGGATTCCTATAATAATAGGTGGTTTCGAAGCCCAATCCATAGCAATAGAACTTGAAAAATTAAAACCTCCACGTCCGTTAACACATGATATTTTCCGTAATTTTGCCGAAGTATTCGGAATTATTTTAAAAGAAGTATTAATATATAAACTGGAAGAAGGAATATTTTATTCACGTTTATATTTTGAAAAAGACGGGGAAATAAAAGAACTCGAATCCAGAACTTCAGATGCAATTTCCCTTGCATTACGGTTTAACTGCCCTATATATACTATTCCGGAAATTGTCGAAAAATCAGGAATAGTATTGGATATTAAGGATGAAGGACAAGAGATCAATGACTTTGATCAGGAAAAAGAAGAATATAGAAAAAAAGAAAAATCAAATTTTTCTCATCTATCTACGACAGAACTCAAACTTTTAATGGAAGAATCAATAAAAAATGAAGACTATGAAACGGCTTCATTAATAAGGGACGAATTAGGCCACAGGGAAAAAGACGAATCATCACCTTTTTAATTTACTATTTCATATGCAGCAATATTTGGATTTATTAAAACATGTAAAAGAAAACGGAACTGTAAAAAATGACAGAACCGGCATTGGAACAACCAGTATATTCGGATATCAAATGAGATTTGACCTTCAGGAAGGATTTCCATGTCTTACTACCAAAAAGTTGCATCTGAGATCAATTATTTATGAATTATTATGGTTCCTGAAAGGTGATACAAATATCAGGTATCTGAATGATAACGGAGTAAGGATCTGGAATGAATGGGCAGACGAAAACGGAGATCTGGGACATGTATATGGCTATCAATGGCGCTCATGGCCTGCTCCGGATGGAGAACATATCGACCAGATCAGTAACTTAATCACGTCTATAAAGAACACACCTGATTCCAGACGTCTTATTGTAAGTGCATGGAATGTTGCCGATGTCGACAAAATGGCTCTTCCGCCTTGCCATACCTTATTCCAGTTTTATATCTCCGATGGGAAATTATCATGTCAACTGTATCAGCGAAGTGCAGACCTGTTTCTTGGAGTTCCGTTCAATATCGCATCATATGCATTATTAACAATGATGGTTGCACATGTAACAGGATACAAACCGGGTGAATTTATACATACATTCGGAGATGTACATATCTATCTTAATCATTTAGAACAGGTCGGACTACAGTTAAGCAGGGAACCCCGAAAACTGCCTCAAATGAAAATTAATCCGGAAGTAAAAAGTATATTTGATTTTAAATACGAAGATTTTGAGTTAATAAATTATGACCCTCATCCACATATTAAAGGAATTGTAGCGGTATAAATTTGAACTAATTACCACAAGTAAAGTTTGCAAAAAAATGGCAAATATTTATTTTTTTGCCATTTTAGTTTCCTGAAAATAGAATCAACAGGTAGAGTTTTTAGTTACAGATTTTGATTTTACCAGTTTCTTTTTCTATTAATCTGGTGCTTATAACGGCAATACTAATCTTTAAGGCAAAATTCAAGAATAACCTTGAATTTCATTAGACTTTATTTTATCTTTGGTTATCATTGACAACACATAATTTGACTAATGAAAAATAAGGCAATATTTTATTCATTGGGTTTGCTTTTATTGTTTGGTTGCTCAGACAAAAAATTCAATTCTGAAAAATGGAAGACTAACATAGACAAGCAATTTTATATGCTTAACGACCTTGTTGAAAGTGAAATACTATTAGACAAAACTAAAACGGAAGTTATTGATTTGCTTGACACAGTGAATATTAAAAAATTTAAATATTCAGACAACTCATGGATGTTCATAATTTTAATTCCAAATTCTTTTGCGACGGAAAAAGCGGTTGAAGTAATGGACATTGATTTTGAAAACGAGAAAGTAAAACAAGTAACAATAAGATAATTGATGTGAAACCATTGTAAACACGTGTCTTGCGTCAAAACAGTTCAATGCACAAGTTTGAAGCTTCTATTAAATTTCAGTAGTAAATTTAATCTTTATGATACGAAACCCACTCTAACATTAAACACAAAGAACATTACATCAGCAAAAAAATCATCTGTTCTCACTGCGGATTGTACAGCATTGAAACATTCATTACATTTTATGCTATAATATGTAGAAATCATTACGACCGTAAACAACAATAAATTCAGGCATTTTGGATTCCGAATATTCTCTCAAGACTGCTTGTTCTTCTACACGACCTATTATTTTCATAAAATATTTATTTATCGTTGATAAAGATAATAAAAAAATATGTTTCAGCGAAAATAAAATTTTATTACTCGCTAAAACTATAAAATAATTATATGTTTCAGCGAATAATATTACAAAATAACTTATCTGCTTAATGAATTTACAATCATTTTATTTTCAGTCATAAAATAATTTTATAAATTCGATGTTTTATTTAATTCAAATGAAAACTTCACTAAATAAAATATTATGAATATCTCTATAATAGTAGCAATTGCCGAAAATAATGCAATAGGGAAAAATAACGATTTATTATGGCATATTTCAGGAGACCTGAAAAGATTTAAGGAGATAACTACCGGACACCCTGTAATAATGGGACGAAATACCTACCTGTCTCTGCCCAAACGTCCTTTGCCTAACAGGAAAAATATCGTTATTACCAGTACCCCTGAAGATTACAAAAAATTATTTCAGGGAGCTGAAGTTGTGGGCAATATTGAAGAAGCTATTGCAATTGCCGATAAAACAGGAGAAAACTTTATTATCGGAGGCGGAATGATCTATAAAGAATTTTTACCGGTAGCAAATAAACTATATCTTACAATCGTACATCGTAACTACGATGCTGATGTATTTTTCCCGGAAATTAACTATGACGAATGGGAAATTACAGACAAAGAAGAACACCTTGAACATGAACCACCATTCACATATTTAACATTAATAAAAAAAGAATAAATATATCATAAAATACTTTATTTTCTGCTATAACTTACCACAAGTTTCTGTTTCTAACCCATTTAACAATTCATATTAATAAATTACCTTTGTAAAATGAAACGCGGACATGCCGATCTACCTCTTCATTATGGAACCGTACCTCCCTGGTTAGCTCAAAGAATGAGTTTACTCGGAGGAGCTATCGCCGAATCTATAATAATTGAATACGGACGTTCTGCATTATTACAAAGATTAAGTGATCCTTTCTGGTTCCAGTCGCTTGGATGCGTACTCGGAATGGACTGGCATTCATCAGGAATAACTACATCCGTAATGAATGCCCTTAAAAAATCCATCAATAAAAAATCAGAAGAATTAGGAGTTTACATTTGCGGAGGAAGAGGTAAATCTTCAAGACAAACTCCGTCAGAACTTCTTGAAGTCGCATCAAAAACAGGTCTTAACGGAGATAAATTAGTATATAAAAATTATCGGCAAAGGTAGATAATTCAGCTGTACAAGACGGGTTCCAGCTTTATTTACATTCTTTTGTCGTAACTAAAGAAGGAGAATGGGCTGTAATACAACAGGGAATGAACCCAAACGAACGAATGGCCAGGCGATACCACTGGCTTTCTTCTTCATTAAAGTCTTTTACTGAAGAACCTCATACTTCCGTTTGCGGAATGAATCAGGGTTTAATTTTAAATTTAACCGATAAATTTGCAAATAATACAAAAGAAAGTATTATTGAACTTATTAAAATAAATCCTGATAATCTAATGAAGGAAGTTTCAATAATACTGCCAAATCATCATGAAGTGAAAGCAGAAGATGTAAACCTAAAACGTTTAGGTGCCGCATTAATTCTTGCACATGAAACTAATATTTCCGATATAGAATCATTATTGTTACTTAAAGGAGTTGGTCCCAGGACTTTACAGTCATTAACACTTGTAAGCGAAGTAATTCACGGAACTTCTTCACGTTTTTCGGATCCGGCCAGATTTTCATTTGCACACGGAGGAAAAGACGGACATCCTTTTCCGGTACCATTAAAAGTATACGACGAAACAATTGAAATATTTGATAAAGCTATAACGCGATCAAAATTAGGCTATAAAGACAAATCTGCCGCCCTGCAAAACTTAAGTAAAATATCACAGGCAATAGAAAAAGATTTCACACCAAATAACTACTTTGATGACCTTGTAAAACAAGAAAGGGATACCTCTTATAAATATGATGGTAAAACTGTTTTCGGAAATGCAAAAAAACCGAAAGAAACACATATACAATTAAAATTATGGGAATAATATTTCCCAGAAACTTTTCTCAAAAAATAAATTTAGATAATTTTTCCAAATTTATATCACTTTTTTCCACTTAAGTCTTTTAAAAACACAAATAGCAATAAAACACATATTTAATATACATAAATACATATTAACAGCATTTTATATTTTTTTTAACGAATTATTAGATAATTGTCAATAAAATTAAAAACTTTTTCTACAGTTAAGTGTTTATTGGGGTGATAACCTAATTTTTTAACTATAAAAAAAGTAATTATGAATAAAAAATTTACAAGTTTAATAACTAGCTTAAGTTTAATAACTATGCTATGTTTTATGGGATCAAAGTCTGATGCCCAAACTATTACCGGAGCTGCTTCTGCCTGTGGAGGTACAACTGAAGAATATGAAACACAGGCAGGAAATATTAATTATGTATGGGATATTACAGGTGGAACTTTAAATACTGATTTCAGTGTTGAAGAAGGAGGTTCGTTAACTGATAATACCATAACAATAAAATGGATAAATGCAGGTAGTTATACTATTAACATTAATTATGACGGAGGAACTAACTTTGATTATGATGTTACTGTTCATGCAGTTCCTGTAGTAAATTTCAAATATTATGAAAATAATGAGGAAATTCAGAACTCTGTTTGTCATAATATAGTTGTAAAAATAACTGCAACTGCAACAGGTGGAGATCATACGTATTACTGGTTTGAAGCTGATGTTAACGGTCAAGACCTAACGGTAACAACTGCAAACACTACAAATGATTTACATATTGAAGAATATCCTGTTATGGTAACCAATCTCAATTCCTGTATCACATATGATACAGCAAGGATAACTGTAAAACCATTGCCGACAATTCATTCTATTACAGGAAACACTGAAGTTTGTCAAGATGCAACAACCCAATTATCAAATGAAACTACAGGTGGAAACTGGGAAAGTTTACATCCTTCAATAGCAACTGTTAGCAATAGCGGATTAGTTAGCGGTATAAACCGTGGAACAGCAACTATTAATTATACTGTAGAAAACACATATGATTGTAGTACAACTGCAACTTTCGAAATATTGGTAAAAGGAGCTACAACTCTAGAACTTCTTAATGAAACTGTTGCATATGACCGCACGCCTAAACAAATATCTCCTATATATGTGCAATTTGACGGACAAAATATTGGTGAACATTCATGGGTCACATATGAATATTATGATTCAAATAATAATCTATTAAGTTCTCTGCCCGAAAACGTGGGGACATATGAAGTTATTGCAATATTTACAGGAAACTCCCAATACTGCGGAGCAACCAATTCAACAGCAAACTTCATTATTGAAGCTGCTGATATGGACGTTACAACTGCCGATAATATCCCGACCCAGGCATATACAGGCCAGGCAATAACTCCAGGTGTCGTGGTAAAACACGGAACTTATACTTTACTGGAAGGAACAGAATATACTGTAGCTTATCAGGACAATGTAAATATCGGAGAAGCAACAGTTACAATTACGGGTACTGGTAATTATACTGGTAATATAACTAAAAAATTCAATATTACAGATAAATCAGGACTTAGCGAAATGCTGGACAGCGCACAAAATATCATTGATAACGATAAAGACATATATAACGACGGAAGTATCAAAGATCTTGAAGAAGCTGTCAGAAATGCTGTAGAAGTATATGACGATCCTGATGCTACACAGGCAGAAATAGATGCTGCTGTACAAGCACTTAAAGATGCAATGGATAACCTGATCGAATGTATTGCTTTTGACTCAATAGTTACTACACGTTGGAACAATACACTTACTGTAATAAATGACCCCGCTAAAAACGGTAACCTGACATTTAAAGCCGATAGTTACCAATGGTATCGTAAAACTGCTGATGAAGCTGAATACTCAAAACTTAACGGACAAACCAAACAATACTATTCTGCCGGTACTAGTATTAATGATATTCTTACTGAATCAGACAGATATTATGTAACAATGATGACAACCAGCGATGAAAAAATGAGTACATGTGGTGGTCATCCAACATTAACTACAATTCTGAGATCTGCGGAACATACAATAAGTACATATCCAAATCCTGTAAATACAGACGATATTATATATGTTGATCTGAATAATGAAAATTTTGAAGATTTATCAAATGTTGTTATAGAGATGTATTCTACTTCGGGAACTCTTATAAGCACAACAAATGCTTCAGAAACACTTGTAAAAATAAATGCACCTTCTGCAGCCGGCATTTATTTTATCAAAGTTCGTACAGGAAATACAGAACAAGTAGAAAAATTGGTAGTTAAATAAATTTAAAAAGAATAATCTTAATATAAAAAATTATGAAAAAGCAAATATTTTTAATGATAGCTGTCCTTGCATCTGTTACAGCAATGGGACAGTCCAGAGATGAATTCTCTATTTATGGTGGCGGCGGATTATCAACACTTAATTATAAACTTTCTCACGGTGATGCAAAACTTGGTTTTGGAGGTGAAGCAGGATTAGGATATACATATTTTTTCACTGAAAGTTTTGGATTGGGAATTGGAGCAGAAGCCGCATTTTATAACAGTAAAATAAAACTTAATGATGTTTTATTCAGTTATAATGCTATTGACAGATTTGGCGAAAGCTTCGAATCAAGATATAAATTAAACAATTTTGAAGAAAAACAAAACGCCATATTTGTTAACATTCCTCTTATGCTTCAGTATCAAACCGGTGCTAAACACAAATTTTATGCAGCTGCCGGAGCAAAACTTGGCATACCAGTAAGCGTAAAATATGAAACAACCGGTAATGCTGATATACTAAGTTCCGGATATTATGCATATGAAAATGTTGAATATACAACTCAGGAATTTTTAGGATTCGGAGAATTAAGTTCAACAAAATCCAAAGGCGACGTAGATCTTAAACTTGCATGTATTGTATCTGTAGAAGCTGGTGCAAAATGGATGCTGAGTGAAAAACTATATTTATATACCGGTGTTTATTTTGATTATGGCGTAAACAATTTAGCAAAAGATAACGATGAAAATTTTATTGTAAGAAATGATATGCTTTCAAGAGATTTTTCTACTAACAGTGTTCTTTCATCAAGACACTCATCATATAATTCATTAAACAATACTTCTGAAACATCAAAAACCCTGGCTGAAAAAATACGTCCTATGGCTGTAGGACTAAAAGTTCGATTATCCTTTGGAATGGGTGGTTTTGGAAATAAATCAAATATGTCAAATGCAGTTACATTTACACCAAAACCTAATAAGGTAGCAGCAGCGCCGAAAGATAACAGTAGCGCCGACGCAAAAAAAGCTGAAGATGCCAGAAGAGCCGAAGAAGCCAGGAGAGCTGAAGAAACAAGAAAAGCTGAAGAAGCTAAAAAAGCGGCGGTGGCAAAAGAAGCTGCATATCAGGCTGCTGTTAGTGAAGTAGAAAAAACTATAGACGGATATGATTTAGGTAGTGAATATTTAGATGACTCAAGAAGAACATATATTGACAAAAAAGTGGAACTTATGAAGCAATATCCGAATATGACCATTACAATTGTAGGAAATTGCTGCGATATTGATACAGATGCGATCAATATGCGTGAAGGCGAATTAAGAGCCGAAGCTGTAAAAGAATACATGGTATCAAAAGGAATTTCTAAAGACAGATTAAAAATAGAAACAAAAGGAAAAACAAACCCTATTGTTCCAAATACTAGTGAAGCCAACAGAAAGAAAAATAGAAGAGTAGAATTTATAGTCAACAACTAGCAATTTCTCTAATCAACCAAACTTTAAAAAACCGGTAAAAAATTTTACCGGTTTTTTTATTTCTGGGTAATTTGTATAACCAAATATAAGAAAACATATCAATTTCTCTTCTTACAGCAAAGATATCAAGAAATTTTAAATCCGAAATCTTTGAATAAAAATCAATTTACTCCTTTTTTATAAATTTTACTTCTTTCAGATTTTTTTTTCAATACAACTTATTATGATATCCTTAACTTTAATTATTAATTATTGGACTTTAAAACATTCACCGGATTTGTCATCGCTATCTTAAGACTTTGTATCGAAATAATTATAATTGTCAGTATGAAAACAAATATACCGGCTAAAACAAATATCCACCACTCCAGACTGATTTTATAAATAAAATTTTCAAGCCATATTTTTGCCGTAAAATAAGCACATGGTATTGATATTATAAAAGCTACAAGAACCCAGATTAGAACATTTTTGTTCAACATCTTGATAATATCAAATATTGTCGCTCCGTTTACTTTTCGTATTGCAATTTCCCTTGAACGGCTTTTTACTACAAATGCCGTAAATATTATTAAGCCCAGACCAGTTATAACAAGACATAATAATGAAAAAATACTGACTAAAATATCTGCGTTTATTTCATTTTTGTAAACTTCATTGTAAGTATCCTGTAAGAAACTATAATCAGCAGGAAAATCAGGATTGACTTCGCTCCATACTTTATCAAAAATAGCCAAGGCTTTATCTATATTTTCAGGATTTAATCTTATCATTATACAGTTTACTATAACAGACCGCTGCATTATTAATAGAGGTACAGATTCCTCAAAAACCGTAGCATAATTAAAATCATCAACCACACCTACGATTTTTCCTCCTTTTATATAGTCAAGTGCCGAATGGTTTATTGTTATATTTTGCCCGATAGCTTCTTCAGGAGAGTCAAATCCTAATATTTGCAATGCCTTCATATTTATCAAATATTCTTCCGATATGACGGGATTTAATTCAGGTTTTCCCATCCATACATTCTTCATCATTTCACTCTCTTCTTTATAGGTGAATTTTAAAGACGAAAAAGATTTTCCTGCAACAGGCATTATTTTGAAAAAAGGTAAAAAATCTTCTGTAACATATAACAGATTCAGTGATTTTTTATCTTCTTCATTTTCAAAGTTTATTTCTATTCCGTCTCTTATAGAACTGCCCGGCAACTGCATACATGCTGTAACCATTTCTATTTCGGAATACTTTTCAAGTTCGGATTTTAATAATTCATAAGATTCCTGCACTTTATTTGGCTGTTCGTAAAGTGCCAGAATATTAGATTCGCCTGCTCCCATCTGGTGCTGTTGTATCATCTCCATTTGCCTGTTTATTACAAAGGTTATGATAATCATAAAAACGACAATGCAATACTGAACAATAAGCATATATTTTATATCGGAAAATGAAAAACGCAGTGCTTTTAAATCCTGATTGATATTATTGAAAATTGTTAAGGATATGTTTACAATTACAGGCAATAATGATACAAATAATATTAGCATAATAAATATTATTGCAAATAATGATATTTTTATATTGGATATATATTCTAAAGAAAAATTAAACACAGATGAATATAAATGTATTATGAGTAAGCTTATTAAAACCGAAGAAATTCCCAATAACAATGCAAGGAACGTTTCATCTTTAATTATATTCAATTTAGAACCTCCGTTAAGGCGTAGCAGCTGGTAATACTTTTTACTGAACGAAAAAATCAGAGATGAATTGAGCCATAAATTAAATAATACAACAAATAATAGCAATATATTAGCTCCAACAATCAAATAAATAAAATATATATTCCCATTTTGTTCCATTTCGCGCAGTACATGACTTTTAAGATGAATATCGGTTAATGGCGTTAAAAATACTTTTACATCAATATTTTGTCTTTCCATGAATTCGCCATATGTGGTTTTCCCAATTTTCTCTTCCAGTTCATGAATATTTAATATACTGCCGGGTTCTAAAAGAAAATAATAATATGCCCAATCATTGTATGAATCCGAAGCGTTGCTCATTATAACCTTAGGATGGAAGTGTGATGTCTCAGGAAAGTCTTCATACACACCACTTATAAACCAGGTTATATCGGCACTTACTTTTCTGCCGGATATTTTCACCTCTTTATCAATTGCAGATTCATTTCCGAAAAGTTGAACAGCAAGGCTTTTGCTTATAATAACATCTTCGGAGGAATTTAAAACTTTTTCACTCTTTTTTTCAATGAACTTAAGAGTAAAAATGTCTGTAAAAGAAGAATCTGCTACAAAAAAATCGTTTATTATTTCAGGCTTTCCATTGTATGTTAAAACTCCTGTATTTATAAAAAAAACTTTTGTTACATTTTCTATTTCGGGAAAAGCTTCTATCCAGGAATCATTAGGCAGTCCAAATGTAGACTGGCGTCCATCAATAGGGTTACCGTCAAATTGTAAAGACATTCTTACAATACGGTCTGCCTTTTCATTAAACCTGTCGTAACTTAACTCTTTTTTCACATAATTATATGATAACAAAATACTCGAAAAAATTAATGAAAGACCTAAAAGATTTACTATTCTTAATGATTTGTTGTTTTTCAACCGGCGAAGTGCAATAATTATATTCATAGTAAGTTTTTTTTACCACTAAAGTACTAAAGGCACTAAGAAATAAAACCTTAGTGTTCTCCGTGTCTTAGTCGTTATATAATATTATTCATTTTTTAAAGCATTAACAGGATTTGAAGTTGCCGTTTTCCAGCTTTGTAATGTTACAAAAACAGCAGATAGCAAAATTATTACAATACCTGCCATAATAAATATCCACCATGTCAATGAAATTTTATACGGAAAACTTTCAAGCCATTTCTGCATAGCAAAATATGAAAGTGGAATTGCCAAAACAAACGCTACGATAATCCATTTAATAAAATTCATATTAAGCATATAAATAATTTCCTTTTCTTTTGCTCCGTTTGCTTTTCGTATTGCAATTTCTTTTTCTTTCTGGTTTACATAATACAGCGACATTGCCAGTATTCCCATCATAAGTATTATTATTGTCAATACAGTAAAAGCAATAATTATTTTCGATATTTTGTTTTCACCTTCATATTGCTTTTGTATTACCTCATCTGCGAAAAAAGAATCAAATAATTCTCCATTGCTGTATTCTGTATATGTTTCTTTTATTCTGTCTGCAGTTTCGAATGTGTTGGCTGATGAAGCGATTTTTACAGAAATATGCCACGGACGATAATTTAATTCGCTATAGTAAATTATAAGCGAAGGTCCGACAGGTGTATGTAGCGACCGGAAATTAAAATCATTAGTTGTGCCGGAGATATATAAATCCTGATCCCAATACTTAAAAGACCTATTTGTACTATCCAGATGCAGAGCATTAAGCCCCTGTTGGTTTACCCAAACAGAATTACCATTTATATCTTCGAAAGGAAATAATTTAATACCATAAACATCGAAAAAGGCAGAATCTACCTGAAATACCTGAAAACTTAAAGGTTCTCCTTCATATTCAAAACTTTGGTTATTGCCTCCATCAAAAGGAGTTCCTGCAGAATAAGAAACATTCTCTACTCCGGGAATTTTGAATAATTCATTTTTAAGTCCTTCAATCTTTTCCTGATCAAAAATATTTTTCATAACAAAAACTTTACCCGTATCATATCCAAGATTATAATCTTTCAGATAATTTGTCTGTTTTATTAAGAAAATACTGCAAATAAGTAATGATATTGCAACTAAATACTGGAATGTAATCAGTACTTTTGAAAATAATGTTTTAACTTTTAACTTGTATGTTCCTTTAACAACCTCAATGGGTTTGAACTGGGATACAACAATCGCAGGAAATAATCCCGATACAATTCCTATTACAACAATTCCGGTGATGACTATCAAAATATTCAGCGGAGTGACATATTGTGATATATCAAGATTTGTTGACATAATATTATTAAAAAACGGCTTTGCTGCAAATGCTAATAAAATTCCCAATACGGAAGCCAATAGTGCCATCATTATTGATTCCGATATAAACTGAGAAATTATAGACTTTTGGCTACTTCCTAAAAGTTTTCTTATTGCTGTTTCTTTTCCTCTGAAACTTGATTGCGATACCGTTAAATTTATATAATTCAGAATAGCAACCATAAGTATCAGTATTGTTATTGCAAAATATATGTATATCAACGATTTACTGTTTGAATTAAAACCTATATTGCCTGTTGAAAAGTTATTAAAATATATTTCATCAACAGGAACAAATGTAACTTCGTCGTAATATCCCATTTCATATACCCAATAATCTTGCTTAAACAGTTCTAATAAAAAGTCTTTTTTTGAATTAATATCTGCTCCTTCTTTTAGCAGGAGATAAGTTACAAAAGAACTATTTCCCCAATCCTGAAGAATATCTTCGCCCCAATAGTTTGTAATTAAGCCATAATTTAAAATAAAATCGCATTCCGGCAAATGAGTATTGGATGGAAAATCTTTCATTATTCCTGATACAATCACTTCTATATCATCAACCTGAAATGTCTTTCCCAATGGATTTATGTCAGGAAATATCTTATTTGCAAAAGACTGTGTCAACACAACATTTTGTTTTGATTTCAGAACATTATCAGGATTTCCATCAATCAAATCAAAAGAAAAAATATTGAAAAATGTAGAGTCGGCAAACATAGCCTCATAGAAAGTATTTGTTTCACCATACTTAAAATTTACATTTCTTGACAAAACTCTTGTGTAACTTTCTATTTCGGGTAGTTTAGACTGTACATAGTCCCCCACAGGATTCGAAACACTTGCTATATCAGTAGAATTTACAAGTAAATAAATCCTGTCTTTTTTCTCATGAAATTTATCAACCGACAGTTCCTGAATTACATAAATACCCAACAGGAAAACAAACATTAACGATATTGAAAAGCCGGTAATGTTAACAATAGTGTATAATTTATTTCTTGACAAGAATTTAAAATAAGTTCTGAAATTTCTCATGATATTTATTCTTTTTGTAATGATTTTGTTGGATTCGTAGTTGCCGATTTATAACTTTGACCACTTACTGTTATAAGGGTGATAATAAAGACAAGAAGTCCTCCTGCAAGAAATACCCACCAGTAAATATCTATTTTATAAGCAAAGTTCTCAAGCCATCTTTTCATTATAAAATATGCTGTCGGAACTGATATTAAAAATGAAATAACGAACAATCCCAAAGTATTACGATTGATAAGGAAAATAATTTCTTTTACCGAAGCCCCGTTTACTTTGCGTATTGCAATTTCTTTCTCTTTATATTTTGCATTGAATATTATAAGTCCATAAACTCCCATTATTGCTATAAGAACAGCAATAATACTGAATAACGAAATTGTTTTCGACAAACTGTTTTCCATCACATAAAGACTATCCAGAGTTTCGTCGAGAAAATTAATTTCAAATTTTTCATTACTGAATTTTTTCCATGTATTCTCTATATAACTAATGGTTGATTGAATATCATTCCCAGAAATCTTTACAAATATCCAGTAATAATTATCGTTGGGAGTATATACAAACATCATCGGACTTACAGGATGTTTAAGATATTGAAACTTTACATCCTCAGCAATACCATTTATTCTGTGTAAATATTGCTTCTGTTCTCCATGATAATTTGAAAAATCAAACTCATATAATTCTTCTATCCCTACAATATTCTCAAGTTCATATTGTTTCACAGCATTTTCGTTAACAATTATCTGACGCTTGTCGGATTGGTTTGTTTTTGTAAAAGTTTCTCCTTCAACCATATTCACACCAAAAAAATCAAGAAAGTTTTCCGAAACAGGCCATGCGGTTATTTCCATAAACTTGTTATTGATCAGACTTCCCGAAACCTGTCCGAATACCATTCCCGGTAAAAACGACGAAGCCGTATAATCTAATATTTCCGGATTTTTTGTAAGCTCATCTCCGAATGTTTTCAAATCGTTATTTATACTGTAAGGCAGATAAACTATATTCTCTTTTTCCATTCCAAGTGAATAATTAGTTACATAATCATACTGAAGCCTTATAAATAGTGCGATTATGATAAAAGTTACGGCAGCAAAGAATTGTATACCGATCAATATATTTCTGAAAACTGAACTTTTTCGCGATAAAGAATGTTTTCCGTTCACTACTACAGCAGGTTGGGATATTGTGGCATAACATGCCGGATATATACCTGCCAGTAAAGAAAAAAATACTATAATCAAAAATACCATTGAAAGTATTTCGACATTATTTACAGGTGAGAGGTCTGCAATTATAAAAGCATTTTTTATATAAGTTTTAAAAACAGAAATAATTAATAGTGATAAAATGAACGAAATCGAAGAAAATATTACAGGTTCCGATATGATCACGGTTTTAATTACAGATGTTTTTGCACCCATTATTTTCTGTATATTAAAAGTACGTGCTCTCACAGGAGCCATCGAAACAGAAAAATTAATATAATTAATAAATGCTATTATAAGTGTTAATATCCCTATGGCAAGCAGGGCAAGATTTGTATTTTTATTACCTATCTGGTCGCCGAATGCAGGAAAATATTCAGCCAACTCATAGTACGGATATATTTCGACTTCTGTTCCATAGGATACTTCTTTGATTAAAGTATCATTATTCATTTTTGTCTGCAAAGCTCCTGCATCCTCAGGATCAATCTCAATATATACAGAATACCAGTCGCCTCCTAGCTCTTCCAAAGGTAAAAATATACCGCTTCCTATAAAAGTATTTTCAGGATAATCCTTACACACGGCTTTTATAGTTACCGCTTGTTCTACAGTATCTCTGGTATAAGCCTGATCCAATGCTTTCATATGTAATTGCTGTCCGATTGGGTCTTCTTTTCCGAACAATTTTTTTGCAATGCTCTCAGACAACATTCCTGATAATTGAGTAGTCGATTCGAAAATTTCCGTGTAACTTCCTGAGATTATTTCAGGAGTAAAAATTTCTGCAAAACTTTCATTGATGTATATGCTTCTGATTGTAAAAATTTCATCTTTATTGTCAGCCTTGTAAAAATCTTTATCGGGAATATAATACTGAGTAAAACAATAGTTTTTTATTTCGGGAAATCTTTCCGCAGCAAGAACTATAGCATCTTTTGAGTATGCAAAACCTCTTTGGTTGTCATAATCAGGATAAATAGAGCTTACATAATGTATATATCCGGATTTATCAAAACTTTTATTATAATTTGATGTATATCGCACCTGAATTATTGCAATAATAAATACCATTATTGCTACAGCTAATCCTGCAAAATTCAGAATACTCGAAGTTTTAAACTTCTTTATTAAATATGTGAAGTTTCTAAATATTTGTTTCATAGATTATAAATAATAATAAACTTAAGCAAAGAATTTACCAAAATGATTATTGATTGATAATTAGTAGCTTAATGATTTAATATTGTTTTAAAAGTGTAAAATTATTTTACAGTAGTGATAAGATAGTTTACATTTTTTAATAGATAATATCACTTTAAAATAAAAGCATACCCCTACTTTGAAACAAAAAATTTAAAAATACACCCCTACTTTGAAACAAAAAAACTAAAAATATACCCCTACTTTGAAACAAAATAATTATCTTTGTAAAAAAACAAATGTTTGAAAGAAATATTATAAAACAATTAAGAATCTGGGCGGGAGGTCTGAATCGAAAGCCTTTGGTTCTCAGAGGAGCCAGACAAGTAGGAAAAACCACTCTTATTAACGAATTCAGCAAAGATTTTGACACTTATTTATACTTAAATTTAGAAATATCCCAGGCAAAAGAACTTTTTGAAACCGAAAAAGGGATTGAAGAAATATTATCAGGGATCTATTTATATTGCAATAAACCAAAGACAAACAATAAGACATTATTATTTATTGATGAAATACAAAATTCAACAAAAGCAATAATGCAGTTAAGATATTTTTACGAACAAATTCCTGAACTTTATGTAATTGCAGCAGGTTCGTTACTTGAAAGCTTAATTGACACACATATTTCATTTCCTGTCGGCAGAGTTGAATACATGGCAATAAGACCTTGCACTTTTGATGAATTTCTTGGTGCTATGGGGGAAACCGAGATTAAAAAGGCTGTAGTGGAATTGTCTGTTCCTGAGGTTATACATAACAAAATTTCAGATTTATTCAATACATATACGCTAATAGGAGGAATGCCTGAAGTTGTTAGCTTTTATTCAAAATACAAAGATTTAGTAGCTATCAATAATATTTATGAATCTCTTTTATTTGGTTATAAAGAAGATGTGGAAAAATATGCCCGAAACCAGACAATGGCGCACGCTATACGATATATATTAGATGAAGGCTGGTCTTTTGCAGCACAAAGAATAACCATAGGAAGTTTTGCCGGCTCATCCTACAAAGCAAGAGAAATGGGAGAAGCTTTTCGCACTCTTGAAAAAGCAATGTTATTGGAGCTTACTTATCCCACAACTAATTATATGCTTCCCCTGGTAACTAATCATAAACGTAAACCGAAATTATTCTGGTTGGATACGGGATTAGTAAATTATTCGGCAAATATCCAAAGAGAAATTTTTGGTACAAAGGATATAACTGATATTTGGAGAGGATTAATTGCAGAACAAATTGTAGCCCAAGAACTTTTAGCTGCAAATACTAAACTTTCAAATAAAAGGATATTTTGGGTCCGGGACAAAAAAGGTGCAGATTCAGAAATTGATTTCATCATACAATATGAAAACATGTTAATTCCACTTGAAGTAAAATCAGGACATAATTCAAAACTAAAATCTCTGCATATATTCATGGAAAATACAAATCATTCCACAGCAATCAGGATTTGGAATAATCCTTTTTCTATTGATAAGGTAAAAACGCAATCGGGAAAAGAATTTAATTTATACAATGTTCCGTTTTATTATGCAGGTAATATTAATAAAATATTAAAAACTCATTTGTAGTTTAATCTTAATTCAAAAAAATAATCATTTTGTAACAAAACATAGGCAAAATATGTATTTATTGTAATAAAAATACACTTAAAAGAATTTATTTTCTTAACCTGATAAGTTTAATAATTCAATCCGAAAGCCCAAAGTGGAATAGTATTCGGATAACAGAATTAGATGCTGTTTTTTATTAATTAAGTTTATTAGAATTTTTCAGGTTTCTTTTTCATATATCAGAATACCAACACGATTAATGTGAGCAAGTAAATTTTGGTTACTAATGGCTGATAAAATGGATACATCAAAAGTATAAGGAAGAAATAAATCATCCAGTGCCCATTCTATTTGATGTTGTATTTCTATATTCAATGCGTTTCCTTGCAAAGTTATATCAATGTCCGAATAGGGTTGAAAATTACCTTTTGCCCGCGAACCGTAAAGCCAAACTTTTTCTAATGCCGGAAATTCGGCAAAAATAGATATTATTTTTGCCATGTCGCTGTTCGATAAGCCTGTTTGTTGTTCAATATCGTTTTCATTGATTTTCATTACAAATACTTTCTATTTTGGTTTCAAAATCCAACAATAATGGATAATATTTTGTAATGATGGTCGAGAAAATAGTGTTAGCCGTACTTTCATTATAAGTATGGGAAGTTTCGTTGCGGCTGATTATCATATCCATCCAAACATGAGCATTACCGATAATATTTACCTGAGCCGCATATCGGGTTGCATCTTTACTTCCATGTATTTCGTTATTACCCTGATCTCTGGCAAAATCCTGCATAACTTTCTAGGCTAATTCATGGGTAAATTCAAAGCTTTGTATCAAGCCTTGTTTATAGATATCTTCAATAGTCAGAGCTATATCGCTGTAGATTTTATCATTATTAAGATCCATATGATTATATTTTTCTTTTATATAATCAATATTATTTGATAACTTTGTTAATGCCTTACGATAATTGTCAAAACGCTGACGCCATCTAATATCTTCCATTCCGGTATTTTCTTACAAATATATATCTTATTTTTCAAATAATTGTGTTAATAAATCTATATGGTTTTATAATTTTAGTCACTTTCTATTAAATATACAACAATTGCACAACAAAATCAACAATTATTTAAAAAATTGCTCATTTGAAAGTGCGTTTTTGATTCATTTTAATACAATGCTTTCATAAATCATTTATTATCAATGGTGTATGATAAGAAATTTTTAGAAAAAGAAAGAAGTATTCATCAAAATTTGTCTTTTTATTAAGAAATAATTAAATTTGTGAACTTGAAATATGATTTTCTCAAATGTGCAGTTCTCAAAAAAATTATTCTTACATTATATTACAATAACAAACCTATTTCTCTACATCTTACTCTCAACTTCCGTAACAATTTGCCCGTCAAACAGATTTATAATTCTGTGAGCATAAGACGCATCATGCTGCGAGTGAGTAACCATTACAATTGTTGTACCTTCACGATTTAGCTCTGACAGCAAAGTCATAACATCTTTTCCGTTTTTAGAATCCAGATTTCCGGTAGGTTCATCGGCAAGAATCAGTTTAGGATTTGCAACTACTGCACGCGCAATTGCAACACGTTGCTGCTGACCTCCCGAAAGCTGGTTTGGAAAATGTTTTGTACGATGACTTATGTTCATCCTGCGAAGTGCTTCTTCTACAAGTTTTTTACGTTCCGAAGGTTTTATTTTCAGATATATCAAAGGTAGTTCTACATTTTCGTAAACCGTCATTTCTTCGATAAGGTTAAAACTCTGAAAGACAAAGCCGATTTTTCCCTTACGGGTTTCGGTACGGTATTTTTCTTTTAAATGTCCGACTTCCTGCTCTGCAAGAAAATATTCTCCGGATGTAGGGTTATCCAACAAACCTAAGATATTCAACAATGTTGATTTTCCGCAACCGGAAGGTCCCATTATGGCTACGAATTCGCCATCACCGACTCCCATTGATACTCCATTTAAAGCAACAGTTTCTACTTCTTCTGTTCTGAATACTTTTCTTAAATTTTCAATTTTTATCATAATTATTTCAATTTTAAGTAACCACAGAGGTACGGTTCGGCTCCGCTCACCGCACTAAGGTTGTTATTATTTTATTAATTATTTAAATTTATTTCTCATTTTTAATCAGTTGCAAATTTTTCTGTATTTCTTATTTAGTAGCAAATTGTCCTTTCTTTAACTTCTATTAACTTCTCCATTCTTTTACTTCTTCATTTTTTATTTCTCATTCCTCAGTTGGTGAGCAGAGTCGAACCACTCATTTTTAGTTTATATTTATTCTTTATTCAATGACTTTACAGGATTCATCACAGCTGCCTTATAACTTTGAATTGTAACGGTAGCAAGTGTGATTATAAAAATAACAAGTCCGCCAAGCAAAAATACCCACCACGAAATGGAAATTTTATAAGCAAAGTTGTTGAGCCATTTGTCTACAAAAAAGTAAACGATAGGAATGGCTAATATAAATGCGATTATCAATTGCAACACTATAGAACGATTCAGCATAAATATAATTTCTTTTTCGGTTGAGCCGTTTACTTTGCGTATGGCAATTTCTTTTTCTTTGTACTTTGTATTGAAAAGTATAAGTCCGTAAACTCCCATTATGGCAATTATCACAATTATAAACCCAAAAATACCAATTAATTTTGCCATGTTGTTTTCCTGTTTGTACAAATTATCCATATTTTCGTCAAGGAAACGAACTTCAAACGGTTCTTTACTAAACTGATTCCATGTTTGTTCAATATATGCTATTTCTTCTCTAAGATTATTTCCGCTTAACTTTACAAGAAAATAACTAAAATTATTCCATTGAGATAAAACTCCGAAAGCCATAGGCGTAATAGGTACATGCAGTGACTGAAAGTTTACATCTTTTGCTATGGCTTGAACTCGTCCGGGACCAAAAGCAGGAAAATCTTTGCCTACAAGTTCGGCATCAAATTCGTATTTTTTCAAAAATGTTTCATTTAAAACAATTTGTGAAACAACAGAATCCATATGTTCGGGTTTACGTCCTTCAATGATGTCAACTTCAAAAAAGTCGAAAAACCTGTCATCTACAGACCAGACAAAAAGACTGATGTCTTTTCCTTCAAACTCACGTCCCCAACTCATTCCAACCCCTCCGGGAAGGTCGCGGGTTATGCAATAATCTTTAATATTGGGATTCCTTAATAATTCCTGTCCAAAGGCTTCGGCATTCTGTCCCAAACCATAAAGAGGCATATAAACAACATTTTCTTTCGGAATACCCCAATCGTGGTTCAACATGTGGTTGTGCTGTAGTTTTATAAATGTTGAAATACAAATTAATGCAATTGCTGTTGTAAACTGGATAACTATAAGTACATTACGTAATCTTTTACCTTTTATTCCCAGAGAAAACGAACCTTTCAGGGCTTCCGATACATCAAAAGATATTGTGTATTTTGATGTGTAAAGTCCTATCAGGAGAGCAATTATTAAAATTATAGCCATTGCAGCTAATAATAATCCGGAATGCTGCCATAATGAAAGATTTGTTGAAAATATACCCTGTGCAAACGATGTGTCTTTAAGGAATGATATTCCCAGAAAAGCCAGGATTAATGAGATTATGGTTAAAAAAACGCTTTCGAGGGATATTGTAAATCGTAATTTTAATTTGTTTATTCCGAGTACTTTATGAATATTTATTCTCCTTACCCGAGATGGAGACATTGCCAATGAAAGATTAATAAAATTCACAAAAGCAACGAACAATGTTAAGATACCAATAACGAGCAGTGTAATTGTTGTATTGATACGTTTGCTTCCGCCCATGCCCGAATCATCCAGATAAAGTTCGTTTAAGCAGGACAATCTGTTTTCAAGAATAATATCGGGATTTTCTTTAAGGTAGTTAAAAGTTTCTTCACTAATAATTTCGGCTGAATTGATTTTTTCCCTGACAAAGGTTATGTTTTGAGGATTAATCAGAAAATATGCATGAAAACTCCATTCTGTTTCATCGTACTTCTGTAAATATGTATATAATCCGTTGCCTATGGAAGAATTTTCGGGAAAATCGCGATAAACAGCCTGAACCGTCATTGGCGAAGAACTATAATGAAAATCAATGGTTTTCCCTAAAGCATTTTCTTCTCCAAAAAGTTTTTCGGCAGTTTTTTCCGAAATCATTGCTCTCCCAGGAGCTGAAAATATTGCGGTAGTGTCGCCGTAAATTATTTCGGGAGAAAAAACTTTCCAAAATCCCGGAGTTGAGCGGATAAAAGGGATATTGTATGTTTCAACAAAATCATCTTCTTTGAGAATATCAAATTCGCTACTTCCCCAGTTAGAAAGCATACAATAATTTTCAATTTCCGGAAATGACTCTTTTAGAAATTCAGGAATCTGAAAATTAATATTTGTTGAAGTTTCTTCTTCGCCATCTTCTAAGTAATATCTGTTAAACTGAAAAATTTTATTGGAATTAGTATATCCACGGTCGAATGTAAAATCGTAATGGACTTGCATTAATACAATAAAAAACACAACTAATGCAACAGATAAACCCAGAATATTGAAAATACTTGATGTCCTGAATTTTGACAATAAATGGATAAAATTCTTAAATATTGTTTTCATAAAAAGAATTTTTATATTTAGTACTTCTCATGGCTAACAAAAAAATCACTTTTTTAATTTAATTGTTATAAATATATACTAAAATCTTGCCAAATAGCTAAAGGTATAATTATAAGAATTTTACATAATCAAGATTAGTTCCGGAATGTAAAATTATTTTACAATCTGTGATAATATATTTTACAGTTCCCGGAATTAGGATTGTATTTATTTAAGGAAGTCATTTATTCTATGTTTAAAAAATCTCTTAATTCCGTAATGTTTTTTAATTAAAATTTGTTTTAATTCTCTTTTTATGTATTTTTACGGAAAAACAGAATTAAATTAAAATGAACTTTTGGCAATTTAGAAATCAATTTTATGACTTGGCGTGCTTCAATGTTAATCAAGTGTATGCATGGAAACCTGATTTTGATAAAAATAATCTCACTCGTTGGACAAAGCAGAATTTACTGGTAAAATTGCGTAATTCATGGTATAGTTTCCCTGAATATCTAAAAATGCCTAATTTTCAGTATCTTGTTTCAAATAGGATATATAGTCCTTCTTATGTAAGCTTACATTCGGCATTGGCATTTTATGATATTATTCCTGAAGCAATAGTGCAGACAACTGCTGTAAGTTCATTGAAAAAGGCAAATTTCGAGAATGTTTTCGGCTCATTTTTGTATCAACAAATTTTACCGAAGTTGATGTTCGGGTATGAACAAAAAGCGTTTTCGAATAAACCAAGTTTGCTTTTTGCGACTCCCGAAAAAGCTATTTTAGATTTGTTGTATCTTTATCCTATATATAATAACGAGCAAGAAATCAGAGAATTGCGGTTTGATGAAGAATTTATGCAAGAGGATTTGAATATAGAGCGTTTAAATGAATTTACAGAAAGGTTTCAATCTAAGGTACTAAGTAATAGAGTTAATTTACTTATTAAAATTTATGATTTATGCTGAATTTAGAACAAATACAAAATTATTTTTCGCCACAAATCAGGGAAAATCCTATACACAAAAAGTATATCGTAAAGGAATATATTCAACTGATGATTTTAGATTTTTTAGCAACATCGAAATTTGTAAAAAAGATTACTTTTATTGGTGGTACAAATTTGCGTTTAGTGAAAGGAATTGACCGGTTTTCAGAAGATTTGGATTTTGATTGTAAGAATTTTTCTATCGAAGATTTTACAGAAATGTCTCAATCGGTTTTAACTTTCTTGCAACGGTCGGGAATTAGAGCCGAAACACGGGAAAAACAAAGCGAAAAATTAACAGCATTTCGTTCAAGGATTTATTTCCCAGAATTGTTGTTTGAATTGGGTTTGTCAGCATATAAAGAAGAGCGTTTTTTGATTAAACTTGAAAGTCAAAATCAAGAATTTGAATACATCCCTCAAATGGCAATTATCAGTAGTTGCGGCTTTTTCATTGCATTTCCTGTTCCTCCCGATGATATACTTTGTTCAATGAAATTGTCGGCATTGCTTTCGCGAGCAAAAGGACGCGATTTCTACGATACCATGTTTTTGCTTTCTCAAACAAAGCCGAATTATGATTATCTTGCTCAAAAACATAATATTCATAACCTGACCGAGTTAAAAATAAAATTAATAGAAATAACCAAAAAAGTAGATTTGCGACACAAATCTAACGATTTTGAACACTTGTTATTCAATACAGTGAACAAAGAAAAAATAGTACATTTTGGTGAATTTGTGAGGATGTTGACATAATTTGCATTAGCATATTTCACCATCATTTTATATCAAAGTGATTTGTTTTTCATTCCGTTTTGAAAATCTCATAGTTCCGTCAAATTGAGACAAACTCTACAGAATGAAAAATATTCCACTTTGGGGTCATTCATTTTTTATTGACTCTACCGGATTTTTAACTGCAATTCTATATGTACCTATAAGCATAATAATTACTATTATTGACAAAACTATGATACTGCATAACAAGAACAGCCATATTGAAAAATCTATGGTTTTTGTAAAACTTTCCATCCATTTTGCCGCAACAAATAAAGACAAAGTGCTGCCTATTGCAACAGAAGGAATTGATACCCACAGAATATTAATAATAAATAATTTTTGAATATTCAGGATTGTTGCTCCGTTTATTTTTCGTATTGCTATTTCGGCACTTCTGCGGTTGACTTCGTCTCTTGTGTATCCGGCAAGTCCTGTTATGGCTATTATCAATGTAATAATTCCTATTACCATTATTATATTACGCATATCTTTAAAAGAATCGTACATGCTTATCATTGTAGCTTTATATGGTGTAACCGTAACATCTTTGCCGGGATTTGCCGATTCCAGAATATCAATTACCTGCAGAATTGTTTCCTGATTTAATTGCGATAGTTTTATAAAAATAATTCCGGGATGGAAATTCTTGTTTTTGTAGAACATCGCTGTTGGTCTGGGGTCACTATCCTGAACCGAGCCAATACGAATATTCTCGTGAACTCCGATTATTGTATGTATTCCATCGTGTTCTGTAACAAGCACGTTTTTGCCTACAACTCCATCTTTCCAATTCTGTAATCCGGATAGTTTTTCTGCGAACGAACGGCTTACTATCATTTGATTTGGGGTGGAATTTATATCGAAATTTTTTCCTTCTACAACAGGAATTTCAAATAAATCAAGATAGTTTTCATCAACGCTGTATAAGTCGCCGAAGTTGAATTGTGCACGCTCATCATCAGGTACATAAACATTATTTCCGGATGGTCCGTACAAAAAGAATGTTCCTTCTGTTACCAACTCTACTTGTGGCGATTTTTTTAATTCATCCATAGCTTTTTGATGTTCTGTTGCAGTTAATCCGTATGTATAATGATACAGAACATTTTCGTATTCGTAGCCGGGATTGTCATTTATCATTAACCTGTATTGCAATCCCATTATTATCAGTAATGTTATCAGAAATGATACTATTGTAAACTGGAAAAACAGCAGGATATGTTTCCAGCGCCTCCGATTGCCTTTAAAGTTGCGAAATGCGGCACTTACCGGAATCCTTACAAATATTCTTGCCGGAATAAGTCCTGTGAACAGAAATACAAAACCGCAAACAACGGTTAACAACAGTGCCGAATTAAAAGTAAATAATGCTTCTATGGGATTTCCGAAAATATTTTCTATTGTAGGTTTAAGGATTAAAATAAATACTGCAGCTACTATTAAAGACAGGAAAAGGTGAACTAATGTTTCCGAAAGTATAATTCCTGTAATATTCTTATTCGAAGCTCCGTAACATCTATATACTCCGATTTCTTTTGTACGGTTTACCAAAGATGAAATTACAATAAGGATATAATTTGTTACGGCAATAAGAATTATTACAAAAGCCAGAAGTGCAATAAATGCAACTATCATTAAAAGTCCCGGAACTTCGGTATGGGCTTTGGAAAGAGGAACCAGAAAATATGATATTTCATATCCTTCTTTTTCGTATTCTTCCAGATCCTGATGTCGTTTTTGCATTTCCAGTATTGGAGTTGCCAGGTTGTCGGGATTTATTCCATCAGCTAATTTAACATATCCATAATACCTTTCGTTTCCGTCCCAATTCAAGGAACCGTCCCATTGCCAGAAATTTATTATTGAATTTAATGAAATCAGTATATCATATTGTAAATGAGAGTTTTTCGGCAAATCTTCAAATATGCCGCCTATAATAACATTTTTATCAGGATAGCCTTCAAATTCAATGGTTTGTCCTATAACACCGGATATATTTTCTGCAAGTTTTTCTGCTACCGAACGCGAAATTATTGCATACATAGGTTTTGAAAGGATTTCTTTGGCATTTCCCAACACCATTGGACGCGGCAGTACATCAAAAAACATTTCATCAGCTAAATAAGCATTTTCGGAAAATTTTTGCTTGTCTTCAGTATAAAAAACATCACTAAAAAAGGTCGCTCTGGTTGCCGATTCTACTCCCGGAATTTCATTGCGCATACCTAAAGCAACTCCACCACTTGTTCTATCATCAGGTTCAGCTTCATCATCACCCATCTTAAAGTTAGTTCTTATTTGGTATATCCGTTCGGAATCTGGATAAAAGTTATCATAATTGAATTCAAAATATAATTCTGCAATAATTATTAGTCCAACTGCTAAGCCAACACCGAGAGATAGTATTTTAACAATATTTCCCTGTCCTTTTTTTAATAATGAACGAAGTGCTAATATAAAATTCCTCATTAATATTTTATTATCTTTATTATATGTAGCATGCTAAAGTTATACCAAACAGGTAATGTGCTAATTACAAGTCGTTTATTTATTTTATTTAATTGGGAAATGTAAAATTATTTTACAATTATGGTAAAATATTTTACACATTGTAATTAATAATTTAAAAAACAAACGAAGATTACAGGCAGACTCTATATACAAAAAACAGCATAAAGCGGAACGGATTTTATGCCAAAGAAATGGTATAAGATACAAAGCCGGAGCTTTGTTTTTAATCCGACATAGTCAAAAGAGACTATGCCGAACACTTAGGAATGAAAAATAAATCATTTTGGTATTATGCCGTTTTCAAAGCCAAAATTTTTTGTTTATTTTCTTCATTCAGGGAAAATTTTATTAAAAAATATCAAAATGTTACCGAATTATTTATGCCATGGTTTGTTTCGGATTTTCAAATTTAGCTTAACGTATAACATCATAAATATTTTCAAAAAAACAATTATATTTGCCATAAAATGAAATAATTGAGCCATGACAGATGAATTATCAAATTTTTCGCCGAATCTTTTTTGGGATGTGGACATAAATGATTTAGATATGCAAAAACATGCCGCTTTTATTGTTGCTCGTGTATTGGATTACGGAATGATGCAAGATTGGATTTTTATTAAATCTTACTATGGATTAGAACAATTACGCGAAATTGCTTTGAACATAAAAAGCATGGAACGCGAATCGCTTTCTTTTATTTCAACTATTACAAATACTCCTCAAAATCAATTTAGATGCTACAAACTTCTACAGTCGAAACACACACACTGGTACTTTTAAAAAAACTGCAGGAAAGTTCGCTGCTTTCACAAATGCGATTGGTTGGTGGAACTGCTCTTGCTTTGCAATTAGGACATCGATTCTCTATTGATCTTGATTTCTTTGGTACGATGGAAGCCACTACAACTGAAATTATTAATGAATTTTGTTCACCAGATTTTAATATTGTAGTAAAACAAGATACTAAATCAATAAAAGTACTTTATATAAACAATATAAAAGTTGATATTGTTAATTACCCATACAAATGGCTTGAACCTGCTATTGAAACAGACGGAGTAAGAATGGCCGGATTAAAAGATATTGCAGCAATGAAACTTTCTGCTATAACCAACCGTGGAACAAAAAAAGATTTTGTGGATCTTTATTTTCTACTTCAACATTATTCGCTTATGCAAATGATTACTTTTTATGAACAAAAATATCCTAATCATTCTTCGTTCATGGTGCTAAGAAGCCTCGCTTACTTTGAAGATGCAGAAGAACAACCACTTCCCAAAATATATAGTAAGTTAGATTGGGAAACCATAAAAATTTTTATTCAGAAAGAAGTAAGAAATTATGATGCCAAGTAAAGGACATAATAAACTAGTTTTGAAGTGTTTTTATTGATGGGAATTGTATATTATCAATAAATTATATGGTTTCTTTGATCAATACTTTAAAAAGTAGATGGATATTACAGGCAGATTTTATATACAAAAAACAACATGAAGCGGAACGTTTTGATAAGATTATTATCTTAGAATGAAATATGATTAATATTTCCAATAGCGAAAAAAGTTCGGAATATTTTTAACAAGAATAAAATAAAATGTATTATATGATAAAAATAATACAAACTGCTTTTTGTTGATTTTATAAGGTACTATTAAACTAAAATTTTATACAACGATTATTCCGTTAGGAATAAAACGTTGGTAGAAAAGATGCTATTCTAATGGTCTGCATTCCGTCAGGAATGTAACATTATCCTGATGTTGGGCTGAATATATATTTTTCATCATATTCTATTTCAAATTTTTCTAATATCTTTTTGTATTCTTCCAGAAACGTATGTTTTTTATGATGTTCTTTTTGGGTTAATATGTAATTAATAATTTGTGGTAATTGTGATTTACTATACGAAAAACCTCCATATCCCTCTTGCCAGGAAAAATGACCTTTGACAAATTTATTTTGATTTATCCATGCAGAACTGTCACGTTTTACATTTTGCATTAATACTGAAAGTGATTGCGCAGGACGAAAACCAAATAAAATGTGAATATGATCTGATGTTCCATTGATTGCCAAAACTTTATGCCCATAATTTTGGATAATGCCAACTATATACTGATGTAACTTATTTTCCCATTCATTTTTTATTAATGAGGCTCTGTTTTTTACTGAAAAAACAACATGAATGTGGATTTGTGTATAGGTGTTTGCCATATTTTTATGTTTTGTTACATTAACTCCTTTCAGTCGTTGAGCTTCGGTTCCTAACGGAATGAATGTAGGTGTTGTTATGTATATTCTACCAAATTTTCATTCCTTACGGAATGTTGTTAAAAGTTGTCTAAATCAATAATAAACGAATTTAATAAATAAAAATAGTAAAAGAAGCTAAATTGTCTTAAAAAAGCAAACAAAGCATATTTTATAAATGGGTTTAAAATTTTTACGGATATAAAAACAGAGTTGGGAATTCTGTTAGTTTATATTCATATATGCTTCGTTTGCTTTTTGCATATTTATATTTATTTTAATATTAATTCTTCTACATCACCATAAGTATCATAACTTGAAACAACGACTTTTTCTCCGGATTCAAGTCCGCTGAGAACTTCATAATACAATGGATTTTGACGACCTATGCTTATTTTTCTACGGACAGCTTTGTCGCCTTCAGGAGTTACAACAAAAATCCATTGTCCTCCTGTACTTTGATAGAATGCTCCACGCGGAATCAGAATAGCTTCGGCTGGTTGTCCCAGTTGCAGATTTATATAATATGTCTGCCCCGAACGTATATTTTCGGGACGGTCGCCTTCAAACACAAAATCTGTTTTAAATTGTTTATTTCTTACTTCGGGATATACTTTACGGACTTTCAGGTTAAAGGTCTTGTCCTGACGCTCAAAAGTTGCTGTTAATCCGGATTTCACCCTGTCAATATAATGCTCGTCAATCAAAGCTTCAATTTTATAATCCGACAGAACATTGATTTGCCCTATTCTGGTTCCCGAAGAAATCGACTGACCGATTTCCACATCCAATAATCCTAATTGTCCGTCGATAGGAGATTTTACATCTAAGTCTTCAACGCGTTTACGTACTAATTCAAGATTTTTACGCATATTATCAAGACTTTCTTCCATCTGAACAACCTGTATCGTTCTATATATAGAGTCCTGAAACTGCCTGTCTATAACCAGCTGACGAGAATTTACGGCAAACTCATAGTCTTCTTTGGATTGTAAGTAATCTTCTCTGGATATTAAATTTTCATTATTTAATTGTTCATATTGCTGGTATTTTCTTTTCTTTCTTTCAACATCCAAATCTAATTGCAGACGTTCTCTTCTTAGATTCAGTTTTTCCTGCTCCATTGTAACCTGTGTATTCCTGAGAAAGTTTTGCTTTTCGGCAAGTTGAGCTTCGCTGTCAAGAATATTAAGACTTAACATGGGATTATTAAGACGGATAATAATATCTTCTTTCTTTAGAATTGAGCCTTCTTCCACAACTTTTTCAGCCACCATACCTCCCTCAATAGCACTTAACTGTATTGTATTTATGGGCTGCACCTGTCCGTTTATACGTATATAATCGTTAAATTCGCCATTGGTTACATTCTGGATAATAAGTTTTTGTTTTTCGACACTAAATTTTGAAACATGATTGCCAAATACTGCCCACCCAAGAACTACCAGAATAAAAATCCCGAATAAGATATAAGGAATGTGTTTTTTTCTTATTCCTTTTTTCTTTTCCAGTATTCTATCCATATTATTTTCCATAAAAATCAGTTTATAAAGTTCTTAATATCTATAAAATTGAAAAATATTTTACTTCTCATTTTTAGTTTACAAAACTTTCTCCTTTGTAATATTTCACTAATTTATATTTTAGCCAGAACATATATTTTGCATTTATCTCTTCGATTTGAGCAGATAAAAGCCTGTTAGAGCTGGTTGTTAATTCAATTGCACTAATTAAACCCTGATCATATTTTTTTTGGTTCGCAGAGTGTGCTAATTTCATTGCTTCTACCTGTTTCTGGGCTTGTATATAAGCATCTGCCTGTCCGTTCATATCGGCTACGGCCTGTTCTATTTCGGAATAAATCGAATATAAAATTTCATCATACTCATACTGAGCTATCATAAAGTTTTGTTTATTTCTTTTTAAGTTGGCTGAATAATAAAATCCGTTAAATATAGGAACAGAAAGTGAAAATCCTATATAATAGCCCTGGCGGTTCTTCATTTGTTCCTTGAAAGGGTCATAGAAAGTACTGCCATCCATGTAACGGGAAAATCCTGTAGAATATCCGGCTTCTACACTGAGCTTTGGGAAAAGATATCCTTTTGAAACATTATAAGCCAGATTACTGGATTTAAGACTATACGCCGCCGAAAGTACTCTACTATACGAAGAAAGAGCTTTTTCATAAATATTATCAGCTGTTTCTGTAGTTTTTTGAATTGATTGCAGATCCTCATACTCTGATAGTTCAATGTCTTTATCAAAAGGATAGTTCATTTTTTCTTTCAACTTTATCATTGCTATCGTAAGTTGATTTTTTTGTTTTGTGAGGTTATAATTATCAGCTGCTTCTTTTGCTGTTAATTCGGCAACATCAGGACTTCCTTTTATTCCTAATTGCTCCATCTTTTTTATTTGTTCAAGACTTCTGCGACTTTCTTCCAACTGTAGTCCGGCTAATTTGTAAATTTCTTTTATATATAAAACATTCAAATAGGCTTCCATAGTTTCGTAAGCAACGATATCCTTTATTTCCTGTAATTCTTCTACTCCTCTTAATTTATTTACTTTCTGCATTTTTAAACTATTTATTCCGGATAGTCCGCTGAACAAATTTAGTGAAGAATAAATACTGTAACTGTTACTGAATGAATTTATATTATTATAATTATTTGTTTCCGGGTCTAGTTGTCGTCCAAAGTTGAAATACACACTACTTCCGGCATTTAAAGATGGTAACAGGTTTCCTACTGATTCTTTATAATTTTGAGCTGTAATAGTATTTTTAGCTAATTGTTTATAAATTTTCGAACTATTTTCTACTGCATATTGCATACATCCTTCCAGAGTCCAGATGTTTTCCTGTGAAGCGACTCCGGAAAAAATAAAAAACATAATAAAAAATAAAGTGGAAAATCTCATCTTATTCCTTTTTATGTTTATTTATACTAATGTTATGCCAAAAGGATAAAACACTACTATTCAAAGTATTAAAAATACGAAAACATCATTAAGTGTAAAATAATTTTACACTTAATGGCAAAAATTTTTACATTAAAAATTTTTATAAATTAGAATTTGTTATTATCTTTTATAATTACAGCTAACTAGTTGTAAATTAGGCAAAATTTTTGACTATAATTATTTGGCATATCAAAATATGCAGATCTTCAATGGAAAATATAATCCATTTTGGCATCATGTTTGTAATTCAACTTATTAAAATAGTGTCAAAAATTATATTGTCATTAAAAAATAAAAAGCTATTTTTAACAAAAATTATGTATAACAAAAATCTTATTATTATGAAAACATCTACAAAAAACATTTTATTGGTAATATGTTTGGGTTCATTAATTGTATTTTCATCCTGTAAAGCTAAAAAGCCTGAAGTAACTATTCCTCAGGATATGGTAGAGCTAGAAATTCCATGCAAAAACGAAGGTAGTTCTGATAAAAACTATTTCAGAGCAGACGGAAGTTCAACATCAACAGATATGAGTTTATCAAGAGAAAAAGCCTTAACTAATGCAAAACAAAGATTGTCGGGATTAATTAATACTCAGGTTAAATCTGTAACTGATCGTTACGTCAATGAAACGGAAGTTGGAAAAAATTCTGATTTTGAACAAAAATTTGAAAACTTAACCCGTGAAGTTGTTAACCAAACATTATCAGACATATCTATAGTATGTGAAAAAAATATGGTTGATAAAAAAACCGGAAAGTATTCTTCTTTTATCGCAATTGAAGTTAATAAAGAAGATATGCTTAAGGGAATCTCAAGTAATATCAATAAAGATCAGAAATTAAGAGTTGATTACGATAAAATGAAATTTGAAGAAATATTTAATCAAGAAATGGAGAAACTGGAAAATTCTTATAAATAATTTTCTTAATAACATATATATTTAAAACGGATCTCAGATTTAAACTGGAATCCGTTTTTTATTTAACATACACAAATTAAATAGCTCTCTTTCAACAACAAATAAAAGAAAACCCACGGTACAGTAAAAATAAAACTATCAAGGCGGTCAAGTAATCCTCCGTGCCCGGGAAGCAAGTGGCCTGAATCTTTAATATGGGAACTGCGTTTAAACATTGATTCTATCAGGTCTCCCAAAGTACCGAAAACAATAATTATTGCTGAAATTACTAACCAGTCTAACCTGGAAAGAACAGGAAACAATAAACAAATAAAATATCCTGCTATAATAGCAAATATTGCTCCTCCTATAGTTCCTTCCCACGATTTTTTCGGGGAAATCCGCTCAAACAATTTATGTTTTCCTTTTTTTCCAAATAAGGTTCCCATACAATATGCCATACTATCAAAAATCCATATCAAGATTAAGATACCTAGTAAGACACCGGGATTAAACCCGGAACCTATCTGATAATAAAATAAATTACCTTTTACCAATAAAACAGATATAACAAGAGGCAGGCTTATATAAACCAATGATAATACAGATACGGAAATATTTTGCAAAGGATTTTCATTTTTCCTAAATAATTCTTCTATGAATATTAACATTACAAATAAAAGAATAATCCAATAGAGCCCGTGATCAAAGCAACAGTAGTTGTTCAAGAAAACCATCAAAATTGCAAGAGTTCCCGTTAAAATGGTAGTTATAAAATTAGGTTTTATTATTTCTGTACTTGAAAGCCTAAGAAATTCGAAACTCAACCAAATGTTCGCAATTAATAAGAATGTCAGAAAAGTCCATTCATTAATAACAATCAATGCTACTGTTATTATTACAAAAAGACTCCCTGTTATAGTACGTTTAACGAAATTATTCAAAATAAACCTGTTTTTATTCTTCTTTATCTTTGTTATTTTCTCTTTCTTCGTTATCTTCCTTTTCTTTTTTCTTTTCCCGTTTTTCTTCTTCTTTCTTTTCTTTAGCTTCTGTTTTTTCTATTTCATTAAAAAGTCCTTCCGGAGTATGTTCACCTTTACGTTTACCGAAGATATTTTCAAGATCATCACTAAAAATTACTTCTTTTTCCAATAAACGTTCTGCCAGTTGGGTTAATCCGTATATGTTGTCAATTAAAACTTTTTTTGCTCTTTGATATTGTTCTTCAACTATTTGTTTCACCTCACTGTCAATCATCTCAGCAGTCTTTTCGCTGTAAGGTTTTGTAAAACCATATTCATTCTGTCCGGTAGAATCATAATAAGAAAGATTACCCACATTTTCGCTCATGCCAAAATATGTAACCATTGCCAAAGCCTGTTTTGTAACCCTTTCAAGATCATTAAGCGCTCCGGTAGATATCTTTCCGAAATTTATTTCTTCACTGGCTCTTCCTCCAAGCGTAGAACACATTTCGTCAAGAAGCTGTTCTTTTGTTGTTATTTGTCTTTCTTCCGGCAGATACCAAGCAGCACCTAAAGCTTTTCCACGAGGAATAATAGTTACTTTCAACAATGGATTTGCATGTTCCAACAGCCAGCTAACAGTAGCATGTCCGGCTTCATGAAATGCAATAGTTTTTTTCTCAGCAGGAGTAATAATCTTACTCTTTCTTTCAAGTCCTCCTATAATCCTGTCAACTGCATCCAGAAAATCCTGTTTGTCAATACTTTTTTTGTTTTTTCGGGCAGCTATCAATGCTGCTTCATTACAAACATTTGCAATATCTGCACCACTAAATCCCGGTGTTTGTTTAGCAAGGAAATCAACCTTTACATCACTTGACATTTTCAGATTTTTTGTATGTACTTTAAAGATTGCTTCTCTTTCGTTAATATCAGGAAGTTCAAGGTGTATCTGGCGGTCAAACCTTCCTGCCCTCATCAATGCACTATCAAGAATATCCGCACGGTTTGTTGCAGCAAGTATTATCACACCGCTGTTCGTATCAAAACCGTCCATCTCGGTAAGTAATTGATTTAAAGTATTTTCACGTTCATCATTAGATCCGAAATTAGGATTTTTACCTCTTGCACGTCCTATTGCATCTATCTCATCAATAAAAATTATACATGGTGATTTTGCTTTTGCCTGTTTAAAAAGATCGCGAACTCTGGAAGCTCCTACTCCTACAAACATTTCAACAAAATCACTTCCGCTTAATGAGAAAAACGGCACATCGGCTTCACCTGCAACTGCTTTTGCAAGTAATGTTTTTCCTGTTCCCGGAGGGCCAACTAATAAAGCTCCTTTAGGAATTTTACCTCCCAATTTTGTATATTTATCAGGATTTTTAAGGAAATCCACAATTTCCATTATCTCCACTTTTGCCTCATCCAAACCGGCAACATCACTAAAGTTCACTTTAACCTTACGCTCTTTATCAAAGACCTGCGCTTTGGATTTTCCTATATTAAATATCTGATTTCCGCCGGAACCACCTCCGCCTCCACTCATTCTTTTAAAGATAAAATACCACAATCCGAAAAATAATGCCAAAGGAAGAATCCAACTTAATATACTACCAAAATAATTAATCTCGGTATCATATTGAGCGCTTATTTTATCCTGTGGACGAAAATCGACCTGAGCTTCGTCAAGCTGCCGTTCAAATGTTCCCACATCTCCGATTGTAAAATAATATTGCGGCCCCATGCTGTTTTTAAAGCCAAATCCACGCGAATTGGCAGCATCGCTATATTTGCTATCATCCAGCCTTTCCGGCTTTATATATACATCAACACGTTCCTTATTTACTATTACAATCTTTTCGACATCATGAGATTCAAGCATTTCGTTCTGAAACCGGTCTCTCGATATTTCTTTTGATCCTCCGCCAAAATCAATAAAAGTAAAAAGCAGCAAAATACCCAGTAAAATTGCATATATCCAAAATCTATTTTTATTGTTTACCGGTGAGTTATTCGGCGTCGGGTTTGGTTTTTGATTGGGATTTTTATTATTAAAACCTTTATTTTCTTCCATATTTTTTCTATGTAAAACTCTTATTTAACCAAATTATTATAAAATTTTCTATTTTTATTAATTACCTTCAACCATAGTAGTATCAGCATCTGCCCATAATTGTTCCAATCTGTAGAAACTTCTGGCTTCAGGCTGAAAAATATGAACAACTATATTTACATAATCCAAAAGTACCCATTCACTATTTTCGAAACCTTCTTTTTTCCATGGTTTATCTTTTAATTTTTCCCTTACATTATGTTCTATAAACTGAGCTATCGTATTTACATGTGTATTGGATGTACCTGAACATATTACAAAATATTTTGTAATGGCATTTTCAATATTTTCCAGATTTAAATTTATTATGTTTTCTCCTTTTTTTTCTATAATTGATTCATTTATGGTCCTTAATAATTGTATAGTTTCGTCTTCTGTGAATTTTTTCGCCATATATATTTTTTTTACAAATATAATTAATTAAAACATTGATTCTATATGAAACAATTAATTATAGAATTAGTTTCTGTTTATTGTTTTTATTTTTTTATGTTCAACAAAAAACCGATATAATATTCATTAGATAATTAGTAATTAGTGCTTTTATAATTTAATAACATTTATAAAAAAAACTTTTGCTAAAAGTTTTTTTAAACTAATAGCAAAAGTAAGAATATTTCATATAAACACTATTCAGTAGTAGTTTGAGATTGTTGATCAGGATTGGCATTTGGAATGACTTCCTCTACTCTTACCGGTTCTTTAACTCTTTTATTTGGGATGGTAAAACTAGCCAACATGCAAAAAACCATTAACCCTACTGCAAGTGTCCATGTTGCTTTTTCCAAAAAATCGGTTGTTTTTTTAACACCCATCACCTGATTGCCCTGGCCAAAATTAGATGCTAAACCTCCTCCTTTACTATTCTGTATTAATACTATCAATGTTAACAGAATTGCGCATATAATAACCATTACAGAAAAAAAGATATACATAATTAATTCTTTTTATTTTTTATTAAATTTTCTATTTTTTCAATTTGACTTGCAAAGTAAATACTTTTTTCGGGATATTTCAAACATAATTTTTCATATGTTAAAATTGCTTTTTCAAAATATTGTTGTTTTATATATATTTTAGCTAAGGTTTCGCTAAAAAGTTCTTCTTCCTCATTTAATACGTAATCAACTGACCTGTTGGAATTTGAAACAAAATCTTTATCAGGAATTATACGTGGATTTGATAATAAGAATTTATCTATAAGTTCTATTTTTGATTCTTTTTTATTATTTGAAGTTTCTTCATTTTTTTTTGTTTCTTCAGAAATATTAATTGATCCGGTATATGCAGGATTATTATCAAACTCAAAATTTAAAAAGTCTTCAGAATTAATGACAGGTTTGTTTATTTCTTTTATTTTGTCAACATTTACATTAGAATCAATAACCTGCATTATGTCAACAAATTCTTTTTCATCATTATTATAATTTACCGGATCCTGTAATTCCTTAACTTTCTCTTTCTGATCAAGCTCTTTTAGTCTATCGTCTATTATGTTAAGTAAATCTTCTACAGGTGTTATCTTAGTATCTTTTATTGTTTCCGGATTTAAACCAGCCTGTATTTCACGAACATTTTTCAAAACCAGATCAGCAATACTCGTTTTTTCGGCATGTTCTTGTGTGTTATTTATTTTATCCTGACTTTCTACAAAAGGTTCTTCATTAATATTAAGTGATCCTGTGTCTAATTCTATAATTTCATCAGATCTTTTCTGGTCAAAAGAATTTTCATTAAATTGTTCCGGCCTTAACTCACTAATATTTTCCAGTATTGAATCCGCAAGCGAAAAGGGCTTATCTTTACTATCCGGCAATATTTCCTGATCTGTTTCCGTGCCTTTTAAGTAGTCTTCAGATTTATCTTCTTCTATATCTGATCTTATACTTTCTTCATGAAAATATTCCGGGGTTTTAATTTCAGCAACTTTATCTTCGGAACCATTTTTAATAATGACGTTATCAGGCGAAATTAATTCTTTTTCTTCAGATATATCTTTGTAATTATTTATATATTTTCTTTCATCTGCTTTTTTTTCTTCATTAAGAAACGGCTGGTAGTTATCTTTCAAGATCCTGGCAAGGTTTTTTCTGTCCGGAACGTGAACAGCAGCTTGTTTCAGTTTACTTTCAAAACGTACATCATTTAATTCATACAGATTTTTTATATATAATATCCAACCCGACTGGAAATAAGGAAATTCTTCAAGCAGAAGCTTCAACTCCTCAAGGCTATGGGAGTTAAGTATTGTATAATCAGATGCATATTTTATAAATTGTTCCTTATTCATAATTACCAATTAGCCACTGATTTATTAAAAATATCCACAACCAGTTCTTTACATATTTGCTGCATAAGTTCATCTTCAACAGACATAAGCGATTGTGTGCTTTCAAAATCCGCATATCTGGAAAAAGATGTATCAAAGCTTTTGGCAGGCTCAACATTATTTGTGAATTTCACTCTTATTGTTATCGTCAACCGGTTTAATGCAGCAGTTTCATCTCCCTGATATGCTTGTGCGGCAACATTATAATTCGTTATTTCTCCTTCAAAGGTAAGGTCTCCATTATAATTAACCAGTTCGAGGTTTGTTTGCGAAATGAATTTATCCCTCAAAATTTCGGTAAAAACATTGCTCAACGAAGGCTGTACAAGAGTTGCCCTATTGGGAAAATATTCTATAGTAACAGTTTTAACATTTGCTCCTATATCTGCACCTGTAAAAGAATAACCACCGGTACAGGCATTTAGTGCAACCAAAATAGTAAAAACACATAAACTATGAATAATCTTTTTTTTCATTTGGTAATATTATATTCTTTTATTTTCCTGTACAAAGTTCTTTCGGAAATACCCAAGTCTTTTGCAGCTAATTTTCTCTTATAATTATTTTTTTCCAGTGCTTTTATTATAAGTTCCTTTTCCTGTTCGGATAAAGATAATACTTCGTCAACAATTTCATTAGTGTCCTCTATGTCATACCTTTCAGATTTTTCAATTTTTACAGGAGTCATATTTTTTACACTATCCAGTGAAATTTCATGTGGGCGTGTATTATTTTTCACTATCTGAGTTTCATAATCGTCAAGTTTGATATCCGGGTCCTGATCTATTATTTCATTAATAAGAGATTTCAGATCGTTTATATCTTTCCTCATATCAAACAAAACCTTATACAAAATTTCCCTTTCAGATGCAAAATCTTCTGCTGTTTCTTTTTTTATAAGAACAGGAAGATTCGGGACATTTGTATCCGATAAATATTTTTTTAAAATATCTCCTGTTATAAGTCTTTCCTCTTCAAGTATGGATATTTGTTCTGTAATATTCTTTAACTGACGTATATTCCCGGGCCACCTGTAGTTTTCCAGTATATATACCGAATCTTCGGCAAGTTTTATTGGAGGCATCCTGTATTTATCTGCAAAATCGTTAGCAAATTTACGGAATAATAAAAATATATCTCCTTTTCTGTTTCGTAACGGAGGCAGAAAAATAGGAACAGTATTTAATCTGTAAAAAAGATCTTCTCTGAATTTTCCCTCTGTAACTCTGGATGTTAGATCAAGATTAGTTGCTGCAATAACCCTTACATTAGTCTTTTCTATTTTTGATGATCCAACTTTTATAAATTCTCCCGATTCCAAAACACGTAATAGCCTAACCTGAGTAGACAATGGCAATTCTCCTACTTCATCCAGAAATATAGTGCCATTATTAGCTTCTTCAAAATAGCCTTTACGATCACTATGTGCACTTGTAAAAGATCCTTTAACATGACCGAAAAGTTCAGAATCTATTGTCCCTTCAGGAATTGCCCCACAATTTACTGCAATATATGAATTATGTTTTCTTAAGCTCTGAGAATGAATTATCTGAGGAATCTTTTCCTTTCCTACCCCACTTTCTCCCGTTATCAATACCGACAAATCTGTAGGGGCAACTTGTATGGCAATATCCAAAGCTCTGTTCAATCCTTCCGAATTGCCAATTATTCCAAATCGTTGCTTAATATTTTGTAAATCCATTTTATATTTTATTTTTATCTTAAAAAGGATATTTACGCAAAGTTAATAATTTTGTTTTAGTTTTTCAGGAATTAATGATTTTAAGAGTTGAAAGTTCTCATAGTAAATTTAAAATCCATAAATCACCAGGTTTTTATTAACCTTTCTATCTATATTTCCTTATTTATGCCTTTTAAACTCCCTTACCATAAATCTTTATATCTCCAATTTTTTTAATTCTTAATTTAACCTGTAGATTCAATTATCTTTCAGTACAAGTTCAGGCGGTTTCAGCTTTCACTTTCCAGTTTATTATAAGGATACCTTTCAAAATATATTTTCCTTACCATATTAAGCAATATTTCTTTGAATTCTTCTATATTTTCCTTTGTTTTAGCAGAAATAAATACACTTGGGAATGTATTTTTAGCAAAATATGTATTTTTTAAATCTTCTAATGAATAATTTTCTTTTGTCTTTGGGGTAAGATCATCTTCATCTTTCGGTATAAAAGAAAAAGCATCCACTTTATTGAAGACCATTAGTACCGGCTTATTATTTACATTCAACTCTTTTAGTGTTTGTTCTACAATTTCGATCTGATCAAAAAATGAAGGATGCGAAATATCTACAACATGAACGATTATATCGGATTCTCTTGTTTCGTCAAGCGTTGATTTAAAGGATTCTATTAATTTATGCGGAAGTTTTCTTATAAAACCTACGGTATCGCTCAGTAAAAAAGGCAGGTTATTAATTACCACTTTTCTAACTGTAGTGTCCAAAGTAGCAAATAGTTTATTTTCAGCCAGAACATCTGATTTACTTATAAGATTCATTATTGTAGATTTTCCGACATTAGTATATCCGACTAAAGCAACTCTGATCATTTGTCCCCGATTTTTACGTTGTTGGGACATTTGTCTATCTATTTTCTGAAGGTCTTCTTTTAATTTTGCAATTTTATCCAGAATAATTCTGCGATCCGTTTCAATCTGTGATTCTCCGGGACCTCTCATTCCAATACCTCCACGCTGTCTTTCCAGGTGAGTCCACATTCTCGTCAGACGTGGCAACAAGTATTGATACTGAGCCAGTTCTACCTGTGTCTTTGCATATGCAGTCCTCGCTCTTAAAGCAAATATGTCTAAAATCAGATTTGTCCTGTCAAGAACTCTAACTTTTAGAATATTTTCAATATTTCTCAATTGTGTTGGAGATAGTTCATCATCAAATATTATCAGAGTTATTTCATTTTCATCAAGATATCTTTTTATTTCTTCAAGTTTTCCTGTTCCTACATATGTTCGCTGATTCGGAGCAATTAAATTTTGAGTAAATTTTTTTACCGGTAAAACTCCGGCTGTTTGTGCTAAGAAATCAAGTTCATCAAGATATTCGTCTACCTGTTCCCTTGACTGGTTTTGTGTTATAATACCTGCTAATACTGCTTTTTCCGTTAATTCACAATCATTTATCATATAATAAAATTAATGAAAAGACCCCACCATTCAGGCAGGGTCCTATAATATTTTTTTAATTATATTAATTTAATTTAAAGTTTATAGGAACAATATATGTTACAGGAACATTTTTTCCTCTTTGTTTTCCCGGAGCCCAATTCGGCATAAGACCAACAACTCTCATTGCTTCAGCATCCAAAGCCGGGTCTACACCACGTGCAACCTGAACTTTAGTTACTTTTCCGTTTTTATCTATTACAAATTGTACATATACTCTGCCCTGAACTCCAAGTTCTTTTGCAACAGGAGGATAAACGGTATTTTGTACTATAAACTTCATCAATTCAGACTCTCCGCCCGGGAAGGTGGGTTTTTCTTCAACCACAGCAAAAGAAACCGGTTCTATATATTCTTCTTCCTGAATATCAAAATTGGATGAAACAATCTGCGGAGCTATTTTTGTTTTATCATCTGCTTCTGTATTTATTCTAATATCATCAACTTTAACATCATCTTCCACAACGACCAGTTCCTCAATAATTTGTTCCTGTTCTGGCTCTGGTTCCGGTTCCGGCTCCGGTTCCGGCATATTTTCATCCTGTTGGGTAATGTCAATTTCTTCTTCCAGCTGGTCATTCTGAGATAAATCGCCAAGAGAACTTACAGAAATATCCTGAGTAGACCATTCAAATGCCAAAAGGCATAATGCTAAAGCCAACACTAATCCTATTTCGGTAAAAAGAAATTTGCGTTTTTCCAGATTTGCTTTCGGTGTCTTTTTTTCTTGCATAATACTTTTATTTTAAGTTCGTAAAATTATATTTTTTTAAATTATCCTGCAAAATATTAATTGTTTTTTTGTTTGATACATTTTTCATTTTTATTCCATAAATTTTTTTTACTTTTTTTTACTTTTTTAAAAATTCCCGGATTTTAAGTGATCAGGACACTTAAAATCCGGGAATAATATTTTATTTATGATAATTTAAATCTAAAAGGGACTATATACTTTACAGGAACTGCTTTTCCTCTTTGTTTTCCCGGTTTCCAATCCGGCATTTTACTCACAACCCTTATGGCTTCAGAATCCAATAATTCATCAACACCATGAGCTACCTTAATATTAGAAACTTTTCCGTCTTTATCAATAACAAATTCTATATATACCCTACCTTCAATTCCTATACTCTTTGCACGTTCCGGATATTTAGTATTATCCCTGATAAATTTAAAAAGAGCAGTTTCTCCTCCGGGAAATTCCGGTTTATCTTCTACAAGTTCCCATATTATGGGATCTATTTCTTTTTCTTCCGGCATTTCAAAAGAAGAATCAACAATTTTTACATTTGTTTTTGTTTTTTCATCAGCATCAGTAGGTTTGAAATCAATATCCCCAACTTCTTCATTATCATCTTTCACGTTAAATTCTTCAATAATTAATTCCGGTTTGGTTTCCGGTTCTGGCTCCGGTTCCGGTTCAGTAAGGTCAATAACCGGCATATCAGGTTCAATGAACCCATTATTAGACATTGCTCCCATAGCATTTATCGAAATATCTTCAACAGAATACTCAAAAGCCCATAAACACATTGCTAACGACACTACCAAACCCAATTCTAAAAAAAGCATTCTCTTTCTGCTGAGATTTGCTTTAGATGTTTTTTTTGGTTTCATAACTTTAATTTTTAAAGGTTTGTAATTAATTTACTTAAATCGTTTTGCAAAACTTTTTATTTATAATTTTGATACGATAAATTGTATTTTTCCATAAAATTTATTTTCTATTTTTTTTGCTGCTTATGAAAAAAATCAATAATTTATCTATCTTTATGATTTAAATATTAAATTTATTGAATTATGTTTAATCCGGAAGTTTATAAAGAAAGAAGGGACAAATTAAAAAAGTCTCTGGGAAGCGGTATTTACTTATTCTTAGGAAATAATGAAACTCCTATGAATTATCCTGCAAATTGTTATCATTTCAGACAAGACAGTAATTTTTTATACTTTTTTGGGCTGGATATTGCAGGAATGGCGGCAATTATTGATATAGAAGATAATAAAGAAATAATATTTGCAAATGATGTGGACATGGATGACATTATTTGGATGGGACCTCAACCAAGCGTTAAGGAATTGGCTGAAAAATGTCTTATATTCGAATCATATCCGTTTGCAAAACTAAACGATTATTTACAAAATGCCATAAAAAAAGGACGTAAAATACATTTCCTCCCTCCTTACAAACATGACAATATCATATACCTTAACAGTGTTTTAGGGATTCCTTTCACTAAAATGAAAGAAGAAGCATCTGTAGAATTCATAAAAGCTATCGTAGAAATAAGAAGTGTAAAAGAAGAAAGGGAAATAGAAGAAATAGAAAGGGCCTGCCATATAGGTTTCCTTATGCATACTGCTTCTATGAGAATGGTAAAACCCGGAATGGTTGAAAGAGAAATTTCAGGAATAATGGAAGGAATAAGTCTAACATACGGTTCAGTTCCTTCGTTTCCTATAATTTTAACGAAAAACGGACAAACTTTACACAATAATTATCATGGCAATGTTCTGGAAAAAGGAGACCTGATGTTACAGGATGCCGGAGCCCAAACAGCAATGTATTATGCATCAGATAATACGCGAACATTACCTGTTGGCGGTAAATTTTCACAAAAGCAAAAAGAAATTTATGAAATCGTACTACAAACAATTAATGGTTCCATTCCTCTAATAAAACCTGGAATCACTTATATGGATGTTCATTTGAGCGCTTGTGAAATACTTGCAAACGGGTTGAAAAATCTTGGGATTATGAAAGGTGATATCAAAGAAGCCGTCAGGTTGGGAGCACATGCCATGTTTATGCCACACGGACTTGGTCACATGATGGGATTAGATGTTCACGATATGGAAGACCTGGGACAGATATATGTAGGGTATGATGAAAACACTCGTCCAAGCAATATTTTTGGTACTTCCTCATTAAGGATGGGGCGTGAACTAAAAGAAGGATACGTAATTACAAATGAACCCGGAATTTATTTCATACCTGAACTAATTGATATCTGGAAAAAAGAAAAGAAGTTTGAAAATTTTATTAATTACCAGAAAGTTGAAGAATATCGTTATTTTGGAGGTATCAGACTTGAAGATGATATTCTAATTACCAAGAACAGTTCCAGGATTCTGGGGAAAACCAGAATTCCTATAACTATAGAAGAAATTGAAGATTTCATGAACTAAAGATAATAGGCATGCTTTAAATTTAAAGTATGCCTAAATATTTAATTTTTTTAATGTTGCATAATTAAATTTGAAATATGTTATTATTATACATACCTGATAGAAATTCAAGAATTAAGTTTGCAGCGGAAGTTTGTTTCAAACATATATACAAAACAACCTATAAAATTACTACAGACTTAGTTGAATTTGAAAAATCAGATGCCCCTTGTTTCTGGTATGCAAAAGAAAAGGTTTCCGAAAAACCGGGAATTGTTGCTGACAAAATGATGCTGGATTCCAGTATAATAGGATCTCCGGGACGGTCTGTCTTTAATGATATTATTACTTTATTCCCTACCGAATCAAATATGCTTCCGCCTTTTGATTTATTTGCCTCGGTTTTTTGGTATGTAACACGCATGGAAGAATATAATTATTATTCTGAAGATGTAGATCACCGTTTTTTTTCCAAAATGAGTATAGGAAATAAAATAGATATCCTAAATAAACCTATAGTAAATATTTGGATAAAACTTTATGTTGACGAACTCCAAAAACTCTATCCGGACCTTACTTTCGACAAGCCGTCCTTCAAATATATCCCAAGTATTGATGTTGACAGTGCGTTCATGTTCCGCCATAAAGGGTTTATCCGAAATGCCGGAGGCTTGTTAAAAGACATTTTTAAAAATAATTTTAAGAATGTAACTAAAAGAATAAGAGTCGTATCAAGACGGGAAGCAGATCCCTGGTTTTGTTTCGATAAAATAAACGAATTGCATAAAAAATATGATCTGAAACCTTCTTACTTCTTTTTGGTAGGAAAATACAGTCGTTTGGACAAAAATATTTCTCCACGGAACAAATCCATGAAAAAACTTATACATAATCTTTCAAAAGATGATTATACAATAGGTTTACATCCTTCTTATAAAGGTAACAAAAATCGTAAATCATGGAAAAAAGAATTAAAAATATTAAAGAATATCACAAATAATGACATTTTTTCTTCCAGGCAGCATTATGTATTTGTTTCATTCCCTAAAACATATCAAAATCTTATAAAATTAGGGATTAAACGTGATTTTTCAATGTTATACCCTGATCTTCCTGGATTCCGGCTTGGCACAACAGTACCGGTTCCCTTTTTTGATCTATCAACCAATGAACGAACCGACCTATGGCTTTATCCCACAATGATAATGGATGTAAGTTTACTTAAATATCAAAAACTTACAATTGAGAATGCAATCAAGGAATGCCTTGGAATAATAAATTATACTAAAGAATACGGAGGGACTTTGATAACTTTATGGCATAACGAATCTCTTTCCGAATACGGGCAATGGCAAGGGTGGAATAAAGTATATGAAGAAATATTAAAAGCTGCTACGGAAGACTAACAGAGTCGAAAATAGTTCAGTAGATTTTTAAAATAATTTCAATTTGTAAATTCTTTCTTAAAAAAAAGGATTACATTTTTTCTCTTCTCTTATTGTAGTATCCGGTCCATGTCCCGGTAAAATCAAAGTATCATCAGGTAATATAAATAATTTATTTTTAATACTATTAATCAAGTCTTCATGATTTCCCATTGGAAAATCTGTTCTACCTATACTGTGTTGAAATAAAGTATCTCCGGCAATAATATAGCCTCCTTCTTTATCATAAAAAGCTATACTACCGGGACTATGACCAGGAATATGAAGAGCAATTAATTCTGAATTTCCAAACTTTATTATCTCTCCATCTTCGATATTTTTATCTGCCATCGGAGGTTTTTTCATGTCGAAACTATATAGTGCAGCCTGATCCATCGCCCTTTCGACCCAAAGATCATCACAATTATTCATTAAAACCGGAATATTAAATTCTGATTTAAGATCAAAATTGCCACAAATATGATCCAAATGCCCATGAGTACTTATTATATACTCAGGCTCCAGTTCATTATTTTTAATAAAACCTAAAAGTTCATTTAATTCTCTTTCTGAATTTGCCGCTCCATCTATAATGACAGCTTTTTTGGTGTCGTCATAAATGACAAACGCATTTACCTGAAAAGCATTGAAAACAAAATGTTTTATTTTTGTCATAGCTGTTTTAATTAATATTTCGTGAATGTTTCCATCTTCTGTGCGACCATAACCAATATTCCGGTTTTCTTAAAATATCTTTCTCAAGTTTATTCATGTAAATCTGAGTTATTTCCCCGGGAGCATATTCCGACGGATTATCTATAAGTTTTTCTATTTCAAGTGTATAATAACCTCTTTTAGGTTTTGATATCTTCAAATATACCACTGGAAAATTAGTTTTTTTTGCATAAGCTTCAGGACCATGAAGACATGCCGTATCCCTGTTCAAAAACCTGACCCATATGGATCTTTCAGGATTTGAAGGATTCTGGTCAGCTGCAAGTATTATTGCAAGCGGACTCTCATACGATTCGGAAAAAACCTTTTTCGTATCCTGAACAGCTACCATCCATGTGCCAAAACGACCCCTTCTTTTTAGTCCGTATTTTTCACTGTACTTATTTGTCAAAGGCAGATAAAGTGCAACAGCCTGATGTTTTATTGCATTATCAGTTGCCAAAATGCCATATTCCCAGTTACCATAATGACTTGTAAAACATAAAATTGATTTATTTTCATTAAAATATTCGTTCGCAACTCCGGTATTCAATATTTCATAACGTTTTTTCAGACTCTTTAATGAAATAGTCATTCCTTTTAAGGATTCCAGTGTTATATCTGCAAGATGGTGATAAAATGCTTTAGATAGTTTATTAATTTCTTCTTCAGTTTTTTCAGGAAAAGACTGTTTCAGATTATCATATACAACAGGTCTCCTGTATTTTATCACTTTATAAATCATAAAATAAACAAAATCCGAAATTATATAAAGTACAGGGAACGGAATTATATAGAATATTCCTACTAATAATCTGAATCCTGCATATTCAAAAAATTTCTTCATTTTAAATCCGTTTGTCCTACAAAAATAGTTTTTTTAGTTAAAAGTACCTAATTCTAGTTTTTTGGGTTCGACTTACTTCGGCTTACTTCGGCTCCGCTCAGTAGCCGGCGCTCATCAACCGCCACTCAGGAAACAGTCCAGTAATCACCGCTAAATCAACTACAGCTTAATCCATTATATTCTTGATTCTTTAATCTATTATTTTATAAAGCTAAAATCTTTTCAACAGTTAATTGATAATAAAAAAATTATTTTTACTTATTTATATATTAATTACAAATGTATTTTTATAGGTTAAAATAATAAAATTTATGAAAAAAAGAGCTTTATTTTATTTTTTAATAGGAATGCTTGTAGTGTCTTGTACCAAACGATCATATATTTCCGAAGACGTTTATTATTCAGTAGATTTTGAAGAATCCCCTGCTACAGTATCAAAACCTAAACCTTCAGTAAAACCTGAGAAAACAATACCTGCTACAGTTGAAGTTCCAACCAAAAGAAACACACAGATAAACGATATAATTGATTTTGCAGAAAACTTTATAGGTACTCCTTATAAATACGGAGGAACAAGTCCTTCCGGTTTTGATTGCAGTGGTTTTATTATGTACATTTTTCAGAATAATAATGTTAACATGCCCAGAACCATTGATGACATGGTAAAAATTTCAAATAAAGTCGATAAGGATAATGTACAGCCAGGAGACCTGGTTTTCTTTAAGGGACGTAATCTTAGTTCCAACAGTATAGGTCACGTTGCCCTTGTTACAGAAAAAACAAAAGACGGATTTAAAATGATACATTCAAGTACCAGTAAAGGTGTAATTATCAATGATTTTGAACAATATGAATACTGGAAATCAAGATATTTATTTGCCGCACGTATTAAAGAAGAATATTTTCAACAACTTACTCAGAAATAATCAGAAAATATACAACTTAAAGAGGTCCTTCTAGAATTGTTCCAATATTTTAATCCTTTTTTCAATTGGCGGATGAGTTGCAAATAAGCCTACTAATCCACTGAAAACATTTTTCTCTTTTTTCTTTGGATGATCTATAAATAATTGGGCTATATCATCACGATTTAATGCTTCAACTTCCGGGTCAGCAGAAATTTTACTCAATGCACTTGCCAAAGCCATAGGATTTTTTGTCATTTGAGCAGCTCCTGCATCTGCAAGATATTCACGTTTTCTGGAAATAGCAAAACGCATCAAAAGAGAAAATATATAACCAATAATTGCCAAAAGCACTATTAGAATAATAATCACAGCATTTCCCTTATTGTCATTACTTTTTCTGGAGTTTCCCGAATATATTGCCGATCTCATTGCTATTTCAGCTATCATGGAAAAAATACCTACAAAAACTATAGACACTATAAGTAGGCGGACATCCCGATTACGTATATGTGACAATTCATGCGCAATAACTCCTTCAAGCTCCTGATCGTCAAGTTTATCAATAATGCCACGTGTTAAAGTTACAGTATATGTTCTGTCATTTATTCCACTTGCATAAGCATTCAATGAATCTTCTTCTATAACATTTACTTTAGGCATTTTCATTCCCTGTGACATGCAAAGATTTTCAACAAGGTTATAAACGCGTTTATTTTCTTTACGTTCCAAAGGTTTTGAACCGGTAGCCGAATTAATTATACTGGTGTTGGCAAAATATGCAATAATAAACCATATAAAAACAGCAATCAATGCATATGGAGCTATTTCTACAAAAATATCAACAGCTGTTTGGGTTATATTTATATTTGCCTGTCCGTCACTTGAAAATATTACAAGCAAATAACAAAACAAAAATAGTAATCCTACAACCAAACAAGGAAAAAGAAATAACAACAGAATAGAACGAAAATTATTCCTTCGCTGCTGTTCATGAAGTCCTATATATTTCATCAACTAAAATTTAATTTTTGGAGCTTCTTCTAAATTTGCTCTTTGTTCGCCAAGATCAAAGAATATTTCTTTTTTAAATCCGAACATTCCTGCTATCAGGTTAGACGGAAAGGTTTGTACCTTATTATTATACTCTTTTGTTGCAGAATTAAAGTAACGCCTTACTGCCGATAATTTATTTTCAATATCAGAAATCTCTTCCTGAAGATGCAAAAAATTCTGATTTGCTTTTAAGTCAGGATAGGCTTCCAATGTTACTTTTAATCCTGCAAGTGCAGATGTTAATTTAGTTTCAGCTACAATTTTATCATCTATACTTGCAGCATTCATTGCTCCGTTACGTGCACTTATTACTCTGTCGAGAGTTTCTTTTTCATGAGCTGCATAACCTTTAACTGTTTCTACCAATTGCGGAATAAGATCATGACGTTGTTTTAACTGAACATCAATATCCGCAAATGCATTTTCGCGATTGTTTCTCAATTTTACCAATGTATTATACATTGATACTACCATAATAATCAACAAAAATACAATTCCAATAATTATCCAAAGAGATGTTGACATAATTTCTATTTATTTATTGTTAAAATCAAAACACAAAAATAATAAACCTTTTCTAAATTTAATTAAACGTTCAAATGACAGATTTATTTTACTCTTTTCATGGAAAAGATTACTATTCCACCGACAAAAAATCTTTCAGATAAATTTGCTGAATTTCATTTTTGCTGTTATAATTAAACTCATCCATAGATATTACCATTTTAGGATAATTATCTTTTATTTTTTCAAAATTTCCAAATTTTCTTTCTATGATAGTTTCTTCTTTTAAGAAATAACGAACCTGAACATATATTGTTTCTCTGTCACGCCGGGCAGCAAAATCGATTTTATTATTTTTCAATTGGTCTTGTTTTAATCTCATATCTATTATATAATAAATGATTTGAAACAAAGTTTTAGAAACGGGATAATAAAAAAACAGTTTCTGATATTTCTATTTTTTCTTTAAGTTTGCAAAATGCAAACAACCGAAAATACAACATTCGAATATTATAAAGACCTTATTGCCAATAATACCCGGATGCATAATTCATTACTTTTCTTCAAAGGAAATGAAATTGATTTATCATCTGCTGCAATGGCAAAACTTGCCAAAAATATTTGTGCTGTTTCAAATTCGGGAGGTGGCGAATTAATATATGGAATCCTGCAAAAACAAGGTAGAGCAGAAAGTTTTGATCCTGTACGGAATTTCAATAAAAATACAGAATGGCTGTTTCATGAAATACAATCACAAATTGATAAACCTGTAAAAGACCTTAAAATATTTACCATACCTGTAGATGGTGAGTCAAAAATTATTCATTTTTCTATCCCTGCAAACAATGACCAGCCCCACATGTTTGCCGACAATAAATATTATAAATGGCAGAACAAAAAACCTGTAGTTCTTGATGAAACTGAAGTAAGAATGCTTTACGGAAAACTAAGTATTTGTGAGCTTGAATTTTTGGGTATTTATAATACTAATGGGATCCCTGTCTTAAGTGGAGGAAAATTCTCTTCAATGAGTTTTTATCCAAAAATATTGATCCGTAATGCAGGAAATATTGTTGAAAAAGAATATAAAACAGAAATTTCGTTTCCTGCAAAATTATATGAAGAAAATTTTCAGCCACTTCAATCGTTGTTTATCAGACATGACGGATCTTATGCTGTTTTCGGACAGAAGGGTAACCATCCATTATTTCAACAGGAGATAAGTACAATGATAGAAGCTAAAATTGCTGTTAACGTAGAAAATATTGATATTTTTCTAAAAGAAAATATCAATATAACTTTATATTTTAGTAATGGAATTAAAAAACACAGCTTAAAGTTAAGTGATACACTAACATATAATGGTAAAAAACTTAAAAAAGAAGATTTTTCAAATCCGCATATTTTAAAAATAGAAATATAAAACCCTTACTCATAAAAACAGAATAAGGGTTTGAAAATATATGGGGAAAATGATATTTTAATTACGATTCCTTCCACTCAAAGCAATCATTATATAATATAACAAAGTTGCCAGTGACGATAAAGCTGCTACAACATACGTCCGTGCAGCCCATTTAAGAGCATCATTTGCATGTTCGGTCTCAACCCCGGAAGTAATTCCGCTGGAATCAAGCCATTTTATAGCTCTTACAGAAGCATTATATTCTACCGGAAGTGTTACAAATGCAAAAATTGTTGTTAAAGCAAAAAGGATTATTCCTGCAATCAGAACATAAAAACCTAATTTTCCCGCAACTGCAAGTAATATAAGCCCTGCCAAAAGTATCCACTGCGACCAGTTTACTCCGAATTGTACTACCGGTACTAATATAGAACGCATTTTAAGCCATTTATATGATATTGCATGTTGTATTGCATGTCCACACTCATGTGCAGCTACTGCTGCTGCTGCAATACTACATCCGGAATATACCGATTCACTTAAATTTAAAGTCTGATCTTTAGGATTATAGTGGTCTGTTAGATGCCCTTTTATTGCAACTACTTTCACATCTAAAATATTTTTATCCAGTAACATTTTTTCTGCTACTTCTTTTCCTGTCATACCGGAACGTAATGGCTCTTTCGAATATTTATCGAACCTGGAATGTAAAGTCTGACTAACTATCAAACTTAATACCATTAACCCGCCGAAGACTATCCAGTATATAAACATATTTTTTATTCTTATAAGTATAAAATAATAAGATATTTTTTTACATATATCTACAATACAAACTACATTTTTATTAATTTGTTTTATAGTTATTGTTAATAGACCCTCTTTTTAAGAATTTATTAGCAAATGTTAAAAAGTATTTGATTATTAACTCATTAGAAGTCAAACCGGATAGAAAATATTTTGTATAAAAAATTCCAGACAAACAATAAATAATGTAACCTATTCCGGCAATAAAAATTGGTCACCAGTATCTTCCACAATAATTTTTTTCCATTTTTCAGAATATCCGGGAAATTTAGGCGATTTTGGATATCCCCACGGATTACGCAGAAATTCTCCATTTTCTTCCTGTTTTACATTTCCGTCCAGATATTTTACAAGCAAGAAATTTCCTAATTCTTTCCAGTAATATACAACATTATCTGCAGTTGTTGTCGAATAATCCGTCAAAAATTCTCTTGCCAATTCCGGATCTTTTTCATGTAATCCGACTGCAATTTTATCTATCTGCGGCTGATAACTGAAAAATTTATTCTCAAGTTCTGCCTGATGTTTCCTTAAATCAACCATAACTCTGTCATAGAACAAATATGCAAAATGTGCAACTCTGTTAAATACCCAGAATGCTGCATCGTCTTTGTAAGTAAGAATATCTCCATATCCTTCAGCCCATGTTCTTGCGGGTTCTGATATTCCGCAATAAAACGGAACATACACACAAGATCCGGCATCGTCAACACCAAGCCAATAAATACCTCCGACAGGATCTGGTAACCACGAACGCATTTGTGCTATAAATGAAAAACCTGTTTGTTGTGTTACCGTAGCCCTTTCATTTGTATATTTTTTACCATTATGCTCCCATGTTAATGGTCTCCACCGGTATGGAAGTCCAAAAGGACCGGCACCGGCATCTTTACTCATATCAAGTTCTGTACCTTGAAGATAGTTTCTTTTAAAAGACATGAGATCTGCAGGTGTTAATTTTCTGTTTGGCTTTATATACAAAGGTAATCTTGTATTAAGGTCTTTACCGGTAGCCGCATTCCAATATTGTTGCATATCGTCATTTACAGCATTGAACATTGTCCAAACCCTTAGTTCGCAATATCTCGCAGCATCATAGGTCATAGGAGCATATGCATCGGAAAAAGAAAAATCTTCATCATTGCCTGAAAAATATGCCTTCTCTTTTGCAAAAGATATAACATCATACGCATATATAACTTCCACTTCAGGATTGAAAATCTTATCCAGCTCCTTACTGCTTATAGATGTTTTACCATTACTTAAAGAAAAGTTCGTTATTCTTGCCTGATTTGCATGTGCAGAAACATATCCGTCAGGAATTTTCATTGCAACCCATACTCCACCTTTATTTTTATTTATATATTTTTTCAATTTTTTATCATATACCAGTTCTGTTCCTTTTCCTATTAATTCCATGATCCATACTTCATTAGGATCGCCAATAGAAAATGATTCCCCACTGCTTGCATAACCATACTCACTTATAAGTTCTGCCATGACTTTTATAGCTTCGCGCGCAGACCTGGAACGTTGCAGTGCAAGAAACATCAGACTTCCGTAATCCACAATTCCTGTTGTATCCACCAACTCACTTCTGCCATCAAATGTAGTTTCACCTATTGATACCTGAAATTCATTCATAAATCCCACTACCTTATATGTTTTTCCGACTTGCGGAATTTGCCCCAGAGGTTTTGCTGTACTTCTGTCATATAATGTAATAAATGTTCCCGCCGCCCACTCTCCTGCAGGACGCCAGTAAAGTTCTCCATATCTTATGTGGGAATCGGCGGCATAACTTATCATTGCCGAACCATCAGCAGAAGCTCCCTTACTTACCAGATAACTTGTACACGGATATAACACAGAACATGTTAACATCATTAATAGTAAAAGTGAAAAAAACACTGAAAATCTCTTCATAACTTAATCTTAAAAATTTGATCCCATAAAATTAACATTATTAAAATAAATAGCAAACCGGCAGAATAATACTTTAACTAAAATCAAATATTAAAACTTTTATTTTATCTGAAAAAATTATATTTGTAATAAATATTTATTAACAAAATGCCTGACAAAATTCTATTAATAGATACTGTACATGAAATCATTCCCCGTGAACTTGAAAAACATGGTTTTGAAATAGTTTCAGGAACAGAATGGTCAAGAAATCTAATTTTACAAAAAATCCATGACTTCACCGGTATAATTATAAGAAGCAGAATCACTGTCGACAAAGAAATTATAGATGCTGCAAAAAAAATGAAATTCATTGGCAGGGTTGGAGCAGGAATGGAAAGTATTGACACAGAATATTGCGAAAAAAAAGGAATAATATGTCTGAATTCTCCTGAAGGGAATAAAGATGCTGTGGGTGAACATGCCATAGGTATGTTATTGTCATTGTTAAATAATCTTAACAAGGCAGATAAAGAAGTTAAATCAGGATTGTGGTTGCGGGAAGCGAACAGAGGAATTGAACTTAATAATAAAACTGTCGGGATAATAGGTTATGGAAATATGGGAAGTTCCTTTGCTAAAAAACTTTCCGGATTCGGATGCAACATTATTTCATACGATAAATATAAATCTGACTATTCAGATGGTTTTACCAAAGAAGTCTCTTTGGAAGAAATATTTGAAAATTCCGATATTCTCAGTCTTCATGTCCCCCTTACAGATGAAACCACTTATATGGTCGACGAAAAATTTATCGAAAAATTTAAAAAACCTTTTTTTCTGATAAATACAGCCAGAGGTCCTGTTGTTAAAACATCTGCTCTTGTAAATGGTTTAAAAAATAAAAAGGTCTTGGGAGCAGGACTTGATGTAGTTGAATATGAAGAAGCTTCTTTTGAAACTTCCGGAAAAATGACTGAAGATAAAGACTTCAAATATTTATCAGGGTGCGATAATGTAATAATGTCTCCGCATATTGCAGGATGGACATTTGAATCAAAAATTAAACTGGCTGAAATTTTGGTAAAAAAAATAATAAACATAAAAAATAAGCAATATGATAAGTGAAGCTCAATTTAAGATAGATGCAGTAATAAATATAGCCGGTAAAATGGCAGTTGCCGCACGTACGGCACCTAAAGGAAAAGGACGCGACAATCTTGAAATCAAAATTGCAACCGACAGTGATCTTTTGATTATTGCCGATAAAATGGAAGAAATCGGAAAAGCAAATGAACAAGCTAACTTTTTAAGAGATGCGAATAATATTCGTAACTCTGAAGCTGTTGTTTTAATCGGAACCAAAATCCAGGCTTTGAATTTAAAAGTATGCGGATTATGCGGTATGGAAAATTGCGAAAATAAAAATAAACATCCTCAAATACCATGTGCATTCAATACTAATGACCTTGGTGTAGCAATAGGTTCTGCCGTTAGCATTGCTATGGATAACAGAATCGACAACAGGATCATGTATACTGTAGGAATGGCGGTAAGAGAATTAAGGATCTTTTCCGAAGAAACACGTATAATTATAGGGATAGCATTAAGCGTAAGCGGAAAAAACATTTTCTTTGACAGAAAACAATAAAAATAATTGCAAAAACTTTAAATTTGCATATCTACTTTGAAAAAATCTAAATGATTTATAGCGGTAATATCTATAAAATGCGGACAACGGGCAGTAATCCCGTATCTTATTTCCTCACTGTCGGAGACATTGAAATATCAATGAACGATTTGATAGGAAAACAAATAAATATAAAATATAAAAACCAGATAAATTGTATAAACTGCAATTCAATAACAAACAAAAGTTTTCATCAGGGATATTGTTATTCATGTTTTGTTTCGTTACCACAAGCAGATGAAGGAGTTTTACATCCCGAAAAAGACATGTCGCATTTGGGTATAAGCCGCGATATGGAATGGGCAAAAAAACATTCACTGATAGATCATTATGTATATCTAGCAATTACAGGTAATATAAAAGTCGGAGTTACAAGATATACCCAGATCCCGTATCGCTGGATTGACCAGGGAGCCATAAGTGCAATAAAACTTGCAAAAACACCATATCGTAACCTTGCCGGACAAATAGAAGTTGAATTGAGTAAATATATATCAGATAAAACCAGCTGGACAAAAATGTTACAAACACAAACCAGCGATATTGATTTAGTGTCGTTGAAAAAACAAATCTCAGTACAAATTCCTGATGAATATAAAAAATACATTACATTCGACAATACTATAACTAATATTCATTACCCGTATAATTACAACATTCAAAAATTCAGATCATTAAATCTGGATACCAACAACACAATCGAAGGGAAATTATCGGGGATCAAAGCACAATATCTCATATTTGATTCAGGTGATGTCATAAATATAAGAAAACATAACGGTTATTTTATTGACCTGGAAATATTTGAATGATGACAGAAAATCCATTATTAAAAGAAATTCTGCAAAAAACCTGTAAATATTGCAGTCGTGGAGAAAAATCAGAATTTGAAGTACGAAATTATATTCAAAAAAATTTTGATATCCCCAACGAAGACACAACCTTTGTAATAAAAGAACTGGTTTCACAGGATTTTATAAATCCCGAACGATACGTAAAAGCATTCATTAATGATAAATTAAAATTTAATAAGTGGGGGAAAATTAAAATCATATCAGAATTAAAAACAAAGAACATTGATAAAAAAATCATTGCAAAATATATTGACCAGATCGACCAATCAGAATATTTATCAATATTACAACAACTACTAAAAAACAAAAAAAAACAATTGGCAGGGAAAGACGAATACTTACAAAAAGCTTCATTGATACGATTCGGATTGAGTCGCGGATTTGAATATGATGATATAAAAAAGGTATTTAATGAGTAATTAAAGAATTAAGAATTAAGAATTAAGAATTAAAAGGGTTGAGAATTAATTATAAAGGTAAAAGTTCAGCTTTTAATTTTGAACTAAATGGATAATAAACGAAAAAATATAAGAAATCAGGAATATTCCGAATTAATGGACTTTTTTAACGATCTTAATGAAAAGAAATTTCGTCTGACACAATTATCCGAATGGTTGTGGAAAAAAGGAAGTGAAAGTTTTCAGGAAATGAAGAATCTCCCTCAGTCCCTCAAAGAAAAATTGGAGCAACAATATTACATTGATAAGATAAAACCTGTTTTTCAGACTTCCGGAAAAGATAAAACTACAAAATTCCTGTTCCAGTCCGTTGATGATCATAAATTTGAAGGAGTTCTTATCCCCGATAAAGACAGAGTTACTGCATGTATTTCAACTCAAATCGGATGTCAGTTGAATTGCAGCTTTTGTGCCACAGGTAAGATTGGATATAAAAGAAACCTGACGACCGGTGAAATCTTTGATGAAGTATTTTTATTAAATAAACTAAGTAATGATATTTTTGCTAAAAATTTGTCGAACATTGTAATAATGGGTATGGGAGAACCGTTATTAAATTATGGGAACACAATAAATGCAATAAATATAATAATGTCTGAAAACGGGATGGGAATGTCGCCGCAACGCATTACCCTTTCTACAGCAGGAGTTGTTCCGGGAATAAAGAAACTTGCCGATGATAATATAAAATTTAATCTTTCAATTTCTCTACACTCGGCTGATAATGAAAAAAGAAGTACAATAATGCCTGTAAACAAAAAATATGATCTTGAAGCCTTAAAAAAAGCAATAAAATATTTTTATGAAAAAACAGGAACAAGGGTAACATACGAATATCTTATGTTGGGCGGAATAAATGATAGTATTGAAGATGCTGTAAAACTTACTGAATTTACAAAAATTTCACCGTGCAAGATAAATTTGATACAATATAACTCAACAGAAAAAAGTGAGTATAAAAACACAAGCAAAGAAAAATTACAGGATTTTTTTAACTTCCTTGAAAATAAAAATCTTATAGTCACTCTCAGGAAATCTAAAGGTCAGGATATCAATGCTGCATGTGGACAATTAGCAAATAAAAACAATATTTTATAATTTAAAAAATATTATTACCTTAGCAAACTGTAAAAAAAATGAAAATTATGAAAAAAGTATTTTTAACAATCATTGTAATGGTTATATGCATTGGTTTTATCAATGCTCAGTCATCTGTGAGTTTTGGATATGATAAAGATGTCGTTTTACCAAAACTGAACGATTACGAAAGACTGTTGGGAGCAGATTCTGACGGATTTTACGCATTAAGGGTAGATGAAAACGACGATATTTATCTGGATTATTTTAATGCAACCACTATGGCACGTGAAGCTTCAAACCAGATGATACTGCCTATGGTAAGCGGAATAAACGCCAGATATATCGACATGTTTTTTATAGATAGTAAGCTTTTGCTTTTCACAGAAGTCTTAAACAACACTACAAAAGAAAAATCTTTGTATATTCAACAAGTAGGTAAAAACGCTCATATACTTGGCGAACCCACAGTAATAGGTAAACTTACCAACCAGAACATATCAGTTGACTTCAATATAAAACTTACTCCAAATAAACAAAACGTATTTATATGGTATAACCGTCCTTTCCAGACATACAACGAAGAACCCTTCTATTTCAAGGTATATGATTCGAATATGAAGGAAATATATAACAATACTATAAAACTTCCGCTTAACAACAAGGCTTTTGAAATAGACCAGATTGAAATCGGAAACAGCGGTAATATATATATGCTTGCCCGTATCAGTCCAGATCCCAGACAGCTCAAAAGAATGAAAACAGTTGTATATGACTATAAAATACTGGTATTTGATGCAGCTACCGGTAATGTTAACGGATATGATACCAAAGGCAAAAAAATGCAGCTTGTAGATGTCATTTTTGGACTTGATACTGAAGAAAATATAGATATTTATGGTTTCCTGGTAAGAAAAGGTAAAACAAATTACGAAGGAATACATCATCAAAAGCTGAACACAAAAACAGGACAATTTTTTAGTGGAGATGCTAAAAAAGCAGATTATACATTTTCAAAAACAGAACTTCCGGAATTCAGAGCAGAAAGACTTTCCAGAATCATGGATCAATTATATGATTATAAATTACTGGATGTTGTATATCTCGCAAATGGCGGTTCTGCTATAATTGCCGAACATCAGAACTATTGGATGGACAGTATTATTGTTCCGCAGACAAAAGAAGTTATATACAACGATTATTACAAATTCAATGATGTTCTGGTAGCATATTGCAGTCCTGAAAATAATATGGAATGGATGACCCGTATCCCCAAAAGCCAATATAGCTATAATGACTGGGGAAAATTCTCATCAATAGCATATTATGCAGTAGGAGAAAAAATATTCCTGTTCTATAATGACAATGCAAAAAATCTTAAGCTTCTTCAAAAACAGGATCTTGACGGAACTCTTTATAAAGAAATAACATCTCCGGGACGTTCCGGAATGGCAGTATCTGTTTCAATATTCTCCGACGGTAAAATTCATGGAACACAACTTTTTGCTAAAAACAAAAAATATAAACTGATCCCTGAATTTGTAAAAGAATACAATTACAGACTTTATATGATGGCACAAAACGGACAAAAAGTCAAATTTGCCCAGTTTACAGGAAGATAATGAATTATTAGAATACAAAAAATAGAGATGCAAAATGTATCTCTATTTTTTTTACAAATTCATAAGTTTTTATTATTTATGAATTATTTTTAAGTTTGCTGAAAAGATAACATGGAAAACAAAAATCCTAACATTGAGGAAGCTATTTTTGCAGGAGGATGTTTCTGGGGTGTCGAACATCACATGAAAAATATTCCGGGTGTTTTATCTGCTACAGTAGGATATATTGGCGGTACTACCGAAAATCCGACTTATGAAGAAGTTTGTTCTTCAACAACAGGACATGCCGAAGCAATAAAAGTTGTATACGATGCCAATAAAACAAATTTTGAAACTCTGGCAAAATTATTTTTTGAAATTCATGATCCGGAACAACTGAATCGTCAGGGACCTGATATAGGAATACAATATCGTTCCGAAATTTTTTACCTGAATAATGAACAAAAACAAATTGCACAAAAACTCATTGATGAATTAAAATTTAAAGGTTACAAGATTGTCACAAAGCTGACCAAAGCCACTAAATTTTACGATGCAGAAGGTTATCATCAGAATTATTATGCAAAAACAGGAAAATTACCCTATTGCCATTTTTATAAAAAACGATTTTAAACAATATTCTCAAAATGAAAAGATTCTCTCTGATATTTTTAATTTTGCTGTCGATTAATGTATTTTCCCAGGATTCATGGACACTTGAAAGATGTATTAATTATGCATTGGAGAACAATATCCAGATAAAAAACCAGGAATTAAATATCAAAATAAATAAAAACCAGCTGTTACAATCGAAGTTATCGCTGATCCCGGGATTGAATGCCGGTGCAAGTGAAAGTTTAACTTTCGGGAGAAGTGTTGACCCATTCACAAATGATTTTTCGTCTGAAAATTTTAATTCTACAAATTTCCAGATATCATCTTCCGTAACACTATTCAATGGATTACAACAATATAACACTATAAAAAAAGCAGAAATCGAACATAAATCGGGGTTAGTCATGCTTGAAAAAGCAAAAAATGATATAACCCTAGCAATTGCTTCAGCTTATTTAAATGTACTTTTTGCAATGGATCTCATTGATGTAGCAACTAACCAACTAAACATAACAGAACAACAACTGGAGCAAACAAAGAAACTTGTTACCGCCGGAAGTTTACCTTTACAGAACCAATATGAACTTGAAGCTCAATTAGCTACAGAAGAGTTAAATCTTGTTAATTATGAGAACCAGTTAAGCCTGTCGATACTCATTCTTGCACAAATACTTGAACTTGAAGATACTGAAAATTTTTCAATTGTCCGTCCTGAAATTGAAGATATTACTTCGGAATCGGCTTTGCTCAATGTTGATCAAATATTTAAGGAAGCACAAAACCATATGCCTGAGATTGAGAATGCCGAGCTTAACCTTCAAATTGCACAAAAAAGTTTATCAATTGCCAGAAGCGGATTAATGCCGCGCTTAAGTCTAAGTGCTTCTTATGGCACAGGCTATTCCAGTTCCAGGCAAATAATTGAGAATATAACTTCAGGTACTCCTACGTTAAGCGGATTTACCACAGACATAAGCGGAAATATATTAGATGTATATCTACATACATTTGACTACACATATAAAACCAGATCTTTTGGAGATCAGATAAAAGATAATGCCAGTGCATCTCTTACATTTAATCTTAATATCCCTATTTTTAACGGATTGCAGTCGAAAACACAGGTAAACAATTCAAAAATTTATCTTGAACAATCAAAATTACAGATAGATCAAACAAATAAAGACCTCCTGAAAGAAATACGACAAGCATATTCGGATGCACAATCTGCCATGAAACAGTATTTTGCAACAGAAAAAACTTTAAAAGCCATTGAAATAAGTTTTGAATATACGGAAAAAAGATATGAACAAGGATTACTTAATACTACAGAATATAACGTTGCAAAAAATAATCTGGCTAAAACTCAAACAGATTTGCTGAAATCAAAATATGATTATATTTTTAAACAAAAAATTCTGGATTTTTACAGAGGAAAAGAAATAAAATTTTAATATCATATATAAAAAATTTAAGTCAGAAAATATTATTTTATAATATGAAACTCCAAAATACAAATAAATTATTAATATCAAATTCAGAAATTTCAAGCCTATACATTAAATTTGATAATTGAAATTTCAGGATTAAAAACAATTTTTGTTAAATATTAAAACGATGGCCGGACAAAAAAATAAAAAAAATAAAAGAACCAAATGGATTATATTCGGGACAATAATTCTTATAATATTTTTAATTATAGGAAAGAAATCCGGTATTTTCGGATCAGAGTATATAAATAAAGTAAGTACGGAAGAAGTTACCGAAAGAACAATAACAGAGGTTGTTACCGCAAGTGGAAAAATACAGCCCGAAACAGAAGTAAAATTAAGCCCTGATGTTTCAGGAGAGATTGTAGAACTCGCAATCAGAGAAGGAGATGTTGTAAAAAAAGGAGATTTTATATTAAAAATAAAACCTGATATTTACGAATCGGCATTAGAACGAATAATAGCTTCCGGGAATTCCGCAAATGCAAGTTTATTAAATGCACAAGCCAATCTGGAGCAAATAAAAGCCCGGTTTGTACAAACAGAACTATCCTATAACCGGAATAAAAATCTATACGAGCAAGGAGTAATATCCCAGTCGGAATATGAAAACAGTCTTGCCTCCTATCAAATGGGGCTTGCCGACGTAAAAGCTGCCGAAGCAAATGTTACAGCATCAAATTATTCATTAATGAGTTCACAGGCATCAATAAAAGAAGCAACAGAAAACCTAAGGAAAACAAGTATTTTTGCACCTGTCGACGGAACAGTATCCCAGCTTAATGTTGAATTAGGCGAACGTGTTGTTGGTACAGAAATGATGGCCGGTACAGAAATGATGCGTATCGCAAATCTGGAAGTAATGGAAGTTACCGTTGATGTAAGTGAAAACGATATAACCAAAGTTAAACTAAAAGACAGTGTAGATATTGAAGTTGATGCATATTTAAAACGAAAATTTAAAGGTATTGTAACAGAAATAGCAAATTCTGCAACATCAACAGGAACAACACTGGATCAGGTTACAAATTTCAAAGTAAAAATCCGTTTGTTAACTGATTCATATAAAGATCTCATAAACGAATACAATAAATATCCATTCCGTCCCGGAATGTCAGCAACCGTAAATATACACACAAAAGTTGTATATAACGCTTTGTCTGTTCCTGTACAGTCTGTTACAACACGTTCGGATACTACTGTAATGAATAAAAATAATAATACTTCAACAGTAAACAATACCGAAACAAACCGTTCCACACTTATGGAAGTAGTATTTGTTTATAAAGACGGCAAAGTTTACCAGAAAAATGTAAAAACAGGAATTCAGGATTCAAATTATATTCAGATTATTGAAGGCCTTTCAAAAGGAGAAGAGGTTGTAACAGCACCATATAATCTTATTTCTAAAATACTTACAAATGAAATGACCGTGGAAAAGAGTACAAAAGAAGATTTGTTCAAACCTTAGATGCAGAATATTTTGAATAATGGCTATCTTTCTGATTATCAATAACTTCAGATATTATAACTTTATGAGGCTATTTTTTATTCCCGTTCCTGTACCGTTACATTGATCTTATCGCCAGGTTGTTTGTTTATTTTTTGTCTGATATCTTTCCTGACCCCAATAATATGACATGGAGTCCCCATTCTTACAATACTCCCAACATAAGGTTCTCCGTCAAAAGTTGCATTTACTTTAACCCGGCCTTTACCGAATTCGGTCCTTATATCAAAAGGGATTTCAACGTATGCTCCGTCAATGTCAGGAACTTTTTTTATTTCAGCTTCAAATCTGTAAATTTTATTATTCATTTTATAGTATTAAATAAGTTTTTGTATTATCTTTTTGTTTGCTTTTTGTTCTTCAAATAGTTTTATACTAAGATTTTTTCTGCTTTAATTATTTCCTGTCTTTTTCCGGATTTTCGCACACCAGTTATTTACATTTTATAATCAGCAATCCAGAAATTATTCCGGCATCTATTTCATATAATATTACTCATTATTTTGTCAAAACGACTATCCATACAAACACTAATATCTGTAGTTACGAATTTACCGTTACAGAACAAACTGAAGATTGTTGCAGGAGTTGGGGCATTCATAGCGTTTTCAATACTATCCAGTTTTATTACTTTTAATGGAATATTTCTTTTCTTTGCTGTTTCTACAAGAAAAGTTGTTGCATACAATTCAGAAAACGGGCAACGATTTGTATAATAAGCCGTAAGCCCGGTTTTATTTTCACATTCTCCGCTTTTTACACTTTTTGCAAATTCAGGATTTGGGGCTTCTAAATTTATTTTTTTTACAAGCAGGCTAAAACCGTAAGGTAATTTTTCGCAGATTTCAAAACCTTGACGTAATAACCATTTTGTATCACTCATAAAATGAAATTTTGTTGTTCCTGCGACCGTAATCAAACCGTTTTTACCCATTTCTCTCGCATCATCCAAAGCCATTTGTAATAATGCTTTTCCATACCCTTTTGACTTATACTGACCTGAAACCCAAAAACAATTTATTATAATATATTCAGGCGCAATAACAGGAACCCAACCCTTTTCAGCAGGAGCATACTCTATAAAGACTTTTGCCCTGGCATTGATTCTCCGAAAGACATAACCATTATCAAATTCTTTTTTAAGCCATTGTTTTTTTGCTTCATAACTTTCTCTACTTTTTTTATCTGAAAAGGCACAACAAATATGTTCTTTGTCGATATTGTTTTTATTTAGTATTATTATTTCTTCCATATTATTTTCTTACTTTACAACTGATCTGAAAATAGCCTACAAAGTAGTAAAGAACAAATATAAAAAAAGATTGAAAAATTTGAAAAATAGTTTAAAAACCTGTGTCTTCGTGTAGTTAAAGAAACCATGTATTTATATGAAAAATATAAACTGTCTATTGGTTCAGGTATTTATTTTATTATATAGTATTAATGGTGTTAATTATTATATTACTCCAACAAGTATTTTTGAACTAAAAAATTTATGTGTAGAAATTTATTGCGGTAAAAATAAAAATTGACATAACAGAACTAAACAATTAAAAAAAACACATCAATACTTATAATCATTTTTTGTATAATTGCCGCATATAAAACATTATAGAATAAGTCGAAATAAAAATAACTTATGATAAAACATTTTAATAACAACGAAAGTTTTTCATGTTCATTATATATTTTAAGTTCCGAAAAAGGGAATTTATTGATAGATCCGGGCTTTTATAATAAAGAAATTAAAAATTATATTAAATCATTAGGCGGATTGGATGCAATCCTTATTACACACGGACACTGGGATCATATTTACGAAATTAACGCCATCAAAAAAGATAATCCTGAAGCAAAAATTTACATACATGAAAAAGAAAAGGAGTTTTTCTATAATCCGGTATTAAATGGAATGTCGGAAGAGGAAATAAAATCAATTTCCGAAATAACAGATATAAATTTATTTAATGAAGGTAAAATAAAAGCAGGCGGCTACGATGTTGAAATATTCCATACTCCGGGACATACTGCCGGATCTAGTATTTTCTGGTTCAAAGATGAAAATGTATTGTTTACCGGTGATTTTATTCTTGAGGAAGACATAGGAAGAATAGATCTGCCTACTTCAAGCAGAAGAGACATGTTCAACTCTGTAGAAAAATTTAAAAAGCTGGAATTTCCCGGTGATATGAAAGTATACTTCGGTCATTGCGAACATTATTTTACTTATAAGGAACTAATGGAAATCAATGAATATCTGAGATAAATTGGTAAAGAAACGTAAATTATGGATCATTTATCAACAATAGTTATCAATCTGCAATGAGAAGAGGAAATAAAGATTTTGTAAAATCAATACAGATATATTTTTATGATTAATTAACAATTTTCGTTTTTTATTAAACAAATGTGATATTTTTAATATAATTATTTTATTTATTCAAGAAAATAATTTATTTTTGCATAAATAGTATTATTTTTTTAATAATAAATAGCAATACCTTTAAACTTTGGGAAAAGTGTTTTGATATCAAAATACTTTTCCCTTTTTATTTTTATACTTACAAAAACCATTGCTGTTTTTTATCTAATTACGCTCTCCAGCAATAAGAAAATCAATGTCTTATTTAAAAAACTTCTTAAAAAATTGTTTTACATATTACAAACTCTTTTTTTACGTTAAATATTTAGCAAATAATTACTTTTGTCATAAACTTTAATTATTGAAGAAGTTTTTAATAATATTACTGTTTCTGGTTTTTACAGGGAAACTGTATTCACAGTCATTAATAAACCTTAAAGAAGTTACGGTTTCCGGATATTCGGATACCATCTTTCTGGATACATTAAGTGTAGCCGGCACCAGCATTCAATTTTACGATAAGAATATGCAACCGGTAAAACCGGATTATACTTTTGATTTCGAAAAATCAGCAATAATTTTTAATAAAAAACCTGAAACAGATACTATAAAAATACATTACAAAACATTTCCGGTAAATTTCTTTTCGGAAGCATATCTGTTTAAAAAAGATAAATTCCTGATAGCGGATAAAGCAATAAGAAGCGAATATGATTATATTTTCAGCAGTAATGATGCTGCACAATCCTCTTACTTTGATAACAGTTTATCACGAAAAGGAAGCATATCAAGAGGAATAAGTTTCGGAAATAATCAGGATGTGATTGTTAATTCCAATTTAAACCTGCAACTCGACGGAAGATTGAGTAATGATCTTTATGTTACTGCCGCTATAAGTGACAATAACATACCAATACAACCTGACGGAACTTCCCAGCAATTACAGGAATTTGATAAAGTTTTCATAAAAATCTATAACGAAAGGATTTCACTAACAGCAGGCGATTTCGAACTTCGTAAACCCAGGGGATATTTTCTGAACTATCTCAAAAAAGCACAAGGGGCTGATTTTGGAATTAATGGAAAAATTGAAACCAAAAAAGAAAAAGCAATAACAATACAATCATCAGTAAGCGGAGCTGTTGCAAAAGGGAAATTACGCAGACAACAAATACAGGGTGAAGAAGGAAATCAGGGACCATATAAACTTACAGGAGAAAATTATGAAATGTATATTGTTGTACTGGCAGGAACCGAAAGAGTTTACATAGACGGTATATTAATGACCAGAGGTCAGGACAGAGATTATATTATTGATTACAACCTGGGTGAAATAATTTTCACTCCATCACAGCCAATCAATAAAGATAAAAGGATCATAGTTGAATTTGAATATTCCGACCGAAACTACACGCGTTTTCTGATCACAAATTCAAATACCGTAAGTTTTGGAAAAACAAGCCTGTGGTTAAATATTTATGATGAAAGTGATAATAAAAACCAGCCGTTTGATCAGGATCTGACTACAGAAACAAGAGAGTTACTCAGAGAAATAGGCAACAATCTTGATATGGCAATTGTGCCGGGATTTGACAGTCTGGCCTACGAAGCTTCAGAAATAAGATATCGCCTCACAGATACAATTGCAGACGGAATAAGATATGATTCTGTTTTTGTTTATAGTACAAATCCCGATAATGCATACTACAGAGTTAGTTTTTCTTACGCCGGCGCAAACCGTGGTAATTATGTAAAAGGAGTAACTGCTGCCAACGGCAGGGTTTACGAATGGATTGCCCCTGTTGGCGGAATACCACAGGGAGATTATATACCGTATCGCCAGGTCGTAACTCCACAAAAGTCACAGGTTATCACCCTTGGCGGAGAATCCGAAATCACTGATAAAACTAAATTACTTTACGAGTTCGGTTATAGTAAGAACGATCTTAATACATTCTCAAAGCTTGATTCGCAGGATGATATTGGTTATGCATTTAAACTTGCCGTAGAACAGGGAATCATAAAAACCGAAAATTCATATTTTGGAGCAAATCTAAATTATGAATTTTTACAAAAAAATTTCAAAGCTATCGAGAACTTCCGCGCTCCGGAATTTACCCGCGATTGGAATCTGGAATCGCTTTACGGAACAAATAATGAAAATATATTGAATGGAGAATTAACATATTCAAATAAAAAATTTGGAAATATTTCATATAATCTTGGATATCTTAACCGTAGTAACGGTGAATATGAAGGAACACAGAATTCTGTTAAAACTAATCTTAAATACCGTTCCTGGACATTAAATGCCAACGGAAGCCTGTTAAACAGTGACAGCTATTTGTATAATACTCTATTTTTGAGGCATAATATACAAATAACCAAAGATATATGGTTCTTTAAACTTGGAATAAAAGAAACTGCCGAAACCAATCTATGGAAAATTCCGGATTCAGACAGCCTGACGGCAAACAGTTTCAGTTTCAATCAGTATGAAGCATTTATTGCAACCAGTGATACACTAAAAAATAAATTCTCATTATCATACATATATAGAAATGACAATGCTCCTATATCGGATGTATTAAACAGATCAACATCCTCTCAGGATATTTCTTTCAGTTCGGAAATAAATCCCAACATAAATCACAGGTTTAAAACAATAATAACCTACCGCAGGCTGGATGTTAAAGATACTACTCTATACTCAGGAGAATCGGAGAATAATATGATCGGAAAGGTTGAATATAACCTTAGGATACTAAAAGGAATGATAACATCTTCGACTTTTTATGAGATAAGCTCCGGACTTGAAAGAAAGACGGAATTTTCATATGTTGAAGTAGCTCCGGGGCAAGGAGTTTATTTATGGAATGATTATAACTCCAATGGCATTCAGGAATTAAATGAATTTGAAATAGCTTTTAATAACGATCAGGCAAATTTTATCAGAGTTATCAGTCCTACTGCCGAATATGTAAAAACATACTCAAGTCAGATAAATCAGAATATTAATATAAATCCTGAAATACGATGGAGAGATAAAAAAGGAATACTCAAATTCCTGAGTCGTTTTTCAGACCAGTTTGCATATTCTGTCTCACAAAAAAATACTTCCAACAATTTACTTGAATATGCAAATCCGTTTTATAATGATTTAGACGAGAATAAGCTGGTAAGCCTTAGCTCCTCTTTAAGGAACAACCTCTCTTTCAACCGCAGCAATCCAAAATTCGGGATAGATTATATAATCCAGTCAAATAATAATAAAACTCTTTTAGTATCGGGATTTGATACAAGAACAAGTTTAAGTCATAATATACTTGTTAAATATAACATCAATTCCAAATTCGGATTCCAAAATAAAACCGGAACAGGCGATAAATCATATTCATCTGAATTTTTCAGTGAGAAAGACTATAAAATTAATAATATATTAAATGAATTTCAGGTGAATTTTCAGCCCGATTTAAATAACAGGATCACTGCAAAATATAATTACAGGATAAAAGACAATACTACAGGCGAAGAAAAATTAATAATAAATGATATCGGACTGGATTATCGTTTAAGTTCAGTAAAAAAGGGGACACTAAACGCTACCTTTAACTATATTTACTATAATTATAATGGTGAAACCAATACATCAATTGCATACGAAATGCTGGAAGGGTTATTACCCGGATCAAACCTCACCTGGTCTGTTATTTTCCAAAGAATGCTTGCAAACGGTCTGCAAATAAACTTAAGCTATACAGCCCGCAAAAGTAGCGACACAAAAATAGTACATACCGGAGGTGTGCAGGTAAGAGCATTCTTTTAATTGAAAACATAACTCTATTTGACTTTTTATATATAAATATTTGCATTTTATTACAAAATTATATATATTTAAAATAAAAATATTTGTTTCCATTTTAGGAAAAGATAAAATCTTTAAAGTTTACAATGATTTTATTATCTGGTCTTGCATTTATCAATCATATTTTTTCTATAATTAATACATCATTTATTACATAAACATATTATTATTAAAATTATTTCTAGATAAAGGTTTATTATAAATATTATCAGCCATATTTTTCAAATATCTCATTTTTAAGAATTCAATATAAAAATACACTATATCAATTTTACTACGTAGCATAATAAACAAGCATGATGTAGATCATTTAATACT